>CAYFMT010000003.1:0-180128 GCA_964344305.1 uncultured bacterium | reverse complement strand
ACAGTGTTACCTATGTTCTGAAACTAATCTGTTACCCATGTATTGGTTTTACAATCAGGCATCTGACAACTAAGAACTGACAACTGAGAACTAAACTCTAATACTTCTCCCCAAATTCCAATCTCTCCCAAATGGGGGGATGAGAGTAAAAGAATATCCTGATCCACCTGGATGGGTAGGCGTTGGATAGATTTCGATTTGCAAGTCCAGCCATAGCGGATATGAAATGTTCTTTATTCTCTATCAATTCCAGGGATGTCCTGTCTGCCTGTCGTTCGAAATACCTGGAAATAGCCATGTTTAGAGGTGAAAAGAACAGACCATTGAACACACCAAACATGAGAAAGAAAACTGGTAGGGTGGTCAAGTTCCATCGTGTAGAATCCAGAAAGGATGGAAACATGGCGTTCATCACCAAATGAAGTGCAAAAAAGAGAATAATCTGCTGGATGGTTCCCATAAAGATATTCTTCCAGATATGGCCATACCTGTAATGCCCAACCTCATGTGCAATGACACTTTCAATTTCCGGAATGGACATGTGATCCATCAGGTTGTCACCCAGGACCACGCGTCTTGTTTTTCCCATCCCTGCAAGAAAGGCATTTTCTTTTTTGGTCTGTCTGCTCATGTCCTCCACAAAAAACCCTCCGGCTTTTAACCCAACCTTTTCTAGAATCGTTTCCAGTCGTGATGTTAATTCCTCATTATCAATGGGTGTGTAATCATTGAAAAGAGGAAGGATCATAACAGGAAACAGGGTGGCAAAAATGGCGCCAATAACTGCCATGGATGAACCGGCTACCAGCCACCATGTTTGGGGGAACGAGGTCATGATCCACAACAGCAATCCTAACAAAAGAGGAAATAATACCAGCGATAATAAAAGTGACTTTGTTTCATCCCAAATCCAGGATGTGAATGTGTGATTGGAGAACCCCCATTTTTTTTCATGGACAAATCCAGAGAAGTATGATAGTGGAAACCCAACAACCGTTGAGAGTAAAATAAATCCAATGGTATAAATTAGAACCGCAAGCGAAACATGGGAATCAGGAAAACGAAAGGCAAACCACTCACTCAAGCCAGAGATATAGAATACAATCAGGAAAAGAAATGAAATCACAGATCCGATCAGTCCTAGCAATCGTTTTTCTTTTTCGTACTGCCGGGCTTCTTGTTGTTTTTCTTGGTCAAGTAATGGATGCAATTACGTTCCCTCAATAATGGTTCGAATTGCAGGGAGAATTGCCGAGGAGATTTTGTGACCGGCACGATAGGGAGTCAACATGACATCATGTCCCAAATCACTTAATAACCATTGAGCCGATTCACTTTCAGATAGCGGTACCAGTTCATCCTTCATCCCATGAAACAAATGTACGGGTGTCTTTCGACTTTCTGGTGTGGATTCTGATCTCAGTTTCTCCGGGTATTTAATAAACCCACAGATAGGTATCACACCACCCATGGAATAAGGCAATCTTGCCATAAACTCCATACACAGACAGGCACCTTGAGAGAAACCCATGAAGAATATTTTTTCTGCTGGAAAACCTTCCTGAAACAGGCGACCCAATAATTCCGAAAGGATCTCAAATGATTTGCTGCTGTCCCATCCTGAATCGTCGTTTCCTGAAAACCAGGAATATCCTTTATTGGTTCTGTTGCCGAATGGACCGCGTGGAATCAGCCATTTTGTATAATGTGCACGAACACCAATGGCCACCGGTCTCATGGAATATTCATCACCGGTATAGCCATGAAGGCTTATAACAGCTGATTCAGGTGGTTTTCTTTCAAGGTATGTTTCGAGGATCATTAAAATTCATACAGATCACAGCAGCAGTCATCTACTACGGCCACCGTCTCAATATCCAGTTCCTCACCTGTATCGCTTACAAATTTAAACTGGATACACTCATCAAGTGTAATTCCCAACTGACCCAATTTAGAAATATCATCTTCTGTAACAGTTTTGTATAAATATCCTTCTTCAAGGCCGCCACCGCAATCTGTGCAGGAATCATCTTCGTTACAGGAAATGCAAAAAAATAGGATCAGGATTGATACGAGCAAGATATGAAATTTCATTACTGGTTTACCTCATCGATTCGCTTCGTAGAAAGCCATACGTTTACAAAAATCCGATTCATCCGTTGCCTGGAGAAGTGGACTCATTTCGATGTTTTGAGATAGGGTTATCATTGGTTTTTCGCCATAATCATGCCCCGGGAATATAAGGGTTTCAGGGGGTAAAGGGAGAAGTTTTGAGTATACGGACCTGTATAGTTGTACTGTATTACTACCGGGTGAGATGGTGCGACCGGTTCTACCCACAAAAAGTGTATCTCCTGTAAAGAGATATGGTTCAAGATAAAAACAGCAAGAATCAATTGTATGACCTGGAGTATGAATGACGTGTATGAACCTGTCACCGAAAGGAATCCGATCCCCATCACTAATGGGTCGAACATTGCATTTGCTCAAAACTGATGGTTCATTTGCATGTATGATTATTTTCGGATACACATTTACTAGTTCCCCGACAAAGGCAGTATGATCCTCGTGTGTATGGGTTAGAAGTAAACCAATGTATTGGGGTTGAATGGATTGCTGAATGGATCGGAGTGGAAGTGCTGCATCCACCAGATATTGTTGGTGTGTCGCTTTGTCAGTGAGAAGGTAGATGAAATTTTTGTCATATCCTCCACAAAATGATTCAAATATAATCCGATCTGTTTCGCAGGCAATCATGATAAAATTTACTGGGAATACAATTACACAATCACGATGAACTTTGAAAGGATGATATGGAAAAAAATTGTTAGAATTGGTAAAATTCCTTCAGTTAAAGGAGACGATTTATGAAGCAGACAGGAATATATTTTATTATTGGTGGCGCGGTGGTGCTGGTATTGATATTTGTCAAAACCATTTTATCCTTTCTTGCATCCCACCCCATTACAGGACTGGCCATCACCGCTGTCATTGTGGGTGTCATCATGATGCTCTACTCGGTGTACAGAGAATCACAATCCGATAAGGATGATGAACCCTTCAGGGATATTGAATCATGATCATCACCACTACAGAGACTATCGCCGGTCATTCAATTATTGAATCTTTGGGAACGGTGATTGGAAATACGATCCGTGCAAAACATCTTGGGAAGGATATTGTGGCGGGATTGCGGGTTCTCGTTGGCGGTGAAATCAAAGAGTACACCTCCATGATGGCAGAGGCACGCGAACAGGCCCTTCAAAGAATGAAGCGACAGGCTGAATCCATGGGAGCTGATGCAGTTGTATCGGTCCGATTCCAGACATCCATGGTGATGGCCGGTTCAGCTGAATTACTGGTATACGGTACCGCTGTAAAGATCATGAAAAAATCAGGGAACGATTAGTTCCACTATCGACGGGATAGTTGATGTAACTTTCCGGGTTTTTAATTATGGAAAGAAAGGAAAATCATGATACGTAACCTTCTGATATGGCTTCCAATTCTTATTCTAATTGGATGCGGAAATCAGTCCGAAATCCCTGGAGGCACTCCAAATGTGACCGTTGAAACACATGTTGACACCATCAGCTATAGCATTGGAATGGATATTGCCACCAGTTTCAATCATCAGTCTGTGGATGTGAACCCCCAGGTCTTTACCCGTGGTTTCATGGATGCCTATGGTGGAGATGAAACGGTATTTACCGAAGAAGAGATGCGCTCAATACTGGCAGCTTTTCGTGTAGAACTTCGGCAAAAACAGCAGGAACTGGCTAAGATGAAGGCAGAGAAAAATGCCAAAGAGGGAGACGAATTTCTTTCAGAAAACCGGACGAAAGAAGGTGTGGTGGAAACAGAAACCGGATTGCAGTATAAAGTGCTGGAATCTGCCCAGGGTCCATCACCTGTGGTGACAGATCGAGTCAGTGTTCACTATACAGGACGTTTAATCGATGGCACGGTTTTCGACAGTTCTGTTGGCAGGGATCAGCCTGCATCCTTTCGGTTAAATGGCGTTATCAAGGGGTGGACAGAAGCACTTCAGCTTATGCGAGTAGGTGAAAAATGGGAAGTTTATGTTCCTGGACATCTTGGATATGGCGAACGCGGGAGCGGTGCAAAGATCGGACCCAACCAACTGTTGATTTTTGAAATTGAATTATTGGGAATTGAATAACCTTCCATGAAACATCTTTGGTTCATATTGTTTTTCATACCAGGCATACCGTTTTCGCAAAACATCCAGGTACATTATGAGCTTGATAGCGATAGACAGTATTTTGTATCAACATTTGAAATGTTTAAACCGGATGATCATGGCGCAACATACTGGTTTGTTGACATGGAATACAATGAACCCGGGAATAAAACCGCATCTCTTGCTTACATGGAAATTGCAAGATATTTTGCCCTTCCAGTAACGGATGCTGTTCAGGCATCCCTGCAATACAATGATGGATTGACTTCCAGTTTTCCACTGGGTCAAATCTGGCTGGCAGGAGTAAGCAGGACCATTGATCTCCCTGGATTGCCGGTTACGGTTGATGTATTATACCGGCACCCGGTCTCCACAGATTCTCATGATCTCCAGCTAACAGCCGTGTGGTTTAAGCCATTGGTGCATGGAGCATTAGCGTTTGCAGGGTTTGTGGATGTGTGGACCATGGATAAAACAGGTGCAGATGGTAAGGATTGGATAGTGTTTAGCGAACCACAACTCTGGTGGAATTTGAATGAATACGCAGCCATTGGTGGCGAAATCCATGTTCAATACAATTTTCCTGTTGTTAACGATGTTTGGGATGTCTACCCAACGGTAGGAGTAAAGTGGGAATTTTAATCCAGTGAAATATTTGTTGAAAAATACCCGTTTGAAGCCAGACGGGTATTTTTTTACAGGGAATGCCTAACACCATGGTAGGATGGATTGGACTCATTCTACTCATGATTGGGTATACGACACTACTCACGAAATACAGCCTGTATTTTTACCCAATCAATACTGTGGCCAGTTTTATCCTGACCATTCATGCCATTGTTCTTGGGGATATGCCTTTTTTCCTGGTAAATGCATGGATTACCGTCATCCTGGGTCTAGGCTGGTACAAACGGAGAAAAGACTTCTAATTTTCTCACAATCTATCCTGTTTTCTATGCTGGTGATTTTTAATTGCCTGTCCTAAAATTGGACATTGATATGAGTACGAAACCAGATACTGTCTTTCAGGATATATTTGAACACTCAAGTATTCCAATTTACCTCATGGATACCCAAAGCAGGATTCTATCAAGTAATCAGGCATTTGAAAGACTCATTGGATACGATCCGGAAGAATTAGAAAATGTTTCTCTAAAATCCCTGGTCCATAAAGATGATTGGATCGATCCGGAAATATTCTTCCCATCAATCCAGAGTGCCGGACCGGAAGGGATTCGTCTGGAATGCAGGATGAACCACAAGGATGGTACTGAACTCTGGACTGAAGTATTTACGTCTGCTGTTATGGATCAGGACGAAAATATTCAGTACATCATTGTCATTATCCAGGATAGAACCGAAAGCAAGATAACTGAGCGAGAAATTCGAGAAAAATCCGCAGACCTGACGCTGATAAACGATGTGAACTCTATCATCAATGAACCTGGGAAACTTGAAAATGTTTATGCTCGAATCGGGCACTGGTTGTTTCAGGAGTTTGACTGCAATGGGTTCATTGCCAGTCACACAGATGATGATCTAAAAACCATTGAAGTGAATTACCTCATCTTCAGTGAGGAAATCATGGGGTTGGTGCCGCGCAAATCAGACAATGATGAGAGCAAAATAACCTTAAGGCTGATTAAGGATAGTACTCTTGAGCAGATTATAACCAGACAACAACCTGTTTATGTAGACTATTCGATTCTCAGAAAAATTGTAAATAAAAAGACACTGATCAACGCCGGACAGTGGAGTCTTAGAGATATATTTGGAATCATTACCAATATTGGAAAACTCAGGTCGATCAAATATATGGGGATCGTCCCTCTCATTGCGGACAATACAGTCCACGCCACATTTCATTTCTTCAGTGGTGTGCCATTTACAGATGAACAAAAACTAAGAATCAATACCATTAGCCAGCAGGCTGCCGGAATCATTCGAAGGAAGTTTGCTGTTGACAGTTCTCTCATCCATCGAAAAAAACTAATGCAGCTTTCTCAACAGTTATTGCAATTGCAGGAGGAGGAAAAGAAGAATCTGGCATTGGAACTCCACGATGATTTTGGACAAATGCTGACAGCCATGAGAATCAATGTTTCGAAGGTACTGGTTGGTTTAAAAGGGCATAATGACTCAGGAATCATTGAAAAACTGAAAGACACCATAGGAATGATTGATACGAGTGAGGAAAGCATCCGTGATCTTTCTCTCCTGTTGCGTCCAACCATGCTTGATGAACTTGGGCTGTATTCGTCTCTGGAGTGGTATATCGGCCAGTATAGAAAGCGGAATGAGATTTCTGTTAACCTAAACTTCAACCTGCATGAGGCAGAATTAGACGATGATCAGGAAATAATATTTTATCGAATTGTGCAGGAAGCATTGACAAATATATCCCGGCATGCTAACGCTGAGAATGTGACAATTAATATTGATAAAATCGATGAAGATATGTATGCTGTGATTAGAGATGACGGTGTTGGATTTGATTATGAAGAAGTCATGGAGACGAAGTTAATGAAAACAAGTGCAGGGCTTGTGGGGATGGAAGAACGACTTCAGATTTTAAATGGAAAATTGTATATAAAAACAAATCCCGGCGAGGGAACTGAGGTACAAATCACAATACCATTGAATAGACCGGAGGAATTGCATGGGAACCATTGATGTTATTATTGCAGATGATCATACTATATTAAGAAAAGGGATTGTATCCCTGCTTCAGGATGAACATGATATTCGGGTTGTGGGTGAAGCTTCCACAGGTCAGGAAGCGCTGGACCTGATTACCGAATTAAACCCACAGGTTGTGATAATGGATATATCCATGCCGGGATTGAATGGGATAGACGTCACACGACAGGTAACAAAACTGAAGCCAAAGACCAAGACACTTGTCCTGTCCATGCACGGAACCCGACAGTATGTAGTAAACAGCCTTAAAGCAGGAGCAGCGGGATACATCCTGAAAAAGAATGCCGTGGAGGAACTTATCTCAGGCATCCGAACGGTTATGAAAGGGAAAAAATACCTGAGTCCAACAGTGTCTGAAGTCCTTGTGGATGATATTGTCCACCCCGAATGGCATGGGCAAGGAGGTTCTGCAAGTAAACTATCCGGTCGAGAAACGGAAGTTCTACAGCTTATTGCTGAGGGAAAAACGGTGAGTGAAATCTCAAACCAGCTTTTTATCAGTGGTAATACCGTAACGACACATCGAAAAAACATCATGAGAAAGTTGAATCTACACAACACGGCAGAGCTCACAAAATACGCCATCAAGAATAAGCTAATAGATTTGGATTTGTAGAAGAGCACCATACTTCATTTCTACAATATTCCAGGGAATTCAAGCTGATACTTAACACGGTATCTTCTTTTCCCATTTACCTTATTTTTCATTAAACTACTTCTCATATTTTTTTGTTAATCATCAGATTAGGGGTTGATATGGTACAAGGAGGTTTCCGTCTGTGTTTGGTTCTGTGTCTAACCGTTGGCTTCGCTCAGGAATCCACAAAATCAGGTTGGAGTCTCGGGGGAATACCGGCAGTTTCTTATGATACGGATACAGGGTTTTTGTACGGTGCCATTATGAATGTTTTTGACTATGGAGATGGCACTCGTTATCCTGATTTCAGTAAATCCATGTATCTTGAATGGTCCCGGACCACGAAGGGAAGTGGAAGAAATGTTGCCTTCATGGATTTCAAGGATGTGATGCAGAAGGGGTATCGGGTCACAGTGGACCTATCCTACCTGACAGAGAAGGCACTGGATTTCTATGGGTTTAACGGGTACGAGGGTGCATATGAACCTCTATACACGGATGATGATGAGACCAATACATTGTATCGTACTCGAGTCTACTACAAATATGCCAGGGATTTACTACGTACAACCGTTGACGTGCAGAATAATCTCCCGATGAAAAATGCACGTTGGTTCGCTGGTATCGGATCCTACAAAACCGACATCTCAACAGTGGATATTGAAAGCTTGAATGAAGGAAATGATGAGAATCCATTACCCGATACTACGACACTTTATGATGAGTATATCAATCTGGGTATCATTCCTGAAAATGATGCAGATGGAGGTCAAACAACATTCCTGAAGGGTGGGTTTGTGTATGATTCCAGGGATAATGAACCTAACCCCATGAGTGGATTGTGGACAGAAGCACTTATCCTTTTTGCATCAACGGAAGAAGGTTCATACAGTCAATATGTATTAACTCACAGGCAGTATTTTACTCTCATGGAAGACAACCTCTCATTTGCATACAGATTGGGACTCCAGGGAAAATTATCAGGTGATATCCCCTTCTACATGCTTCCGTTTGCACACAGCAGTTACAAGACACAGGATGGATTTGGCGGATCTAAAACCATTCGAGGAATACTGAGAAACAGGGTTATTGGCGATGGTGTGGCATTTGGAAACATGGAGTTTCGATGGAAATTTGTTCGATTTTCATTTTTCAATCAGGACTTCTATCTTGCACTTAATGCGTTCATGGATGCAGGAAAAGTATACCAACCCTATGAATACAGTATCGATCCAACATCCAGCATGATGATTCCCGAAGTGGAGGATACCTGGCATGTGGGCTACGGCGGCGGATTTCGAATTGCTTTGAATGAAAACTTTATCATTGCAGCGGATTACGGCATGGCAAAGGATGAACGTGATGGAAGCAGCGGACTATATATTGGGCTGGGCTATCTGTTCTAATCACTCACTTTCACATCTTAATTATCAGGAGGATTTATGAGTCCATGGGATCTTGATGTCAACCTAAAAACTGTTGTTCTTGATTTACTATATTTGAGCACGTTCATTTTGATTGGAACCATTGCCCGCAGGTACATAAAGTTCTTTCAAACTTATCTGATCCCGAACAATTTCATTGGTGGTGCCATTGCACTACTGGTGGGCTCACAGGGGTTTGGGTTGATCAATCTTCAATCAGATAGGCTGGTTCTCTACGTCTATCATTTCCTTGCATTGACCTTCATTTCTCTTGGTTTGCGACAGCAAAAAAAACACTGGGGAAAAGGACCCTTGAGCAAAAGTTTTGCATCTCTCATCACCTATCTCATACAGGGATTGATAGGACTGCTGGTTGCGTTTGCACTTGTGTATACAATTCAACCAGATTTGTTTGTTGGGATTGGGTTGGTGGTTCCTCTGGGCTTTGGGATGGGTCCCGGTCTGGCAGCCACCCTCGCAGGCAGCTGGGAAGAATTTGGTTTCGCAGGAGGTGCCCAGGTTGGGTTAACGTTTGCGGCGATCGGTTACCTGTATGCTTTTTTCGTTGGTATGGGACTTATCAATTGGGGAATCCGTAGGAAAAAAACCGCACTCATTGAAGATGTCGATCATATCTCAGAGGATATGAGAACTGGTATTGTGAAAAATGGAAAACCACCCGTCGCCGGGCATTTGCCTATGTCCACTGAGGCCATTGAACCTTTCGCGTTCCACATTGCCTTAATTGGCTTTGTCTATATGCTCACTTACCTGGTTGTTGATTTTCTTGCAGGCCTCATGCTGGCAAATGGTTTAGGTGGATTTGTTGCAACACTATGGTCGTTTCACTTTGTGGTGGCCCTGTTACTGGCACTACTCACCAGGAAATTCCTGGACATGACTGGTAGGGGGTACGTGGTGGACTCAGGATTGATGACACGAGGAATGGGATTGTTTCTTGATTACCTTGTGGTTGGAGCCATTGCCGGAATAAGTATCACTGTAGTGATGCAATACTGGCTGCCAATTCTTATCATGTCACTTTTGGCTGGACCTGCCACACTGGTATGGTTGTACTGGGCATGCAGGCGGGCATTTGACGACTACCATTTCGAACGTTTTGTTGAAATTTTCGGGGAACTGACAGGCACAATCAATTCTGCACTTGTACTGTTGAGGGTTGTGGATCCGGAATTTGAAACCCCTGTTGCAGAGGATGCCGTTTATGGCAGCGGTATTACCCTGTTCCTGGGTTTCCCCATGCTAATAACATTGAATGTCCCATTTGTTTATTTTGATGGAGCCATGAAAGGGTATTGGGTCGCAACAGGTATCTTGCTGGCATACATGATCCTGATGTTCATAATATGGAAAGTGATTGGTTTCCTGAAATGGAAACCGGTCAACCTATAGTTTCTTCTGAATACAATGTTTCAAGAAGTTCAGGATTTTCCATGTATTTCTTAACATAATGCGCCAATAATCCTCCGTGGAAGCCGTCCAGGATTCTGTGATCCATGGTGGCGGTGAATGGCATGATGGTCCGAACGACAATCTCACCATCCCGAACCACGGGTTTTTCTTCCGTTTTTCCCATAATGATGACTGCAGGAATATTCCCGGCAGGAAAGAGGGCAGCCATTCCGGTTGTCAATCCATGGGAACCAATATTGGAGAGTAAGACCGAGCCAAATGCATTGTGTGCTAATCCCATGGAAGGTAATTCAATCCCCAGCCCATGATGAATGAAACGAATGAGAAGAAATGCCCAACGATGAAATGGCCAGGGTATTTTTGAGAGTGTATACTTATTTTTAACCGCTGCATTTTCAGTCCCCTGTCGTGCTCGGGCAGCTTTATCACGGACTTCATTTCCTATATCAAAAACCGTTTTATTATGTGCATCATGAATGCGGATATTTGACATTTCCTGTCCACCCTTCATGTTTACTGCGACCGTAACGATGACATCATCCCGGGGAACAAAAGTACCTCGCTTCACAAAACAGTTTATTTCAGGTATATGGTAACCAAATATCCTGCCAAGAGCAGCAGATGCAACATGGGTGAGTGTAATCTTTTTCCCATTTTTCCTCGAATCACTTACGAATTGCTGCGCTCGAGTGATATCCACATCCAGGGTACCGTAAATACGCCCATCCCTGGGGGGAGCATATATGGCAGTGGAAAGTTTACGCCATGGGGAATTGTAGTTATCCGTCTTCATTCCTTTTCGGGTTGTCTAACAGATCTTCTTACAAAAAATATGGAAAGGACAAAAATGAACACACCAATGGATAACACACCAATTTCTATCATGGTTCGCTGGAACACAACTTCCGATATTTCAGAGAGGTGAGACGCTTCAACAGTAATGATTAATATCCGCCTGATAGCCGCTATAAGTCCAACCGCAAGAAATGGTACCATTTTGATCACATGCGTTTTGAGGCTAACAATTATGGTATGGATCAATTCAACAAGCATGAGGACAAGAAGTAGATCATCCAGTAATTGCAATGCAATATCTCTCATTGGATAAATGGGCAAGCTCATAAATAGAGAAATGAACGACCTGCCCAGCATGATGAATGCAGCTATGGATAGAAGTGCACCGGCGCCAAAATATATATAAGATTCTGATTTTTCAAGATATTGAAGTGATTTTTGTCTGGAATCATCCATAGTCATGTTCCCTTTATTGTTACAGTTTAATCATGATCCATGATTCTGTAAACAGGTTTCTGGTGACGTGAAAGGGTGTTCGGAACCAGGGACTATGTGTATTTACTATCACCAGTTTTATTCTATCAGGAATAAGAAATTGTGTATTTCTCTAGATGCTAGATCATTGAAACCATTATCTGTTATTACACCATCATACTTTCTTCACCTGAATCTTTTAAGAACAGACATGACGTTCCAATTAGATTGGAAAGGGTATGCATGGTTGAGCAATCAGGATTATTTGCCAAACCAAATAGATTGATATCAGCTTTTGGTGCATTTTGTAGGGCGGTATCAAAATCATCGAGCATGATGATGATTTCAGTGTTGGCTGGGAATCGGGCTTTTTCACTTAGTTTCTCAAATAGTATGCGGCTTTTCACAGCATTCTCCTCTGTATCCTCAACAGTGACAAAACGAATAATCCCATTCCAGTTTCGTTGCAGTTGCAATGCCATCAATATTGCCAGGTCCTTGTTTGGACTTGTTCTACGCAGCCAAACATTGATGGTGCCTTTCACTCCAAGAGAATTTTTGGGATGCAAACTGAAAATACAAATGCCCAAAGATTCTCGGATACCAATGGTAATCAATCGCTCCAATCGCTCATCCTTGGAGGGGTCTGAGCTCATGGTGAGAAAATATATATTTGGAGGAAAATACATACCACGCATTACCTGTGTGATAATGCTTATACCCTCCAGAAAATCATTGCTCTCGATAACGGTTCCAACAGAAAAGAGTCCGCTTTCTTTTAGCGGAATAATTAATTCTTCAATGTGGTCTTCCAGTTCATCTGCAGTTAATTCCGGTTCTTTTGTAGTTTCGGAATCCGAGCTTTTTAAGAACAACCTTTTCCGGTATCTGTCCAGTTTTGACAACACACCCGTATCCAGCACCTTGATGGAAAAAACTCGTAGTGTTCCACTGGGGAATATCAAATCTTTAATAAACTCAATAAGGTTCACCCAGTTCTTTGGGTTTTCCACCAGGATCATCATATTGGGTTTCCAGGTTTTGGCATGTTTTGGCATTTGAGCAGCTGATTTAGCTGCCCATTCGGAAATGGCATGGAACATTCCTACTCGCACATCTCCCCAAGGTGTTTTTAATCCTCGCTTCACCTGGACGATATAAAACAATATGATGAGGATAATTGCCCCCGATGCGAAAGTAGGGTCAATGAGAAACATGATACTGATGGACCATAAACCACCAATAATAGGAATGATTAGTGGAACATTGAATGCAGGCCTGAACGATGGGATACCAATGCCTTTTTCAATGGCAACTGCAATATTGATGGTCCCATACGTGATAAGAAAAAACATAGTTAGCAGAGGAGCGATGGTATTCAAGTCCCCAAAGATAAGACTTATCTGGATAAATAATACTGTGACGATGGTAGCCATAATCGGCTCACCTTTCTTACTTTTTTTCGACAACCAGCGATGGAAGGGAAGCACTTTATCCTGTCCAAGTGCCATAAGGGTTCGTGGAGCACCAAGAACTGATCCCAATGCAGAAGACAGTGTGGCACCGAGAATCCCGGCGATCACGAGTGATTTCCAACGTGCATTATCTGCCATAATCGTATAATTAGCGAGAAGGGCTTCCTTCGATACGCTATGGTCTAACCAGAATGCAACTCCAACATACACCAGCAATGAGATCCCAATAGCGGTCAGTATACCAAGGGGAAGTGATTTTCTGGTATTGGTTAAATCTCCCGACATGGCAGCACCGGCTTCGATTCCTGTAACAGCAGGGAAGAATATGGCAAAAACTATCCAGAAAGATGTGCTTTCAAACTCACCCCAAATTCTGGCGGTGGTGTCGCTGTCAACCTGTCCCAGGAAAAATGAAAATAAACTGGCGATGATCACAGCCATGATAAAAAAATTGGCCTTCATGGCAAATTTGGCTCCTGTAATGGACAGGACCAGTAGAAAGAGCAAAACGGATGTGGCAACAACCAGTGGGGGATGGGTTGGAAAAAGTGTAAGCCAACCCTCCACAAAACCTACAATGTACAGGGCCCCACCCAGGGCCTGAGAAAGGTAAAGAGGAATCCCGATGGCAGACCCAATTTCCAGTCCCAGCGAACGAGAAATAAGGGCATAGGAGCCACCTGCTCCTACCCGGGTATTCGTGGCAATTGACGCAATCGACAATCCCGTGGAAATGGTGACTACTTTCGCAAGAAGAATGATGACAAGAGCCCCACCAAATCCAGCGTTTCCCACAACCCAACCAAGCCTCAGGTACATGATGACACCCAATATGGTGAGGATTGTGGGTGTAAAAACGCCTTCGAATGTGCCAAGTTTTTTTGTTGATTGATTCATGCTGTTATTCCTGGTTTTCAGTCTGGCTATCTACAGGATCTTCATGTTTTTCCTGCTCCAGCACCCTGGATTGTTCTTTTACAGCCTTTTTATGCTGCATATCACCGGATCTTGTTTGTTTCCGTGTATCAATTTTGCCGATTTCATCCAGTCTACCGTAAACAAATATGGAATCCTCCGGGACGATGTAAGTGGATCCTCTGGGTGCACCAATGTATGTCCCATCTGTCCGTTTGATACCAAGCACCAGGATACCTTCTTTTGCAAGCTCAGACTCAGAAAGCGTTTTATTGGCTATCCAATCAGACTCGCCCACATACAATTCAGCCATGACATAGTCTTTTGACATACGCATGAGGCTGGCATAATCCTGTACTTTCATCTTTGTGTATTTCTTCAACATTTTATCAATAATTGTTGATAGGCGATTATTGAGAGTCTGGTTTGAAGCCAATAACCACAGAACAGTCAATCCGGTTACCAATACAAGAAGCTTTGCATAACTTGGGATGACTTCTCCCGGGTTAATAAAGGTCAGGATAAGGGATGAAATAACTGTGACGATACCAGCATTACCCAATAGCATCAAGAACATGATAATTCGTCTACGAATAGGGTGTAAAACAACATCTTCAGATTCTGATGTTGTGAATCCTGACCCGGTAAATGCTGACCGAGCCTGAAATCGAGCCGTTTCTTTAGATAATCCCGTATGTACAAGTGCATTGGTTGCAATCCTTGTAATAAGAATGGATATCATGACGACAATGAGGAGGGTAAGTATTGCCAGCATGTAGACTCCTTTTGGTGGACTGAAGTTACAATGTAACGGACAATTCCACTGTGAATTTCAAATTTTTAATCAAAAAATATTTAACTAATATTACTTCATGCAATGAGGAATATGAGAATGGAAGATCAATCACAAAACAGACATATAAAGGTACGTCGAATTGGTGGGTATCTCCACAGGGTAATACCCATTCTGGACAAATCTGGAAAAACATTGAGTTATGCTCTAAAACCCCTCATGGTGGAGTTTAAGGCCAGGGATGTTTTGCAGGTTATGGTGGGTTCTTCGATTCTTGCCATTCCTCTTGCTTTCACCGAAGAAACCTGGAGACTGGGAGAAATTCTCCCGTTAATGAATGTTTTATTCTTATCACTCCTTTCCATT
The DNA here is from genome assembly GCA_964344305.1 of uncultured bacterium. GTDB lineage: Bacteria > Fidelibacterota > Marinisomatia > Marinisomatales > JABMOV01 > JABMOV01. The sequence continues at coordinate 164,911 of CAYFMT010000003.1, read as the reverse complement.
GTTCTAATTGCTGTCTTCGTTTACTTCAATTTCTATAGATCATGGTTAAAAGGCAATGTGATTCAGTATGTATACAGAGTATTTGGAACATACTTCCTGGCATTAGTTGTGGTAGGTATTATACTTACCGTTATCCAGAAATGTCCGTGGGGCTTGGATAATATTCTGGCAATAAAGCGTATACTAATCATTGCATTTCCAGCATCCATGAGTGCCACTGTGAGTGATACGTTGAAATAACCAATCAGATCATTAGCATGATGGGAGAACCCGTTTTTATTGCGGTTTTTTTCATCATTTGAACAACTGTTGAAAAACCCAACAGTGTGGAAAAAATCAACACAACCCATAAGCTTAAGGATATTTGGACATAAAGTGTTTTTTCCAGCTATTGCTGAATTTTTCGACAATGGCATTTATTCAAATATGCAATATGAATAATCTATAAATAAATAATTAATAGGGACTTATTGTGTTTTCATTTTTCTGGCACGGTCATTGAAACTTGATCGGTGAAAGAGAAAGGAAAATGCCATGACCATTCTATTTTTAATCGGTTTTATCCTTCTGGTTGTAGGGATTGACTACTACAGAGGTAGTCGTAGGAAAAGAGCAATCGAGGGCAATCCCTTCACTGACAAGAAGGATTACCAACTCAAAAAAGATCTTATTCATATTCCTCAGGGACTGTACCACGGTTGGTCCCACACATGGGCATACTTGACTGAGTCGGGTACCGTGCGGATTGGATTAGACGATCTATTAAAACATGTTGTTGGGAAAATAGATGATATCGATCTGCCAAATCATAACGAGAGTATAACGAGAGGTGAGTTGCTCTGCACCATATCCCAAAATGGAAAACAGCTCAGGATTGCATCACCTATAAGCGGTCGAATTCAATTCTTGAATTCAGAAATTGTGGAGCACCCATCGTTTGCACTGTCAAATCCCCACAATTCCCGTTGGATTATGGAAATTGAACCCCATCGTTGGATGGATGAAATCCGCGAATTGAAAATTGGAAAAAAAGCCACCAACTGGATGGGGGATGAAGTCGCACGTTTGAAAGATTTCTTCGCAACATCATATTTACAAACGTGTGAAGCTGAATGCAACCCAACCCTTCAGGAGGGTGGGGAAATTGCTGAAAAAGTCTTACAATATTCCAACGACGATCTTTGGCACGAATTCCAAACAGGGTTTCTTGGTGAACCACGTCTAAAAAACCAATCATGATGCCAGATAAACGACTGATAAAGAAGAATGGGGGTTCCAATGAACCTGAATAGAAGGAAATTTTTAAAGGCATTGGGTATCACAGGGAGTGCGGTTCTGGGGTCAGAAGCATTGAACGCAAAACCGCATATCAGTTCCATTGAAATGAAAGGAATGCTAATTGATACAACCCGATGCGAAGGGTGCCAATCCTGTGAATACGCCTGTGCTGAAGCCAATGGTCTCCCAGAACCGGATGATGAACCGGATGTGGACATGATTCGAACCACCCAAACTGATCAATTCACTGTGGTGAACGCATTTGACACATCCAATGGTGAAATCTATGTAAAGAAGCAATGTCTCCACTGCAATCAACCTGCATGTGATGCGGCCTGCCTGACAAAGGCCATGCATAAGACCGATGAAGGTCCTGTAATCTGGCGAGAGAACAAGTGTATGGGTTGCCGGTACTGCATGGTATCATGCCCATTTGAAGTTCCGCGATTTGAATACGATAGTCCTGTACCGAAAATTCAGAAATGCACCATGTGCTGGGAACGACAAAAGGAGGGGGAAATCCCTGCCTGTGCGGATGAATGTCCTAACGACGCTATTCTGTTCGGTACACGCCGTGAAATCCTCAAAGAAGCCCATCGTCGCATCCTGGAGAATCCCAACGACTATGTGGATCATGTCTATGGTGAATTTGAAGCGGGCGGAACTGGTGTTCTTTACCTGGCATCTGTTCCTTTCGAAGAATTAGGTTTCAATACAATGATTGAAATGGCATCATTCCCTGAAATGACCAAAGGTTTTCTCTATGGTGTTCCTTCCATCTTCATCTTATGGCCTATGATGCTGTTGGGGTTGTATAAATCCACACACTCCGATGAAGACCAATCGAAAGGAGATGCATCATGAATGCTTCAGAATCCATGGTCGTATCACCTGCGCAAAAAAAGCGTTCCATTGGACAATTCTTAAAAGATGAATTGAAACCAAAAGGACGGATGTTGACACCGTTCAATATCATCACCGTCCCAATTATCCTTTTGGGACTGGCTATTATTGTGCTTCGATTCTGGAAAGGACTCGGAGCAGTATCCAATCTGTCGCAAACCGTTCCCTGGGGTTTATGGATAGGATTTGATGTGGTGACGGGTGTAGCATTTGCCGGTGGTGCCTATGTTGTGACCTTCCTGGTGTATATCCTGAACATGAAGAAATACCACCCCATTGTTCGAGTGACGGTATTAAATGGGTTCCTGGCTTACTTATTCTATGCAGGTGCTTTGTTACTAGACCTAGGGCGACCATGGAATGTGATCAATCCCATTATCGGTAACTCATTCGGAACCAGCAGTGTTCTCTTTCTTGTTGCCTGGCATTTCATGCTCTACATGTTAGCAACCTTAATTGAATTTTCGCCGACTGTGGCGGAATGGCTTGGTATGGAAAGGGCCAAAAGAATTCTAAAAAATATGACAATAGGTGCAGTGATCTTTGGAATTACTCTATCAACGCTTCATCAGTCAGGTCTTGGTGCTCTATACCTAATGGCAAAAGGAAAAATCCATCCGTTGTGGTATACTGAATTCATCCCAATACTCTTCTTTGTTTCTAGCATCTTCGCAGGTCTATCCATGGTAATCTTCGAAGGATCCATTACTACTCGGGTTTTTTCCCACAAATTAACTCATGAGGAACATAAGGATCATGATACGTTACTCTTTGGTTTAGCAAAAATCTGTGCAGGAACCATGTTTGCTTACCTGTTTTTGAAACTGGTGATCCTTCTCCACAATCAACAGTTGCCATTGCTGACAACAGGCTATGGATTGTGGTATTTACTTGAAGTGATTGGATGCGTGGGCGTACCATTATTCCTCTATATCTATGCCATGAAAAAGAGGCATGTCATAATGGTAAAAGCAGCATCCCTGCTAACACTAATAGGTATCATCCTCAATCGTCTAAATATAACTGTTATCGGGTATCACTGGGATGCAGTGGTCCGGTATGTACCGACCTGGATGGAAATTGTAGTAACACTTGCCATCATCAGTATCGAACTGTGGGTCTTTAGATGGATTGTGAACAGAATGCCAGTTCTCGATCATGTGTCACCATTAAACAGTCGCCAATAGAAAGGGGAATAAATGAACCAGTTTTCCTATGTCGATATATTTGCAACAAAAGGAATTGAATACCTTGTGATCATAGCTTTCTTCATTTTGATCATCCCTTTTTGGAAATTACTTACTGCAGAAGAAAGTGTAATTCCAGAAATTGGAGTAAACACAGCACAAGGGTTTCTTACTCGACTTCTCGATAGTTTGCCAAAGGGTATTTTCCTTGATCCAACACACTCATGGGCCTTTATGGAAGGTTCAGGTAGAGTCAAGGTAGGTGTGGACAACTTCCTTTTGGCCACTACTGGTCCCATTAAATATGCGGATACAATCAGACCTGGATCTTTAATAAAACGAGGCCAGATTATGGCAAGCATCAAATCTGGAAACAGAACATTGCGAGTGTATTCTCCAGTTTCAGGGATCATCAAACATTACAACTCAAATGCCAACAAGTGCGTTTCAGGAAAAGATGTGTATCAAAAAGGATGGTTGTATTTAATTGAACCCACTCATTGGATTCAGGAAATAAAGAACCTGTATTTTGCAAAAAAAGCAGAAAAATGGATACAAACAGAATTGAATCGTTTACGAGATTTCTTTGCTTTTTCAACTCGAAAATTTGGTTTTGATCCTGGGATGGTTGTATTGCAGGAAGGTGGTCCTATAGAAGAAGCTGCACTTCAAGATATGCCGGAAGAATTCTGGTACGAGTTTCAAGTTGAGTTCATCGATGCCATGAGAAAATTCGAGTCGTAATTTGGAATGGATCCTGTGACAAAACCTGAGCAATCGAATCATTGTATCTGGATGGATGCAGAGCTGATGGATTACCAGCTCTGCACCCTGGACTATCAGTGCGATGACTGCCCGATCCAACAGAAAATTGTTCAACCAATTCTATATCAAACGATGGAGGATTCTGCATTCCTTCCCGTCAATATCAGGTTGCCATCTCCCAATGAATTTCGACCGGGGTATCAGTATTATACCAATCATATCTGGATAAAACGTATCGGCCAGTCCCATGTCCATGTGGGTATTGATAATCTCTTCCTTCGGCTCTGGACCAATGTAAAGGATCTTATTCCGCGAAAAGAAGGGAGTCGGTTATCCATGCATTCAAGCTTTTGCTGGATTATCCTTGAATCTGGTATCGTGAACCTTCAGATCCCATTCGCCGGGACGGTGAAGAAAATCAATCCATTTCTACATACGGAGGAATATGATTACACGCTTTTTGTGGATCTTCCCATGGCAGACCGGTGGATCGTGAGTATGGAGTATGAACAGGAGTCACTTAATACTGCATCCTGGCTTACAAAAAAGGAATACATCAGCCAGATCGTTCAGGACACCAAATGGTTGATGTCGTTTAGGAAACCGGCCCACAAATACAAATCCCCGTTTCATGGGTTCCAGGATGTACCTGTAAAGGACGTACGAAAATTGGTATCCTTGCTGTCCCGGAATTCACACACACTAGTGTAAAAGGCACAAGTTACAAATTGCTAAAGAAGACAAAGTTATCCTATTAATGCAGGATTATTTAGATAGGGTTGTGTAGATTTTATTGGGAATAAACCAAGTTTTTCCATGATGACACAGCGTTTTGCTATTGGTTCTTCAATTTATCGACGGATGATCCTGTCTTTATTAATTGTTTCTCTTGTTTTCTTTACCATCCTTGCAGCAGTCATTTTCAATGTCACACGTGTCCAGACCGAGAACACGGTTCAACAATGGGGATCCCGTGTGTCCATCATTATCAATCGAGCACTTCAGAAATCCATGCTAATAAATGATAATTCAGAGCTCCTGGAAACCATGCTTGACCTGACACGCTTTTCAGGTATTGAGCGTATAAATGTCTTTGATCAGGAAGGGTCGCTGAAACATTCTACGTCAGACATTGATCCGGACCAGAACGGTGCAACTATAATGGATGCTCTGGATCATTTCACCGATGATGGATTATCGACACCAACAGAACCTATCAATTATTTACGTTCTGTATCGAACCAATCATCGGGGCGGATTCTGTCGGTCCTCACACCCATACGAAATGAAAAACGGTGCTGGAATAACAATTGTCATGTTCATACTGAAGAAGACCTTCTTCTGGGTGTGCTTTCCATTGAATTGTCCCTGGCAGAGATTGACAAATACCGGGTGGATACGGAAATCAAATATTTCATAATGGTGACCCTGTTTATCATGGGAGCTATTTTCATCATTGTCATATTCACAAAGCGAACTATATACAAACCCATGTCTGAAATTGTCCATGCCAGCAGCGAAGTGGCTAAAGGAAATACGGATATCCGAATTCCTGTGGAATCATTTAATGATTCGGATATGCTTCATGTAGGCAGTGCTCTCAATGACATGCTAGAAAAATTGGGCACTGCCAATTCCCAGCTCCGTCTCTGGTCTAAAGATTTGGAAGAGAAAGTCCGTGTAAAAACAGAAGAAATCAAACGGACACAGAATGAGCTCATCCATATTGAACGTATGGCATCCCTGGGGAAATTGTCATCATCCGTGGCCCATGAAATCAACAATCCCCTTGCTGGTGTGTTAACCTACACAAAATTGGTATCGAAGATATTGAAACGTCCTGAAGTCAGTCCCGAAGAGATGAACAACATCTATGGTTATTTGTCCATGATTGAATCGGAAACAGTACGGTGTGGGAACATTGTAAAAGGTCTTCTTGATTTTTCCAGGGATGAGCCCAGAAAAATGGAAACCATATCAGTGAACAAGGTGCTGACTGAAACTCAAACCCTCATGAAACACGCCTTTAAAGTGGGAGAAATTGACCTGGTAACGGATTTCTCCGCCTTTTTTGATACTATGAAAGGAAACTCCAATCAGATTAAGCAATGCTGCATCGCCATACTTGTGAATGCCATTGAAGCCTGCGGTAAAGAAGGCAGGGTGGTGTTCACGAGCTCAAATACATCGGATATGAAGGATGTCATCATCACCATATCAGATACTGGGCACGGCATACGGGATGAGGATTTGAACCGAATTTATGATCCATTCTTTTCCAGGAAAAAGGAGGGTTCTGCGACGGGACTCGGTCTGGCAGTGGCCTACGGTATTGTGCAACAGCATCATGGCACAATTGTAGTGGACACTGAGTTGGCCAAAGGCACATCATTTAAAATGACATTTCCAACGTATAACGTGAAAGAAGGGGAACATGCAGAGTGATTTATCCCTGTTGATTGTGGACGATGAATTGTCCGTTCGTGATTCATTAAAAAACTGGTTTTCTACTGATGGGTATGATGTGGACTGTGCGGAAGATGCGGTTTCAGCACTGAAACTCATCGAAAATAAGGAATATCACATCATCCTCATCGATATTAAGATGCCCGGTATGGACGGACTGGAACTGCACAGAAGAATCAAATCCAATAATTCACATGCAATTGTCATCATTATGACAGCGTTTGCTGCGGTGGACTCTGCCGTGGAAGCTTTGAAGGATGGAGCCTATGACTATATTTGTAAACCGTTCGATCCGGATCAGTTGACGCAGATTATCCGAGGTGCATCTCAAACTATTGACAAAGTGGATTTGAAGGAGGGAAAAACCTCATCACCTCGTCATCTGGAACATGTGGAAAATATCATTGGAAGCAGTCCCCTCATGATGGATGTGTTTGACCAAGTAAAAGTATTGTCCGGAACCGATTCCACAGTGGTGATTTCGGGGCAGAGCGGAACAGGAAAGGAATTGATTGCTCACGCCATTCATATCAATTCCAACCGGAGATATTTTCCCATGGTCATTGTTCATTGTGGCGCTCTGACAGAAACTCTCCTTGAAAGTGAGCTTTTCGGACATGAACGGGGTGCCTTCACAGGTGCCAGTTACCACCGTAAAGGGAAATTTGAAATGGCTAATGGTGGCACACTGTTTTTGGATGAAATTGCTACCATCCCTATGAAAATGCAGATTGAACTCCTTCGGGTTCTGGAATCCAAATCATTCACCCGGGTCGGGGGAAACAAGGAAATTCAATCGGACTTCCGGGTCATCACCGCAACGAACCGAGATTTGAAAGCTATGGTGGAGGAAGGGAAATTCCGAGAGGATCTCTTTTACAGGCTCAATGTATTCAATATTCACATCCCGTCGCTGAAGGAACGGGCGGGAGATATCCCTGCACTCATCGAGCATTTCATTTCGAAATACAATAAAATCATGAACCGCTCCGTGAATAGGGTGGATGCAGCCACTTTGAGCATTTTAAACCAGTACGATTACCCCGGAAATGTGCGCGAGTTGGAGAACATCATCGAACGTGCCATGGTGTTGTGCAAGGGTGAGACTATCAAGGCATCGGACATTCCCATTGGTAAAGGTCATGAATTGTCCGGTCTAGAAAGCATAGCAGAAGTGGAAAAGAAACATATTGAGTCGGTGCTTGCAAAATACGACTGGAACATCTCAAAAAGTGCCAAGAGCCTAGATATTGACAGGGCAACCCTATACAATAAAATCAGCAAATACGCCATCAAACGGCCATAGCACAGGGCATGCACCTGTTTGGCAAATCTTTTGGCGAAAAACGGCGGACGGAACCACCGCCACGAACTTGTGAGATTCCCCAAAAATTGATCATTGCTCCCCTGTCACTGGATGAAACCATTCTGGTGGAACCCATGATGGACATACTCACGAACCAGTTTCATACACACACAGAGATACAGGAATTCTATATTGATCTTAGCGAATTTTTCAATGCTGACCGTGTACAGTATGATGCCAATGCCATCCTGAATGAATTACAGTCCCACACATCGGATGGAAAGAAGATAATGGGGGTGGTGGGGGTGGATCTCTATGTGCCGGTGTTAACATACATCTTTGGACAAGCACTCCTGGGTGGCGATTCAGGCATTGTGTCCACCCATCGGTTGCGGAATGAATTTTACGGCATGGAACGGGATGAGGATTTATACAGCACACGTCTCATGAAAATCATCCTCCATGAAGTGGGACATATGCACGGTTTTCACCATTGCCATGACATTGACTGCCTCATGAAAGCATCTACCTATATTGAAGATGTGGACCAGAAAAGCCCCTACCTGTGCAAAGCTTGTGTTGATAAGCTACAGTTTAAATAGGGAGGTAGATATACAGACAGGCTCATCTACGCTGACGCTACGATGAGTAAAATTCGAACAATAGCGTAAACAGTATTCTTGATTAATGACAGAAAACTGGAAGAGCACGCCGAACGAAGTTTTGGAAAACATGTGAAGCGGATTGGCCTGCCAGCTGAAGAGTCTAAAACAGTGCACTGAGGTTTGGCCTGCCGAACGAAGCCTGAAAGGTGTAGTTTGGTACCCACGACAGGCTCATCTACGCTATCGCTACGATGAGTAAAATTCGAACTTAAGAGTAAAAGGTTTTCTTGTTGGATTAAATATACAAAAATTGAAATGGCTCGCCGAACGAAGCCTGAAAGGCGTAGTTTGGTACCCACGACAGGATTCGAACCTGTGACCTACGGATTAGAAGTCCGTTGCTCTATCCAGCTGAGCTACGTGGGCAAATGAAATCACAAACGCAAAATTACCAATGATATTGGTTTTCCACCATGTCTCACGTAGCGAAGCTGCTGGTCCCGCACAAGAGCAAAGCGATTGTCGGGAAGCTACGTGGGCATATCATAATTACATAAAAACGCCTAAAAAAGCTGGCAAAATTATTGACCATGTCCTTTACTCCCAAAAGGATTTACACAACTTAACGAAATGAGTCAACTGTTCTTATTGTATTTTTCACCTGATACCGGTAAAATTCGCCAATTGGACTTGTATTGTGAGTACGAATAACCTTCCTCATTTGCTCATCCTTGAGGATGATCCAGCCAATAGCGATCTATTTCGTTATGCTTTCAGGGATAAATATACTTACTGTATTTCACCTTCTGCCGAAGGAGCAACATCGTGTTTAGAAAATCATTCTGTCGACGTTATCCTCATGGATTTATCTCTTGAAGGGGATATGGATGGACTGGAATTCACGGAGAAAATCCGAGCCATGGATCAATTTAGTAAAACACCCATCATTGCCATCACAGCTCATGTAATGCGTTACAGTGAAATTCAAGCCATTCGTGCCGGATGCAATGTATTTATACCAAAACCGGTCCAGATCAAGAAACTGACTGATTTAATCAATCAGCAATTACCAGCATAACATTTCCATTCCCTTCTGGCTTATCCGCCCATTCACATAACAGAAGCATAAGATTACGTGGTAATCTCAACAAATGTTTCTCCCATTATCAATGCAAAAATACCTCTCGTCGAGAGGACCTTTGTTTCTCGTCGATAAAAAGCTTGACAAGTATTTATCCTGTGTTGTACACTTCCCGTCGAGAAAATTATTTAATAATCACACCCAAAACCCCTTAAAGGAGGCTTTTATGGCAGAAGTTGTCAAAAGTACAGGAGTATCGAAGGAAAAAGGCTATCTGTATTATCTCGGAAAAGACGGAAATGTATGGCGTTCAAAAATGGCTCGCGCTGGTAAAGGCGGCGGCAATGCTGAAAAGGTTGCTGATGCTGGTGTATCCCGTGAAGCTGGTTTCCTCTATTTCATTGACAAAAATGGAAACGTAGCCCGTAGCAAAATGGCACGTGGACGTAAATAACCCATAAGTTTTTATGGACAAAGGGGCTGATTTTCAGCCCCTTTTTTATTGCCCATGAAGAATCTGTTAGTCTTTTCCGTCTTTTTTATTCATATCAGCTGTACCGTTTACAGAATTCCAGTCGTTTCACCGGACCATGACAACTATATCAATCGAGGTGTGGTCAAAGCGCTGCCCGAAGGATGGGTCTTGAACGGAGTTCTGGCGGCCGCCTGGGGCTCCTCCTATGAGGAGCTTATAAAAACCATTCCGGATACATCTTTCGGGATTCTTTTTTATGAAACCCCTCATGAAATTGATTCTGAAACCATTGACATCTACCGTGCAAGGGTTACCTATTCGTATACAACAGGAGTGAGCAAGGAAGACATTGTTTTTGAATTTGTAAACTTGAATTATTTGTCCACACAGACTCAACTTTTAGACGCAGACTACATTCTGTCCGAAATAAAACGGTCCATCTATCTGGTAAACACACCCGGGGATCAACTCATGTCCGAAGATCTCATCAAGTACAAAGTTCTGATGGAATATGGATCTCCCACGGATTATGACGGCCAGTCATACCTGTATTATAATAATGTGACTGAAATGACAATCAAGGAAGTGGATAATGCTCACGTACTGATTCATCTCACCAGCATAGACTTAAAGCGGACCATGGCTGAAATCCTTGATAGTCAGTATTCCCGTGAAGCGAAACAAAAACAAAAACAACTTCTATTAGATGAAATTGATTTGTAGATGAAAAAGGCACTTCTATTAGGTTACATAAGTGCCTTGGTGTCAGGTCAGCAGATTGTCACATCCATTGAGTATCATGGAAATGACATTACCAGGGATTATATCATTTCCAGAGAGCTCCAACATAAAACAGGTGTTCCACTGGATTCAGCCCTTGTAGAGGGAGATGTAAACAGACTGTTAAACCTTGGAATCTTCAACGATGTTCGCTGGATGTTAAGTCCAGGGGAAGATTCAACGTGGACACTTCGTTACATCTTTCACGAAACATGGAGATACCTTCCCATCATCGCACCGCAATACAGGGAAGAGTCTGGATGGTCCTTGCTTCTTGGTGGCGCCATAAATAATTACATGGGACGAAACCAGTCGCTTGTTATAAACCTGTCCCTTGGAGGATTGGATGCGTATGGCGTTGCTTTCTCAGATCCATGGATCCTGGGGGATCATATATCATTCTACGGGGATATATGGCACAGGCAATATCCTCATATCTTTCTTCCATATACATTGGAAGAATCGTTTACAAATTTCAACTTTGGACGGTATTTTGGCTATTCAAAACGATTGAAACTGGGTGCGGAATTCATCAAAAGAAAATTTCTTGGTGATCAGGAATCCCATGTTTTGACCTATTTCTCACCCCTCATATCCTACACGTTTGACACACGAGATGTGTATTCCAGTCCAACAAATGGGTGGGTAGCCCGGTGGACGTTTGATGGAAAATTCGGTAAAGATGTCTCGTACAGTAAAATCAACCAATCCTATGCATGGTTTCATCCAATAAGAAAAGGTGATAAACCCCTTGTTATTGGGCTGAACGGATTACTTTCCATAAGTCCCGGAACGATTCCCGAACCGGTGGAGGAGTATTTGGGTGGCGCATACACTGTCAGGGGATGGTCTATACCAAACAGTGATCTTTATAATTCAGGATCCTATTCATATCGCTTTGGAAATCATTACTGGTTATCGTCTATTGAATTGAGACAAACCATCGTGCCGAGGCAATCTCCGGCACCGGGATTGGAGTATGGACTTGAAGCAGGGGTGTTCATCGACGCAGGTGGTATTGCATACACTATTGATCACCTGCCAAATGAGGAACCATTGTTTGGCTGTGGTGTTGGTCTACGAATTCCCATGGCAGGGTACGAGTCCATCCGCATAGATTATGGTTTTTCGTATTACAAAGGGGAATGGATAGAATCAGCCCTTTATGTTGCTTTTGGGCAAAAATTCTAAGATTTTCTTTATTTCTTTTTAAAAATCATCGCTTTTTCGAAGCGATTTTCTGTCCCATTCCTTAGTCGCCCAATATTACTTCGATGTGTGTAAATGATAAACCATGGAATAAGCAATCCAAATACCAGGAGAGACATGGGTGCCGGGTCCATCCCTGTTAACGGAGGCAAAAGAAGTAGGAAAACAGGGAGAGAGACCGAGGCGATCATGGATGAAACTGACACATAGCCTGTGATTATTAGTGTCAGGATAAACACAATGAGACAAAGAGGGAAAACGATGGGGAACATGGCCAATAGCATTCCGGCAAGAGTTCCTACACCTTTCCCGCCTTTGAATCCTGCAAATACGGTGTACGTATGACCCAATACGGCAGCAAATCCACAAAGAATCTGAAGCACACCTAAATCTGGTATAGGTGTGGCATCCATCCACATACGTGCAAAAGTATAAGCTGGAAGCCATCCTTTGAAAATATCCACCAAAACAACCACAAGAGCAGGTTTCCAACCTAGAACACGAAAAACATTGGTTCCCCCTGCATTTCCGCTTCCATGTTCACGGATATCAATGCCTTTTAACAATTTGCCCATAATGATACTGGTGGGCGTTGACCCTGCGATATAGCTGATAAGAAGAACGAAAATGAGCATGAGATATGAATTATCCATCTAATGAATCCTCTAATGTTTGAATGGCAATGACGAGTCCGCCGGGACCTGAATGTACACCAAGTGCTGGTCCAATATCAGCAATGAATAGATTTTCAGGACCAATTTTACTTTGGAAATACTCGCGAACGGTTTGCAGTCCTTCTTCGTTTTTAGCCTGAGCGATCCCAACCCGGTAGGGTATACCAACGGGCAGCTTCTTCTCAACAAACTTAATCAGTTTATCTACCTTATTTTTCTTTCCAAAAGTGACACCAATATTTTCCACACCATTCTCATTGAATGTTAGAATTGGATTGATCCGTAAAGCATTGGCAATCTTTTTCTTCCCTGGTGATACGCGACCACCTTTTACCACATTGTCCAGAGATTCCAGACTGATATAGATCGTTGTGTTCTTTACAGCTTCATTCACAACCTGGATAACGTCATCAAATGTTTTTCCTGCTTCCACAGCCTCCGATGCCCGGATGGCAATAAGTCCTGCACCTATGCTGCCGCTGAACGAGTCTATGACCTGAGTGGGGAAATCCTTCACAGATTTAGCCGCCGCCAATGCAGATTGCATGGTTCCACTCAATTTTGCCGGTAAATGAAGTGATATGGCTGATTCATAATGACTGGCAAGGAATTGATACTGTCGACGAAAATCCCCCGGTGTAGGTTGTGACGTTTTTGGGTGAATGGGATTGGTATCTAACTCATGCCAGAAATCCTCCTCGGACATGGTTACTTTATCCACGTAATGATCTTCACCAAAACTCAGTCGAACGGGAACCATATGAATATTGTAAGTCTCCATATCCTTTTCGGACAAGTCACATCCTGAATCAACGACTATGACAATTTCTTTGTGAGGTTGTCGTGCATCAGCCTGTTGACGAACCATGTCATCGGCTTTTTCACCTGAGACGCGACCAAACTGTCCACAGATCTCCATGATTCTCTTCGGATCATCTGTATGGATATGCACTTTTGCCTTTGATTTTGTGCCTGCAAGTACAATTGAATCACCATGATCCATAATCGCTTCTTTCAGACCGATCCGATCAACTGGATCATTTTCTATAATGCATTCTGTGCAGTAGCGATAGGTTTCATCGAATTCAATCTCCCCTGAACTACCCACAGGTATTTCCTTCACCATGGATGCACGGGTCATGACACCTCGGTCGATAAAATCCTGAATCCCTTCAAGAAGATCAACAAATCCCTGAGCCCCTGCATCTACCACACCGGCTTTTGCGAGAATAGCCAGTTTTTTTGGTGTTTCTTCCAGTGATTTTTGTGCCCTGGAAAGGGCTTCACTCATGAGTTTACCAAAATCATGTACATGCTCGCTGAGATGAGTCAAGGCATCAGCCCAGTCCGCAATCACGGTGAGGATCGTTCCTTCACGAGGTTTGAGAAGTGCATCGTAGGCGTATGCTTTTGCTTCTCTCGCAGCTTTCGCAAATTCTATGGTGGTTATTTTCCCCTCGTTTTGAAGCCCTTCAGAAAAACCCACAAGAAACTGCGCCAGTATCGCACCGGAATTTCCCCGGGCACTGTCCAACGCAGCATCCGCGATAGACGAACTCATTGTATAAATGTTGGAATGAATTTCCTGGTTGATCTGGTCTTCTATCATGGAAAGTGTGTAGGCCATGTTTGTGCCAGTATCACTATCCGGAACAGGAAATACATTGATTTTATTTAAATAATCCTGGCGTGAAATGACTTTCTGGATGCCTGCTGTTAGCGAACGGTAAAGACGGACCCCATCGAGATATTGAATACCCATTACTATGTTTCCTGATCGACGTCTTGTGATCCGGCAATATGCTTTGATGGTGCCAGCATGCCGCCGGAAATAATGGTTTTCAGTCCATTTTCAACTGTCATTTGTGCATCCATTGTATCTGACTTGGGTACCATGACAAAAACACCGGAAGTGGGATTAGGTGTGGTAGGAACAAATAAATGCACAAAATCAACCCCGGCAGTATTTTTTGATGAACCTGTTACAAATGCAAGAGTCCACAAATCCCTGCGAGGGTACTCTACAAAAACCACACTTTTAAAGGATTTTTGAGACGTCCCGGACAGTGCTTCAGTAATCTGCTTGACTGTGTTGTAGATGGTATTTACCAATGGAATGGCAGATATGAGCCTTTCTCCGAGGTTAATAATGGTTCTACCGAGTACATTTGTTACAAGCATTCCCAATAGGAAAAAGATAACCAGTGTTAAAAGTATCCCCAATCCGGGAATCTCTATATTGAATTGCTTTAAAATGGGAGACGTCAGTTTTTCCAAAAAGGTAAACATGAGTTTCATGATGTAAAGTGTCAGGGCAATGGGTGCCATTGCGAAGAAACCGGCAAAAAGCTTCCGGCGAATATTTTGCATAAGATTATTCATGTGCTTGAAAAACCCTGTTTTTATCTTTCTTGTTTAAGTCCTGTCAGGATAAAAAGTTATTCACACGATTTAACCGTGGGAATGCGCGGAAATATACACAGGATTATCAATGTAAGATGAAAAAACCGGGTCACGTATTACTTAATAAAAGATGCTTTACTGAAATTGGATTGATCCCCGGAAATAATTTCTACAAGATAAATACCACTTGGTGCTGAAACTGGTTTCCATACATACTCATGCATTCCGGTTTTCAGTTGCCCAAATTCATGATGTTGTATTAATCCTCCACGTGTACTGAAAACATTTAGTGTTGTCATTCCAGATGTTTTCAAATCGAATCGTATGGTTGTGCTTGAATTGAATGGATTTGGGTAGATATGCAAAAGTGGATACGATTCAGGATTCTGTGGATTGTCATCCCTGTGTAATAATAAAGAATCGGTGACCAGTTGACAGAGTAGTGCTTCATCTGAAATAATTCCTTTAGGTGATGGAAGCCCAACGGTTTCTTCATTAAAAATGGTTGAGAATATGACACATGCCGTAAGGTAGGATCCGAGGACATTTGCATGCAAGTCATCGGTATACCACAATTCAAGTTCAGGATATTTCGACAGAAATATTGCCCACGCATCACCTACGGGTGCTAACAATGAATGAATGGATTTCCCAGCGTTTGTATAAGCTATCGATACAGAATCCTGCATGTGGAAGAAATCTTCATATTCAATACTACATGTATCGTAAATGCATTGTTCTCCAGCAATTTTCCTTGCCCAGGTCATATACAATACTGTTGACCCATGGTTGTTTACAATCATGCTGTCAAGACGATGAATTGCGGGATACATGTAGGTATCTCGCCAGTATGGGATTGCAGGGATGAGGCTATGTTCCTGAAGTACAACATAATCCCAAACGCCCAACTCTATCTTTTCTATGGTGCGATTATTATGAGAATGGGCCGATAATGAATAACCGCCTGGAGCATGCTGATCGATTATGATTTTTTTGTCTAACGCCGTAGCCAGTTCCATCACCATACTTGGCATAGAATTGAAATAAGTGTGACTGTTACCAATAAACAATACTCTTGTGGTGTCCGTATCCTGGGCGAATAATATGTGTAGGAAACAACTTGCGGTGAGAAGAATTTGTCGAATGACTGGGATAGTCATTAATGGGTCACATCTTCTGGAATTGATCGGACTTTTTTAATATTAAGGATGAATGCACCTGATAATACCAGTATGGTGCCCAGGATCATCATCATATTCAGTTGTTCATTTAGAAATATCCATCCAATGATGGTAGCAATAACAGGAGGGAAAAGTGCCACATATGAAATCTGCATCATGCTGATGTGCGCAAACAACCAGAAGTATATTAACCAGGCGATGGCTGAACCGAATATGGCTAAATACAAAATGGCTGAAATATTCTGGATCGTCCATTGGACCTGAGAAACAGATTCTGTAAAAAAGGATAGACTCAACAATAAAATCCCTGCAACACTTTGACTAATGGTATTCAAGGCTACCGGTGATACAACATCGTGGTGTTTTTTTAAATACACATTTGGATAGGCTGCTACTAAAACAGCGAATGTTACCACAAGAATCCCAAGTGTCACTTTCTCTCCACCCAAAGACCCGCTATTCGCAAGGATAAGGATCAGTCCGATGGTACCGACCAGGATACTGAAAATTTTTCTTCCAGTAACTCTTTCTGTCTTCAGCATGAAATGGGATAAAAGAGCAACCACAATGGGGAACCCGGCCCAGATAATGGCAGATAGATTTGAATAAATAAACTGTGTGGCCCAATATGTCAGCGTGTAGCTTACACCAAAATTCAAGATTGCAAATTGTAAATAGAGTGATATGGCTCTGGGATGTGTAGAGAGGGTCTCTTTCTTCCACCAAAACACCACCCAGAGTACAAGCCCACCAATGAAAAAACGAATCCCTGCACTGAATATTGGTGGTGTTCCAAAATTCAATGTGACTTTCATACCAAACCACGTGGTTCCCCAAAAAAGGCATAACCCAATGTAGTTGATAAGGACTTTTGGTTTCATTTTTACATGAATGGTGAAAAGAATGTTACAATAAATATGTTAGTCAACGAAGACTGAAAATCGAAATACGTATAATAAATAATGGACGATAAAGGAAATAAAAATGCCCTCTGGTCAGAGGGCATTTTTATTATAGAGTCAAAATGTTGCGATTATTTTTGAGCCTGATTCGCATGTAGCTTTACAACGATTGGACTTGCAACATAGATACTGGAATAAGTCCCCACAATTACACCAATGATCATGGCAAATGCAAAGTTATGAATTACTTCTCCACCAAACATCCAGAGCACGAACACCACAATAAATGTGGTTAAAGATGTGACCACCGTTCTGCTTAATGATTCGTTAATACTGTCGTTCACGATAATGGGATAACCGTCCCGTTTTCTTGCTTTTACATTTTCGCGGATACGATCAAAGATAACAATTGTGTCGTTTAGAGAGTAACCAACAATCGTAAGAAATGCAGCCACAACAGGGAGGGAGATCTCGTAATCCATGATAGAAAAGATCCCCAGTGTTACGATAACATCATGGGTCAATGCTGCGATGGCACCCAGAGCAAACTTAAATTCAAATCGAACGGAAATGTATGCAAGAATAAGAACCAGTGCCGTGATGATAGCCATGATGGCGTCTGCTTCCAGTTCTGCCCCGATTTTGGGACCAACTTTTTCAATGGACAGAATGAAATCTGATTTATCTGAAGGTGCTTTCTCCGGGAAAGATGCATACAGATGATCAATAATTCCCTGAGCAAAATTCTCATGGGCACCTTCCACCTGCGGTAACCGTGCAGAAACATTTCGAGTGTCTCCAAAATGTTTGATTTCCTCATGACTGAAATCATAGGAAACCCCATCAATCATGACATTTCCCATGGAAGAACGAACTTCTTCTATATCAATGGCATCTGTATATGTGACGGCCACCATGGTTCCACCCTTGAAATCAATACTGAGTTTTGGACCACCCTGTAGAAAGAGTGAAATCATCCCTGCAATAATAACAAACGCGGATATCATAAACCCAAGTCGGGTTTGACGCATAAAATCTATGTGTGTTTCTTTTATCAACTTCATATGCTGAGCCTCTGAAGTCCTTTGCGATGTGAAAATGAATTAAATATGGTTCTGGTTACAAAAATAGCTGTAAACATACTGATAAGAATTCCCCAGAACAGGACAGTAGCAAATCCACGGATGGGTCCGGTACCATACTGGTAAAGCACCAGCGCGGCAATTACTGTGGTGATATTGGCATCAATGATGGTGGTTAACGCACGAGCATAACCGGCTTCGATGGCTGATTTAGGTGTCTTGCCTTTACGCTCCTCTTCTCTGATTCTCTCGAAAATGATGACATTTGCATCGATGGACATACCCACTGTCAGGATAAGTCCTGCAATCCCTGGCAATGTCAGTGTTGCATCCAGTGATGCAAGTATGGCAAGGACGAGGATGATATTCCACAGCAAGGCAAAGTCAGCAATTGACCCTGACCATTTGTAGTAAACAAGCATAAACACTAGAACCACAGCGAGTCCGATTAGAATAGAATTAGTGCCTTTTTTAACCGAGTCAGAACCAAGTGAACTTCCAACAATTCGCTCTTCAATAATTTTGACAGGAGCGGGTAATGCACCAGCGCGGAGTACAATAGCAATATCCTTGGCTTCATTCATATTGGCAAAACCCTCGATTTGGGTACCACCACTGCTGATTTTTTCTCGAATATTTGGTGCCATATGCACTTTTTTATCCAATACGATAGCAACCCGTCGTCCAACATTCGAACCGGTGATACGTGCCCATTGTTTGGATCCTTCACCATTCATGCTGAGGATTACAACTGGTTGTCCAGCTGAGCCTCCACCCTGACCACCAATGGTAGCATTGGCCTCTTCGATGACCCCACCGGTGAGTTCGGCATCTCTTTCAAGGTAGTAGAGTCTGTAAATCCGCTCTTTGTTTCCATCCAGATCCGTGACTTCAATGGGTTCATCACTGAATAAAAACTGTCCATTTCCGGCACTGAGTTTTTCCTGTACTTCAGGCATATCCAATATTTTTTTCACTGCATATGCGTTTGCTTCTGGTACAATGATATCATTTTGCATGCCACGGATGAGGGATGAAAATGGACGATCTTCGAAAAGTCGTTCATCCACCACAACACTTCCGGTATCTCCCGGAGCAGGTTCAGCTACCTCAGGTTCACCAAAAAGTTCGCTGACTGACACCGTTTTATCCTCAGAGACTGGAGCAGGTTCAGTTACCATCTCAGTAGTATCTGATTCGGATAAACCGGTGATTTCTTCCAGGTCCTCATTCCCCTTGAGTGTGTTGTCAATTCTCAACAATACATCATTGGTTAGTTCAGGTGATTTAACAATGAAGAATTCAAGTAGAGCTGTACTCTGGAGAAGACCGCGAGCGCGCTCAGGATCATCAATCCCTGCAAGTTCGACGATGATTCTCTGTCCACCCTGCTTCTGGATTGTCGGTTCAGAAACACCAAATTGGTCAACACGGTTCTGAAGGATTTCCAGAACGCGATTGATGGCGTCATCTGCCTCATCCTCAAGTCCCTTCAGGATATCTTCATCGGCTGCACCATATTCATTGTAATAACGGCGCAGTTTCAGGTTGTTGTCTGTCACCGCCTGACGGAACAGACTGAAGAAATCTGCTTCAGGTGATGTGAGTTGTTCCTGAACGTCAGCCAGTGCTCGATTAAACTTTGTGTCTTTGTTCTGTGCCAGATTGGTGATTAGAGCAGGAATATCCGCTTCTAATACAATGTACATACCGCCTTTCAGGTCCAGTCCCTGTTTAATAATCCTGGATTCAAGACTATACAGGGTTCCATCAACCTTCATGGCTTCTTTTTGGTCCTCGGACAAATTATTATACTGGACTGTCGGCCAAAGTGCCCAAAGAGCCCAGGCCAGAACAACGCCGATAATGATATATCTTGGAGTGAGTGATTTATTCATGGTTATTGATTTTTACTTGAGGATTATCTAAAAAAAAGCGCGGGAATTTACACTAGGCGGTACGGGATACAAACATATATAAGGTGTGGATTTCGAGTGAATGTGGGATGTCAATTATTTACAGGCTCAACCCATGAACAATAATCTCTATTTAACGACACCCAGTTGCTTGCCAATCTTGGTAAAAGCTTTTATGGCTGTATCCAGGTGATGTTTTTCATGAGCAGCGGATATCTGGACACGAATTCGTGCTTCCCCGTTGGGGACGACAGGGAAGAAAAATCCAATGACATAAATACCTTCCTCAAGAAGAGCGGAAGCCATTTTCTGTGCCAGAACAGCATCGTATAGCATAATGGGGACGATTGGATGGATCCCCGGTTTAATATCGAATCCAGCTTTCGTCATTTTCTGTCTGAAATACCGGGTATTTTCTTCCAGTGTATCACGTAATTCAGTGGTGGCAGATAGTTTTTTAAATACCTCAATCCCAGCGGCTACTATGGCCGGGGCAACTGTATTGGAAAATAGATAAGGTCTGGAACGTTGACGCAGTAAATCAATGATTTCCTGTTTCCCTGTTGTAAACCCACCTGAGGCTCCCCCGAGAGCCTTTCCAAGTGTGGATGTAAAAATATCCACTTTTTCCATAACACCGTGATACTCTGCTGACCCACGTCCCGTCTTGCCAACAAATCCTGTTGCGTGGGAATCATCCACCATGACCATGGCATCGTATTTTTCGGCAAGGGATACGATTTGATCCAGTTTGGCTATGTATCCGTCCATGCTGAACACACCATCTGTGGCAATGAGTCGCATTCTGGCAGACTGGGCTTCTTGCAGCTTTGATTCGAGATCTTCCATATCACTGTTTGCATATCGAAATCGTTGAGCCTTGCATAGCCGGATTCCATCTATAATTGAAGCATGATTAAGGCTGTCACTGATAATGGCGTCCTCAGCTGTGAGTATGGTTTCGAATAATCCACCATTGGCATCAAAACAGGATGTGTACAGGATAGTGTCTTCAGTCCCAAAGAATGTTGAAATGGATTTTTCTAATTCTTTATGCATATCCTGTGTGCCACAAATAAACCTCACAGAAGCCATGCCGAATCCATGATGATCCATGGCAGATTTCGCAGCGTTAATTACATCTTTGTTATCAGCAAGACCCAGATAATTATTTGCACAGAAATTCAGGACCTCACCACCTTCCAGTGTTTCAATGGATACACGTTGTGGTGTTGTAATCGTTCGTTCAGTTTTGTAGAGTCCATCGGATTTGATGGACTCTAAAATCTCCTTGTATGGTGTATGGGTTTTGCTCATTTTATTCTCTGAGTTAGGCAATTCGTTTTAGGTAATGTATCAATCCCACTCCAGCACAACTTTTCCACATTGTCCGGATTCCATGATATCAAATCCCTTTTGAAAATCATCAATTGGAAAGGTATGTGTTAAAACACCAGAAATATCAAGACCACTCCTCAACATCTGAGTCATTTTATACCACGTTTCGAACATTTCACGTCCGTAAATACCTTTGATATGCAATCCTTTGAAAATGATTTCATCCCAATTCACTTGTGTGGATTCAGGAAGTATGCCTAGAAGTGCGATCCTACCGCCATGGTACATGTGATGGACCATATCCTTAAATGCCATGGGATTTCCTGACATCTCTAAACCTATATCAAATCCATTGGACATATTCAGGTCCGCATAACAATCCTTTATCGATTCATTTTTTACATTGATGGTTTTTGAGGCACCCATCTGTTTTGCAAGGTTTAAGCGATAGTCGTTCACATCGGTTATGACCACGTGACGCGCTCCAACAAAATTGCATATGGCCACCGTCATTATTCCAATGGGACCGGCACCGGTGATGAGAACATCTTCGCCCACCATTTCGAAAGAAAGAGCGCAATGGGTTGCGTTTCCATAGGGATCAAAAAAGGCAGCAATTTCCGAAGGAATATCATCATGTACGGGCCACACATTTCGTTCAGGTATAACAAGGTATTCGGCAAAGGCACCATTTCTATTGACACCGATCCCTATAGTGCGATGACAGAGATGACGTTTGCCTGCCCGGCAGTTTCTACAGTAACCACATGTGATGTGTCCTTCACCAGAAACCCGATCACCAATAGTATAGTGGGTGACTCCTTTCCCAATCTCAACAATCTCCCCAACAAACTCATGACCAATAGTCATGGGGGTATTAATGGTACGTTGCGACCAATCATCCCAAAGATATATATGTAAGTCAGTCCCACAAATGGCTGTTTTGGTGATTTTAACTAGTACATCATTTGTCCCAATTTTCGGAGTTGGTACATTCTCCAGCCAAATACCTTTTTCGGGGGATTTTTTTACAAGTGCTTTCATATTCGTGTTGAGATTAGTTGAAAAAAATAGAGTCAAAAGTTAGTAAAGATAGGTGAAAGAAGTAATCCATACCTTCGGAAGGTTTTAACCTTCCGAAGGTATGGATTGAAGTTCCCAATCCCTATGATATAATAGTAAGTTTGACAAACAACTAACTTGTAAATAAGAGTAATTATGGATTCTACATTCTTTCATGTGTACAATCATGCTATTGACAATAAATTGATTTTTTATAAGCCATGTAATTATCAACATTTTGTAGGATTAATGGATAAATATTGCTTTAAGTACAAAATGACAGTTATTGCATATTGCTTACTTCCCAATCATTTCCATTTGCTAATACAGACCAATGGAGACTTTCCAATTCATCGGTTTATTCAATCAACAACAAATTCCTACGTTCAGGCTCTTAATAAACAATTACGAAGGAAGGGGACGTTGTTCCAGGGTAAAACAAAGAAAAAGATCGTCAATGAGGAAGTTTATTTATTGCATGTAAGCAGGTATATACATTTGAATCCAGTAAAGCATGGCTTTGTTCGAAAGCCTGCGGAATGGAATTATTCAAATTACCTGGATTGTATTGATATTGAGAGACGATGTGAATTCTATGAATTGCATTTTCCAAATCCTGGGGATTATGAAAACTTTTTATCCTTTCCTGCACCTTCGGAAGGTTTAAACATTCCGAAGGTTAATCGTATTGTGGAATTAAAAAGATGATGTCGTAATTTTGCGTTCTTTTTCTAGAAAAAACTAAAAGGTTGAATGGGACAGATTATTGCTATAGTGAATCAAAAAGGGGGTGTAGGGAAGACCACATCTTCTGTGAATATTGCTGTCAGCCTGGCAGTAACAGAAGTAAAAACCCTTCTGATCGATATGGATCCACAGGCCAATGCCACCGTTGGGATCAAAGAGTTGATCAAAGATAGAAACAAATCTATTTATGATATACTAATCGGCCAGGAATCCATTGGGGATTGTGTATCGAAAACTCAGTTTGACTTTCTGGATATTATAGCGTCAACTCATGACCTTGTCGGGGCAGAGATTGAAATGGTAAGCCTTATGGCAAGGGAATACCAATTAAAGAATTCCCTGGAAACGATTCGATCTGAATATGATTATATCATACTTGATTGTCCACCATCGCTAGGACTTCTAACCATCAATGCATTAACGGCATCAGATTCTGTTATTATTCCTATCCAATGTGAATACTATGCACTTGAGGGACTGGGACAACTGTTGAACACCATTAGGCTTATACAACGTCACTTGAATACATCCCTTATGATTAAAGGTGTGCTTCTTACGATGTATGACGCAAGGCTGAACCTGACACGGGAAGTAGCAGAGGAAGTCCAGAGTTATTTCGAGGATACATTATTTAATACGGTAATACACCGAAACGTGCGACTGGGAGAGGCACCAAGTTTTGGAAAACCCGCCCTGTTATACGATGCCAACTCCAAAGGAGCACAGGATTATATGGAATTAGTAGAGGAGATGTTAGAACGTGACCGCTAATCGATTAGGGAGAGGACTTGAAGCTCTCATTCGTCCAGCAGATGAGCTGGATTCAACTCAGAAACCAGGTGTATTCGAAATCCCGGTGGATAATATTGTACCAAACCCTCATCAACCCAGGCAGGAATTTGATGATGAAGCTCTGGAAGAACTGGCTTTATCAATCCGGGAGAAAGGCATTTTGACTCCAATTACAGTTCAGGCCATGGATGATCATTACGTGCTCGTCGCAGGTGAACGTCGCTTAAGAGCATCTAAGAAACTGGGTTTAAGCAAAATCCCTGGCTATATCGTTGAACCAAAATCCGATGCGGATATGATGGAAATGGCACTGATTGAGAATATCCAGCGCGAGAACTTGAATCCTCTGGAAGAAGCTGAAGCCTACGCTTATCTCAATAGCGAGTTTGGTCTTTCTCAGGAAAAAATTGCCAAGGCTGTTGGGAAAAAACGGGTAACAATAAGCAATGCTCTCAGATTACTTAATCTTCCTTCTGAAATCAAACAAAGCCTGAGAGATGGAGACATTACGGCGGGTCATGGCAGAGCCATACTCATGGCAAAAACAACCCGAGCAATGCTGAAAATCTGGAATGACGTTATCCAGAATGGACTAAGTGTGCGTCAGGCAGAGACCAGGGCCAGTACATCAAAAACAAAGAAAACGACACATAAAACCAACATAAGAATTCAGGCATTTGGATCCATCGAGGATGAGTTAATTAGACATTTGGGTACGAAAGTAAAGATCAAAGGGACTGGCAATAAGGGTCACATTGAGATTTCTTATTTCTCAGATGAGGATCTTGAGAGAATCATTGAGATTATTCAGTCGTAATTCAAATGAAACCGGATAAATACACCGTACTGATCATTCCGGATAATGAGGATAAAAATCGTCAGTTTGTCCTTAAAAGGCAAACCATCCGCTTTTGGATTTACAGCACAATTATCCTGGCTTTACTCATTATCGTTTCAGCTTATGTATATGTGCCAAGGGCTTTGGATTATGATGCATTAGAAGAGAAATACGATCTCCTTGCAGAGGAAAGATTAAAAGTGCATAGTCTCATGCAGGATTTGAACCGGATGGAACAGCTGGATGTACTTATCCGAAAAACCCTGGGTCCAGAAATGGAGCTTCCCTTCGTTGATGAACATGGAGATACGGTTTCTTTGCCGGTGAATTATTCTGATAGCCTGACCATCTCATTTCTTGAAAACTTTCCCTCACAGATCCCATTGCAGGGTTACATTACACAGCGCATGAACAAATCCTCCATTTATCGACGACAAAATCATTTTGGAGTTGATATCGCTGCAAAAGAGGGTGAGCCTGTTCTGTCATCTGCATCTGGATTTGTTGTTTTTTCCGGTTGGACATATGACTTAGGCAATATGATCATCATTTACCATGGTGATGGATACTTCACTTATTATGGTCATAATCAGCGAAACCTGGTCCGATCTACCGATGTAGTCAAAAGGGGAGATGTCATTGGATTGGTAGGTTCTACCGGTGTATCTTCAGGTCCCCATCTCCATTTTGAAATATGGAAAGATGGGAAGGCCGTAGATCCCATGGAATATTTTCCACACTATTATGAGAAGGATTTGAGCGTTGAAGAACACGGGTAAAATAGATTTTCATAATGTACATACCATGATAGGTGCTGACGCAGAAGTGACGGGAGATTTATCACTCAGCGGTGGAACCATTGTGTATGGAACCGTAAGGGGGAATATTCGCACGAATGGGCCCGTACGGGTTGCAAAAACCGGTGCAGTCCATGGCGATGTTTATGCCAGTGACATTCATATCGGTGGTTCCGTCGAAGGAGATGTTCACGTCACAAGTCGTGCGGAACTGGGGCAACAATCCGTTCTCACAGGTAACCTTGAATGCGCAAAACTTTTAATAGAAGAAGGCGCCACATTTGAGGGGAAGTGTGATATGTCGCATCGACCGGATACCCAAGAACCGGGCGAATGACACACCAAAACGAATCTGCGCGTTTTATAGCACGTTCCTTTGAGTATTTTCAGAAAGTTGTACGTCAAACCGGTCCTGCTGCATCTGCATCCTATACCATGATAGGTGCCATCATTTTGTTGGGTGGTTTAGGGTATTTCCTGGATAAAACCTATGGATGGTCGCCCTATGGATTATTGTTCGGTTTATTATTAGGCATTGTTGTAGGTTTTTATGAGCTTATCAAAGTTATTTGGTCATCCAACTGAAAAAGGTCATAGTCGGGGGATCTTAGTCCTTGCCCTGGTTTCCATCATCCTTTTTATCATCCTTTCGATGTTGTATCCGGAACGAATACTGGAGGTTTTACTTGGAATGTTTCTTCCACTGCTTGTAGGAGCCTGGACGATTCATAGGGTCACAAAACTGGCTATTTCAGACCCCAAAAAAATCACAAATTTCATGATCAAGGCATTCGGAATTAAAATGCTGGTTTACGGACTGTTTATTGTCATTTTATTTGTTTTTTATACTTTTGACCACCTGAGTTTTGTCCTTAGTTTTTTGTGCTTTTTCAGTGTGCTTCACGCTCTGGAAGCAGTGTATTTCAGTTACTTACTTAAACAATCATAGATAGAATTTTGACAATATGAGTGCAGCTGGAAGCGGCCACGAAGGGGGCGGATTTGATGCCGGCGAAGTAATACTTCATCACGTATCAAACAGCTCTCACGATCATCCAATTATTCATTTACCCACACTATTTGGCATTGATTTTTCAGTGACGAAACATGTGCTTATGCTATGGATCGTTGCAGCACTGGTATTCAGTCTCGTGTATTTTACTATCAGGAAATACCTGCGCCAGGAAAAACCGATTCCCAGTGGATTTGCCAATGCCATTGAAGCCGTAGTACAGTTTATAAGGGATACCATTGTTCTCCCCAATGTGGGCTCCAGATTTACCCCCGTGTGGACGCCGCTAATTTTAACCTTCTTTTTCTTCATTCTATCGGCCAATGCTATTGGCATGATACCCGTTTTTGATCTACTAGGAGCCATCAATCGCTTTGTTTTGGGTGTGCCAGCAACGGATAGCCATAATTTTATTAACAACCTTCTTCATGGAGGGGTTACAGCCACGGGGAACTACAATGTGACCGCTGCCCTGGCGACCATTACATTCATCACCATTATTGTAGCAGGTTCACGTGCTCATGGATTTTTTACACACTGGAAAAATCTCGTGCCCCATGGTCTGGCATGGCCTGTATATATCATTTTGATTCCTATCGAGGTTATCGGGATGTTTGTAAAACCATTTGCGCTGACAATGCGACTCGCGGCAAATATGACCGGAGGACACATTGCAATCCTCGCCATATTATCCTTTGTTTTTATTTTCAGCGGTTTATTCCATAGTGCCATTGCAGGGATCGGTGTGGGCGTATTTGTCTCAGTCCCATTATCCGTGGCAATATCTGCATTAGAGATTATTGTCATACTTGTTCAGGCTTATGTTTTTACCATGTTATCAGCAGTATTTATCGGGATGGCAATCAATGTCCATCATTAAACATTTCACAGTTACAAAAAACTCAAATTGAATATGGAGGAATAATTCATGGAGTTCTTACATTATTTTGGAGCAGCAATTGGTTTAGGCCTGATCGTTATTGGAGCCGGACTTGGAATCGGACGCTTTGCATCAGCAGCAGCTGAAAGCATTGCCCGTCAGCCCGAAGCTGCTGACAAGATCACCGGTGCAGTAAACCTGCCTCTCTTCCTTCTCGAAGGTGTTGCGATCTTAGCGGAAGTATTTGTACTCCTCATTGTTTTGATGAAATAGCATTGTCTTTTAAAGCGGGTGATTTATTGCCCGCTTTTTGACATTCATCAATTAGGAGAATCATATGAATCCACTTGTACAACCAGATCCTGGATTGTTTATATGGACAATCCTTACGTTTCTTGTCCTGCTTTTCCTGCTGGCGAAATTTGCGTGGAAGCCACTTCTAGCCATGCTGGACAAAAGAGAAGAAACCATACGGAAATCCCTGGAGGACGCAGAAAAGGCACAACACAGGCTTGAGGACTTGCAGAAAGAGTCAGAGGATATCATCGCACAGGCGAGATCAGAAGCACAGCAAATTGTTCAGGAAGGGAAGGCCACAGCAGAGCGCCTGAAGGACGATGTGTTGCAAAAAGCAAAATCCAAATCGGATGACATTGTGGCGAATGCCCAAAAGGTCATTGATGCGGAAAAAGATCGTGCCATAAGTGATATAAAATCGGAAGCAGTCAACCTGTCCATCGAAATTGCTGGAAAATTGATATCCAAAAACATATCGAAATCTGATAACAAGCAATTGATCGATGATGCATTAGATAAAATTCAAATAAAGAATGAAGCATAGTCGTAATGTAAAACAGTTTGCTCTTGGCGTATTCACTGTAGCAAAGAATTCCAGTGCCATCCGTGAGGTTAGCACATCTCTGGAAGAAATTAATGCATTGCTGAAAAAGGAACCTGCTCTGAGAGCTTTTGTCATGACTCGAAGGGTGTCGGATAGACATAAAACCATTGCCCTCCGATCCATGCTGGAGAATTCACTGCATCCAGTAGTAATGGAATTGCTTTTGGTGCTGATGGAGAAGAAGCTTGTTGGCATTCTGGCGTCTGTAACACGAGTTTACAAACACCTCATGGCCAGAGAATCTGATGTGGAAAATCTTGTTATTTACTCGGCAGATGATCTGGGAGTGGATGACGTCAACGCAATTGTGAATATCCTGGAACAGAAATCCGGAAAATCTCTTCAGTGGACGACTATTAAAGATCCCACGTTGATTGGCGGACTTAAAATAAGAATTGGAAATGTGTTTCTTGATGGGTCCATTTCAAGTCAATTACATCATTTAAAAGAAAATTTATTAACTCAATAACCCCGGGGTTTTGGAATTGAGTATGGAAATCAAAACAGACGATATTAGGAAATTATTAAAAGAACAGATCGAAAAATTCAATGTAGAAATTGACGTGAATGAAGTCGGTGAAGTCATTGAAGTTGGTGATGGTGTCGCTCGTGTGAGCGGGCTCGAAAATGTTGTTAGCTCGGAACTGGTTGAGCTGCCAAACGGTGTTTTTGGAATGGCCTTAAACCTCGAGGATGACAATGTTGGTCTGGTATTATTTGGCGACAGCAGTCTCGTAAAAGAAGGTGATCTGGCGAAACGAACCGGTCGCGTGGTGGAAGTTCCTGTGGGAGAGGCTATGGCCGGTCGTGTGGTGAATCCACTTGGATTGCCCATGGATGGAAATGGTCCGATTGATACAAAACATTCACTGCCAATTGAACGCAAGGCGTTAGGTGTCATGCAGCGACAGCCAGTGGTTGAGCCTCTTCAAACGGGATTAAAATCCGTTGACAGTATGATTCCCATTGGACGTGGACAGCGTGAATTAATCATTGGCGACAGGCAGACAGGAAAAACCGCGGTAGCAATTGATACCATTATTAATCAGAAATATACGCACGATACTGATGATCCTGTTTTTTGTATTTATGTGGCCATTGGCCAGAAAGCATCCACTGTTGCACGTGTTGTAGCGGAACTGGAGCAGGCCGGTGCCATGGAATACACAACCGTGGTTGCGGCCAATGCGTCTGACCCTGCCCCCATGCAGTACATTGCTCCCTATTCTGGATGTGCCATGGGTGAATATTTCAGGGATAATGGAAAGCATGCCCTCATTGTATACGATGATCTTTCAAAACAGGCTGTTGCATACAGACAGATGTCACTCGTTTTACGTCGCCCACCAGGTCGTGAAGCATTCCCTGGAGATGTGTTCTATCTTCATAGTCGTTTACTGGAAAGAGCGTCAAAGTTGTCTGATGATCTTGGCGGTGGCTCCTTAACAGCATTGCCCATTATTGAGACTCAGGAAGGCGACGTATCTGCCTATATTCCGACCAATGTTATTTCCATTACGGATGGACAGATTTATCTGGAAGGTAATTTATTTAATTCAGGTGTTCGCCCCGCCATTGATGTGGGTATCTCGGTATCACGTGTGGGAGGAAATGCACAAATCAAGGCCATGAAAAAAGCTGCTGGTATGTTAAGGTTGGACCTGGCACAATTCCGTGAATTGGAAGCGTTTGCAAAATTTGGTTCAGACCTGGATAAAACCACCCAGCAACAGCTTACGCGTGGTCGTCGAATGGTTGAGATCCTGAAGCAAAATCAATATGCTCCCATGGAAGTTGAAAGACAGGTGTCCATCATTTTTGCTGCAAACAATGGGTACCTGGATAATATTGGTCTGGATCGAGTGAATGAGTTTGAAAATGGTTTTCTCACTTATCTGGAAAGCAATTATAAATCCGCTTTGGATGCCATTAGAAAAGAAGGGCAGATAAGCGATGAGACAAACGATACATTGCTGAAGGCCTGTGATGAATTCTCAAAGGGATTTGCTGCCTGATCTATGGCAAACTTAAAAGATATTCGAAACCGGATTAAGTCTGTAAAAAGCATTCAGCAGGTTACCAAGGCCATGAAAATGGTTGCGGCGGCAAAAATGCGTAGAGCACAGGAACGAATGGAGCAGGCACGTCCATATACACACAAGCTTCATGATGTCATCCAGGGGTTGCTCCCGGATGTAGATCGCTCTCTTTTACCTCTACTGGAGAAACGAGAAGTAAAACGCACAGCATTAGTAGTGATTACTTCAGATCGTGGACTGGCTGGATCATTCAACACGAATATCATTAAAAAAGTGCAACATGATCTGGATGAACTGGGCAGGGAAAATGTTGATCTTGTATGTATCGGTAAAAAAGCAAGGGATCATTTTAAACGTCGTGGCTATCACATAACAGATGAATTTCTGGATTTCTGGAACGATCTGGATTTCAACTATGCCATGCAAATAGGAGAGTATATTGTACAGCATTTCATCCAGGGTCATGTGGATGAAATCCACGTTTACTACAATGAATTTAAAAATGTCGCCGTACAGGAAATTGTAAAAGAAAGACTGTTACCACTGGAGTATGAGATTGAAGAGAGTACTCCTTCCATGGGAGAACGGTTATATGAACCTTTCCGAGATGACATTGTCAAAATACTTGTACCACGCCATGTGAATGTACAGATCTGGCAATTTTTACTGGAATCATTTGCCAGCGAACAGGCTACCCGTATGGTGGCAATGGAAAATGCAACTGGCAACGCATCCGATATGATAAAAGCATTACAACTTGAATTCAATAAAGCCCGGCAGGCATCCATTACAACAGAGATGCTGGAAATTGTCAGCGGGGCAGAAGCACTAAACTAAGGTAAGGAACACCTATGTCCAATACTGGAAAAGTTTCACAGGTTATGGGAGCCGTTGTTGACGTTGAATTTCCCGACGGTAACCTTCCTGGAATTATGAACGCACTTGAATTAACTGTAGATGATCGTAACCTGACCCTTGAAGTAGCACAGCACCTTGGGGACTCACTGGTTCGTACCGTCGCCATGGATTCTACTGATGGCCTCGCAAGAGGTGTGAACGTCATAGATACAGGAACTCCTATTTCTGTACCTGTTGGTCCAGAAACTCTAGGACGATTATTCGATGTTCTTGGAAATACTATCGATGGTAAGGACGATGTGGAATGGAATAAACGTTCACCAATCCACCATCCAGCACCTAAACATGAAGACCTGGCTACATCCACAGAAGTGTTGGTCACCGGCATCAAGGTGGTGGATTTGATGGAGCCATACACCAAGGGTGGAAAGACCGGTCTGTTCGGTGGAGCAGGTGTTGGTAAGACAGTATTGATACAGGAATTGATTCGAAATATTGCCACTGAACATGGTGGGTATTCTGTATTTGCCGGTGTAGGAGAAAGAACCCGGGAAGGGAATGACCTGTATAGGGAAATGACAGAATCCGGTGTGATCGACAAAACCACTATGGTATTTGGCCAGATGAACGAACCTCCCGGAGCCCGCCTTCGAGTTGGATTATCCGGGTTAACCATGGCAGAATATTTTCGCGATGAAGAAGGGAAAGATGTTCTTCTCTTTATCGATAATATTTTCCGTTTTACACAGGCAGGTTCTGAGGTTTCCGCTTTGCTTGGCCGTATGCCTTCTGCAGTAGGTTACCAGCCTACATTGTCCACAGAGATGGGAGACCTTCAGGAGAGAATTACATCCACAAAGAAAGGATCCATTACATCAGTGCAGGCAGTCTATGTACCGGCTGATGACTTGACCGACCCAGCCCCGGCTACTGCATTCGCACATCTTGATGCCACGACGGTCTTGGAGCGGAAGATTGCAGAGTTGGGAATTTATCCAGCGGTAGATCCATTGACCTCAACATCCCGTATTCTTGATCCACGAGTGATTGGCGATCGTCATTACGGTGTAGCGCGTAATGTACAGAGTGTCCTTCAAAAATACCGAGACCTTCAGGACATTATTGCCATTCTCGGTATGGATGAGTTGTCTGACGATGACAAGGCTGTCGTTGCCCGTGCAAGGAAAATATCAAAATTCATGTCGCAACCGTTCTTTGTTGCAGAACAGTTTACCGGTACACCTGGACGATATGTATCCCTTGAAGACACCATCTCAGGATTTGAAGCGATCCTGAATGGAGAGGTAGATGACCTTCCTGAAAATGCCTTTTCCTATGTGGGTACCATTGATGAAGCCATGGAAGCTGGTAAAAAACTTCAGGGATAATGAGTACTTTTAAACTTGAAATAGTGACACCCACACGCATCCTGGATGAAGGAGCAGTTTCTTATGTTCGCTGTCCGGGCATGGACGGGTCATTCGGTGTGATGAAAGACCATACTTCAGCTATCATTGCCCTTGATGTTGGTGAAATTAAAATCACACGGGAAAAACGAGAGTTTTTCCTTGCAACCGGCGGAGGAGTTGCTGACATTCAAGGAGATAAGGTCCTGTTGCTGGTTGAATCAGCAGAAAACGCTGAGGAGATTGATATATCTCGTGCTGAAAAAGCTGCACAGAAAGCAAAAGAACGCTTGAAAGAACATTCAGGAATTGATATTAATCGTGCGCTTGCAGCATTGTCCCGAGCACTGAATCGATTGAAGGTTGCGAAACGCTAAGGAATTTCGCACATCATTCCTATTTTTCGCCGCTTCATAATTATTTGTGAGGCGGTTTTTGTTTCATGAGGAGATACCATGTTTAAACGCACACACACATGCGGTGAATTAAGAAAAAATAATGCAGGGGGGTCCGTCTCTCTCAATGGATGGATTCATACGGTTCGACTTCACGGTCAGGTTATATTTATTGATCTGAGAGATCGATACGGTAAAACTCAAATCGTATTTGATTCCGAAGATTTTTCTGGTGATTTTGAACAAGTAAAAAAACTATCCATTGAAGATGTTATCAACATAACCGGAGCAGTGCGGGAGCGGGCATCATCAAATCCGGATCTGGATACTGGAGAAATTGAAGTAGCAGTTACTGAACTCATAGTACTAAATGAAACAGAACCTTTGCCATTCATGATTTCGGATCGTGAAAGTGCCACAGAAGATTTCCGGTTAAAATATCGTTACCTGGAATTGCGCACTGAAGAATTACAGAGAAATCTTGATATACGTCATAAAACCTACCAGGTGACACGAAAATTTCTCTCAGATCATCGATTTATGGAAGTTGAGACTCCGGTTCTAATGAAATCAACTCCTGAGGGAGCAAGGGATTATCTCGTACCCAGTCGCATTCATCACGGTCGATTTTATGCCTTGCCACAATCACCCCAGACATACAAGCAATTACTGATGATATCAGGATTCGATCGGTATTTCCAGATTGTGAAATGTTTCCGGGATGAGGATTTAAGGGCAGACAGACAGCCGGAGTTTACTCAAATTGATATTGAAATGTCCTTCATTGATGAAGAAGATATCATTTCTATTTGCACAGAATTAACGCGAACTGTTTTTCAGGAAGTGATGGGAGTCGGTTTACCAGAAACGTTTCCTCGTATGACCTATCAGGAAGCCATGGATCGTTATGGTTCTGACCGTCCTGATTTAAGATTTAGTCTGGAATTAAAGGATATTAAGTCATACACGAATCAATCAGAATTCAACGCATTTAAAACCGCAGAAAATGTGAAATGCATTGTCGTTCCTAATGCGGAAGGCTATTCAAGAAAGATCATAGATCAGCTAACGGACTTTGTGAAGCCATACGGAGCCAAAGGTCTTGCGTGGGTAAAAATCGTGGAAGGAAATTTTTCAGGCGGAATATCCAAATTCTTCGATGATCATCTTCAAAAAGCCATGATGGTGGACCTGGGATTGAAAGAAAATGATATTTTATTGATGGTAGGGGATTCTACGGAAGTGGTTCATGCATCCCTGGGAGCGTTACGAGTTGAAGTAGCTAAACGGGATGACATGATAAATAGAGGTGATTTCAAACCTGTTTGGATCGTGGACTTCCCAATGTTTGACTGGGATAAGGATGCAGAGCGATATCTAGCAATGCATCATCCATTTACCGCACCAAAACAGGATGCTATCTCAGCATTGGATTCAAATCCAGGTGAGGTACTTTCCAGAGGATATGACATCGTGATGAACGGGTACGAAATTGGAGGTGGGTCCATCAGAATCCATGACACTCAACTTCAGCAAAAGGTATTTGATCTTTTGGGAATTGAGCAGGAAGAAGCAAAGGCAAAATTTGGATTTTTACTTGATGCCCTCACCTACGGTGCACCGCCCCATGGCGGTATAGCCTTTGGATTTGACCGATTAGTCATGCTTCTGGCAGGGACAGAAAATATTCGCGATGTCATCGCTTTCCCCAAAACAACATCAGCCTTATCCTTAATGGATGGTTCCCCAAGTCAAGTATCAGAAGAACAGCTAAAAGAACTTGGGATAGCCTTACGAAATAAATCGTAGCGGATAGTATCAGGGAAGAACCCTGAGACTCTTTTCTATTCTTCTCTGAGTGATTGCATTGCAATCAAAACATCTCGCCGACTGATTTGACCGATGAGTTTCCCATCTTCCTGGACTGGATAACGTCTGCGTCTTTCGGTAATAAATTTTTGGGCAAGATCATGAATACTTAAATGGGCATCCACCGTTTCAACATCCCTGGACATCACATCTTCTACATGATCAGGAGGATAATTATTGTATGTCGCATTGAGTAGTGTCTTCTGGCAATCATATTCGGATAGCATACCAATAATCTCGCTTTTTTCATTCAGAACTGGTCCACCTGATATGCGTTTATCCAATAATTCCTTCATTGCCTGGTAGACACTCATCCCTGGAGTAAAGGTTACCAGCTTCTTTGACATAAATTCTTTTACAATTCTTGTTTTTGCCATCTAGACACCTCTCATTGAATTATATACAATTGTATTTGGCACTTGAATCCTAGTCTGTTTTTGACCTGGGAAGTACAGCGTCCAGGGATGTTTCTTTCCCCGTCATCAGGTTTTCAATATTCTCCTGGTGCTTGATTATGCCAATAAGTGACACTCCAATAGTAATCAAAACGCCGGTTGTGGAATAACCAAGAAA
Organism: uncultured bacterium; assembly: GCA_964344305.1. GTDB lineage: Bacteria > Fidelibacterota > Marinisomatia > Marinisomatales > JABMOV01 > JABMOV01. The sequence continues at coordinate 129,191 of CAYFMT010000003.1, read as the reverse complement.
AAAGACTATAGCCGGTAGCAGGATCAATGAAATCAGTGACGCCACCACGACATATCGGCTGACCAACAATGCAATTCCCATAATGCAAAGCAACACAAGTCCAATACCTGGATCAAAACCAAATACTACACCTATAATGGTGGCAATTCCTTTTCCACCCTTGAACTGTAGAAGCACCGGAAAAATATGTCCAATGATGGAAAAAGCACCGGCTAAAATAGCCAAATCACCATTATCCGGGAAAAGTCGGGCAATAACTGTCACAGCAGCAAAGCCTTTTAGGACATCGACCAGAAATGTAATGACTCCTGCCCACCACCCTAGAACCATCACAGCATTGGATGCCCCTGCATTGCCGGAACCTTTTTCGCGGATATCTGTCTGTCGGACTAATTTTGCCAGGATATAGCTGGTCTGGATATTCCCAAGGATATATCCAACACCAATGGAAATCAGTATTTTGATAAGGTGTGATTCAATCATTCAAATAATAATGCTTCCTCTGACAATAATTGCTCAGCAAGTTTTTGTTCGAACAGGTTTTCAGGCATGATCTCTGGAATTTCAGTTGGATCTCCATGAATGACTTCATTCAATAGAGTACTGAATTGTTCACGATGTCCTGCTTTGGTCAGGAAAAATTGCGCTTTTAACACTTTTGAGGAAAAATACTCGGGATATGCTGAAATAGCCTGATCAAAATAGACTCCAGATCGGGTGACATCGACCCCGGGAATTCTTGCATAAAAAACACCAAACAATCGGTAGGGACCACCATAATGGTAATTGGGATTAAGCAACAGAATATGATGGAGAATTTCCTCGAAGGTTTCGCGATGTTCCAGTCGTTCCAGGACTGGTTTCTTAATCAGGTAACTTCCATAATTTGCAGCCCACCAATATAAAAGACCAATATGTGTCTGCTCTGTTTTTGGTAGCATCTGCAACATGGAAGTTGAATCATCCACTGGATAATCAAGAGCAGATTTTAGTCCTCTCTCGGCTATAGTTTTTCCAATATAAAAAAGACTATCCTGTAGTATTGCATCAGTTTGCAAATAATGCGCTTCGAAGTAGTAGATCCTGCTGAGTAGGATGGATAACTCCAGATTGGTCGGATCTTCATTGTGGGCAGATGTTAAGAGATTTCTTGCTTTAATTATCATGGAAGGATCGGTTCTCTGAGCCCAGAGTCGGTTGCCTTCTTCTATTAAATACGCAATATTATGTTTTCTACCTTCGTTGATAACATGGGTCCTGGATTGAGTGCATGATTGTGTACACATAACAGTGAACAGAATCAGGAGAGGCACTCCGCAACTTTTTCGGTTAGGCATCTGTTGTATTTTCCGTCGTAGAATGATGTAAATTCAATATGAAAAATACCATAACTGGATTGGAATGAAAAAGACAATTGATTTTAAGGGCATAGATTGCTCCATTCTCTTCGGAGTGGCAGACGCTCATTTGCATTTGATCGAGGAATCATTTAATGTCAAGGTGATTGCACGCGGACAGTCAGTAACAATTGATGGCTCTAACGATTCTGTATCGGCAGTTCACGAGCTTTTACATGAAATGGCACAAACATTGAGTCGGAAATCCAGCCTGGCACCAAAAGATGTAAAAGGACTGGCAGGGATTATAAAAGCTGAGAATGGCCACACACCTGGTCAACCAGACAACACCATACATTATGGCAGGAAGGGAGCCATCATTCCCCGTTCTGAGGGACAAGAGCATTATGTATCCATGGTCAGGAGTAATGATATTGTTTTCAGTATCGGTCCTGCCGGGACAGGTAAAACATACCTGGCAGTGGCATTTGCGGTAGCAGCACTGGATAACCACGAGGTTGACAGGATTGTTCTGTGCCGCCCTGCCGTGGAAGCTGGTGAGAATCTAGGATTTCTTCCTGGAGATCTTCGTGAGAAAGTGGATCCGTACTTAACACCATTGTATGATGCACTTGGAGACTTAATGCCAAAGACCCGACTGAAACCATTGCTGGAGAAAAATATCATAGAAGTGATTCCATTAGCCTATATGCGTGGACGCACGTTAAACAATGCCTTTCTCATTCTGGATGAAGCCCAGAATGCTACATCCATGCAAATGAAGATGTTTCTTACACGATTGGGTGTTAATTCAAAAGCCATTATTACTGGTGATATCACTCAGATTGATCTTCCTAAGAAAACGGAATCCGGGTTAAAACAGGTAATGACGGTTTTAAAGGGTATAGATGGCATCGGCTTCTCTTTTCTATCCGAAACGGATGTGGTCCGTCATCAGCTTGTACGCGATATTATTCGTGCCTACGATGATTCCAACGGATAACAGATAAAAATGACCTGGTAAAGCGTGAAAAAGCTTTCATGTTAACCATGGATAATTGGTAACTTATTGCTTCGCTAAAATGGTTCCCTGATAGGGATTATTTCTATCAGGATACGACGTAGATGTATTGCTGATGTACACGTTTATTGAACATATGTTTTCTTGCCGGTTTTCAACTGGATTGGATATTCCTATCCAACCAGGAAAACCTGTTTATACCAATTCCCATCCCAAACCTAAACAGGAAGGACATGTACATGTCATCCCTTCGTGATGTTGTTATTTCATCCGCAAAACGGACTCCAGTTGGGTCATTTCAAGGTACCCTGTCAACCATTTCTGCCCCTCGACTTGGGTCCATTGCCATTCGGGCTGTCCTGGATTCATCAGACATTGATCCTGCTTCGATCCAGGAAGTCATCATGGGCAACGTGCTCGCATCCGGGCTCGGTCAGGCACCGGCTCGACAGGCTGCACTTGGCGCTGGAATTCCTAATACTGTTGAATGCCTGACCATAAATAAAATGTGTGGATCAGGTTTAAAGTCGGTGATGTTAGCTGCTCAATCCATTCAGGCTGGAGACGCAGATATTATCATTGCAGGTGGCATGGAAAACATGACGCAGGCACCGTATATCCTGCCCAAGGCACGAACCGGTTATCGTCTGGGGCATGGTGAAATTCAAGACTCCATGATTAAAGATGGATTATGGGATGTATACAACAATATCCATATGGGAAATTGTGCTGAAATATGTGCCAGAGATCGCCACTATTCCAGAGAAGACCAGGATGCATTTGCAAAATCATCCTATGAAAAAGCCATGACAGCGCAGTCGCAGGATGCATTTATTCATGAGATTACAGCGGTGGAAGTCAAACAGCGCAAAGGAGACCCTTTCTTCATTGATACTGACGAGGAACCGGGTCGAGCCAATTTCGATAAAATGCCTGCATTAAGACCAGCGTTTGAAAAAGATGGCACGATTACCGCCGCCAATGCATCAAAAATAAATGATGGTGCAGCAGCCATTCTTGTGCAGTCCCGTGAATCGGTAACAGGCAATAATCCCATCTTTCAGATCATTTCACAGGCCTCAGCGGCACAGGAACCCGAATGGTTTACAACCGCTCCGGTCTTAGCCGTAAATAAAGCAATGAACAAAGCAGGATTGCGAGCGGATGATATTGATCTGTGGGAAATAAATGAGGCATTTGCTCCTGTCGCCATGGTCGCCATAGATGATTTAAACCTGGATGTTACAAAAGTCAACATTCATGGAGGAGCCATTGCCATAGGACATCCCATTGGCGCATCCGGCGCACGTATCCTTACCACACTTGTACACAGTATGGAAAAAACAAAATCTGAATTGGGATTGGCGACACTGTGCATTGGTGGTGGTGAAGCATCAGCACTTATAATCAAGCGAGTGGCGTAAGGTCATGAAAGAAGAACATAGTCTCATCAAACAAACTGCCCGTGAATTCGCTATGGACCATCTAAGTCCTGGAGTAATCGAAAGGGATGATACGGCAACATTCCCAAAGGACCAGATCACCATGATGGGAGAACTTGGTTTCATGGGAGTCATGGTTCCTGAGCAGTGGAATGGTGCAGGGATGGATGCCTTGAGTTACGTAATTGCCATGGAAGAAATTTCACGTGTAGATGCATCGGCCGCAGTGGTCATGTCAGTGAATAATTCCCTTGTGTGTCAAATTTTCCTCGATTGGGCAAATGAAAGTCAAAAAAAGTATTATTTGACAAAACTGGCTTCAGGTGAAATGCTGGGAGCATTCAGTTTAAGTGAACCCCAATCCGGTTCTGATGCCAGCAACATGAGAACGACCGCCGAAAAAGATGACGACCATTATATTCTCAATGGAACGAAGAACTGGGTAACTAACGGCATAACATCTGATCTAGTTCTGGTATTTGCCATTACGGAAAAGGGTGTGGGGTATAAAGGAATTTCCACTTTTATTGTAGAAAAGGGAACACCCGGTTTTGCAACAGGAGAAAAGGAGAACAAACTTGGAATCCGTGGTTCGGATACCTGTGAACTCTATTTTGACAATTGCCGTGTTCCTGCGAAAAACATGATTGGTGACCCGGGACATGGGTTCCGTGTAGCCATGAACACTCTAAATGGCGGTCGAATAGGAATTGCCTCACAGGCACTGGGTATTGCTCAGGCAGCACTTGAAAAAAGTGTATCATATGCAAAGGAACGCAAACAATTTGGTAAACCCATCGGTGAATTTGGTGCCATCCAATCAAAAATCGCCACCATGGGAACGAATGTGGAAGCAGCACGGTTGTTGATTCATCGTGCAGCCGGAATGAAAGATAACCACGTACCATTTTCAAAAGAAGCTGCAATGGCCAAACTCTTTGCATCACAGACAGCGGTAGATGCTTCCAGGGAATGTGTCCAGATTCATGGGGGATATGGGTACATGCAGGAAACAGGTGTCGAACGACTGATGAGAGATGCAAAAATCACACAGATCTATGAAGGGACCAGTGAAATCCAGGAATTGGTCATTGCACGCGAGTTATTAAAAGAATACGATTAACCTGAAAGGAATGATCATGTCAGACGTGTTTCAATCCATGAACAAGAAGAGCCACGAACAGGTGGTATTTTGTAATGATCCAGATACAGGACTGAAATCCATTATTGCCATTCATGATACGACCATAGGACCTGCACTGGGGGGGTGTCGCATGCTTCCATATGCAACAGAACAGGAAGCCATGCGGGATGTCCTTCGATTATCAAGGGGAATGAGCTACAAGGCTGCCCTCGCCGGTCTGAATCTTGGTGGTGGAAAATCCATTATCATTGGTGATGCAAAGACGGAGAAATCGGAACTGCTTTTCCGTTCATTTGGAAGATTTATTGAAGGATTAGGTGGAAGATATATCACTGCAGAAGATGTGGGTACAAGTGTCCGGGACATGGAATGGGTTCGAATGGAAACCCAATATGTAACGGGTATCTCAAGGGCACTTGGCGGAAGCGGTGATCCATCACCTGTGACGGCTTACGGTGTATTTGTCGGTATGCAGGCTGCTGTAAAACATCAACTTGGAAAGGGTAGTCTTACTGGTTTAAAAGTATCTGTTCAAGGGGTTGGGCATGTAGGATATCATCTCTGCAAACATTTGCATGATAGTGGCGCTGAACTCTATGTTTCTGATGTAGACAAGGCATCACTTGAAGCGGTTAAAAATGAATTCGGAGCCACAGTGGTTGAACTGGATGAAATCTATGGTCTTGATGTGGATATCTATGCTCCTTGTGCACTCGGTGCAACCATTAATGATAAAACACTAAATCAGCTGAAATGCTCCATCATTGCTGGTGCAGCAAACAATCAGCTTGAAAATGAATCTGATCATGGCCAAAAAGTGAAGGATAAGGGAATCCTATATGCCCCTGATTATGCCATCAACAGTGGTGGATTGATCAATGTTGCTAATGAAATTGAAGGCTATAATCGCGAACGGGCTTTCAGTCAGGCAGATGGTGTGTACGATACGCTGCTGAAGATATTTAAAGTATCTGACGAAGAAAATATTCCAACGCATATTGCTGGGAACCGGGTAGCAGAAAAAAGAATGGAAGACCTGGCAAAACTGAAAAATGTGTATCTTCCACGGAAGAATACCATGAGCAAGCGTGACAACGTCTAATAAGCATCCCAGACGAATTGCGCGAGAGGCTGTCCTCCAGGCTCTTTTTGCCCTGGAAATATCCCAGGATGATGCAGAAAAAGTTCTGGAGGACATTCTTGAACGATACGACTTTGATAACAAAAATAGTCAGTTTGTATCGGACTTATTTTCGAAGACGTTGGACCATCAGGCCTGGGCTGAAGAGAAAATACAGAAATTCCTTGAGAACTGGCGGTTTGAACGGGTTGCCAGGCTGGATCGGCTTATCTTGATGTTGGCTATTTGTGAAATTTACTTGATGGAATCTGTTCCACCAAAAGTGTCCATTGCAGAGGCCATAGAAATTGCAAGGGAGTACAGTAGTGATGAGAGTCCCGGGTTCATCAATGGAATCCTGGATGCGGTATACAGAGAAATGAATGAACAAAAAGAACTTGATGGATAAATGGTACAGGCAATATTAAAAAAGATCTTTGGTACGAAGTCAGACAGGGAGGTGAAATCTCTCTATCCACTGGTCGAGGAGATCAATGATGTTTACAAAACCCTGGAGTCAAAAACAGATGAGGATCTGGTCAATCGTACCCAGGAATTCAGGACCTTACTTCAGGATAAATGGGCATCCCTGGAAAAGGAAGCGGATGAAAAGGGCTGGGATAAGGATGAAACCAGTAAGCGATTACTTCTTTCTGAGCAGGAAACGCTCGACAGTATCCTTCCTGAGGCATTTGCTATTGTAAAGGAAACTTGCCGTCGAATGGTTGGATCATCCTGGAAATGCGTTGGGCAAACCATCACCTGGGACATGGTTCCATACGATGTACAGCTCATTGGGTCCATTGTTCTCCACAATGGAAAAGTGGCTGAAATGAAGACGGGTGAGGGAAAGACGCTCGTGGCGACATTACCCATTTACCTGAATGCATTAACAGGCAGGGGGGTCCATGTTATTACCGTCAATGATTACCTGGCACAGCGTGATGCGGAATGGATGGGAGAAGTTTATAAACGGTTGGGCTTATCTGTGGGATTTATACTCAATAACATGGATAATTCACAGCGGAGAGAAGAGTATAAAAAAGATATTACCTATGGAACCAATAATGAGTTTGGCTTCGATTATCTGCGCGATAATATGTCCCTTTCTCCAGAGGATCAGGTTCAGCGCGGTCATTCTTTTGCCATTGTGGATGAGGTGGACAGTGTTCTGATTGATGAAGCTCGAACACCACTTATCATTTCTGGTGCTGTTGACACGCCAACTGATAACAAATCAAAAGAATTAAGACCATTGATTCAAAACCTTGTTCGAAAACAAAACTCCCTTGTTTCTGATCTCGTTCGTGAAGCAGAAAACCTGATTAAGGATGGCAAAGATAAAGAAGCAGGGTACAAGTTACTTCAGGCGAGCAGGGGGTATCCAAAACATAGACAGTTGATGAAAATATTCCAGGAATCTGGGACCAAACAATTGGCACATGGAATTGAATCTGAATACATGCGCGATAAACGTATGCATGAAGTAGATGAGGACCTGTTTTTTTCCATTGAGGAGAAATCACATATTATCGATATCACGGACAAGGGTAGAAAAGTTCTGGCTCCGGATAATCCTGAAACATTTATTATTCCAGACATAGCTGAGCTCATGCATGATATTGATGAGAAAACCGACCTGACCGATACAGAAAGACTACAGGAAAAGGAAAAAGCACATCAGCTTCATGCTGAAAGAAGCAGCAAAATCCACACCATTAACCAACTGCTGAGGGCTTATACACTATATGAGAAAGACGTGGACTATGTAGTGCAGAACGGCAAAGTACTTATTGTGGATGAGTTTACTGGTCGTGTACTTCCTGGAAGGCGTTATAGTGACGGACTTCACCAGGCGCTGGAAGCGAAGGAAAATGTATCCATTGAACGTGAAACCCAGACCCTCGCAACCATCACCATACAGAATTATTTCAGGTTATATGATAAATTATCAGGGATGACTGGAACAGCGGAAACAGAGGCAGAAGAACTCGGATCTATTTATAATCTTGACGTAACGGTCATTCCAACCAATGTTTCCGTGATCCGAAATGACATGAATGATGTCATCTATAAAACAAAGCGAGAGAAGTACAACGCGGTGGTTGATGAAATTGCTGATTGTTACAAAAATGGTCAACCGACACTTGTCGGTACCATTACAGTTGAAGTATCTGAATTGCTTTCCAGAATGCTGAAAAGACGGGGAATCCCCCATAATGTATTGAATGCAAAACAGCATCAGAGTGAAGCCGAGATTGTCGCAAGAGCAGGCCAGCGTTCAGGTGTGACAATTGCAACAAATATGGCTGGCCGAGGGACTGACATCAAACTTGGAGCAGAAGTCAAAGAGCTTGGTGGACTTCATATTATCGGAACAGAGAGGCATGAATCCCGAAGGATTGACCTTCAGTTACGTGGTCGAGCTGGCAGGCAGGGCGATCCGGGCTCATCACGTTTTTACCTGTCCCTTGAGGACGACCTCATGAGGTTATTCAGCAGCGATCGCATTGCATCCGTAATGGATAGGATGGGATTGGAGGAAGGCGAGGTCATTACCCATGGGATGGTTACACGAGCGATTGAAAATGCACAAAAGAAGGTAGAAGGACGGAATTTCGGTATCAGAAAGCACCTATTGGAATACGATGATGTCATGAATCAGCAGCGTCAAGTGGTTTATGATATCAGGGATCAAGCACTTCATGGTAAAAACATGAAAGATACTGTTCTGGAGATAATGGAATCATTTATTGATGAGGAATTGGCTCAATACGAACATGATCATCCAGAGAACTGGGACTGGGACAGTCTGCAGCAAAAAATTTCATCCCATATTCTAGTGGATGCGTCACGTGAATCAATCGAAAAAGTCAAACCCATTCAGGATATAAAACCTGATGAGGTTAGACAGTATTTGATCGATGAAGCACACGGGGTCTATCAGGCCAGGGAATCGCTTGTCCCTGAAGATTTCATGCGAGGGTTTGAGCGATATGTTATTCTGCGCACTATCGATGAGAAATGGAAAGATCATTTATATGGTATGGATCAATTGCGAGAAGGAATTAACTTGAGGGCTTACGGACAAAAAAACCCACTCCTGGAGTACAAATCTGAAGGATTTCAAATGTTTCAGGAGATGATATCTGATATGAATGCCCAGACTATCCAGCGACTATACCGTACCCAGATTCAGGGAACCGGAATCCCATTGACACAAAAACAGCCCCAGGTGCGAAATGTGCAGGTGCAGCATGCTGACACTTCGGGTATGGGTTTTGCCGGAGGAAGTGACAATCGACAGGAAGCAGCACAGGCATCAAAGACCAGAAATCCAGTTGTTGTACAGGAAAAAATTGGCAGAAATGAAAAAGTGACGGTCATTAGCCCTTCAGGTGAAAAAATTACCATAAAGTATAAAAAACTCGAACAGTATCTAAGCAGAGGGTATACGCAGGCCTAGGGTCCATGTGATCCCGTGATCTTGTGCGTTAGGTCATAGTTTTATAGTGCTATGTATGATCTTTATTTTTTTGCTGGATTTAGACTAGAATATGATTACTTTCATTTATTGCTTAAGAGCGATTATACTGGTAAAATGCCTTCATTATTTCAGAAGGTTTTACAGAAAACCAAAGGTTTTACAAATAGACATAGTTGTGGAGGGAGTCCATGAGGATTATCTGGAAGAAATTATCACTGACACTGATCATACTATTTGCGCTTGTACCCACGATGGGTCAGGTTACACTGGATGTACTTGACACAGAAGTGGATGGCTACACGGAAGATATCTGGGTTCCGGTTGTAATAAATAGTCCAACAGATGAAGTAGGTGGCGTCCAATTTGATTTATCACTGGATCCTGCATGGATATCCATGACCTCTATTAGCACCGGGGAATACACAGAATTCGTTGGTGAATTCAACCAGCTCTCAGACATGACAACACGTGTTGTGTTCTACAACCCTGCCAGTGCAGGTACAATCCCTGCTGGGTCTGATACAATCATGTGGTTGGGATTTGATGGGGCTGATGTCCTTTCCGCTGTAATTGATATGTCTATTTCTGGTCTAGTTGTCAGTGACGGTAGTGGATCCCTCCTCGCATCTTCCGGCTCTGCTGGCGGCGTACAGATTGGTGAAGTTGTATCATTTGATTTAGGAGATGCGGAAGCTGATGTTCTTGAAACCGTCACTATCGCCCTGGATATGGAAAATGATGGTCCCGTTGGTGGGTTTCAACTTGATGTAAAAGATTTTCCGAATGATCTGGACTTCTTATCTGCAGCAACGACCACGAGAACCGATGGGTTTACTGTGGAAACATCAGAAGTGGCCACTGGCACAAGAATTCTTGTCTATAATACCAATAATACGGATATCGCCGTTGGTACTGGTGCCGTTCTTACCCTTGATTTTGAAGTTCATTACAACGCGTTTGAAGGCTATGTGAATGTTGAAATTTTTGAACCTGTTGCTGTTGATGGAATTGGTGGATCCTACTGGATTGCTGCAGCAGATTCCGGTGTAGTACATGTGACTCCTGGATACATTGAAGAACCACATAACCTGGAGGCAGTGTCCGGTCTGGATGCCCAAATCCCATTAATGTGGGATGCGCCTTATGGACCTATCCCAGAAAGTTTTGGAGAAGATTTTGAAGCAGGTGTTATACCAGACAGTTGGACTATGACAACAAACTCAGCCATTGGCTGGTTTGTGACGGCTGATGGTTCCAGTGATTGGTGGACAATACCACCTCATACTCTTTACGCGTGTTCCAACGACGATGCTGCTGATGATGATGGTTCAGTTGACTACCTGATTACACCATCCATTAATGCCGGTGGTGCACAGATGATTACATTAAACTTTGAATCGTATTTTGATGGCGCATATGGACAGACTGCCCATATCGAAGTCAGCACAGATGGTAACAATTTCACAGAAGTCGCTTCGATTACTGCGTCTGCTGAATGGGTGAATGAAACTGTTGATTTATCCGGGTATGCCGGTACACCTCAACTCTACGTGGCATTCCATTCAAACGATAATGGCGGCTGGTCGTCCGGATGGGCAGTGGATGATATTTCCATGAACTTCTCCGGTGCGCAGATTGATCGTGTCGTTCATTTCGATTTCAATGAATTAGGTCAATGGGTCATTACAGCTGATAAGGCTGATGTAGTGGATCAGTATCCAAATGGTATCAGTTACGAAATGAAAGTGGATTGGGAAAATCCAATCTCACCTGAACCAGAAAATGCCAGCAGGGAATTATCTGGATTTAACCTGTATCGCTCAGCTGGGAATAACCAGAGTTTCTCACTGCTGAATACATTTGGACCAGATGTTACAGATTACCTTGACACGGATGTTTCCAATAGTGTTGATTATTACTATTATGTCACAGCTGAGTACACACCTGGTGGTGAGTCAGGACCTTCAAACGAAGTGATGGCAACACCTCTGGAATGGATCGAATTATCTATCAGTGATGGGGCCGCATTATCTGGGTTCACGGATACACTGGATATCTACCTGGAAAATGAAACAGAAATAAGCTTCTTCTATTTTGAAATTTCTGATATTCCTGACTATTTCATTGCAGAAGCCATTTTATCAACTGGTCGGACCTCAACATGGAGTTTGGACGTTGTGGACCTTCCAAGTGGAGACATGGCTATCACAGGTATAAGCCTTGGAACATCCCTCGCAGCTGGTGATGGATCCATCTGTCAGATTATCGTTCGCGGATTCAGCGACGAAGAAGGAATTGCAACTGTTGATTTCACAACCGCCAGTGTTCTTGATTTAAGCAACAATGAAATGCCATGGACATCTGAAGCTGGTGAATTCCACGTTACCATCGAAACACAGACATTGTTCTTTGGTCATGGAATTGGTGATCCAGGGGCGTTAATTGATGTACCATTTGTTCTGAGTTCAACCCAGGATATTTATGGCATTCAGGTGTTCTTCTCAGGTACACCCAATCATATCACACCTTACTTCCTCACACCAACAGACTATATTGACTTCTCTTCCTGGACTACTTCATTGTCCTTTGTTGATGGTGAGGTCAGGTTAATCATGTTTGATAATACATTGCAGAACCCGATTCCAGCAGGAACTGGAAAATTGGCTGATATCACGCTATTGATTAATGGAGATACTCCTCCTGGAACAGAAATTCAGCTTCTGCCAAATATCAATGAATTGGTCGTATCTGATATCAACTATCTCCCAATGCACACAGAAGTGGTGGAATCACATCTCTATGCTGGAACACCGGAAGCATTATTCTCAATAGAAAATGTAACTGCTCCAGACGAAAACAATGTGGTTACATTTGATGTAGCATTGGATAACACTGTACCTGTGTTTGTTTTTGATGTGCGCATGCTGGATGTTCCTATGAATTACACAGTCCTTAGCATGACACCGACAGGTCGTTTTGCAAGTGGAACCATGGATGGAAGTTCCGGGGAACAGGAAGATGGTTCATTCGGAGCACTTGGATATGAATTTTCCACTGGTATTGTTCCAGGTGATGGATCAATTCTTTCTGTTCAGGGACAGGTAGCTGGTGATGACAATGTACTGATGTACTTTGATATGGTCAGTGCTGCTGATATCAATGTCCAACCATTATTCTCCTGGAAAGTAGGATACGGTATTATGGAAACTGGTGGCGTTGGCGTGGATGACAATGATATGACGGTAATTCCAGAAGAATTCGCATTGCATCAAAACTATCCAAATCCGTTCAACCCAACCACATTGATTCAATATGACTTAAAAGAAAAAGCGACTGTTTCCATATCAGTGTTTGACCTTATGGGACGTCAGGTACGTACACTTGTGAATGAATCACAGGATGCCGGACACCGATATGTTAAATGGGATGCAACAGATGATTATGGACGTGAAGTAAGTGCCGGTGTATATCTTTACCAGATCAAAGCTGGTCAATTCACTAGCACCAAGAAAATGCTTTACATCAAATAATCGTATATAGAAATGATTACGAAAAAGGGCATCCATGTGATGCCCTTTTTTATTTTGCGCAATATCGTGAACATGTAATTTCACCCGTTTTATTACTACCGGGATGGCGGAATTGGTAGACGCGCCAGATTTAGGATCTGGTATCCTTTGGATGTGAGGGTTCGAGTCCCTTTCCCGGTACTGATTTATTTCAAGTGTTTTACAAGTCCGCCAAATTGTTTATCTATAGAAAATCCATGCTTATAAAATAGACCTGCCTGGAAATATCCAACTGTAACATGCTGAAAATTCAGGTGAATAAGTCGCTGGAAAAATTCACTCAGCAATGTGGTACTTAAATTCTTCTTCCTGTACTCATAGGAAATAACAATACGTTCAAGATAAGCCGTTTTATTTCCTGCATCCTTCCAGTAAATACCTCCTATGATGTGGTCCGATGAGGTAATCAGCAGGAGGAATTGGTGTTTCTGATGAAAAGATGTCTTCATATTTGCTTTAGATAGAATACCATAAAAAGCAGCAATTTCTTTCGGATGGAAAGCAGGTCGAATTCTGTATCGGTTTGACATTGAATCCTCTACAATACTGATAAGATCTAAATGACCTTGATGTCCCGTGTCCCATGTTACGAGTTTCCCAAAATCCGACGCCTGAACATGCTCAAACAACAGGCGTGTCAGGAAGTATTCATCCTCTTCAGACAGGTCCATGGTTTCAATCAAACCTTGAATTTGAAAATCCAGGTCCTCCAAAGAAATTCTCCTTGCCCTCACATCCTTCTGCAATCGTAAAAGTTTATTGGTAAGCATTGAGCTTGCATTCTTGAAGCATGTCAACAGGAAGAAGCGAATTCTGGTTTCAGGGTAATCATCAATGAGATCCCTTAAATGATAATCCTTGTATAAATCCAGGAGTACGGTTCCACGAGCTTCCTTGGTAGCTTCCTGATTTAGCTCCATCCATCGATTAAACCTTAGGGCAGCAAATGTCACCTGCTTTGTCAATACTCCAAAATCATCGATATCTGAAATATACCGTGATATTCTATTTGAGTTTAAGCCATGACTTTTGGCTCTGATTTTCCATTTATCTTTTTCAATATCCTGTTTGAATTCATTCAGCAACATCAATCCGGATTTAACAGATATGACTTGAATAAGTGCTGTAAAGATCACTTCCCAGTCAGACATATGTTCAAGCCCGGTAAACTCAGATTCCGTTTCAAGAATAAACTGTTCGTACAAACCAAATAACAGGGAGGTGATATCCGTCTGGGCATCCCTGCCGGAAATTGAAATAAGGCGGGTGCCTGAAGTATAATCATATTCAGGAATGATCAAATTCTTTGGTGATGGAGATTGAATTCCAAGTGTATACCCGGTTCTGTACCAGAAATCAATGTAGGCCATGCATCCATTCCATATAAAGTGAAGCCAGCGCATTTGCCATCTATCTATTGCCTGTTTCTTGCCAATCTCATCTCGGTGTCGATCCAGGTATTGGTGGAGCGTTTCACCAGGGATATATTCTTCAGTATATAGTGAATATTCGGACCAGTAACCCCCAAACTTTTCAACAAGTTTCCGTCCTTTTTCATCTGAACCCATCACAAGAAGCCACTGGATTTCGTCTTCGAAAAATGATGTATCCAAATGTTCGTTATAGTTGATGACAAAATTGAATGCCTTTTGAGAGCGGGTCTGGACTAGAACACGAAATACACTTTTACCATGACGCTGTCCCAACAGAGATATCCAGATACCGTTTTGTGGAATATCATTGAGTTGAACCAATTGCCTTTTGGTTATGAGAAAAATGGTTTCTTTCACGATGGATGTTTCAACGAAGACCTTTGTCAGTACCTCCCTGTGTTTCTCTTCAACGGTAGAGTCGAATGCCAGTACATCGGACCAGTTATACTCGCGTCCGGTGTCCATATCGATTGCAATATGAGTATTATCACCTATCCAGTTTCTTAAATCGTGGGTCAGTTGATATTCCATTTTACGGGCATGTAATCGGATATTTTCCTCAGGAGATAACATTTTCCACCAGTTTATCTCTGACCGAGCAAAAATATAAGAAGCGGGATGGTCCGTACAGTATTGTACAAGACATCCTAATAGCACACTGGCCATTGACAATCCTTTTCCATCAAATTCATGGATATTGAAGCGCATATACTTCAAGTAAGATAGGATTGCCTGAAAATGACTATTGGTGAGCAGTCGGGCATCGATATCAAGTTCGTCAGTTAAATCCAGATTGAATGCAAAATCATGAGTTTCCAGGAATAGATTTATGAATTCATTTCCTGATAGACTAGATAATAATTGTTCAATAGCCCGTAATCTCAATCTGGGTGAAGGATGATATCGCATTCTTAGCAGTACATTTTTCGCAATTTGCTGCATCTGTCCTGTTTCCAGCTGAATAGCCCGGGATAGATGATTCATGGCTGTTGAGTTGTCAACACTACGCTTCTGATGCAGTACTTTTGCTGAGATATGAAAATTTTCCAGTGTAAACCGATCCTTCCGAACATCTGTCTTAAACGCAGGGGACAGGGTAATTGATTGAACCTGTTGATTGAAGATGGATTCCTCGATAAGGATAACATTGGTGGACCTGTCTGATTTATGTATGCGAAAAACCGAAGATCCAACAAATTCAGTAAATGGACCGTTTCCCAACCAAAGTTGTGGTAATCGAATAAACGTATCCAGGTCCAGCACAGGGTAGGATATCTCATAGATATAGTCACCAATCTGTATGGTTTTTTCATCGAATTCCAGATGAAGAGATTCTTTTGTTTTTTCGCATGAGATTGTTTTTCCGTCCCAGACATAATCTGTTCGCAGCATTCCTTTTTCTCTCAGTAACCAGTTTGGGAACCTGATTTCGCACTGCTCATGGGACAGGACTGAATACTCCTTCCTGTACATGGATTCAATCTCTCTGGAAAAATGAGACAGGATAATTTTCCGTTTATAGGTGTTTTTAGGTGTCAATTCTCCTTTTTCGGCTGAAAAATCTCTTTCAATGATTATGTAACTCACCACCCGTTCATAGGATGGTAGAAAGCTGTTAACGGATTGTACTAGTGTATTAAAGTATTCGTGAATTGCGTCACGATCATCCCTATTAATCTCATTGGGTATCTGATCCGTGGCAGGATATATCAGCACTGTATTGTACTCGAGGCCATCCCCTACCAGAAATGCTGATTTTACTGCATCAAAATCCTTGAACATATTTTCAATTTTTTGAGGGGAGATGGTCTGGCCGCGGCTATTCTTATATATCTCCTTTATTCGGTCGATGATATAGAAATGACCCTTTTTTTCTCTAAAAACATCACCGGTTCGGAACCAGCCATCGACGAAGGTACCCTCAGGAGACTTTGGATAATATCCCTTGGATACGTACGGCCCTTCAATCAATAGTTCATTTTCCTCGCCGAGCTTTGCTTCAATACCAGGCAATGGCTTACCCACAGAATCCTGCACATAATCTCCAGGTGGTGTCATAAGGATACCACCTGTGGCTTCGGTCATTCCGTATCCACTGAGCAATTGAATTCCATGATCTTGAAAAAAGGTAAATACAACGGGGTCAAGATACCCTGCAGCAGACAATCCCCACTTCAAATGTTTCCCCGTGGTTTTTTGAAGAAACTTTCTCAGATCCTCTTTTGAAGTTGTTGCATTATTATTGGATTCCATGACAGTATCATAAATCTGTTGCCATCGTTTTGGGATACTGATAAAAATGGATGGTTTAACTAAAGAAAAATCCTTTACAAGGGATTTGAAAGATGGGGACTCAGCGAATGTATACGTTGCTCCCCAGAAAATGGCACCTGTCAATTCAAGAAATCGCCCGAATGTATGAAACAGGGGTAAATACGATAGATAAGTATCATCACTGGATATTTTTGGCAGGGCCAGGGCTCGGGCAAATCGTTTAGACATAATATTTGTATGATCAAAGATGATCCCCTTTGGATTGGCTGTTGTTCCCGAGGTATACATAATCGATACTGTTTCATCCATATCCGATGGCACCGGAGCATCAAACAGATTTTCAGGGGATACTGACAGAAAAGTCTCCCAGCTTAAAATTTCAGATTCAGTCTCCTCTACCCCTGGTAAAAAAATGGTGTGTGGCAATTGTCCAATTTTTTGTAACTGAAACACAAGATTCACCTGAGTCGATCCTCCGGCAAACATGTGGGTAACCCCACCATGTTCGATGATGAATTTCAGGTATTCCAGGGGCACGTTTGCCGGGATAGGAATGATGCGAAAACCAAAACTGAGACATGCCAGATCCACCATAGCACCATGATGAGAATTCGGTGTAAAAATACCAATCACCGGTCTTGATTCATTCACTGAAATAGCATGGATGGATGATCCAATCCTGCCTATCTGTGACCAGGCATCTGAATACGTTACAGGTGTCACATCCCTGCCATGAGGCAGAAGAAATAGTGGCTTGTCCCCGTACCGCTCCACACGCTGTTGCAGGCAGAACCCTATATGGTAACCGGATTTTTTTATGAGTTTCACCAGGAGGTCGAGCCATTCATTCAAGTAAGGTGAATCTGCAAATATCTGGTTGATGATGGAAAAATGACCCAGTTCCAGAAAAGAATGGATGATAACTATATCCGATTCCTGATCAAGAAGCATTTGACCCATGTCTAGAAGACTGACGGCAGGAATTATTTGATTTTTCTCAGCGGATTTAATGAATTGGTTAATCTGCTGTAGCGCCTGTTTTTCCATGTGAAAATATAGGAAGGTTTTTATTATAGTATCCGTTCCCACTTCCAAGAATCCACATAGAAAACAAGTGTTCAATCTGTTGAGAATGGGAAAAACTCTTACTAGATTTCATCCAAGTAAGGTCTAGATTGATATGAAGAACAATTCCCATTTTCATTTGTCTCCGGAAGAAATTTCAGCGGCCCTTGATAAGGCTCCGGAGAACCTGCGCAAATACATTCAGTATCTGAACTCACAAATCAACCGATTATCTGAGATCGGTCTGTCTTTAACAAAAGAAAAAAACATGGATCGATTGCTGGAAATGATTCTGTTGGAAGCAAAGCGTATCACCAATGCGGATGGTGGCACCCTGTATATGATGACGGATGACCAGCGGCTGAAATTCGAGATTATGATGACTGACTCACTCAATTTCCATATGGGAGGCACATCTGGAAAGGATATTCCGTTTTACCCTGTTCGTCTCTATGGTGAAGATGGAAAGCCCAATACATCCATGAATGCTGCTTATGTTGGTCTGACAGGTGAAACCGTCAATATTGAAGATGCCTACGAGGTGGAAGGATTTGATTTTAGCGGGACGAAGTCATTCGATGAAAAAACAGGTTATAGATCTAAATCATTTTTAACAGTGCCTTTGAAAAACCACCAGGACGAAATCATAGGTGTATTGCAATTGCTTAATGCGACTGATTCTGGTTCTGGAGAAACTATATCTTTTTCAAAAGAGGTTCAAAAACTGGTTGAAGGTCTTGCGGGTCAGGCTGCCGTGGTGATCACGAATAAAAACCTTATTAAGGACCTTGAAGTTTTATTCGAGTCATTCATCAAATTGATTGCATCGGCTATTGACGCAAAATCACCATATACAGGTGGTCATTGTGAGCGAGTTCCAGCCATAACACTTATGCTCGCAGAAGCCGTGCACAACATGGATGATGGTCCTATGGCAGATATAAGCTTTACCGAAGAAGAAATGTATGAACTAAAGATTGCAGCATGGCTTCATGATTGTGGAAAAGTGACTACACCGGAGTATGTGGTGGATAAATCCACAAAACTGGAAACGATATACGATAGAATTGATACGGTTAAAGTACGTTTTGAAGTATTGGTCAGGGATGCTGAAGTTCGCGCCCTGAAAGCACAACTCAAGGCAGAACGAGATGATTCCTTATCTGATGATGATACAAAGAAACGTATTCGAACCATTCGGAAAAATCTCAAAAAATCCATCCAGAAAATCAGGGAAGATTTTGACTTCATTGCAGAATGCAATGTGGGTGGTGAATTTATGAGTCAGGAGCTTAAGGACAGGGTTACTAAGATTGCCACCTCGTATACATGGAAGGATAATGGAATAAACAAACCAATCCTCGATGAGAATGAGTTATACAATCTTCATATTGCGCGCGGGACCTTGACACATGAAGAACGCAAAGTCATCAATGACCATATTGTTCAGACCATCAATATGTTGAATGAGCTTCCATATCCCAAACATTTGCAACGTGTACCGGAATATGCCGGAGGTCACCACGAAAAACTGGATGGTACGGGGTATCCTATGGGTCTCACAAGAGATGAAATGTCTGTCCAGGCCAGGATCATGGCTATTGCAGATATATTCGAAGCATTAACGGCGGCGGATCGTCCATATAAAAAGGGCAAGACATTAAGCCAGGCCATGCGGATTCTTGGATTCATGCGAAATGATGCCCATATTGATCCGGATTTGTTTGATGTTTTTGTGGATAAGAAGATCTATCTGGAATACGCTAATCAATTCATGAGCCCATCCCAGATTGATGAAGTAGGAAACTGATTAATAGATTCATAACCTTATTATGATCACCCAGCTTATTCAACAGGTGAGCGACTGAAATGACTATCGAAATTGCCATCGTCCTTGCCATTGTTTTTCTGGCATTCCTTCTGTTTGTAACAGAAAAATTCCCCATTGATGTCACAGCAGTA
Source organism: uncultured bacterium (assembly GCA_964344305.1). Lineage (GTDB taxonomy): Bacteria > Fidelibacterota > Marinisomatia > Marinisomatales > JABMOV01 > JABMOV01. The sequence goes on along the minus strand of CAYFMT010000003.1, from coordinate 109,337 downwards.
TTCATTCTTGCCTTGCTATTGATTGGTGGCTTTCTTTCTCCAGAAGAAGCTATTTCCGGGTTTGCGAATCCTGCGGTCATTACAATCGCACTATTATTTATTCTAACCAGCGCCATTGAAAAAACCCATGTGCTTGAATACATGGTTGTAAAGATAAACCAAATGATTTCCAGATCCATGACTTTAGGGTTAATTGTGTACCTGGTCTCTATTGCCATTGCATCATCATTAGTCAACAATACAGCCATTGTAGCCATATTCATTCCAGTCACCATCCGAATTGCACAATCCTATGGCATGAGTCCATCAAAGCTGTTAATTCCACTGTCCTATGCCGCCATTCTGGGTGGAACCATGACGCTGGTGGGAACATCCACAAACCTTCTTGTGAATTCCATCCTGATTCAATATCCCGGGCAAGGCCCATTGGGCATGTTTGAATTCACAAAGTATGGTGTGATCATCGTTGGGGTTGGAATTACATTCATCATTCTGTTTTCCAGACGATTATTGCCTTCCCGAACTGTTGCAACCAGTTTAACAAAATCCTATCACATGGGAGGGTTCTTAACTGAATTAAAAATCCTAGAAGATTCCCCTTTGATTGGACGGACTTGTCTTGAACGTAATTTGAACCACAATTATGATGTAACAGTAATAGACATCCTGCGATCGGGGCAGCATATCACGTCCAACATTAGAAATACGGTCCTTGAACCAGGGGATATTCTAATTGTCAGGGGATCTCTGGATAGTTTTGTGAGCATGCGGGAGGTTGAAAAAGTCGCCATGCTTACTGACCAGAAATTGAATGAGGAAGAGCTAGAACACAGGGACAACCTTTTAGTGGAACTGCTCATAACCCAAAGTTCCGATCTCATCGGTAAAAATTTAAAGGAAATCAATTTTAGAAGACGATTTGGGACCTTTGTCCTTGCGATACGTAAAGAGGGGGAAATCCTTAGGAAAAAAATCGCTCATACAATTCTTTCTGCATTTGACTCATTGCTGGTTTATGGTCCAAAAGACAAAATCGAATCCATGGGAAACAGTGGCGACTTCATTGTATTTGAGGAAGTGAAATCCAAGCTCGTGAAACATCGTTTCTGGTGGATGAGTCTCTCATTGATAGTATTCATTGTACTGCTGGCAGCATTCCAGATAGTTCCCATTCTAAAAGGTGCCCTCATTGCCGTTGCCGTTTTATGGGTTTTAAAACTAATCACACCCAATGAATCTTATCGTGCCATACGCTGGCAGGTCATCATCCTGATAGCCGCACTTATTCCACTGGGGACCGTCATTCAATCATCTGGGACGGCTGAATGGATTGGTGGATGGTTGATCACTCTGTCCAGTTCATTCCCGGCTGATCTGGGACCTTATGTATTAATAGCCCTGCTATATCTTCTCACCATGATATTGACAGAAATATCCTCTAACGCAGCCACTGCAATTATCATGACACCTGTGGCACTATCCCTGGCTGCCCAGATGGGACTGGATCCAAGACCTTTTGTCTTCGTGATTTGTTTTGCCGCTTCTGCATCGTTCATAACTCCGGTAGGGTATCAAACCAACCTGATGGTGTATGGACCAGGAGGATACAAGTTTAAGGATTATTTTCGAATGGGTATCCCTCTGGCATTTATCTTGTGGTTTTTGGCCATAATCATGATCCCAACTCTCTGGCCATTTAGCCCGGCCTGATCGTGTAACCAATCCAGTATCATTTCATCAAATCCGAAGTAATCAGATCGCCGTAACATGAAACCCAATGAATCTTTTAATGAAACGACTGTAGTGGAGAAAGCCAAATCCGGTGATAAGGCAGCCATCGCAACTCTGGTCAGGACCTATTCCTCAAGGATATACAGCCTGGCTTTACGCATTATGCGCCATGAAGAGGATGCAGAAGATGTCCTGCAGGAGACATTTATCCTCATGATGAAAAAAATCCACACCTTTTCAGGAAAGTCATCTTTCTACACATGGTTGTATCGTGTGGCTACTAATGTGGCATTGGGAAAACTGCGTGAGAAGAAACAGTCGGATAAAACAGTATCAATTGATGAACCTGAATTCCAGACTTTCAAGGGATATCAGTTAAGTGACTGGCCAGATCATCTGGAAGAAAAACTGGATGATGAATCATTCAGACACTGTCTATCCCAGGCAATGGAAGAATTACCTGACAATTACAGAACCGTGTTTGTCCTGAGGGATTTAGAGAATATGTCCACTCGTGATACCAGTACGGTGCTGAACATTTCTGAAGCAAATGTGAAAGTCCGACTCATGAGAGCGAGGCTGTTTTTACGAGATCAACTGGCAAATCATCTTAAATGTGTGGGGTTACCTGATGAAGCATAAACCTGGACATCATCACAAAAAAGACATTCTGGATATGGTTGAGATACAGCTAGGGAAAAATTTCGATGCAGACATTATCCAGGAAGTGGCCAATCATATGGAAGAATGTCCAGATTGTAAAATTTATGTGGACAGTGTCCAGCAGACAATAAAGCTGTATCGATCAGCGGAGAGTGATCAGGAAATTCCTGAGGATGTATCAGATCGACTTTTCAAAGTGCTGGATTTAAAATAAGGAAGCAGATATTGATTACAGCAGACATGTACATTGAAGATGTGGTTCGTGACTATCCAGAAGCTGTACGTCCACTTGCAGAATCCGGTATAGTATGCATTCGATGCGGCGAACCCATCTGGGGCACCATTCGAGAACAGGCTGAAGAAAAAGGTGTAACAAATATTGATTCCATCATCAAAGGATTAAATGAAACTTATTCAAAACATTAAAGCACGTTGGAAGGCCATGAGTCTCGGTGTTCTCATCGGTGCCGTATTAGGGTATGGTTTTTACGCCTTTATTGGATGTAGGACAGGAACCTGCGGTATTACCAGCGATCCGTTAAACTCTACGGCTTACGGTGCATTGGTGGGATTGTTATGGGCATTTCCTTCCGATAAACGAGAAAAGAATTAATATGAATTATGGGTATCAGAGACAGATTTCCATGCCATTCGAAAAGGCAGATGAAAAGATTCGTGAGACATTGAAGTCAAATGGGTTTGGGGTCATTACGGAAATTGATGTCAAAAAGACCATGAAAGAGAAACTTGATGTCTCATTTCAAAAATACAAAATCCTTGGAGCATGTAATCCACCCATAGCCCATCAGGCACTTAAAACAGAATTGGAAGTGGGATTGTTGTTGCCATGCAATGTTATCCTCTGGGAGAATGAGGACACAACAACAACAATTTCAGCCATTGATGCTCGGAAAATGCTATCCATTACTGAGATAGATGGCATGGATGAAGTCGCACAACATGTCAATGCACTCCTGAAGGAATCTGTGGATGCTGTATGAGCGACACGTTGTCCATCATCCTCATTTTTGCAGCGTGGTATGTAATAAACAGAATTGTACTGCCAAAAATGGGAGTGCCTACATGACAGTCTCCAACTATGCATCCGGTGGATGAAATGAACGAAGCCAAAAAGAACTCACCAAGAGAAGCAGGAGAAAAATCTCATGCCGATGTTTGATTATAAATGCTTGACTTGTGAGCATGTATTTGAGGAACTGGTTTTTTCCAGTTCTGTTGATGACAGCGAAATATCATGTCCGAATTGCGGAGAAAGGACATCCAAACGATTGCTAAGTGCCCCCATGGTTTCTGTAGGAAAAGGAAGTACAATCTCATCAGGGGCTGGTTGCAACCCATCTTCCGGGTTTACCTGAGGATAATCTCAACCACCGTTGGTGGTTTCCATTTTATCGCATCGACTATTATTACATTGATCTAAATAGTATCGGATACCATAGGGAAGTCCGTGTGTATATTCGCCGCCTCCAACAAATGCAGTACCAATGAAAACATCACGCCTGGATACATTTAAAAGCAATCCCAAGAAAGCAATTTGGACATTGGCCATCCCCGTCATGACAGGGATGGCTGTCCACACGGTTTATACTGTCGTTGATATGATTTTCATTGGCCGCCTTGGTGGAGATGCCATCGCTGCTGTTGCCTTTAATATGCCACTGTTCTTCCTGGTACTTGGAATGACCATGGGACTTGGTGCAGGCGTAACGGCAACCATAGCACGGTACATTGGAGCAGATCGGAAAAGGAGCGCTGACAATGCTGCAGAGCACGCACTGTTAATTGCTCTACTCATTAGCACAACACTCAGTGGGATTGGTTTCTGGCGAGGTGAAACCATGCTTCAATTCCTTGGAGCGGAAAACCAGATACTGATTTATGGCTGGCAATACCTGAAAATCATATGCTTGGGTTTGCCGTTTATGGTTTTCTCTGGTTTCTTTCGATCCATTCTATCCGGAGAGGGGGATATGAAACTCCCCATGTATGTAGCAGGATTTGGAACGATTTTGAATATTATCCTTGATCCATTCTTTATTTTTTATCTGGAAATGGGTGTACAGGGGGCCGCGGTCGCAACTGCCATCAGTCAAATAACCGTATTCCTTATATTTTCATACATGCTTTTCGTCAAAGATCATACCTATGTCTCTTTCAAAATGAAGGATTTTCATTTTTCAAGTGAAATCATTCTAGATATCATCAAGGTAGGCATTCCTGCATCCCTATCCATGGTCATTATGGCAACAGGTGGGGGTGTATTTAACAGAATTCTTGCTTCATTTTCATCTGAAGCAGTGGCGGCCTACCAGGTTGCTGGTCGTGTCGACATGATTATTTTTCTGCCCATCATGGGAATTGGAACGGCTCTAACAACACTTGTTGGTATGTTTTACGGTGCAAAGGAGTTTGATCTGTTGAAAATAACCGTTCGGTATGGCATTAGTCGCGCCTTCACAATTACGGTGGTCCTATCGGTCATTATTTTTATTTCATCGCCATGGATCATGACTATTTTCACTGAAAACGAGGCAATCCTGGCGATTGGAACTAAATACCTGAAATTGATCAGCATTATTTATCCATTGATTTCTATCGGGATGAATGTTGGTCGAACCTTGCAGGGATTGGGATACGGTATGCCCCAATTGATCATCACGCTTACCCGTGTACTCATAGTTTCGGTCCCTCTTGCCATCCTATTTACTCAAGTCATGGGTAAACCTGTGGAATGGGTTTGGTATTCCATGATGGTATCTTCGGTTGTGGCCATAACCATTAGTGTTATCTGGCTTCGGTCAGTGTTTCAGAAACTGATCCCGGCAACATAGTATGAACCCTTTCACAGAAGCAGATATTAAACAACGACTCAATGACTTTCCTGAATGGTCATATACAGGAGAGGTCATTGAAAAGACGTTCCAATTTGAGTCCTATCTTGATAGTATTTCATTTGTGAATAAACTTGCAGAACAGGCTGAAACAATGGGTCACCATCCTGATATATTAATTGGATATTGTCAGGTGACTGTTTCCCTGTCCACCCATGATGCAAATGGAATCACCCATCTTGATTTTGATCTGGCAAAATTCGCCGATCAATCCTTCCTGATTTGATCTAGATCAAACAAAACCATACTCTCAGATTTACAGTGACTATTATCACAATCCCAAATCGGATAGTCCGGTAAGTTTTTCCACATTTAATCGTCGGACAAGGAGAGTGAAGATGTTTACTAAATACATGAAGTCAATGAGAACTGTCCTGGGTATTTCAATCATGGTGTTTTGTTCTATGATGATGGCCGGGGAAACAGAAGCAATCCAACAGTCTCCAGTTGACATTCAACAAGACATGCAGCAAATGAAACTGATGCATGACCAATCAAACCTGTTTCAGCATTTTTCGACTGCTGAAAAAATCTCGACTGATCAACATAAGATACGTCCTCAAACGAGGAAAATTTCACTGCCGGATTTATCCATGGGATGGACAGACCGGTCTGGCAATTCTCGAGAGGAAAACCGAAGTGTCTTCTACGGATCAGGTCGAATCGCCAATCATCCCGACTCACTGTATTTCAATTTCGCTACCGGGATGAATGGGTCTGATACCCTCGGAATGGATATAATCCTGTCAGGGAATGAAGGAGCAAACTTTGGAAGCGACAGCTGGTTAGGAACAGCGTTTGCTAATCCAAGTCCGCTTTTTTACCTGTCACCAGACAGCTCCATGGATATGGTGTCGTCTGTGCCTGATACAGGTACAGGAACCTGGACAGACATCTCGTGGGACTGGCAGGGTGGAAATGGTGGCCAACCTGTAGAACCAGGGAATCTCTGGGTTGTATTTACGCGCACCACACACCACTACGTTCTGGTTGAGATCACAGGTTCAGCCGGTCTTGATTGGAATAATCCATGGATCGAATTCAACTATGCTTATCAGGATGATGGGTCCACAGATTTTGAAGGCAGTGGTGGAACAACAACTGATGGAATTGATGTACTCATCAATGGTATGGATGATGCTATCATCCTTCAGGGAGAACCCTTTACCATTACTGTTGATTTTCCTGATGGTGTCTACGAGGCTGATGCTGAAATGTGGATTGATATGGATGGGGATGGCATTTTGGATCCTGCCATGGACTTCAACCTGGAAGAATATCATAGTATAGTAGATAATGGCATGGATGACGAAAACCCTGCTATGGGGATTTATGAAGAATATATTGATGACAGCGATGGACCCCACATGGTTTCAAACCTGACACTTTTCTATAAAGCAATAGAGGATTCAAGTTCTGACGTTGCTTCGCTGCATATTGATCCAATGGAAAGCCCATTTTCATTCTCAGGCCAGGTGGATCCCCCAATGGCCAACATCATTATCATTTCATTCCCTATGGAGGGAGATGATGAAGAATCCGATGAGTGGATGACGGTGACGGATGCCAGTGGGAACTTCCAGAACTTTGTGCCGGATTCAGGATTGTGGTCACTCATGGCATTTGATTACATTAATGTTACAGGCGGTATGGTCCCCGACACGTCATACTTTGATATACCGGTTGTGGATCACCTCATGGGATTTGATTTCTATTTTTACCTTCCAACATCAGGTGTTGAAGGATTAGTTCTTGATGAAATGGGAACGCCCATACCGGATGTTGAAGTCCATGTAAAGGATGAACCCTATTTCAGTGATACGGACGAAGATGGATACTTTTTCATCGGACTCGAAGAAGGAACCTGGGACCTGGGTCTGCATGACTGGGATCTGCTTCCAGACTTTCTGGTTCCACAGGGCATAACAGTAGACGTATTTGAGGATGATACTCTCTGGGTAGAATTCATGGCTTACTCCACAGACAATCTCATTGCCGGAACCGTATACCTTGACGGTACCCCATGGGGTGGCGTGGATATGAATGGTTGGTCCGAAATTGGATGGACGTCCACCATGGTGAATTACAATGGATACTTTGAATTACCCGTATCATCCATGGCAGATCAATTTGGTGGGTACCATATTGGAATAGACTGGGATGACTTGCCACCCAATATTGTCGTTGACTCTGATCCCAATCCTGTATTTTCCGGAAACATGAATGCTGATATTTACCTCTCAACCGTTGCTGGTGGTATAGAAGGAATGGTTTTCGATGCTGCTACAATGGATCCCCTTCCAATAGCGTGGGTCAATGCTCACAACAATATGGATGGATTTGGAACAGGTACCTGGGAAGATGGGAGTTATTATTTACCGCTCCCAAACGGTGAGTACACTGTGAATGTTGGTGCTGAAGGCTATTATCTGCAGACCTTTGAACATGTTGTTATCCAAAACAATACATTGCAGATGGATTTCTACCTGGATCAATTTGCCGTGGATGGAATGGTCTTCGGATATATATATGATCAAAATGGTTCTCCATTGGCGGATGCTCAAGTTCAGGTTGGAAATGACTCATTCTGGAACGAAATGTGGACGGGTCCTGATGGTTACTACGAATTCGACCTCCCAAATGGAATGTACGGCCTCCATGTGTGGAAGGATGGCTATATCCAGGGAATGGAATTAATAGACATCAACAATAACAATATCCAGATGGATTTCTACTTACAGGAAATTGTTACCAATGCTGGAATAGAGGGATTTGTGTACGATGGAGAAACGGGTACCCCCATCATTGGTGCAGATGTGTATGCGTTCGGACATTTTTATGAGGGCTATGCTTCCACCACCACTGATGGTTATTTCTTCATGAATGTTCCCAGCGATACCTTCCACGTTATTGCCCATGCGCCAGGATTTGGAAATTCGCAATATGAAATGGTCTACGTGGATGAATATGATACCGCAAGTGTCGTGCTTGAAATATATCAGCCAATGCACAATCCGCAGATTATGGCGATCTTTGATGTGAGGAATGATCAGGGAAAACAGGTTCATGTGGCATGGCATCCCGCAGATACACCTGGTGATATGCCTTGGACGGAATTCAGTATATGGAGACTGTTGCAGGGCGACGATTTCATGCTTTGGGAATACATCACAACCGTACCCTATCATGGGATGGAACCCTATAGTGTTGTTGCACCAACATTGATTGATTCTAACCACATAACCGGACCGGATGAATCCTACTGGTCGATTTTCCGAGTGACGGCTCACACATTCAATCCGTGGGAGTTCTATGATTCAGAACCCTTTGCCGGGTACTCCATAGACAACCTCCATCCAATGCCACCCGTTGGGCTCATGGCTGATGTACAACCAGGCAATGGTGAAGTCATATTATCATGGAGACCAGCTCTGGAAGAAGACTTCCACCATTTCTCCTTGTACAGGTCAGTGGATAACGGTGCTTTTACTGAATTAGGTATGACTGGTGACACCATTTTTGTGGATGCAAATGTAACTGTAGGTCATGCATACTCGTATATGGTCACCACGTCCGATTTCAATGGAAATGAAAGTGATCCCAGCGAGGTTAGTACAGAGATCCTTTCCATCATAATCGGAGCGGAAATACCCGACAGTTATGCGTTGTCGCAAAACTATCCAAATCCATTTAATCCCACTACAGAGCTGAGGTATGATCTACCAGAGGATGGATTTGTATCGGTGATTGTCTACAATACACTTGGTCGCGAAGTGGATCAACTTATACATGAACATCAGCCTGCAGGAAAATACAAGGTTGTCTGGAACGCAGATTCACATCCCAGTGGTGTGTATTTCATAAGAATGATGACAGACACTTATTCAGAAACCAGAAAGATGATGCTGATTAAATAATCAAATAATCTATAAAACGAAAAACGCCACATGGATTCAATGTGGCGTTTTTTTATTTCTTTATTTTACCAAGGTAAATTGCATTTATCACCCAGTCTGGGACAATTTTCATCAAGGGAATTACCCATCGCCACTGCCAGGGGAAAATATAGGATTTCCTACCGGATTCCATTGCTTTGACAATTTTTATTACGGCCGTTTCCACATCCATGAGGAATGGCATGAATTTGTTGTTTTTCACCATGGGCGTATCGATGAACCCGGGATGGATGGTTGTAATTTGTATATTGTTTCGAATAAGGTCGTACCGCCATCCATCCACCATTTTCCGAATGGCCGCTTTTGATCCTGAATAGGTCCCATGACGAGGTAACCCTTTGAAAGCAGCGACGGAACTCACCACTCCAATCATTCCGGACTGTTGTTTAATCATGATCGGTACCGCATGATACACGGTATTTACAACACCGTGAATATTGACATTTAGAATATGATGAATCCCTTTTGTTTCACCTTTCCAAATTGGATCGGCTCCTCCAATTCCTGCATTGGCATATACAATATCAAGTCTGCCTTGTTGACTTGCAAAATCCTCGATTGCCGATTTGACCTGAATTTCATTAGATGTATCACCGGGATATACTACCACTGTTCCACCCAGGTCCTTGCATTTTACCTGAATTTCGAACAGTAGAGATTCCCGGCGAGCGAAACATCCAATGATGCAACCCTGACGAGCATAGTGATAGGCCAGATATTCACCAATACCGCTGCTTGCACCCGTAATAAAAACAGTGAGTCTCAAAATACGGCCCTTACCCCGCCACCATCATGCACAATAGCCTGGCCGGTTATATAAGAAGCATGTTTCGAACATAAAAACGCAGCAACAGCACCAAATTCATCGATGGTACCGGGACGACCAACGGGGATATCACTAGAGAGCCTTTTCAGTGCATCTGCAGGTGAGATGTCATGTTGGGCTGCAATGGATTCTGCCAGGGATGCTAATCGATCCGTATCATGGGGACCGGGAAGTATTGAGTTAACGGTGATCCCATCGTTTCCAACCTGACGGGATATGGTTTTGATATAAGATGTAAGTGCCGATCTGGTTGTATTGGAAAGCAAAAGATCATCCAGTGGCTGTTTAACCGAAACACTGGTGATGGCAAGGATTCGACCCCATTTCATTTTTTTCATATGAGGAAGTACAGTCTTGATAGCATGGACGGCTGGATCAAATCCTCTGGAAAAGGCTTCCTGAAAGTCATGAGCACTAAACGATTCAGGATCACCAGCCTTTGGGCCCCCTGCATTATAGACGAGGATATCAGGCATGCCCGCTTTCTCTATACAATACTCGAACAATCGATCTTGCTGTGAAAGATCTGTTACATCACATGAAAATCCAAAAACAGATGAATGTGATTCTTTCTCAATAGATTGAATGGCATTGTGCAATTGATTCTCATCTCGTCCACTGATAACAACATTTGCATGATCCATGGATAGTGCTTTTGCGACACCGTACCCCAATCCTCTGGTGGATGCGAAAACAAGGGCCGTTTTCCCTGTTATTCCAAGATCCATATTAGATTTTGATGAACAGGTTTCTTCTGTAAAGCCAGTAAAGGACCAGCCACCATACCAGTATATGAGTTATGGCAAATAGAAGTGAGCCATTCATATTCCCTGCAAGAGGGACGAAAAGCGATTTGTATAAATAGGTATACCCGTTGACGGATTCACCTTCGAATGTGAAAGAAAACCGAATAATAGATTTCACCCAGAGTCCGGAAGCTGTAAACACAAAAATGGCATTGGATCCAAACACCACGAATGGCTGTGCTATGGTTTTGTACCCTTTAATATCTATGAGCCAAAGGAAGAATGCCAGAAAAACCGTGGCCAATCCTGCAGTATAAAAGACGTAGCTACTTGTCCATAATTGTTTGTTAATGGGGAAAAACCAACCCCAGACCCATCCAATGAAAATCCAGAATACACCAAAGATGATCATATTTCTTACAGTGGATATTGTGGCACCATTATCCCTGATCCAGGTACCTGTCTTAAACCCAAGGATGACAGTGACAATAGCCGGGAGGGTACTGAATAAACCTTCTGGATCAAAGGGTAATCCCATTCCTTTCCATAAATGGGATTCTCCAATGATGACCATATCAATTACCCTGGCCACATTACCTGTCAGGCTGTACGGATCATCGCCACCAAACGCCCACATGATGAACCAGTAAACTGAGAGTATTCCAACTGAGATATACCATAGTTTCTTTGAATCAAAAAGTAGAATAAGAAATGCCGCGATACCATAGGCAAGGGCGATTCTCTGTAAGACACCTAGAATTCGCAATGTGGAATAATCCCATTCCTGTCGGATAAATGGGTAGGCATTGAGGATTAATCCGAATGCGAAGATGGTTATGGTTCGACCGATTATTTTCTTCGCAAGATCCCTGTTCAAAGTATAATCAAATTTCTTGAATGAAAACACCATGGCTGTGCCGACGATAAACAAGAAAAATGGAAACACGAGGTCAGTTGGAGTGCATCCATGCCACTTTGCATGGCGAAGCGGTGAATAGACATAGGACCAGCTTCCAGGAGTATTCACCAGAATCATCATGGCAATCGTTAATCCCCTGAAGGCATCCAGCGCAATTAACCGTTCACTCTTTGCAATACTCATGATGTTTTCTTTCCAAAATTCGGATCAATAGGCAGCCATTTTAGCAAGATCAAACCGGGAATGGTACCCAACAGTACCCAGATGAAGAAATGTTGGTATCCGATGATTTCCTGCAGCCACCCACTGAACATGCCGGGAATCATCATTCCAAGTGCCATGAATCCGGTACATATTGCATAGTGGGCGGTTTTGTGTTCACCTTCCGCCACCGTAATCATATACAGCATATAAGCCGTAAATCCGAACCCATATCCGAATTGTTCGATGGTGACACAGGATGCGATAAAGAAGAAATTATCCGGTTGGACATAGGAAAGATATACGTACACAACATCAGGGAACTTCATGGCCAAAGCCATCCAGAGGATCCAGTATTTCAATCCATGTCTGGATGCCATGATGCCTCCGAGAATCCCGCCCAGTGTCAATGCAAGTGCTCCAAGAGTACCATAGATGAATCCGTATTGCCCTGTAGTAAGTGCCAGTCCTCCAGCTTCAAAAGCATCAAGCATAAAGAGGGGGGAGATTTTCACAAGCTGGGCTTCACCAAAACGGTAGATGAGGATAAACAATATGGATATCCCAATTTTCTCTTTCGTAAAGAATCCCTTGAATGTATTGAAAAAATTGGTCATCAGATTTCCGAATTGTGTATCGGTTTGTTCCACATCTTCATCTGGTTTTGGCAGGATGATTCTATGATAGATGAAGAAGACAACAAACAATCCGGCGATAACAAAAAATGTTACAGCCCAGGCCAATGGGATATTCCCGGCTTTCGCACTGAAAGTCGCCATGGAACGTGATTTTAATTTTGGATCAAGCTGGATCACTGCCATAACGGGTTTATCCCAGTTCTTTTCGGTGAAAACCATCCGATCGCCTTCTATACATGAAAAGCTTTTGTCTCCGGAATCACGACCAAAATTCACCACAACTTCTTTTCCTGCTTCCGGTTTTTCTGCCAGCGATACGAGCATGAGCCCAATATTTCCTGTAGTGTTTCCGGCCCCGCTAAATGTATCGCCAAAATATCTGGTTAGAAATGATTCCAGGGATTGAACGAACCCATGGAACATTCCCTCTTGTTGATTCTCATTTTCACTTCCGGAAACCTGATTTTCCTTTAATTGACCCTGCTTCGAATTCCAGGTTTTTGCCATGGTGAGAATACCATCAATTTTATCTTCATCCTGTTTAATGGTGGAAATGAACAAGGTATCCGGTACACAGACAATTCCCTGTCCCGGTGTAGCCATTTTCTTATCATAGCTTGAAGGGTCGATCATTTGCTTTACGGGTTCAGGATTGGATATAATGGTTGTGTTCACAGTATCCAACCCGGTGGAAGATTCGATAAGCCCTGCAAAGATGATGAGGATTCCCTGAGCAAAGATGATGGCAATACGATAAAATGTACTTCTTATGCCTACAAACCATGCCTGATCATGCTTCGATAACCCCAGCATATAGAATCCGTCAGCCGCAATATCATGGGTGGCGGAACTGAATGCCAGTAGCCAGAAAAACGCCAGAGTAAATTTGAAGAATGCAGGTAATGGAATGGTTAGAGCCACACCACCGAGACCTGCACCAATTAAGATTTGTGTTATGATAATCCACCAACGCTTGGTTTTTAGTATGTCTACAATAGGACTCCAAAGTGGTTTGATAACCCATGGGAGATACAACCAGCTTGTGTACAATGCAATATCTGTGTTGGAAACGCCCATTCGTTTGTATAACACAACTGATAAAAGCATAACGACTGCATAAGGGATTCCTTCAGCAAAATACAGGGATGGAATCCACCACCAGGGTGATCTCTGGGTTTGACTCATAACGTCCTCACTGGTAACATTTTGTTAATGAAGTATTTGGATAGTAATGCAAAACAATATCTTTTGCAGAAAGACCTGCCAGTGCCATTCCAAGGGCCCCAATTTGACACAAACCGGCACCATGACCCCATCCGGCACCTTTCAATGTAATAGAATCAGGTATTTTTTCTGTATGCGAATTGTAATGAATAGTAAAAGCAGAACTGAACAAAAATCCGGGATGAAGTTGGCGACGAATTTCATACTCTGATGAAAGGGGTAAAATCAATGGCTTCCCATCCGAATCAATGCCATGAATTTCCATTTTTATAATTCGTCCTGATCCGCCGCGTTTCAGCACTTTTAACGCAAGAATATTCATATAATTTGACTTCGATGCATCATTAATCATAGATACAAGGTCGTTCTGGGTATAAGTGAATTGCCACCGAAAGTATTTACCAGATTCATCTACACCACCCAGGTATTGTGATAAGTTGTTTTCAGGTATGAAATCAGGACTGCAAAACGAATAGGGGGGAGATTCAATCCAGTGATAAAACTCCGATTCCTTTGACAGGTCAACAGGTTCCAGATGGTCAAATTGGTCAGGCTTGACTTCGTAGTAGTTCGGGTTTGGTTCATTCCAGACTGCTCCAAATGATTCCATCATTCCACCACAGGATTTTGAATAGCGTGTATCACCTACAATACCCTTGTAGTCGCACACCAATCCCCTGGTTGATTCTGAGCCGGCCATGGATTGTTTGCTCAATCCATCGATACCATGATAACGCTGACAGCAATCATCATTGCAAAAATCAAATCCCAGTGTATCATGCTTTTTCTCAGCATTGGCGAGAATAAATGACCGTGCTACAATGGTTTGAGCCTGGATGAGCGCTTCGGGACATGCTGTGCCCATCTCGGATGTAGCAACACACATGAGATATTGTTCCAGTGGCAATTCATTTACAGCAAGAATGGACCCATTGATCACAGAAAAATGCAGCGACCCAGGGAAGGACATAGGGACAGATTTCTGCCAGTGGAACCCTCTACCTGCAACCATGTTTTCCATGGTAATGTGATTGAGGAGAATGTTGGAAGATGGGACGGAGGTAGAGTACGTCTCAAAAGTTTCACTGCCAATTTTTAGAAGGTCATTCTGCACGTCAAGATGTAACGAAGCCTCTTTGTCATTTATTTTGATAGAAAGGTCAGCGGATGTGAGATTATCCTCTGGAAGTATAACGCCTACTCGAATTTGAGGCTCAGTTCTTATATCAGAAATACACACCATATTACTGAGAAAGATAGGCTTCCATTGCAGCACCGAGCACTGGAGCCTCCCTTAAGCGAGATGTGGTAAATAGGGATTCATTCAACAAACCCTCTGGACAATAGTGATCACGAAACACCTTTTCTAAATCTCGGGTGGTTTCAAATAAATGTTCAAGATTGCCCTTTATCTGCTCCCAAAGGATATGTGAAGCACGTGATTGCTCGATGAGGTCACCGAGACGTTGACCTATAATAATTCGATCAAGGAGAATTCCTGAATAAGCGTGTTCTTTTTCCGGGTTCTCTTTATCTGGACTCACAAACTCGAACAGATCACGCCACCCTGAGAATACAGTTGTCATTCGCTCAAACAGGAGCATAGCCAGGTTTGTGCTCACATCGTCAAAGGTATCCACAGCTGCAGGATCGCCCTGGATCGCCAGGTCCAGAAGCTGGGAAGGGTAAATGCCTTTCTCATTCATGGATTCCACTGTCATGTGGGAGTAATGGTTTGCATAGACCCACTGGATTCCACCTGCAGACGCATACCGTTCTAGACTGATACCCAGCTGGTTCTTCATTTCCCACGTTTTTGCGATCCAAGGTTTCATTTGGTCAAAAGGGGTAAGCTTCCCACGAAGCTTCATGGCATCTGCAGCACCGGTGCCACCACCGAGATAATACGCATTTTGCACAGGTTTGAATTGCCCATCACCTGCGTATTCTTCACCCATACCGCAATAATCTGCATCACTGCCAATTTGAGAGATCGGATGGTGTAGTTCTATGTTTCGCCTGTTTAGTTCCTCTTCCAAACCCATGGCGAATTCAGGCATCCTTGGACCATTGGCCAGTGCCACAATTCCACGTTTGTCCGTCGATTTCAGGCCAGGCATTCCAACACCAATTAGTAATGGTTTTTCAGAAAGATTTACAGCGATTGATTCTATGGCATGGGCAAAGGTTTCAATAATAACATGTCCCTGTTGACGTTCATTATCAGTTAAGTGAATGGACTTGTTCATTTCTGATAATTGCGTTGTGATGTCAACCGGAACAAAATCCTGAATAAACCTTGGATCATCGGAATAGTTACGAGTGGTGGAATTGGCTGATAGATCAACTTCATCGTTGCTTGATATCTGCACAGCCCATACAGATACTTTCGTAGCACCACCGTCGATACCAATAAGATGAAATGGTTTTTCCATTTATTCTCCACCCATTTTTTGTCTGCGTTGTATTGCTTCTAACCTCATTCTGTCCTTTGCATTGTCATTACGGTCCACAGTATGCTGGTCAATGGCATGATCAGTACCACCGGCATGCCTGATAACATCATAAATGGGATCCCAGACACGACCGATTTTGTATCGTTCACTAATATGCAGAACCATGTCATAATCTTCACCATAGTTTCTGGCATAAGGATCATCATTCATCCCAAAATAACCCATGTCTCGAATCAGGTTGATGGGAATGGAGCGTGGTGCCCCTGCACCATTAATCCTGAGAAGGTTATTTCTACCATTTTCTTCAGTCCATTCATCATGGGTTACAACAGGTATTTCTTCCATCCTGGATAAATCCCCTGCTTCATTTTTTTCCCACACTTCATAGGATCCTATAACCATTCCGATATGTGGATCAGACTCGAACACGTCTACGATTTTTTGTACTGCATCTGGTTTAAGACGATCATCTGAATCCAGTTGAACATAATACTTCCCTTTTGCATTCAGGCTGCCGAGGTTGAGACATAGACCGATATTATTAATATCAAGTACCAGCAAATGTACCGGTGGTTTGTTTGCATCATAGTATTCGCCCCCAAGCCTGTATTTTTCAACTTCCTGGATGGTGGTGTCGCTTTCACCGCCGTTCACAACGACAATGATCTCCACATCCTTCACTGTTTGCGCCTGGACACTACGAATGGCTGTGCCTATGAATTCAGGACGATTATTGACCGGAATAATGATGGAAGCAGTCAAGGAAGTAGAAACATCCGGACGCGCATTGTATCCCTCACCAGGGGCAAGGTAGGCCCCAATACGTTTCAGGTGTTCTGTGACCACATGCTCAGCCTCAAGCTGCGCATCTTTGGATGCCATGAGATAATCAAACACATTGGATGAAGAACGGGACATTTCCACTGAATAAAGAGATCCATCATAACGATTGCTAATGTGAACGGGTTCATGTTCCTCTGAGAGTTTCAATCGAATATCATACAATGTACTGTAATGTAAGGATGCATCAAATCCACCAACGGATTTCACTGCTTCCACATTGAAGTAAAATACCCTCCCGTAATCCTGGTTATCCCTGACACGCCCAATATGATGGTGAAGAAGGTGAATCTCACTTTCAGTTCCATCTGATACAACCTTGTAGTCGGAATAGATGTATCCATAACCAGGATGTCTTCTGGATGTAATAACAACTAGCTCCAGGGCGGTGTTGGTCAGACGAACATTGTAATCCTTATTGTCGATGAAAATGATCCCATCCACGGAAGTGGCGGAGAGGACCTGATTCAAGGCATCTCCAAGGGTTTTTTCTTTCAATCCAATGATTCCATTGGAATCATGATCCTGCGATTCTGAAAGAGTAAAATTCTTGATTTCAATATCTGAAATCAGGAATTCATTCGGAATGGTTGTGGTATGGTTATCGTACTGAATGATGGCGATGGATTGCATTTATTTTCCTGTTAATATCGGTTATTCGTCATAATTTGGACTGAAAAAATAAAAGGTTTAGTAGTTTTTCCCCATGTCTATTTTTTTACCCGGCAATAAGAATCTATATAAGAATAATAAAATGAACACAAAATATCACAGGCAGCTGGTGTTGATACTTGCTATAGTATCTGGCGCATTTGGCGCCACTATTGACACAGTCAGTATATACAGTGAAGCCATGGATTCACTTTTATCAAATGTTGTAGTGATTCCCGATGGCAATGAAAGAACAGACCAAACCTTCCCGGTTTTATACCTGCTCCATGGATGGAGTGGTGGATTCAGTGACTGGAACAACAAAATGGACCTGGGAAAGATATCCGACCAGTATAGCATCATCATTGTGTGTCCGGAGGGTGGATACAGTGGTTGGTATTTGGATAGCCCAGTAAATAATAAAAATCAATTTCGGACTTATGTTGGTGAAGAAGTAGTGGCATGGATAGATACTCACTATTCAACTGTTAGATCCAGAAATGGTAGAGCCATCACGGGACTTAGCATGGGTGGACATGGATCTTTTTATATAGCATCACAATTTCCAGATACATTTGGTGCTGCAGGAAGTATGAGTGGTGTTATGGATTTGACACAGACCAGGTTTTCAAACGATATCAGGAATTTGGCAGGGATGGAAATAATAGAAGACTTGAATCAGATCAGTAACGTGTATCAATCAAAAATGCTTACACCATTTAATTCACGTCTGATTCTGGACTGTGGTGTGGAGGATAAGTACATCCATGTAAACCGAAACATGCACACGAATCTGTTGTCCAGTGGGATTGATCATGTGTATTCCGAGCGTCCCGGCACCCACTCATGGGAGTACTGGACCACCACTCTGCCGCATCATATTCTTTTCTTTAAGCAGGTACTAAACTGGTAGATAATATTGAATCAGCTACCTGGTTGATCTAATGGATCCGTCATGATTATAAACGGTCCGGTTAAGCAGGGATCCATTATCGTAAATTGACTCAAAGAAAATGGATCCATCCATATACCAGGCTTTCTGTGATCCATCCATCTCACCATTTTTATAGTATTTGTCAAACTTGAGTTGACCGTTTTTATGCCACTCTTTCCATGCACCGTGAGGGTACCCATTTTTTAGGGTCCGTTCCCTCTCTTTAATACCGTTATAGAAATAGTTTATTTCTACAAAGCTAACTGAGTCCGGATAGCACACGCGAACCAGCTTTGGAGTTCCGTCTGGATATGACGTCTCTACTACCCGGTTTTCCGCTTCTTTTGTGGAGCATGAAATAACCATCAGGGAGAAGAATAGAAGAATAGTTTTTAGTCGCATCTTTCCTGTCTTTATATCTTTTTCTCACAATAAATTACAATACTATGGTCCTGTCCAAATATCTCAAACTTATTTCTTTCCCTGGGATTTTTGTTCTCTCATTTTCTTTACTTTGTTCAGAAGAAATTGACTCCAAACTACTGGATCAGTTCATGGAGGATGCCGTTGCAGACAGTGCCTGGCCAGGGGCTGTTCTGGTGGCAGGTTCATCTGATGAAATCCTGTATAAAAATTCCTTTGGTTTCCATACCTACGAAAAAGCAGTCCCCACACAGGTCACAGATATATTCGATCTCGCATCTATATCAAAGGTTGTGGGTACGACATCTGCTGTTATGAAGTTGTATGAAGAAGGATTTATCGACCTGGATGATCCAGTGCGGGAATTTATTCCGGAGTTTCGAAAAGGAGATAAACGGGACATAACCATTCGTCACCTTTTAACCCACACAGCCGGACTTCCACCATTCAAGCAGTTTTATCTAATGGATGGAGACCCACAGGATCGGTTGAAAGCGGTGCTGGATTCTGAAATTGTGTATTCTCCAGGTGATTCGACGGTGTATTCGGACATTGGCTTTATCACACTGGGAAAACTGGTTGAGAAGGTCTCGAGAACGACATTAGATGACTACCTAACCCAAAACATTTTTCGTCCCGCAGGCATGTATAGAACCATGTATTTTCCTATCTATCCCGATTCCATCTTGTTATCCAGGATTGTACCAACAGAAATCAGCGCCATCACCAGTGAACTGATCCATGGGTATGTCCACGATGAAAACTCCCATAGCATGGGGGGTGTTACTGGACATGCTGGACTTTTTTCCACTGCAGATGATCTCTATCGGTATTCAAAAATGATGCTTCGGGGAGGTGAAAGTGGCAGAACGAGCGTTTTCCTACCGGAAACCATTGATTTGTTTACCAGGCGCGCCAACGTCCGGGAAGGCAGCTCCAGATGTCTGGGCTGGGATAGTCCCTCTGGTTTAGCATCCGGCGGTGTTTATTTGAGCGACAAGAGCTTTGGACACACAGGGTACACAGGAACCTCCATGTGGATCGACCCTGAAAATGATGTGATAGTCATTCTTCTCACCAATGCCGTGCATCCTAATCGGTCGTGGAAATCACCAAAATACTATGATTGGAGACAGCGCATCCATTCTGCTGTATATGAATCTCTTGGGTTTGAAAAACAAAACCCCAACCTGAAATGGAGAAATAGATGGGCAAAAGAACCATAGTAATTACTACAATCATTTTTGGGTCACTGTTAATTGGACAATCAGACGACACGTGGGTTTCATCCCTGCCAAAACCCTACACATTGACAGAAGATGAGATTTCGGAATTATTACCACTATTCAAGGAAACATTCCCTAATTACCATGATCGATTGCGAGCATTTGCCCTGTGGCGTGTAGGCACACCCTATGAAATTTTCAAACTGGGGGAAGAGGTGGAGCCGGACCCCGACCCTATTATTCGGATGGATGTATCGGATTGCACCGGACATGTGTTAACCTGTATGGCGTTTACACACAGTAATTCCTGGGATCAGGCAAAAGAGAGAATGATTGATATCCACTACAAGGCAGACCCGGTTGGTCTCAAGCAACCAACCTATTTGTCTCGCTGGCATTATACCCTGGACCGGATATCCCATAATCCATACACCGTAAATATCACTGAAACCCTGTTGCCGTATACAAAACTCAAACCGGTCCAGATTACACTGAACAGGCAAAAGGATGATACGGAATTTCTGAAGCTGGACTGGGAACAACCCATGGATACGTTTTACATCCCCAGTAAATCCATTAATCAGGATTTGCTTTCACGACTACCTAAGGTTTGTGGGGTGGCATTCGTACGAACGTCGTATATGGATAAAGGAATTCTTATTGCCCATGAGGGTATGATCATTGATAAAAAGTACGTATTGCATGCCTCATCTACAGCTGGGGAAACTGTAAAGCTACCTTTCATGGACTACTACTTCACTCAGGAGGGTCCACTATTTGATGGGGTAATGATTTATTCATTTCAAGAAATGGATTAACCATGAAATCGGATTATATCAAATCAGAACTCATTGTCTTGAAATTTGTGGTTCGGTTGGGTATTTTCAACAAATTTATCAGGCAATTTCATAAAAACTTCCTCTAACACAATTCTAATAAAAGCATGGAATGTCCTATGACAAAAAATAGAATTTCGTTTTTCGCTTACTTTTTACTTCTTTCATCCATACTTCTGGCCGGTACTACCGGAAAAATTTCGGGACGAATTACAGATGCACAAACCGGTGAAGGTCTGGCAGGTGTAAATATCGTTGTAACAGATACGTATTTGGGTACGGCTACGGATATAGAAGGATATTATACCATTTTAAATGTTCCTCCCGGTGATTATGACCTCACGGTATCCATGATCGGTTACAAGCGTACAACCGTAAAAGAAGTCCGTGTTGAGATCGATTTAACCACCTCAATTGACGTGCCACTTGAAACAGAGATTCTTGAAGGTGAAGGTGTTGAAGTCATTGCACAAAATAGAGTCATCAAAGTGGATGTTGCTGCAAGTCAACTCAGTGTTACGGGAGATGAAATTGAGGAATTGCCAGTCTCAAGTCTGGGCCAGGTAGTTGGGTTGAAAGCAGGGATCACATCTTCTCTTGGTATTCGCGGAAGCGGTTCTGATCAAACCATGCTCATGCTGGATGGTGTTGCCCTCAGGGATGCACGAAATGATGCACCAGTAACAGGGATTCCCTTGAGCTCCATTCAGGAGGTATCTGTACAAACCGGTGGGTTTAATGCTGAATACAGCAATGTACGTGGTGGAATTATCAATGTGGTGGCAAAAGAAGGGGATCCAGATAGGTATTCTGGTACATTCACCTATAAATACAGCCCACCTGCAGCGAAACATTTTGGAGAATCCGTTTACAGTGCCAATTCATTCTGGCTATATCCTTATTTAAGTGATTCTACTGCCTGGTATGGTTCATCCAACGCAAACTGGGATGAATACGATGAACGACAATTCACCTCTTTCGATGGGTGGATAGCTATCTCGCAGGCTACGTTGTCAGATGATGATCCAACCAACGATTTAACACCAGCGGCTGCAAAACGAATTTTCGAATGGCAATACCGAAAGGATGGGAATATCCATAAACCTGATATCAATATGGATTTTGGGTTTGGCGGTCCTATTCCTGTTATCGGTCCCATGTTGGGTAATCTTCGATTCTATTATTCCCGAATCCAGGAATCCACTCAATACCTGTTTCCGCTTTCAACAGATGGTTTGAATTCCTATGGCAATGTGTTGAAGCTTACATCAGATATTTCTGATAACATGAAACTATCCGTATCCGCACTATGGAATGGGTTAACGGCTACCAATGCTTCCCGCACCGGGGGGACCTCATATTTCACATCAGTATCTGGAGTTGCAAGCATTACGGATCGTACTGGGTTTACGGTTCCATGGAGAATTTTTACCAATGACTATTATTCTGAAACGGAACGTTTTAACTCCACTTACGGGGTAACACTATCTCATATTCTCACCTCGAAAAGTTTTTACGAGGTTCGGCTTCAACGAACGTTTAACTCCTATCGAACCGGTCCGGGACGTTTCAGGAATACAGTAGATCTGACAGAAATATTCCCAGGATTTTCCCTCGATGAGCAACCATTTGGGTTTGAGCAGGAATTCCTCTCAAGCGTGGATGGAGGAATCACTCTGGGTGGCCCCATTTCCACTGCAAGGGACTCCACGGAAGTATCTTCAGTGAGCTTGGCAGGGGATTATACAAATCAAATCACACCCAACAATCAGATCAAGGCTGGATTTGAATTCATTTCTTACAATATCGACATGAAATTTGGGTCAATCAATAAAGTCCTGCCCGAAGGTAATAGATGGTCTGAATTTTCGGTGAATCCGAATCGATTGAATACTTATATCCAGGACAAAATAGAATTCCGAGGACTGGTAGCCATTCTTGGGTTGAATGGTGAATATTACAATCCAAGTGGAAAGTGGTTCACATTCGAGAATTTTGACAAGGATTTCTATTATTATGATGAGGATGATGTGTGGAATTCCGACTATGCAAAGAAAGCGGATCCCGTTACAACTTTGAGTCCTCGTCTGGCTATATCACATCCTTTAACAGATGTATCAAAATTGTATTTTAATTATGGACACTACAATCAATCTCCAACATCAGAAGCAGCGTATCGTATACAACGTAACAGCGTAGGCGCCATTTCCTATCTTGGAAACCCAAGCCTTGATCCTGCTCAGACCATTTCATATGAACTTGGTTTTGACAGAGCTTTTTCGGATATGTACCTGCTGCATCTATCAGCCTATTATAAAGATGTATCTAATGAGCAGGACTGGACACGGATCATCAGCTCAGACGGCAAGATCAATTCTTACGTCATGACGAATAATCTGTATGAGGATATTCGCGGATTTGAAGTGGAATTGAGTAAGAGATTTGGTGACTGGTTTACAGGTATGGTGAATTACGAGTACCGCGTTTCTACATCAGGGTATTTTGATTTGGGTCGAGTCTACCAGAATCCAAGCGATCAAGCGGATTATGAAAAGAATAATTCCTATCAAGCCAAGCCATTGCCCATTCCAAGAGCAAAAAGCTATGTCACATTCTTTACCCCATCAGACTTTGGACCTCAGATTGCCGGATTCCGTCCACTGGCAGAGTGGAATGCAAACTTCATTGGTCGTTGGACAAGTGGGTCCTGGTTCACCTACAACCCAAATAATATCCGTGGAATTCAGTACAATCTTCAGTGGAAAGATTCCTATGGATTGGACTTGAAGGTATCGCGTGTATTGAGATTGAAGAATTTCTCGGTCAAGCTTTTTGCTGAAGTGAACAACGTGCTCAACCTCAAACAGTTTTCCAGAGAATCATTTGAAGACAGCTATGATTATGATTTCTATATGCAATCATTACATCTTCCAGCTTCCAAGGGAGATGATCTAGGGTACGGTAATATTCCTGGAGAAGATCAACCGGGCGATGTTCGTGATGAAGATGTGGCATTTCAACCCATAGAATCTGTCCCCAATGTTGTGAACCTCAGTTCACCAAATGAACGAGCACTTTACTGGGATCAAACCGAAGAGACGTACTACCAGTATTCAAATGGGACCTGGGTAGAAGCGAAAGATTCTTTTGTTGATGAAGTGCTGGAAACTAAAGCATATATTGACATGCCAAATCAGACATACTTTACTTTCCTGTATCCCAGGGATATTTTCTTCGGAATCAACTTCACGTACAATTTTTAGAGTCTATCATGAAAGTAACCCCAATGAAAAACATGAAAAGATTATCCATTCTCCTATTCCTCATGGTAGCATCAATCCTCATGGCAGATGAATCCCGCTGGATATCTGTTGGACAGCTGCATGACTGGTTCAGCAGCGGTGGCTGTGAAATAGAAGTGGGACGCCGTCATCTCATTCCTGATCAGCAGGATGGTCTCATGTGGCCGGCTCAATTTCGGTATCAGGATGTAAAAGCGGCGAAAGCCTTATGGATAGGGACAAAGAATTACAACGACCCTGTTGCAGGGATACAATATGAATACAAAGTGGTTCATGTAGGTCCCAGGGTTCTGGATGAATTGTCAGAGTTCATGCCAACAGATTTTCGTTTGGTAGCGCGATATCCCCGCCCTCAAGTGTACGTGGATGGTCTGCCTGCCTCAGAACTGGATTACACGGATCTGGTAGATGATGTGAATGAAAACATTCCCGGTGACAGAATGATCATTAACACATTGAACACAAGTACGGGTATCACAATGACCCGGAAAGTCCATGCCTATAGTCAACCCTATCATGACAATTATTATATCGTGGAATATGTGTTTAAGAATACCGGTGTATATAATACTAGTGGAAGCACACACAGTCTAACGCTGGATGATGTGTACATTTTCTGGCAGGAACGATATGCCATGACCAAGGAAGCCTGTTCTTACGGGTATTACTGGATGCCGCAGAATGCCACCTGGGGTCGGAATACCATGAATGAAGTCATTGGTGAAAATGGTAATTATGCTGCAGGAACATCGGTTCCATTCAGGGCATCCTACGCCTGGCATGGATTGCATTCAGGTTGGAGCGGCTCCGGGGATAATATTGGAGCGCCAAATATAAATACAGGAGGAGATGGTCGACTAGGGGCTTCACAATTTGTAGGTGTCATGACTATTCATGCAGATGTATCTCCTTCTGATCATTCCAACGATCCAAATCAACCTACATCCACTCCTTACCCTGATTCAGATGGTCCTTATAATTCCGGAAATAATCACCTGAATGCGGCTAAAATGACAGATGAATACCTGCTCATGAGTTCCGGTCACCCAAATTTGAGTCATGCCGAGGAAGTGGGTGATGACAACGCAGATGAGTTTGGATCCACCGGTGGAGGATATTCACTGGGTAGAGGGTACGGTCCATATGATATGGCACCAGGGGATAGTATTGTCATTGTGACCGTGGAGGCTGTTGCCGGCTTGTCCAGGGATAAACATTATTCCGTTGGTGCCGATTGGCTTAGCGGTGCTATCAGCAATACACAGAAAAATGAATTGGTCATGTCCGGAAAGGATTCTCTGTTTCAGGCATTTACACGTGCCCAGAATACATACGATCTATGGCAGTCTGGATCCAATGTGCCCCATGAACCACCTCCGCCTGATCTGTTCCAGGTTACTTCAGGAGGTGACAGAATTATTCTTGAATGGAGTGCCACAGCCGAAAGCTATCCATCCTTTGCAGAGTACAATGTGTATAGGGCCATTCATGTACCGGATACAACATTTGAACTCATTGCTGAGCTGGGTCCTGGAGAAACCATTTACGAGGATCGATCGGCTATCCGTGGCTTTGATTATTATTACTATGTCACAACTGTAAGTGATGGTTCATTGAATGATGTCTCACCTGGCACACCCATGGAGAGCAGCCTGTTTTATACACGAACAAATACACCTGCATTCCTGAAACGTCAACCCGGTACTCTTGACAGGATTCGGATTGTTCCCAATCCTTACAATATTAAGGCAAGGGATTTACAGTACGGGGATGGAGGTCCTGACCGTATTATGTTCCTGGATATTCCACCCACCTGCCGAATCAAGATATTTACCGAAAGAGGTGATCTGGTTTATACCATAGATCATACCGATGGAAGCGGCGATGAAGCCTGGAATAGCATTACATCCTCAAGACAGGTGGTGGTGTCAGGATTATATATTGCCCATTTCGAAGTGCTGGATGATTTCACGGACTGGAAAACAGGAGAGTTTGTGGAAAAAGGGTCCACCGGAATTAAAAAATTCATCGTTATCCGATAAAGGAAAAGAAGTATGAAGTACATAGGTTACATTATCATTGGAGCTTTGCTAATCATTTCCTGTGATAATTATATGGATGAGGACTACGAGATTTCTGAAATGGATGGTGCTGCGTGTGGCGTGTTCATGGCAGATACCACCTTTAATCAATTCCCATCACTGGCATTGGAAGATTCACTGTCACTCAATGCTTCTGGGACCGGGAACGCTGAGAGGATCGATTCCTTAATAGCGTGGAATGCTGAAATTCTTTTTTACCCGGATACGTTGATTAAAGTATCGAAAAGTGCAGATACCAGTTATTCGGTGATTCAGATATCTTCCGCAGGTGATTATGTTGTTTATACAAATAAAAACCTGAAGATAAATCTAAGGGATGCCGATAACACAATTGCAGATGTAACAAACATGGCGATGGATCTGGAAACTGTCGCTGATTGCAGTGAAGACATTGCATTCAGACAGGAATATACTCTCACGACAGGATATTATCTCACTGAGTTCATCATGGAGAATGCTTCCGGTTTCGCAATGGTTATACTCAATAAGGAATAAGCTATGATCACTAAACAGATATTTAAAAATGGGTTCATCCTACTAAGCGTCCTGTCTATTGGTCTGTCGGAAGATATCAAACTGGCTCAAACAGGATTTCAATTCCTGAGTGTAGCCTCTGATGCTCGAGCAACGGGGATGGGTGAAGCAATGACCACCATGAAAGGTCAATCCAATGCCGTATTTTTTAATCCTGCTGGAATGGCCAGATCAACACAACTGTTATCTGCCAATTTCAGCCAGAATCAATTCATTGCTGGGATTAACCATATCACCGCAAGCGTTGGTTTTGCTCCCAATAATGGATATTTCGGCGTATTTGCATTGAGTGTTCAGTCAGTGGATTACGGCGAGGTTCAGGGAACCATGGTGTGGAACAATGAACCGGGATACATTGATACAGAAATCTTTGAGCCAACAGCTCTGGCTGTGGGTGTGGGATATGCCAGGTCACTTTCAGATAAATTTTCAATTGGCGGTCATATTAAATCCACGTATCAGTATCTTGGCAGAAGTGTTGTTCCTGAAACGGATACCACCAATCAGGTTATTCGTAACTGGGCATCCACATTAGCGTATGATTTTGGAACGCTTTATGAAACTGGTTGGAACGATTTTTCCTTCGGGATGATGGTAAGAAATTTCTCACAGGAGATCAAATACCAGACAGAAGGATTTCAACTTCCATTAACATTCTCCATTGGTGCATCCATTGACTTATCTGATTTTATATTTTTATCATTTCTTAAGTCACCATTGAACCGTGATTCAAAATTCATGCTATCCGTGGATGCACTTCATCCCAGATCCTATTCCGAAAGGACCCATATCGGTATTGAATACAATCCTTTGAGTATTCTGTATTTGCGTACAGGCTATTACGGCAATTATGATGAACGTGGTCTCACATATGGTGTGGGTTTCAAGGTAGCAAGAAAAGATACAGGCATTGGAATTGATTATGCGTTCACACCATTCGGTATCTTTGACAGTGTTCAACAATTATCGTTCCAAATCACATTATAGAGGTCATCTTATGAATCGTATCCCTATCATCACACTTATCATATTGGCAGGATGCTTCTTCTCTTGTGAGGAACCTGATTATCCAGACAATATTTATTCAGAAAATCCGGAAGTCCTTCCTGACCCCACTATTTCTAATGTGTCCCCTGCTGATTCTGCTTTTTCCGGTATTGGAATCGTTACCATAACGGGACAGAATTTTTCCACCAGAGTGGATCAGAACCTGGTTTACTTTAATGGGACGACAGGGATTGTCCAGTCAGCATCAGCGACTGAGCTTGTAGTGAAGGCTCCCAATATTGTGGCAGATAGTGTGAAAATCCAGGTAGCCGTTATAGGTGCCTATGAATTTGGAGAATGGAACAATTATGGATTGTACCCGCCTGTAATTAAGTGGGGTACGTTTGATCCTTTGGGTACAAACCTCTGGGGATTGGAAATCGATAATGATGAGAATATGGTCATTTCCGATCGATCCAATAAGATACTATACAGAGTGTTCTCCAATGGTGAAGTGGATTCGCTTGAATTCGGTGACTACTCACCAAGGCTCCAGGCATTTGCCATCCGATTGGGACCTTCAGATACATACTACATGGCCATGAATCATAAGAGTGTGTACACAATTGAAGAAGGTGGGAGAGAAGATGCCTGGGCTGATCTACCAAATAGAACAAAAGCCTACGCCCTTGATTTTGCTTCTACAGGCATTCTGTACGCAGGAGGCCAACGAAATGTATTATATCAAATTGACATTAACAGCGGTGAAACTGATTTTGTGCCTGCCGATACTCTCCCGGACGGTATTCTGATTAACTCTGTTCGTGTGTTTGAGGATTATGTTTACATGATAGGCGATTACTCCGGAGATGATTCCCTGGCAGTGCAAAATGGTATCTGGAGATGCGAAATAATTTCAGCAGATTCTGTGGCACCTGCTGAACTGGTTATTGACTGGGATGATGCCCTGGGTGCCAATGCCACCAAACCGTTGGATCTATCCTTTGACGCAAGCGGAAATATGTTTGTTGGTGTTGACTATATGGATCCATCCTGCTATGAATGTCTCGGACCTGGCCTGTATTTAGTTCAGGCACCATACACGACACCTGAACCGTTTTACCAGGAAGTGTTCAAAGCTCCAGGATCAAAGATGTCATGGGGTAATGATAAATATCTGTACATAAACAACCAGAATTCTGCCGTACCACCCGATGGTGTGACCTGGGATTATAGTCCGACGGAAGTAAAAGGTCCTTATCGAGTTGATATGGATCGTTTGGGTGCTCCTTACCACGGGCGTTCACTCTAGAGTCGCCATTATGGTGAAAACCAAAATAAGCACTATTTTGGTTTTGATGGTGACCGTCACCTTTGCTGGAATTACGGGTAAAATTGGCGGAACCATCACTGACGATAAGAATGGAGAGCCACTACCAGGAGTAAATATCTACCTTTCCGAGACCCAGCTCGGGTCTGTTACGGATGCAAACGGACATTTTGTCATATTGAATATCCCGCCGGGCGAATACACACTGAATATCCAGATGATTGGGTATACAAATGTTATTGTCCAGGATGTTCCTGTCTATATCGATCAAACAACCACCATCAATCGACAGCTTCAGCTTGAGACCCTTGGTCTGGCAGAAGTGACAGTCACCGCTGAACGATCTTATGTGGAAACGGATGTATCCTCAAGCAAAATCAATATTTCCGATGATGTCATTGAAAAAATCCCTGTAAATCATATCAATCAGGTGATTGGTTTGCAGGCCGGTGTGAATGGGTTATCCATCCGTGGCAGTTCTTCTACCCAGACAGGTGTATATGTGGATGGGTTTCTCCAAAACACCTCCAGAAGTTTTTCTCCTGTAACCACAACATCGCTGCTGGGTGTATCAGAGATCCAGGTTATATCCAGTGGGTTCAATGCAGAATATGGAAATATTCGTTCTGGAATCATCAATATTGTTAACAAGGAAGGTAGACCGGATCGATTTCACGGGTCCATGGCTGTACAGTACAGACCTGCAGGACCCAAACATTTTGGCCCCTCCGTCTTTGATCCTGATTCCTATTTCTTGAGACCATATCTGGATACAGCCGTTTGCTGGACGGGTACGGAAAATGGTGTCTGGGATGATTACACTGAAGCCCAATACCCACAATTTGAAGGGTGGAATGTGGTGTCAGAAACTACACTCGGTGATGCTGACCCGGACAATGACCTTTCTCCCGAGCAGGCACAACGGTTATTCATCTGGGAACATCGACGGAAAGGGGATATCACTGAACCTGACCGAACCTATGATATTGCCATAGGTGGACCGATCCCCGGACCTGAAGCACTTAACCCAAGGTTTTATCTGACTCATTATTCAGAAAAATCCATGTATATTTTTCCTCTCTCCAAAGACAGATACAACAGCTGGACTACACGGTTAAAGTTGAATATGGACATTAGCGAGAATGCTGATTTAATGATCCTTGGGAATTATGGTGAAACCCATTCGGTTTCACCCTACAACTGGACCACAACTCCAACAGGATATGTGTTGCAGTCAGATCAGTCTGTAGCCAACCTGCTTAACAGTTCCAGTGGGAACAGCATCATTTATATGCCCGGATACTATTCACCTACCACCATATTCATGTCCGGCTATGGAATGAAATACACCCATATGCTCAGCTCAACTCGGTATTTCGAAATTCTGACACAGGTGAGCAAAACCTATTACAAAACGTACCAGACCGCGTTGCGGGATACAGCAAAATCCCATGAATTATTCAATGGATATTTTGTAGATGAGGCTCCATTCGGTTACTGGGGATATGGCGTGACCGGCATTGATGGAATGAATATCGGTGGATGGATGAATATTGGCAGGGATAAATCCAGGGACTCACGTTTCATCATCAAAGCAGATTATGCCGATCAGCTGAACAATCGAAACCAGGTCAAGACCGGGTTCGAGTACGTCCAGAATAACCTGGATGTGTATTCATTTGCCAGCAATCCTGGAATGTCCACCTGGAATCGTGCGCTGGTGTATAATGTACAGCCATTTCGACTATCCCTTTATGCACAGGATAAGATGGAGTACGAAGGATTTGTTGCAAATATTGGGTTGCGTGGAGAGGTATCCAATTCCAATACTGTTGTTTATACACTGGACCCTTATGACAAAAACCTGAGTCAGGGATTGGGTCACGATATCGAAGACTCAGTCCAGACGGAAGAATCAGAGCTACAGTTTTCACTCCATCCAAGGCTTGGTGTCTCATTCCCAGTGACAGATGTATCCAAATTGTTCTTTAATTATGGACATTTTTATTCCGAACCGGGTACTCAGTACAGATTTGGCATCCAGCGTGAATCAAATGGTATCGTTACCAATCTTGGGAACCCAAACCTGAGGTATGAGAAAACCATTTCATACGAGCTTGGATATTCCCAGGTATTTTATGACGACTATTTGATAAACCTTGTGGCATATTATAAAGATGTTTCAGGCCAGATTGGCTGGATAACCTACCAGAATCTGAATAATTCTGTGAAGTACAACCAGGCAGCGAACAACAATTATGAGGATATCAGAGGTTTTGAATTCACCCTGGAAAAAGTCCATGGTGATTTTCTGTCTGGTTTCGTCAATTTCACCTATATATCAAAGACGTCAGGGTATTTTGGTTTTACAAATTATTACGAAGACCCCAATCTTCAGCGTGAATCGGATATTGTTAATCGAAAGCTCATTCGGCATGATTACCAGCCCCATGTAAATGCAGTAATGAACTTTACGACACCGAACTCATTTGGTCCAAGAATATTTGGTATCAGGCCGGCAGAGAACTGGGTATTCAGCAACATTTTCTATTACGAGACAGGGCGTTATGATACATACAATCCTTATCAGAGACCCGGCATTGTGGATGATGTTCAATGGAAAGATGAGTGGTATCTGGACTTCCGTCTTGCACGGACATTTGAGATTCAAAAATCCAGATTCAGGGTATACGTGGACATATCCAATGTTACCAATAATAAATACCTCAATTCTGCTGGCTTCTCAGATAATTATGATTACCTGGCTTATATGGAATCGCTTCGCTTTGATTGGGAGGAGGGATCTCAAAAGGGATCGGATCGAGTGGGCAAATATCGTGAGGATGATATTCCCTACAGAGCCTTTGACCCGGTGGATCCCGATAACTTAACAGATGAAGAGCAGGAAATACTCGACACAAATGCGTATATAGATATGCCAAATCTGAGATCAGTGACATTTCTGAACCCTAGAAATATCGTGTTTGGTTTTACGGTAGAGTTCTAATGAAGAAGATTTTACTATTAACTATTATTACAGGGATATCATTTGCCCAGGTCAATGAAACAGACAAGCGGTATATCCGTGTAGGCTCACTCCAGAGCCATATTTCTGCCTGGGGATCTGAACGTGCCTGGAACAACACGTACTATGAAGGTATGCGCTGGCCGGCAGATTATTCGTTTCAGGATAATGCCGTTATTAAGCGATCCTGGATTGCTTGTGAAGATTTCACCGATGATAAAGGTAATTCCTGGGAGAATTACGGGTTGTATTATGCCCTGAGTTATGTTGGACTCAGTATGTTCCCAATGGAGTTAAAACAGATCGCGAAATTTGAGCCACCATCTGTCTATGTTGATGGTTCCAATATTTCCAGTGTGTATTTCGGTGATATTGATGAGGTGGATCCCAGTATTCCTTCAGATAGAAAAGTAGTGAATATTGTCAATACATCCATGGGATTGACCATGAATCGTACGGTATATGCATTTTCACAACAGTACCACGACAATTACTTCATCAAGGTCTTTACCTTTACCAATACTGGAAACACGGATTGGGATAAGGATATTGAGTTGAATGATTCATTAAAAGGCGTACGAATAGGATGGGGAACCCGCTATAGTGGCAGCCGGGAAGCCTCATGGTATGCCGGTGGTCCAGCATCCTGGGGAAAGCACATGTGGGTCACCAGACGTGGAGAAGATTATTCACTCCACCAGAATGATGTAATCACTGAGTCATCCGGGATACTTGAGTGGCTCCGATGCGGGTTCAGCTGGTTGGGACAAAATCCGTCCAATGCCTTTGATAATGTTGGGGCGCCAATCCTGTCTGGTTCCGGTCGATTGACATCGCCTCATCATATCGGGTCTGTAACTATTCATGTGGATTCAAGTCCCATTGACACCAGCGATGATGCCATGCAACCTGTATTCCTTGGATGGCATGCAGGTGACACATACCCATCCGTGGGAAACATTCAACCAACAGATGCTCTGAACATGACTCGGTTATATTCCATGTTAAGTGGAAATCCGTATGGAGGAAGCGACAAGGGTGGAAGCACACGAATGGATGAAATCCATGGTGCCTATGATTCATATCCTGGTATTGATCCATCAACGGTACACAATGATGAAGGAGGGACCAATGTGATGATGACGTATGGTCCATTTGATTTGGCCCACGGAGAGAGTATCACCATTGTGGAGGCAGAAGGTATTAACGGGCTCTCCAGGCAAATGTGCGAATGGGTTGGGGAAACCTACAACAATGCTTCCGGTTCATATACACTTCCGGGTGGTGGTACCACATCCAATGCAGATGAATTCAAGAATTCATGGGTTTATACAGGAAAAGATTCAATCCTTCTCACATTCAGTCGCGCAAAACGGAATTATGATTCCGGGTTCAATATTCCACAACCGCCCATGCCTCCTCCGGTATTTAATGTAGAGTCTGGTGGTGATAAGATTTTCCTGTCCTGGATTGCAAGCCCTTCCGAATCTGATCCGAATTTTGAAGGCTATGAGATTTACCGTGCTGTGGCCAAACCCGATACGGTTCATGAACTCCTGTATTCTGGTCCAGCAGGTATTTACGAATTCGCAGATGAGTCAGCTATTCGCGGTTTTTCATACTATTATTACATTGTCTCCGTGACTGATGGAAGTGGAAATACTACCGGTGAAACAAATCCTTCAGGACCCTTGCACAGTTCTCGATTCTACACCAAGACAAATAAACCGGCCTTTTTAAAAAGACAGCAGGGAACATCCCTGGATCAAATTCGCGTTGTACCAAATCCTTACCACATATCGAACAATAAAATGCAGTTTCTTGGTGAATCGGATAAAATCATGTTTTACGATATCCCGGGGAAATGCATCATTAAGATTTTTACGGAACGTGGTGATCTCATCGACGAAATTGAACATACAGATGGTAGCGGGGACCAGGCATGGAACTCAACCACCATGTATCGACAGGTAGTCGTATCCGGGGTTTACATTGCCTATTTTGAAGTGATGGAGGACATTGTAGATGAGGAGACCAACGAAATAATATTTGCAAAAGGAGATTCAGCCTTTAGAAAGTTTATCGTAATACGATAAGACAGAATTATGCATTGAATAATTAAATCGAAACTCCTATTATTCAAGACATAATTTCCTAGGAAATAACAACCCCTTAAATGGAGGACAAATGAAGAGATTGTTAATAGTTGCAATGATTGTCATGGCAGCCACAGCTCTCTACGGCGAGTGGATGTATGACAGTGATTTTGCATTAGGTCCAAACCCTCATTCAGTTGTTGTGGATAACAACGGTCGAGTATGGGTAGGCTACTATGGGTATACAGATACCCTTGGATTGCCGAATGACACCATTCCGATCAAGCCCATCTACTGTTATGAGCCGGATGGATCCCAAGCATCATTTTCACCGATCCAGATGGTAACCGTTGGTTCCCGTGTGGACACCATGTGGAACGGATGCCGTGGAATGTCTCTGGATAACAACGGGAACATCCTGTATTCTGCTTACAATGATGTATGGCAGATCAATGCCCAGACCGGTGAAGGTTTAGGCGCATTGTATGATTTCCCCGGATCTATCACAGAAGCATCCATGTCAGCAGACGGCTACATGTTTGTAACACAGGTTGTACCAGGCGGAAACCCAATTTGGGTATTTGATGCATCATTGGGACTGCCAAGTGATTACACAGGTGCAGCAGCAGATTCACCAGATCTTGTAAATCTGATCAATGATGGTACAAACACAGCCATTTCCCGAAATGTACTCGTGGATAATAGTGGTATGAACCTGTACCATGCCCGTATCTATGGTGGAACCCATAACAATGGTGTATTCCACTACTACAGTGAAGATGGTCCAGAAGGCGAATTCATGCTGAAGGATATTCTTTACAATGAAGTGATGTGGGGACAGAGTCTTGACTGGGGTCTTGACAGCACCGTATGGGTAGGAACATACTGGGATGTAGCCGATGGCGATTTCACCGGTTGGTATGAGTTGGATCCAGGCGCAAATCATCAGATTGTTGGTACCATTGGTACACCAACAGGTGATTTCACAGCTGGAACCACTGCCATGGGTGACACCATCAGAGCTCCTCGTGGTATTGCCTTCTCCCTTGACAGCACCATGGCTTATGTTGCTGACTTTGACGGTAACAGGATTGCAAAATTCATGGATGACGGTACTGGATTTGCCGGAGCTCCTTTACAGGATGCACCCACCATGTCCGATTGGTCCTATGACAGTGATTTTGCATTAGGTCCAAACCCTCATTCAGTTGTTGTGGATAACAACGGTCGAGTATGGGTAGGCTACTATGGGTATACAGATACCCTTGGATTGCCGAATGACACCATTCCGATCAAGCCCATCTACTGTTATGAGCCGGATGGATCCCAAGCATCATTTTCACCGATCCAGATGGTAACCGTTGGTTCCCGTGTGGACACCATGTGGAACGGATGCCGTGGAATGTCTCTGGATAACAACGGGAACATCCTGTATTCTGCTTACAATGATGTATGGCAGATCAATGCCCAGACCGGTGAAGGTTTAGGCGCATTGTATGATTTCCCCGGATCTATCACAGAAGCATCCATGTCAGCAGACGGCTACATGTTTGTAACACAGGTTGTACCAGGCGGAAACCCAATTTGGGTATTTGATGCATCATTGGGACTGCCAAGTGATTACACAGGTGCAGCAGCAGATTCACCAGATCTTGTAAATCTGATCAATGATGGTACAAACACAGCCATTTCCCGAAATGTACTCGTGGATAATAGTGGTATGAACCTGTACCATGCCCGTATCTATGGTGGAACCCATAACAATGGTGTATTCCACTACTACAGTGAAGATGGTCCAGAAGGCGAATTCATGCTGAAGGATATTCTTTACAATGAAGTGATGTGGGGACAGAGTCTTGACTGGGGTCTTGACAGCACCGTATGGGTAGGAACATACTGGGATGTAGCCGATGGCGATTTCACCGGTTGGTATGAGTTGGATCCAGGCGCAAATCATCAGATTGTTGGTACCATTGGTACACCAACAGGTGATTTCACAGCTGGAACCACTGCCATGGGTGACACCATCAGAGCTCCTCGTGGTATTGCCTTCTCCACAGATGGCATGACAGCATACGTTTCAGATTTTGATGGAAATCGAATCACGAAATTCATGTATGCACCTGCCAGTGTAACTCCGGAAGATCCACAGATTCTCCGTGCATTCAGTCTGGCCCAGAACTATCCAAATCCGTTTAACCCAACAACGACTATCGAATTCGAACTGTACAAAGATAGCCATGTTACATTGACGGTTTATGATATTACTGGACGTCAGGTTACCACCCTGGTAAATGAAAACCTCACCATCGGAAGACACAATGTTGACTTCCATGCAGGTCAGCTTGCCAGTGGTATGTACATCTACACATTGACAGATGGACAGCAAATGGTAACAAACAGAATGTTATTGGTTAAATAACCAACTCTCACAATCTGTATGATGAAGAGTCCCGACACCATGTGTCGGGACTCTTTTTTTATCTCCAATAAACCATCTAACTTCTCCTCAGTTATTTGAGGCTTCCATGAAACATAATATTCTTCAAGTTCTTCTTCTTGGACTACTGTCCGGGCTCTGGTCCCAGGTTCCATCTCATGAATTGATCTATCAATCATCTTCAGGAGTGATAAACCCCCAGGTATCTCCTGACATGAAAATCATGACATTCACAACATCGAATTACAAAGGTCTATACCTTCTTAATCTTGAGAATAACACTGTTATGGAAATAGCAAGTGATCCTGCTTCCGGGTTTGGTCACAGCTGGTCTTCAGACAGCAGGCATATTGTGTATAAACCAGCCAACTTTCTTTTGAATCGCCGATACAATTCACTTGTGAGTTATAGTCTGGAAAACAGGAATTATACCTTCCTCGTGTCTGATGAAACATTTCTACCGGGAAAACCGAGATGGCAAGGAAACAACCACGTGTATTTGCAGGGAAATCCCAACAAAATACTGTATGGATTATCCGGGAGTTCATTACCCAATGGAGTTCACTTTACAGTTGATAAAAACAGAATTCTAAATAAAACCGGGGATATCTACACTATCATTAGTACACATGAAAAAGAGATACTGGACCTTGTTGTCTCCCCGGATCAATCCAAATTGATTATTGAAGAATATGGAGGCGATCTTCTAATCCTGGATCTTTCAACCATGATTACAATCAATCTTGGTACTGGAAATACAGCGGAGTGGTCACCTGATGGAAGACGCATTGCCTTCATGATCACGGAAGACGATGGCTATTCCATCACATCCTCAAATATCATTGTTGTGAATTCAGATGGTAGCGACAGGATGAATGTGACGGAAAATGTATCATTTATCTCCATGAATCCAACTTGGTACGGAAATGACTTTGTAATGTATGATACTTATGGGAATAATGCCATCTATCGAGTGGAGGTGAAATAATGCGATTCATCATTACTGTATTGTTTGTGATTTCATCTCTTTATAGCCAGATAACCGGTCTATCCGGTTGGAATCTATTTGTGGACCCTGGTCACAGTCAGACTGAAAATGCGGGTGTGTATTATTCCGAGGCAGAAGAAGTACTTCGTGTGGCGTTGCACTTACGTGATTTATTCCAGACTTATACGGATATTGATACTGTGTATCTTTCTCGCACCAACGATCAACAGCAGGTTTCATTATCCCAGCGGACGAATTATGCAAATTCTCTTGGAGCAGCCTGGTATCATTCCATCCACAGCAATGCTGGTCCACCAGACAATAATACAACACTCATGCTTTGGGGACAATTATATGGTGGAATCCCTGATCCTCCTATCGGTGGAGAAGAAATGAGTGCTTATATGATCGATATCCTCACTCGTACAATGCGAATTCCCACAACTGGATCATGGGGAGATTGCAGTTTCTACTGGTGGCATTCTTCGCCATGCTCAGAATCCTGGCCTGGTCCATGGTTACATGTTAATAGAGCCAGCAACATGCCATCACAATTAAGTGAGGAAGGGCATCATACAAACCCCCCTCAAAATATGCTACACCTGAATTCTGAATACCAGAGATTGCTTGCATATTCATATTACTGGTCTGTATTGAGATATCATGATATTGAGAGACCTTATGTTGGAATATGCACGGGCATTGTTAAAGATATCGAGACAGATGTACCTGTAAATGATGCGATCGTATCCATCAATGGACAGACTTATACCACAGACGGTTTTGAAACACAGTTTAGTACCTACACCGATGACCCGGATGAAATGCATAATGGATTCTTCTTTTTTGAGAATCTACCTGATTCGGTCATGGAGTTGGTTGTGGAAGCACCTGGATATTACCCCGATACACTCACGGTGGACATTCTGGACACATTTTTCACATTTCAGGATGTGGAATTGCTATCCTCACAATCACCCACGGTTGTATCAACAGTCCCAGAGAACGATGAACAGAATCATCTGGCATGGAATCCCGTACGCATTGATTTTTCCCGATCCATGAATCCTGAAACGACAGTTTCTTCTATATCAATCGAACCAGATGTTCCGCTGACGTTTGCATGGTTGAACAGTTTCAAGATATTGAATATTTATCCAGATTCCATCATGTATGAAACGGACATACAGATCACTGTTTCAGATACCGCCACGGATGTTTACGGTCATGTGTTTGATGGGGATGATGACGGGGAGCCTGGTGGAGATTTCATCCTGAATTTCCGTACCAGTAGCAGCGATGTGGATCCACCCTATATCACAGGTGTCTATCCATCCATATCGGCGTCCAATGTGGAGCAACATCCACTGATAAACGTTACCTTTAATGAAACCCTGTCTGATGAAATGAACATAGCGGACTTCATTCGTCTGGAGCGGTTTTCAACAACAGAAATTGTCCCATCATACATAGAGTATTATTCTATAAATGGGAAAGGAAGTATTCATCTTTTCCCCACAAACAATCTTTTTCCAAATGAGGTATTTGTGACACGGATAGACCCGGGATTGGAAGATGGTTTTGGAAACGCCACAACGAGCAATTTCAATATCAGTTTTCAGACGGGAAATACGGATTGGCATATAACACAAATTGACAATTTTGAAACCGGTTTGACCAGCAACTGGTGGGTTCCCACACAAAGTGGTTCAACAACTGGGACCACTCCGTTTGGTACGGATATGGTACCCAATGATACCATTGTGAATCATCTGACAGGAAGTTCAAGAGCCATGGAGATCCAATACAGCTGGGATGAAGATGCATCTCAGTGGCTTATCCGGGAATATCTCGGTGGTGGTGCTCCGAGAAATGTCATATTCAATGATAACTATATCATGCAGGCTTATGTCTTTGGTGATGGCAGCGATAACCTGTTCAGGTTTTGCGTTGACGACGGCGCGGGATTCGGAGGTCACGAAGTCAGTCCCTGGTACACTGTGAACTGGTATGGCTGGAAATTGATTTCCTGGGACATGACTAATGATGGAACAGGAGAATGGATAGGTAACGGTGTGCTTAATGGGAATTTACGATTTGATAGCTTCCAGCTTTCATTTGTCCCGGGGAACATGACAGCAGGCAGCATAATTGTGGATGATCTAAGACTTGTTCAGGAAGTTCAGCTTCAGACTGTGGAAAATGTAGCCATTCCCTCTGATTATGTTTTAAAACAAAACTACCCAAATCCGTTCAATCCAGAGACCACAATTGAGTTCTCCATCCCTGAAGAACAAGATGTTCATTTATCCATATTCGCAATAAATGGACAGCGAGTCAGAACTCTGGTTGAATCATCGACACAACCCGGTACCTACACAGCAAAATGGGATGGGAAGGATCAACACGGCATCCAGGTTCCAAGCGGAATATATATTTATAGATTGGAGGGCAGGAATATCCACATTGCGAAAAGGATGATCCTGCTGAAGTAGCATCAGACGAAATAAAAAAGGGCAATCAATGATTGCCTTTTTTTATTCAACTACAATCCCGCTATTTCATATATATCATTTGTATGGTTTTTGAGTGACCACCAGATTCCAATCTACCCAAATACATCCCCGATGAAACAGGCTGATCAAAAGAATCAGTTCCATTCCAGGTGATGGTATGGGTTCCAGCTATTGTATAATTATTCAGAAGTGTCCTTACTTTTCGTCCACGGATATCGAACACATTGAATGTCACCAGGCCATCTTCTTTCAGGTTAAACCTGATCTGGGTTGAGGGATTAAATGGATTCGGGTAATTCTGATAGAGTGCCATTTGATTTGGCAGGATGGGTTTTTCATCCTTCACATCCAGATCATGGACCTTTTGAGTGATGCGGTAGTCATCAAAGAAAATAGCCCCCTCGGATATACCAACATCAGGATTATAGGTCATCTGGAAAGAGTCTGTTCGAAGGGTGCCGTTTAACTCTCCATTTCCAATCCAGGTACCCAGTTCACCTTCGCCTAGATCCCAGGTGATAAGTTTCCAACCAATCCAATCAATTTCAACCCAGGGACTCACCTCATGTCCACCAAAACTTGCACCATCATCCACACAGAACCGGAAATAATTGTGACTGCCATCCCCGTAGATATAGCATTCCAGGGTATAACTCGTGTCGAAATGAACATCTCTTGGAGCCCCCCCGGATAGATATTCCCTTAACAGCCAGCTGGAGGCGGACGTATCCCAAACATAATCCAGTCTTGCAGATTTTTGAGGGAGTGTACCCGGTATGTAGATATCTGTGTCTATTGAAAAATCAGTCCCCGCAAGAATTCCGGTAGTAGAACCACTGCCGTTAGGTTCCCACCATTCACCCTGGCTACTAAATCGGTCAATATACGTTAATTCACTATAGGAATAGGGCTCGGACATGAAATCAATGGTCATTGGATTAATGGCATTTCCATTTACATCCGTGATTCCATCAAGTAACGATAGTGTGTATTCTGTGTTGGCACTGAAATTTCCATCATCATGACGAATGGTAAATGTTGTATTTATACTATTATGAACTGAATGAACATCGTCGTATTCAACATCTGAGCCATTGGTTGTGAGAAGAATATTGTCACCGGTCAATGTTGATGCCATGACTTCTTCATCAAAGGTAACCGTAATCAATTCACCGATATCAATAGTGGCATTTTCAGAGATCGTTGATCCAATAATGGTTGGACCGTAAATATCCTGATCTACTGTCTGGAACTGGAAAGAATAATCATCCCCTGGGGTACCATCAGCATTTCCATCCAGCGCTACACCATTAACATCAGTGATAGAAGAGGAAATATCCACAATATAACCTGTATTATAATCAAGATTATACCAGATATTTATTTTTGCAGTCTTATTTCCGTTACTCCACTGGATATTATGACCGAGATCCGGTGAAATAGTTATATAGTTGTAAGCATCCTGTGTATTCATTGTTTTTGAGAAATGAATGATGGGATCCACTGTTACATCAATTGTATCCATATCATTGGGGGTAGTACTCAGCACCACAGGAGGGTAGGAAGGAATAGAATCGGAGATAAAGGTATTGGACGGTAAGGACTCCTTCCAAAATCTATTGGCCTGGGTTGCGTAATAATGGTATTGTCCATTGAAATTCTGTGTACCGTCGAACTCATCCGTAA
This sequence comes from uncultured bacterium, assembly GCA_964344305.1. Taxonomy (GTDB): domain Bacteria; phylum Fidelibacterota; class Marinisomatia; order Marinisomatales; family JABMOV01; genus JABMOV01. The sequence goes on along the minus strand of CAYFMT010000003.1, from coordinate 67,149 downwards.
TCGTGAATTCTGAATTCCCAAAAACAATTTCCGCAATCTGATCCGTGGAGCTTTCCAGAGTTTCTGAGCCGGAACGATACAGAATATGCCAGGCGTTTTCACTAATATCTGATGGCGTAACGGTTAGCTCATAGGTGAGATCGTTGATTTTACTCCCTGAAACAGTAGGTGCCCCATAAGCAACACTTAAATCTGAATTCGTTTCAGGAATTTTTGTATTTTTAGAAAAAAAGGTCTCAGCTGCTGGTCCCCAGCCATTGAAATAGTCAAAATCGTCCCAGCTGAAAAATTGGTAGCCTTTTACCCAATCCAGGGTTCTACAGGCTTCCACGATATCTTCATGGTCTTCCCATTCAATCAGGTAGGTTGCAGGGCCAACGGAGAATATCCGTTCATCTGCAATACCATCCTGGATATAATCATACCAGCAATTTGGAGAATCATTGATGAGCATGCCCAGGAACTCAGTTCCACTATCCCAGTGATAATGCATGGGAGTTAACTGATCGATATACCCTTCATTATACCACAATGCAGCATCCTGGTACACATGATCGTAACCCTGCCAGCCTCCCCAATTATAATTACCCAATGCAGCGGCTGAGAGACGAACATAAGGCTTAACAGCTTGGATCGAATCATGGAGCATCATGACAAATTCCGTAACGGAACTCCTCCACCATTCAGGCCAGCTATTGTAACCTGCGGGGACTCCATCGTCATAAGGATGGTTAATATCGTACAAATACCGTCCGGCACGGTTGTTTTCTATTTCGTTAAGGTCGTCAGGTGACAGGAAACCATCCAGTGCACTTTCCTGTTCTTGCATGGATGGAATGGCCCGAGGATCATTATCGTATTCATTCCAGCGGATATAATCAAGGTGAAGACCATCAATATCATAATTGTTTACTATTTCCATGGCCACATTCAGGGTGTATTCTCGGACTTCCTCAAGTCCTGGGCTCAATGCCCGAAAGGCATCCATGGGAATATTGTCCTGGTCTCTGCACACCCATTCCGGGTGTTCTGCAGCCGGTGCTCCCGGGTAGGTACTGGCAGCCTGGAACGTATTGAACCAGGCATGGAGTTCTAATCCCCTGGCATGGGCTTCTTCAATGGCCACAGCCAGCGGATCATAACCTGGATCCTGATACCCGACATACGAACCCCAAGGTTCAAAGGATGAATTATAGTAGGCAGTCCCACCCTGGCGTACCTGGTAAAGGACTGCATTCATGTTTGCCTCTACATGATCATCCATGAGTCTCTGGATGTTGACAATCCCGGAATCTGGATTTGAATCCATATTATCCCATGTGATGACCCAGGTTGCACGGAATTCATCGTTGGTATCCTGAGTGAATAAACATGAAAATAAAACTGATAGTATTAGGATATAACGCCACATAATCTTTTCTCACTGTTCATGGTTTGCGTAATAATATTGAGGGAAAATTAGTCAGTATTTTTCTATGTGTGGTTGATTTTCGTCAACAAAGATGGTTGTTTTATGAATATGAATTCATTAAACTATCCTGTTTTAATAAAAACATACTCAATAGTATCAAAAAGACAAAACTGAAGGAGATCATATGCGAAAAACGTTACTAGCTATTTTCATAGCGGTTTTTGCTCTCGGCTCAGGACTCATGGCTCAATACAATGCGGCAGATGGGTTTTCTGTATCCTGGACTCTGGATCCAAACGGAGATCCTGATATTGAAGATCATGATGCGTATGGAGCACGGAGTGTTCTGGTCGGTATGGATTTCGATAACGATGGACATCGTGAAATTTTATTCACCATGGATGAGACACTGGCTCCCGGTGGACCGGACCCAGGTGATGTAGAAGTTTACCTGTATGAAAACAATGGGGACGATTCCTACGAATATGTGTGGCATTTTACCACACCTGATCCAGGAAACTCACTCCCGGGACTTGCATACGGTGACATGGATGAAGATGGCTTGCAAGAAATCTATTTTGGTGTACCACCGGCTGTAGGAAGCAATGACAACACCTGGGGAACTTACATTTTTGAACAGGATGCTTCAGGTGCATTCCCTGCTACTCAAACATTATTGTTCCAGTATGGACTGACAGCTGCAGACAATTTCCGTCCTGCAGGATTTGTACTGGCAGATGTTGATGGTGACATGGATATTGAACTTGTCTCAGTAGACCGGGGAACCCGCAAAATGACTGTTCATTCTCTGGCCACGGAAGGTTTGGATGAGTTTGCAGCCTTTACAGAAGAATTCATTGATGTTGACCACCTTGGTGGCGGCGGCATCTATGATGTGGATGTGGTTGATTTTGATGATGATGGAATGAATGAAATCTGGGTAAACACCTGGGATAATTTCACTTTTGCCATCTTCGAAGCAGATTCAGCTGATTCATATTCATTCGTAGCAGAATTTGACGGAATCTACCCAGGCGCTGACCCTGGTTCATTCAACAGCAGTGACCTGTTATTCGATGACCTTGACGGCGATGGAATGCTGGAAGGTCTGTTCCCAATGACAGACGGAGTTCTTTACTTCCTGGACAATGTGGACAGCACCCTGATGGAAATTGAAGCAGGTGACTTTGTTCCTGTTGGTTCCTGGGGCAATCGCAGTCGCGGTGCAGCCTGGGGTGATATCGATGACGATGGTAATCTAGATATTATCGTTGGTCAGGGAACCAATGAAATTGTAAACCGCATCGAGTACATCTTTGGGGATCCTGCAGATTCAGCCAGTTATGAATGGACTGAAATCTTCAATAGCTCTGGCGACGATCTGGGTGATCGGTATTATCCACCTGCAGTAGCACCTGTGGATATGGATGGTGATGGAAACAAGGAAATTGTTTTAACAAACCTTTTTGCATCCAATGAAGGACAACCAGCCATCATCGTACTTGAATTCGATCCTGCCACAGCCAGCAACTACGCTGAAGGCTGGAGCATGTTTGCTGCATTTAACCATCATGATGCCCTGGATTCAAACTTCTACCAGGATATATCCGGAACACCACGATCAGTGATTGCTGGTATGGACATGGATATGGATGGTGCACATGAAGTCATTGCCACGAATTATATTGGTAATGGTGTTCATGTATTTGAATATGATGCCACTAACATGGTATTCGAAGAAGTCTGGTCATCCCCTTATGATACCGCAAGTCACTATTGGGCTAATCCAAGAGGACTTGGTGTAGGTGATCTTGATGGCGATGGAAACCAGGAAATCGTGTTCCCACGTGCATCCACAGGTCTGGAAGGCTGGTGGGTCTTTGAATGGGATGGTGTCGTCGGTAGTGATAACTACGGTGATACTTACTCATCAATCAACATGGTGGAAATTGATACCTGTTGTGCCGGTGATGGTTCAGCTTTCCGTGGTGACCATGAAAGAACCACGATCTATGATATTGACGGTGATGGAAAAGAAGAGCTTATCAGCTCCATCCGTCGCGGAACCAATCGTGGTACTCTAATCATGTCCGTTGAAGGCGATATCATGCACAATGCCGGTGGCGGTGGTTTCGAAACCTGGCAGAGTGAATTCTTTGTGGATCGCGGTGATTACGGTGGTGGTTCACCATATCATTCCTTACCTGCTGATCTGAATGGTGATGGAAACATGGAATTGGTAAACCATACATGGAATTACTACAACTTCTATAACATCACATCTACAGGTGCAGATACCTATGCAATGGCAGATGTATCCAGTGAAACTCGCTACTACCAGGCAACCTATCCATTTGACCATGTATCCCTCTTTGGCGGTGCAGCAGGTGATGTGGATGGCGATGGAAATGATGAAGCATATTTCACAAATTACTACACACGTGATCTCTATGTCATTGACTACGATGCAGGCGATGATGTCCTGGCTATCGATGAAACACATGTTGTGAAAATTGCTGAAAACGTAGGAAACTTCTACTCATCCGTATTCGATGTTGAAGAAGATGGTGTTATGAATATCTTCACTGGTCATCGTCATGGACAGGCCGTTGTAAGCACTGACTTTGTTGGAACCGATCCTCGGAGTCCCGCAAGCTATGCCTCCCGCGTGATCTATCACGGTGAAAATGATCGTTTCTTCGATATTACCGTTGTGGATTCAGGTGGCGTGGTGACGACAACACGTAATTATGATGTACCCGGTGATGCCTGGTTTACCAGCAAGATCGAAACCAATTTCAACGGTGATGCCATTGACTTTGATGGCGACGGAAACAATGAAATTGTTGCCAGCTTCCAGGGAATGGGCGACAGCCTCGTAACCAATACCTATACATGGAATGGTACATCCTGGGATACAACCCGCACTGCAATATTCAATGAACGCGGATGGGCATTCCTCGTCCTCGAGAATGAATCTGATGTTGCCGGTGTTGATCCTATTCGATTCATCACACCGAACGATTACGTTCTGAAACAGAACTATCCGAACCCATTTAACCCAACAACCACGATTGAATATAAATTGCCAATTGACAAGAAAATTTCAGTCAAGGTGTATAACATGATGGGTCAACTTGTGACCACACTTGTTGATAATGAATTCCAGAATGCTGGATCACATAGAGTTATTTGGAATGGTTTAAATGATAGCGGTGTGCGTGTGGCTACCGGAGCCTATATCTACTCTCTAGAATGGGGTAACTATCGGAAAACACACAAAATGTTATTGCTGAAATAACATCTCTTTAAGCAGGTGCTGTTTATACAGCACCTGCTTTTTATTATATACACAACTCATATCACATCAAGCATCAAGTAATTGACTTACTGGATTGGACACAATCATGAATAAGATCAGATTAATTAAATCTAGAACCTGGTTTTTAGCCTTTTTAATCACCCAGACAATGCTGTTTGCAGGGGGTGGAAAGATTGTCGGGACTGTAACAGATGAAAGCTCCGGTGATCCACTCATTGGTGTGAATGTCCTGGTAGAGGAGCTTGCCACTGGGGCTGCCACTGATTATGAAGGGAACTTTGTTATTCTAAACGTACCATCCGGTACCTATACCCTAAAAGCAAGTTATATTGGATATTCAACGGTTCGTGTTCAGGAAGTACGTGTGAGTGTAGACCAAACAACGTGGCAGAATTTTGCCATGACAACTGAAGCCCTGCAGGGACAGGAAGTTATTGTAACCGCTGCGAAAAAAATGATCCAGAAGGATTTAACTGCTTCCCAGAAAACAACTTCCGCCGAGGAAATCAAGGTGATGCCGGTAGAAAGTTTCCTGGGTGTATTAACGACACAGGCAGGTGTGAATACTGGTGCAGATGGTGCATTGCATATACGCGGAGGACGCAGCAATGAGGTTGGCTATTATATTGATGGCGTGGCCGTCTCTAATCCATTCTTTACCAATAGTCTGGCAATCAATGTATCCAACCAGGCATTGGAAGAAATGAAAGTGGTCAGTGGAGCCTTCAACGCTGAGTATGGAAATGCCATGAGCGGTATCGTGAACCTCCAGATAAAAGAAGGTGGAAAAACCTACCATGGAAATTTCACCAGTTATACCGGTGACTATATTTCCAATGATACAGATATCTATTTAAATATTGATGATATTTCTTTGTTCTCACGACAGGTGATTGAAGGATCACTCAATGGTCCAGTTCCATTTCTATCTTTGGGTGGAAAACTTACATTCAACGTCACAGGGAAATTATCAGACCGAGAAGGGTATTATTACGGTGTTCGCGAGCATCATCCTGGAGATTTTGCCTATTTCCCCCAATCCGGTGACTATTTCTGGCAAATGGGTGGTGATTCATCCGTTGTTGCCATGAATCCTTCCACATCCTACAATATGCTGGCGAAACTCACCTATCGATTTTCTCCTCGCATGAAATTATCCGGGCAATTCCTTCGAGGGGGTAGTGCCTATAAGAGCTATTCCCATGCTTATAAATACAACCCGGACGGTGTATCCGATCAGGAATCTTTTAATACCAATTATTCATTGAAATTCAACCATGCTGTTGGATCAAGAAGTTTTTATGAAGCCAATATTTTTATGGGATCCACCAATTACCAGCTCTATTACTCGGATCCCATTGATCTTTCTACAGCCAAGGATGCAGTCGATAACTCTGAAGAGGATTTTTATATTGTAGCAAAAGTGGATACATCAGGTCGCGAGTATTATGAACTATATAACCATGGATTCTATGAATCATTGAGAATCTTTGGGTCTCCTAGCTCTGCATCATTCGTTTTTGGAGGTACTCAACGAGGTCAACGGTACCGTCAATCCAAATCCCGTGGAGGAAAATTAGATTTCACTAGCCAGATCACCACTCGTCATGAAATGAAAACCGGTGTGAGCTATCGAGAGGATGATTTGGATGAACGGTATATGAATATCCTGTTTGATGGGCAGCAATATGATGTGCCTACGATTCTACCAGAAAATTCCAGCTCCAGTCACAGCCGGTATGTTAAAACGGCGAAATTTATGTCCGGTTATATTCAGGATAAGCTGGAATACCAGAATTTTGTCATGAATGTTGGACTTAGATACGACTATTTCGATCCAAACAGTGATTATATAGCAGATTTACTTGATCCAACCGGAGATCGTAAAAAAGCAAAGCCAAAACAGGTTTTTTCTCCAAGAATTGGTGTGGCGTTACCCATTACCGATGAAGGAATTTTTCACTTCTCATACGGCCACTTCTATCAGATGCCCACCCTTAGACTACTGTTTCAGGAACCCATTTTTGGTGTATCTGGCAGTCCCACCGTTGGATATGCAGATGTCCGACCTGAGAAAACCGTATCCTATGAATTTGGACTTCAGCAGCAGCTTACGCGGGTCATGGCTGTTGAGACCAATATTTTCTACAAGGATATACGTGATCTCCTTGCACTCCAGACGATCAAGTATAAAGGTCCTTCAGGACCACAGAGCTACAGTGTTTACCTGAACAAGGATTATGGTGCCGTAAAAGGATTTACATTCAGTCTCACAAAAAACTGGGATAGAATTACACGACTATCTGCATTCTTCGATTATACCTACCAGGTAACAGAAGGAAATGCAGTGGAAAGTGGGTCCTTTTTCCTCAACGCCATTTCCGGCCTGGAGGAAGAAAAGAATATTGTACCACTCACCTGGGATCAATCCCATATTATCAATATTACGACCACCGTAAGTGAGCCTAATGACTGGAGTATCAGTCTCATCACCAAGCTTTCGAGCGGTTGGCCCTATACGCCTAATTATCCCAAATACACTGAGTTACAGAACATTACACCAAACCCAAACAGCGGAAGAAAGCCTTGGCAGAACACCCTGGATTTACTGGTTAATAAAAGCATTCGCGTCGGTTCGTTTTCTGTGGGCGTATTTGCAAAAGTATACAACCTCCTTGATACTCGAAATGAAGTGTATGTCTTCAATGATACCGGACGATCAGGGTATACCTTTGTGAATCGATCTTCTGAGGAGACACAAACATTTAAAGATCATTATGGTGAACCGGGAATCCATACATGGGAGGAATACCAGACACGACCCAATTTCTACAGTTCTCCCCGTCTTGTTACAGCCGGTTTTTCCATCAATTTTTAAGCCGTAAGGATAGACAATGAAACGGAATACAATTACCATGAACATTAAAGCTTTATTGACCATTATCCTTGCGCTGAATCTTGTTTCAATAGGAGAGGCAAAGGATAGATCTCCAAGAAAAGGTACACCTGCCTATTACAGTCAGGGTGTAAACAAAGAGTGGAGAGAAATTGATTACAAGAAATACAACCAATGGCTGGAATCCATTGGCCGTTCCTCTAATCGTTCGTTTGAGGATGATCAGGTATTGAAGCGTCAATGGGCTATTATCAATGGAAACAAAATCACATCAGAGATATGGAATTATGGTTCCATTTCCAGTCCTGGTAACCGCATCACGGATATTGTATGGGAAGGGCTGGGATACGGTTATGAATTTGGTCCCATTGTCTGTGCTGAAGTTGAGGTGACGCCAAGAAGTCACCAGGATGCCTACGTCAAACTGGACAATAGTGGAAATCCCGTCGTAGATGCAAATGGTGATACGGTTTGGTGTGCTCGGGTTATCAGTGAAGGGTTGGTCTCCTACCCAGAAACATCCCCGGACAACAATGAGATATGGGGATGGGATCCACTGGCTTACAGTGATCTCCTGGTACCGTATGCAGATACTGAAAGCGACCATATTCCAACGTCCAGTGATGTGGACAGGGATGGAGACGGAAAGCCCGATAGCTGGCCAGAAGGCTGGTACAACGTAAACAACCAGGAATACCAGTGGCCAGGTGCATTGAGACAGGGATCTTCCAATGCTGACCTTGAAGCATTTTTTGTGGTGGATGATCGAAATAACAAAGAATTTGAATATTATCCATTTTCCAGTGATTCCAGCAGGAGAGGGCTTGGGATTGAGATTGAATGCCGATACTATCAATGGTCCAATCCTCTGGCTGAGGATATCATTTTCCTCATCTACAAGGTGACAAATAAAAGTGAAAAAAATCTAAACGATGTTATCTTTGGTATGTGGGGGGATCCCCATATTGGTGGACCATCAAACTGGTCTGATGATTTATCCTTCTTTGATCAAAATATCAACATGGTCTATGCCTGGGATGAAGACAATCTCAGCGATATCGCGGGAAAAACTCCTGGATATTTCGGATACAAGTTTCTAGAAAGTCCCGGTGATCCCTACGATGGAATTGACAATGATGGTGATGGAATGACGGATGAAAGCCGAAGTAATGGTGAAGACGATGACGGTGATTGGGATCCAGAAAAACATGATGTAGGTGAAGATGGTATTCCGAATACAGGTGATACAGGCGAAGGTGATGGACAACCTACTCCAGGAGACCCATTTGATATTCGTATCCCTGGCGAACCGAATTTTGAGTGGACAGACCTGGATGAAGCGGACATGGTGGGACTTACAGGCTTTAAGGCTCCACCCTTTCTTTCCCAGAATGCTGCACGAAACGACGATTATTTCTATAATAATTTCCTGATACCTGGTGAATTCGATACGTCAAATTCCACCGTGTCAGGTGATTATATCTTTCTCTACAGTTCCGGTCCATTCACGTTCCCCGCAGGTGAAGCAAGACGTTTCTCCATTGCACTGCTGGTGGGACAGGACCAGGAAGATCTAACCCTGAATGCCATCACAGCCCAGGACATCTATGAGAAGAATTATGAGTTTGCCAAACCCCCTGCGAAACCAAACGTAGTGGCTGTACCGGGGGACGAAAAGGTAACGCTGTACTGGGATGCTGTTGCGGAAGAATCCATCGATCCTCTTTCTCAGGAGCAGGATTTTGAAGGCTACGTCATTTATCGGAGTACTGATCCACAGTTTCTAGATCAGCAGACCATCACCGATGCCAATGGATCTCGTTTTCTTTTTGAGCCATTAAAAACCACCACCGGTGCATCGGCAAAGTTTGACCTTGTGAATGAGTATGAAGGATTGAGCACAATTCCATTTGCAAATAGAGGGGTGTTTTATCATCTTGGGAATAATACAGGACTGGTTCACTCATTTGTGGATTCCAATCAGGTGATCAATGGTCAGGAATACTATTATGCAGTCGTATCCTATGACCATGGTGATGACAGTCTACAAATAGCACCTGTAGAATGCTCAAAAAGGATTACGGTGGATCCAGAGAGAAATGAAACACTTTATGATGTGAACACAATTAAAATTGTACCGAGGTCACGCTCTGCAGGGTTTGTATCCGGTGTAGTGACCAATGATGCTATACTGCACACTGCAGGTGTGGCAACCGGAGACATCAGTCTGGAAGTGATTGATCATCGAGCACTTGAAGATGACAATTCCTTTAGAATATCATTCCAGGAAAACCCGACACGATACTCCGTCCTGGATTTAAAAACAATTGAGACAGAGATTACCATCCGGCATGGACAATATGTCAATTTACCCGATACGTACATCTATGACTCAAGTTTTGTATTGATCGCTCCAAATGGAAGTGTGGTACCGGATTCCAATTATACCTTGAATATTGTTACTGGAAAAGTCCTGGGAGATTCAACATTGATTGATCAGGCAGTGTACACGGCACAGTATCAGTATTTTGGAGTGTATGAAAGTACCGTGTTTGAAAATGATGACACAAAGGACGAAGAGATTCATCCTGTTTTTGATGGATTAAAAATCTATGTTTCAGATGAAAGTTTGAATTTAGACGAAGACAATACGGTATGGAACACCACCAGCAATACGAGCCTGGAGGGAGCGGTGAAACCATTTAACAATGTGGTATCAAAAAAATACCCTGCAGATTATGAAGTACGGTTTTTTGATTCTGTAATGGACAGCAGCGCATTTCCCGGTCAGGGGTACATAAAATCCAATTTCCAGGTATGGGAAGTGACAGAAGGAACTATTCCGGAAAAAAGACAGGTCATTCTACTTGAACTGGCCGCTTCCAGGGATAGTCTCTGGACACCGGGTGAGCGTGTAATCATCCTGCAGGATAGTACTACTTCATCATCCAGCTGGGAATTCACGTTTACACATGCAGCCGGAGTGGATACGGTCATGCCCGGAGAAGGTGATATTTTCTATATCGCTACAACCAGACCATTTACTGTTGATGATGAATACGAATTTGAGACAGACGCCTCCTACATTGATAATAGCCTGGCTACAAATGACCTAGATAAAATAGCGGTAGTACCTAATCCATATGTAGTGACAAATGCCATAGAACGTGCGAATATCCAGGACAGAAATGACAGGGGACCGCGTCGAATGTATTTCAATCATCTCCCAAGGGAATGCACAATCAGGATTTATACGATGAGCGGTGAATTGGTGAAGACGCTTCATCACAGTGCCGCCATGGATGATGGGAAGGAGTACTGGGATCTTACGACAAAAGATAATTTCCCTGTAGCTTATGGCGTGTATGTATACCATGTGGATGCCGGCGAGCTGGGAGAAAAAATTGGAAGATTTGGGGTGATAAAATGAGACATCTATACACGAACTTCACTCGAATAGTTTTCATGGTCATTTTATCCATGGGAGTTGTCCTTCCTCAAAATAATGCTGAAACCATCACCAAAACGGGAACGACATCAGCTTCCTTCCTGAAAATCGGTGTGGATGCCCGTGCTGCATCCATGGGAAATGCCTTTACAGCCATGGCAGGGGATATCAGTTCCATGTTCTGGAATCCTGCGGGAATCGCGCATATCCATGGGCTTCAAATGATTGCAATCAACAACGCCTGGATAGCTGATGTGGACATGAATTATGCTGCTATAGGTATAAACACTGGTATTGCTGGAGTCGTTGGACTATCAATTAACAGCATGAGTGTTCCCAGGGATATTGTCCGAACAGTAGAAAATCCAGAAGGTACAGGCGAATACTGGGAAGCAGGAGGATTGGCTGTTAATCTATCCTATGCGCGACAGCTAACGGATCATTTTTCCCTTGGTGGAAATGTTAAAATGATTCATGAGAAAATCTGGCATAGCAGTTCAACCTCTTTTGCCGGGGATCTGGGTGTGCTGTTCGAAACCCCTTTCCGAGGAATTCGACTGGGTGCAAGCATCACCAATTATGGGACCGACATGCAATTAAAGGGCAGGGACCTGAATATCAGTATTGATCCGCTCCCAGATGAAATCGGGACAGTTGAATATGTGGATGGAGAATACTCAACAGACAGGTTTCCACTTCCACTTCTATTCAGGGTTGGATTGGCCGGTGAGATTATCAATACGGATTTCTTGAGACTATCCTGTGCAGTGGATGCCCTCCATCCAAACGACAATACGGAGGTAGTGAACACCGGATTTGAACTGGCTGTGGCAGAAATGGTCTACCTCAGGTCTGGTTACGCGAATCTATTCCGTGATACAGCAGAAGAGGGATTCTCATTTGGTGCTGGGATCAATTATCGGTTGTGGGGTTCATCATCGAAGGTCAGGATAGATTATTCCTACACTGATTTTGGTCTACTTGGTGGAGTCAAAAGAGTTGCTCTCGGTGTCAACCTGTAACTTGAACGAACAAATCAACAAAAAGCCCATGATTTTCATGGGCTTTTTTATTTATTATTAAAGAACATCCAGAGTTAAGAATTATTTTCCTTATCTATTTAGCCTAAAAAAGGATGTTACTGAGTACAAAAAATGAAAATTGATATCCCACAAACAGTATATAAGAGAATTGGCCTCGGTCTGGTCATTGTAAACGCTGTTCTCGCCTTGACTCATTTTCTAATGCCAGAAATGAGTTGGGGGCAGGGCAGGAGCTCTTATTTCTATATTCAGAATCAATTGTCATTATCATCCTGGCTGATCAGCATGGAATTCCTCATTTTAGGAATCATATCCCTGCTGCTGTTCCATACTACACAATCAAGGAGAGGAACCTGGTTCTGGTCTTCCATTGCATCGTTATTGATATCCCTGGGTGAAATGACCAGGATACATATCCGGATGGATATTCCGGGATTTGTGCAACAGTCTCCATTTGACAGCATACTTTTCATTTCAGTGCTTTTATTCTGTATTTATAAATGGGCAGGTACACTCCATCCATATATGAAATCAGATGAAAACTCAAGACAGGCATTCTATTGGTGGATCATTACATGGACAGTGGCCGTGCTCGTGACCGCATGGATGCAGGTAGCGGAAATAAGTAACACGCATTATATAGACCTGATCCGTGGACTCCTTTACATGATGGGTACATCCATGCTTCTTATGGTATACCTGTCGTTTCTAAGGAGACAACAGCCACAGCACATTGAAATGGAATCATTCGTCTTTCCAGATGAAAAAAATCGAGTTTTTACAACATTCGCAGGTATAGGAATCATATCCTTCATTTTCCTGTTTCTTGAACTACTATTATTCAGATATATCTCTATTCATACGGATTATCTCACGGCAAACACCATTATAGCACTGGCACTACTGGGGGGAGCCATTGGCGGGGTTGTAGGATTCTGGAGATACAAACAAAACCCTGAACAATCAATCGTACAGCATGCGATGGGTCTTCCTTTCCTCATTTTGATTTCAATGGGTGCCGTATTTCATATGAATGATTACCCATTCTGGATTTCCATCATTCTTATGCTCCCATTCGTATCCATCAATACAATTGTTTCTATTCTGCTCATTCGATACAGGACACATGTTGCCTATTTCGCCACCCTTATTGGAGGTGGACTGGGAACTCTTATCGTTCATCCTTCGCTCATGATCTTCCGTGAAGAAAGCAGTATGATCCTGTTATCTGCTCTGGCCATTCTTACGGCTGCCGTTTTTTATTATTCGTTTACAACAAAACAGATTAGAATACACAGACTCATCCTTCCAGTATTCTCACTGGTTATATTGATATCCATTGGAGTTTTGAACGCAAAAATTGATTTTCTAAATATTGTCCTGGAAGATAAACGGGCAAGGTATCCTGAAGGCGAAATACTTTATTCAAGGTCATCCTATATCAGCCGCTATGATGTAATGAGGAGACACCCAGGAAGTTCGGTTCTAAAAACCATAGAAAACGGATACACCATTGATACCATGAGGGACTGGGATGAATCCAACTACCAGATTGACCCTCGATTACCTAACAACCTGTTTGATAACCCATCCGTATTAATTATTGGAATTTCAGGTGATGGAATTTCTAAGACAGCGAAAGCTATCAGTACTGATATAGTGGGTCTGGAAATCAATCCTGCCATTGCCAGCCTTCAGGCAAATGAACTGGCCAAGTATAACGGCTATAGTTACAATGGGATCGATATACAAATAATGGATGGAAGAACTTATGTAGAGGCATCAGAACGTAAGTTCAATATGATCACGTTATTAAATACACATTTTGCTCGTGGGTCCACACGAAACAGGGTTGTAAGTCCAGAATACCTCTTTACCCTGGAAGCATTTGAGAATTATTTCGATGATCTGACAGAAGATGGACTTGTGGTGATCGAAGAACCTGTTCAGGGTTTGGATAAGGAATTAGCTGTATTAAAGATGGTGGAAACCATCCGACAATCCCTGGTAAATCGTGGGTCCACTCAACCGGAAAACCACATCTATGTTTTTCAGTGGAAAACCCGGTCCAACAATTACTATCAGGTATTGGCTGCAAAATCACCCATGGATAACCTGCGTGTCAGGAAGATTCAATCATGGCTTCACGATGTAAACATAATTCGTGAACTGGAAAAAGAAGCAGGGCGGGAGCTGGGACCAATAACCTCCGATATTTACAATCTTCAGGTTCCGGGTGAAATACTGAATACCAACATTGCTAATGCCGCAAGAGGCACTTTGTCCCGTGAGTTTAAGAAGGAATTCAATATTAAACCCATTTCCGATGACTACCCGTACTTGTATGATATTGATCCAGAAAGACCGGCGGTGAAATCCATGTATAATCGCATGTTGATATTAACGGGTCTCTTCATTCCATTTGCCCTGTTTAGTCTCCGACGAGCAGGGAAGGAAATCCCACGATTGCATTCACCAATGATAGGTGTGATTTTATCTGGATTAGGATTCCTCCTGCTGGAAATACTTCTGATTCAAAAGTTTGAACTCATTTTAGGCGCACCGGTTATCACGTATTCGGCAGTGCTTGGGACGTTACTGGTTGCATCTGGAGCAGGAAGTTACATGAATGAAAAAATGAATCGTTCATTCATAAAGTATGTTCCATTGCTGATTGCTGTGTATTGCCTGATCCTGATTTTATTACTTCCCTTGATAACACAGTGGATTATTCACTTTCCTATCCCGATCAAGACATTACTGGTCATACTTTTAATTATTCCGCTGGGATATGCCATGGGTATGCCATTCCCATTTTTCCTGAATCACGTGAAGCAGAAACAATCCGCATCCGCGGTAGCAGTACTTTATGCCGTAAATGCATCTGCAAGTGCTCTCGCAGTACCCCTGGCCTTCAGTTACACAACAAGCTCCGGATTTCAGATAGCCTACCTGGTTGGTGTGATCCATTATGCACTTATCTGGCCTGTTATAATGGAAACAGAGTCACAAAAGAGGAAAAGACCTTTTGTATGGGGAATCACCACAATAATCATTGCCGTCGTCGTTTCTCCATGGTTTCAGCACACCGCATTTGTACAGAAAGATAATGATCATCCAATTGTGTATGCCCTGAAGTATGGAGAATCGCGATATGGTTATCACCGAGCGGTGGATGGAGGGAACGATCATTCCATCGTATATGGTTGGTATTTCTGGGTCATCCAGACAAAGGATAAAACCATTCTTGTTGACATTGGTTTTAATGAGGATGATGAATCAGAGGACTGGAGTTTTGATGAATATACCCGTCCCCTGGACAAACTGTTATCACTCCATATCAATGGCAGCATGGTGACGGATGTTATACTGACCCATTCTCATTGGGATCATGCAGGAGCCGTAGATGATTTTCCTCATGCAAATTTCTGGATACAGAAAAAGGAATGGGAATGGATGTCCGATAGGTTTTCTGAGAGAACTGACTCAAGAAACGGGTTGGAATATGCCGATTATCAGGCTCTAAATACGTTGATGGAAAAGGGGCAGTTAAAACTTGTTGATGGCGACATGAAAATGCTGGATAATATTCATCTGTATCATGCAGGTGGACACACACCAGGGTCCCAGTTTGTAACAGTTGAGACCAAGGATGGAACCATCATTCTTGGTGGTGATAATGTGAACCTATTCACCAATATCCTGAGAATGAAAGCAGGAGGGAACGCACGGAACAAGGCCGAAAACATTGCAGCACTTGAAAGAATGAGGATGATGGGCGCATCACCATTCCTGGTTGTACCGGGTCATGATCCAGAGACAATCAGGCAGTTTTCACGTGTTGATCGAGATGTTGTAAAAATAGGGTACAAGTAATGTCAGGATCACACACCCAAATGAAACTTGTGAATAGGTATCTTCTCATGCTGGCAGGGATGACCCTGTTACTCGTGGTATTCCACCTATTCTGGAGTGATGTAAGGATCGGTGGTGTTAAGTGGTTTCACCTGGATCGTGAACGCAATCTGCCAACCTGGTTTTCCGGATGCCTTTTCTTTTCACTGGGACTATCGGCCATCCATGCATGGATAATGGAGCGTGGTATTGGTCGAGAGTATGATGACGCAGAGTATCGACTCTCATTCGGGTGGCTGCTTTTTGGACTCTTTTGTTTCTGGATTAGTTTGGATGAGATGACCATCCTTCATGAAAACCTGTTCTGGGTTGAAATTAGACTGTTTTCTCATGCAGTCCATCCAGCCATGAAGTTTCTTACACAATGGCAGGTCATGTATTCACCTGTCATTCTCCTGGTCCTGGTAGGCTCCGTAGTATTCTTTTATAACCGCTACAAAACCATCTCGACTGCAAAAAACCTGATGCTGGGTGGAATTCTCCTCTGGGTTTTTGCATTGTTTCTAGAAGCTATTCGGACATTCCTTCGTTTAAAATCACCGTTTTTTTATGAACTGGAAATTGTTCTTGAAGAAAGTTGTGAGATGCTGGGTACTATTGCCATACTGTCATCTGTTGTGTTGTATAGTCTAACCATAGAATCCATGACGGGCGATGAACAATTCCAACATATATCGAACAGTCACAATTTCCTGACGAAATCCACACTTAAATGGTCGGGTGTTGTGCTTGGATCATTGACATTGCTGGTTGTGGTTGCCATTATCCTTGCCAGTACGCTTGAAAGCGAGAATGCAGATTCACCATCCCTGCACAAGAAAGCAATCAATGAATCCAGGAATTATTAATCTGGACTAAAAGTTGTTTTACGTCTCGAAGTGAATTCTTCAACCATGATAAATTCCGCCTATTGATATTGAGGCAACCATGACATTTCAATCCCCGGTCGAAAAGACATTTTTCAGGTTATCTGAAAGAGAACATCCCACAACAAAAATACCCTACATCATTGTTGAAAATTTCCCGCAACTTGGCTTTTTAACTGCACTTCGATTCCTCGAATGGGTAGGAGAGAATCCTGAGGGTGTTATAAGTCTTCCAACAGGAAAAACACCTGAGTTTTTTATCAAATGGACACAGTATTTATTAAACAATTGGGCCAATCCCGATGTAATGACGCTTCGAAAGGAGTATGGACTTACCCCAAATAAAAAGCCGTCTCTCAACGGATTAAGATTTGTACAAATTGATGAGTTCTACCCCATTAACCCAGGCCAGCACAATAGTTTTTTTAACTATGATATGCAATTTTATATAGACGGGTTTGGTTTATCACCCGAAAACGCACTTCTTATAAATTGTCATGACATCCCTACAACCAACAGTCTTCCCCTTAGAGATATCTTTCCAGATTTTCGTGTAGATCTTTCCCTGCGGGTCAGGGCTGCAAAATCTGGATTGGAAGAATTACAGCAGGAAACCATTTTTCTTGTAGATCAATGGTGTAGTGAATACGAACAAAAGATCAGGGATCTTGGTGGAATAGGTTTTTTCCTGGGCGGAATTGGTCCTGATGGGCATATCGCATTTAATGTTAAGGGGTCTGATATCCATTCAACGACACGGCTCACAGAAACGAATTTTGAAACCCAGGCTGCAGCTGCAACAGACCTGGGGGGAATAGAGATCTCAAAAAACCGTCTTGTCATTACCATAGGACTGGAAACCATCACCTACAATAAAGATGCAACTGCCATCATTATCGCTGCCGGAGAAGCAAAAGCACCTGTTGTGAAAAGGGCTTTGGAGAATTCAGTGGACAATCGGTATCCTGCAACAGTCCTGCAGCGATTACCAAACGCAAGGTTTTACCTTACACAGGGCGCTTCTGTCACACTTTCGGATATGGCGAAGTACAGGTTGGAAAATGATCCATGGGATATTCGGAAAAAATCACAGAGTTTTGTTCAACTATGTGAAAAAAAGAACACATTCGGAACTCGCATCACCATGGATGACATGAAAAACGATCCAACCACTTCCATGATACCGGATTTGAATGAAAATACGGTGACTGCATTGCTAACCAGCTTTAAGGATAAAATTGATCGAGGAGTTGAGGAGTTTGAAGGTGAAACTTTTCTCCACACAGGCCCCCATCATGATGATATCATGCTGGGATACATACCTCATGTCATACATTTGGTTCGTTCTCCAAAGAACAAAAACTATTTCGTCAATATGACATCCGGATTTACTTCTGTAACTAATGCATATTTATCGTCTATCCTTATAAAGGCAAAACAATTTATCCTCCGTGGGAAAATCCAAATGATGGAATATGAGGATTTCTTTGAGAAAGGGTATGCGTTCAAGTGGGATAAGGATGTGTATCATTACCTGACGCAAATTGCTGCCAAGGATGAGGAGGAGCAGGATCGAGCGGTGTCCCACAGAATTATTCGTGCTCTGGTAGGGACCTATGAAATACAAAGTAAATCAAAAACCGTAGAAGCCATTGATACCATCGTTTCATATTTAGATACATGCTATGATGGGGAAAAGAACACGAAGAATGTCCAGAAACTTAAAGGGATGATACGAGAATTTGAGGAAGAACTGGTCTGGGCACATTACGGTGTGAAAGTTGAAGATGTGAGGCATGCCCGTCTTGGATTCTATACCGGTGATATTTTCACGGAAAATCCGGAAAAGGAAAGGGATGTTTTGCCTATCCTGGACATGCTGAAGGAAATGAAACCTACAGTCATTACCCTTGCAATGGATCCGGAAGGCAGTGGTCCTGATACACACTATAAGGTATTACAGGCTATTGCAGAAGCGGTGAGACTCTGGAGCAAAGAGGCCGATACATCTCAGGTGAAAATCTGGGGATATAGAAATGTATGGTATCGATTTGATCCCTGGGATGCGGATATTATCATTCCTGTGTCACTCACGTCCATGTCTGTACTGCGGGACACCTTCATGAGCTGCTATTTAAGTCAGAAGGATGCTTCTTTTCCCAGCTATCAGTTGGATGGACCGTTTTGCGATCTGACACAACAGATATGGGTTGAGCAACTTCAGCAGATGGAATTGATCCTTGGCCGGGACTTCTGGTATGAGAATGAACATCCACGACTTCGTGCTGCCCACGGATTGATATACATGAAAGAACTCAGCGTTCAGGAGTTTCTTGATACAGCCAGACGCCTGGAAGAATCCATGGAGGGTCAGGTTGTTTGATACTAATATTGTTTGATATTACCCAAAAACAATACTGCAAATAAACACAGCAGCCAGAACACCGACCAGGTCACCAATCAATCCGGCTGCAACGGCATGACGTGTCTTGCGTAACCCTACAGCACCAAAATATACTGCCAGAACATAAAACGTTGTTTCCGTACTGCCAAAGAGGGTAGAGGCCAGACGCCCGATATAGGAATCCGGTCCATGTGTGTTCAATAATTCCGTAACAATTCCCAGGGATCCACTCCCGGAAAGAGGACGCATAAGAGCAACCGGTAACGTTTCTGCTGGCATGCCGATGAGATTGGTCAAGGGTGAGAGAAGCAAAACAAGCCACTCCATGGCTCCGGAAGCACGAAACATTCCAATGGCCACGAGAATTGCTACGAGATATGGAATGATTCTGACTGCAACATCAAAGCCTTCCTTGGCGCCCTCAACAAACACTTCGTATACCTTTACTTTCCGTATGAATCCCACAAGGATAATGACAAAAAGGAGGAACGGAACAGCAAGATTGGAGATAGCTTTCATGATAGTGGTGAATAGTGGATCTGTCATGGCAGCACCGGAGGCAGCTGTTGATGCAAGTATACTAAACATCTGAAGCCTCCTTTTCCGAAGACTGATTTACCGGATTGTTCTTCCTCATGGAAGGCAATCTCTGCAATAGTTTCGACGCGGTGATGGCGGCTATGCAGGCACAGGTGGATGCAAATATACCTGTGCTTATTATCTCAAAAGGATTGGCAGAACCCAGTTCGGCTCGAACAGCAATTATAGTCATAGGAATAAATGTGATGCTTGCCGTATTGATGGCGAGAAACGTAATCTGAGAATTCGTAGCAGTATCTTTTGATGGGTTAATACTCTGCAGTTCGTCCATGGCTTTAAGGCCAAGCGGTGTGGCAGCATTTCCAAGTCCAAGCCAATTGGCAGTTATATTCATCATCATGGCTCCAATGGCAGGGTGTCCATCCGGGATCTCGGGAAAAATCATGCGTGCCAGTGGACGAATACCACGTGCCAGTATTTTTATCAGTCCACCTTTTTCCGCGATTTTCATGATCCCTAGCCACATGGCCATGATACCAATGAGACCCAACGCAATATCCACTGAAACTTTTGCGGAATCCACAGCTGCATTGGTGACATCGCTGAGTGTGCCATTAAAAACACCCACAAGAATGGCAATAATCATTAATCCGAACCAGATGTAATTCAGCATCATACCTCCTTTTCATGAAACCACAAATTACATGTAACAATTTTTCCAGTACAGAGAGAAAAGTTGGTTTTTTACCGAATAAAGCACTCATTCCATACACCACCTCTACCCACCGTGTTTAAATATCATGTAACTTTTGGACTCAATTTTTACAAAGAATTACTGTTCTTGTCATCCTGCAATATGAAACCTGAAAACAGCCACATTCATTCGTTATTTCAACCAACTTCCATTGCAGTTATAGGTGCATCAACATCCCCGGGGAAAATTGGTTACAAAGTCCTGGAGAATATTCATGCAAATGGGTATACCGGCGATGTCTATCCCGTCAATCCATCAGGTGGAATATTGCTTGGATACTCAGTCTTTACATCCGTCACAGACTTACCGGATCACATTGATGTGGCAGTCATCATACTTCCTGCAAAATGGGTGCTGGACACCGTAAAAGCCTGTGGAGAGAAAAAGGTCAAATTCCTCACGATTATTAGCTCAGGATTTTCTGAAATAGGAGCCCTGGAAGAAGAAAAAGTTCTCGTGGAAATGGCCCATAGATATGGTATGCGAATCCTTGGACCAAATATATTTGGTCATTATTCAAGGGCTGCAAATCTGAATGCCACCTTTGGCCCCAGGGATATAAAACCGGGTTCAGTTGCCATCATTACACAGAGTGGTGCTCTTGGTGTAGCCATGATAGGGAAAACGGCTATTCAGAATATTGGACTGAGTGCTATAATATCCGTGGGCAATAAATCAGACATGAGTGAATCCGATTTGCTGGACTATCTCGTGAAAGATCCGCTCACGAATGTTATTCTTATGTACATAGAAGGGATTCAGCAGGGTGAAGAGCTAATCCAGAAGTTGAGGAGTGCCACTCGACAAAAACCCATAATTGTAATTAAATCAGGTCGATCAAGACGAGGAGCCATAGCAGCTGCATCCCATACAGGGAGTCTTGCAGGATCAGATGATATCTTTGATGCTATTATGAAACAGGTGGGTGTGCTGCGTGCTGAGAATGTTCAGGAAGCACTGAATTGGTGTCGGTACCTATCCCAATCACCGATGCCAAAGGCTGAAGGAACTGTTATCATTACCAATGGTGGTGGGGTTGGGGTCCTGGCCACGGATGCCTGTGAAAAATATGGCGTTCACTTGTATGAAGATCACAACAGACTAAATGATATTTATCAGGATGTTATCCATGGTTTCGGATCGGCAAAAAATCCCATCGATCTAACAGGAGAAGGAACTGAAGAGGATTACAAAAAAGCGTTGAGAACTGCTCTTAAGGACGATCATATCCACTCGGTGTTGGCACTCTATTGTGAAACGGCCATGATGTCTGCCGAACAGCTTTGTGACATGATCGAAAAAATGTATTCAGAGTACACTCAATACGGAATGCCCATCGCATTTGCTATGTTTGGTGGAGAAAAAACAGCTATTAGTATTGACATGCTGACACAGAAAAACATTCCTGTGTTTGGAGAAGTCTATGAAGCCGTTTCTAGCCTGGGTGCTCAATACAGTGTGTACAAAACAGTGAATCGACCGTTGCTGGATTTCTCAAGTTACCCATCTGATAAAACCAGCATCTTAAACGCAATACAATCTGCAAGAAATGACAGAAGAACCTTCCTGCTGGCTGATGAAGGGCAGGCGATTCTAGATGCCGTAGATATTCACCGACCCACCAGCAGGGTTACCAGCTCCATATCCGAGGCAGTGGATACAGCGGATGACATTGGTTATCCGGTTGTGATGAAAGTAGTGAGTCAGGATATCCTGCATAAAAGCGATGTGGGAGGGGTTCTTCTCAACCTGAATAATGCTGAAGAAGTATCCAATGCATGGCAGACGATCATGCATAAATCTAAAGCTTTTAAACCCAATGCGAATATCCAGGGAATTGAGGTCACGGAGCAGATAAAACCGGGGACTGAAGTGATTATTGGTGCAAGGAGGGACAGTGTATTTGGTCCAATAGTCATGTTTGGTCTTGGCGGTATTTATGTGGAAGTAATGAAAGACATAGTCTTCCGGGCCATGCCACTCCATCGAGAGGCAATTTATTCCATGATCAAACACATTAAATCGTATCCCATGCTCATGGGAGCGAGAGGGCAGGATAGACGTGATATTGAAGCTTTGGTTGTAACAATTGAAAAGGTTATGTCAATCCTGATGACATCCAATGAAATCACTGATATTGAAATAAATCCTCTCATGGTCTATGAGGATGGAATGGGTGTGAAAGCAGTGGATATTAGAATTTTGTTAACAGAAGGCAGGTCCAAATGAAACATACCGTGATCGCATCTCTGTATCCTGATTCAGGAAAAACCAGCATAATTACTGGATTAGTATCCCGAGTCAGGAATTCAGGCTACATAAAACCCTTTGGGGATAGATTGCATTACCAGGATAAGCATCTGTGGGATTATGATGCAGAATTGATGGCTGCAGTATTGAAATCCGAAATTATGCCTGAAACCATGTCAATTGGTTTTGATCATTCGAAAATTCGATTTGAGTATAACCAGGATGAATTGTCAGAATCTCTGAATACACTTATAGCGTCCCTGGGTGATAAGGAGCAGGTATATATTGAAGCAGGGAAAGATCTCTCTGTTGGGATGTCCGTCCATGTGGATGCCATTTCATTGTGCAGAAGTTGTGAAGCAGATCTTATTGTTGTTCTGGCTGGGGAATCAGATCAAATTGTGGATGACATTTCATTTATACGAGACTATGTTGATGGCACAGGTGTGACTTTGAAAGGGATCATCGTCAATAAGATTCACCAAAGGGATCGTTTTCTTGAAATGCGTGAAACGGATATTGCCTCATTGGGAGTTCCGATCCTGGGTGTGATTCCATATTCACCATTACTCAATCAACCAAAAATGGAGACAGTTTCAGAGTTACTATCAGCACGGGTTGTTGCCGGTGGATCTGGACTAAACAGACGTGTCAATCATGTGTTTGTGGGTGCTATGTCTGGGGATTCCGTAATCCGAATGCACACATTCCGTTCTTCGGATAAACTGATCATCACCAGTGGAGATAGAAGTGATATGATCCTTGCAGCCATCGAAACAAACAGTGCCGGTATCATCATTACAAACAACATTCTTCCGCCACCCAATGTCATTGCTAAGGCGTCATCGGCAAAAATCCCATTGATCCAGGTCCCTGGTGATACATACGAGACGGCGAAACAGGTTGAGCATATGGTGGCCATTACCCGTCCGGATGAAATAGATAAAATTGAATTACTGGGTAACCTCGTTCGAGAATATATAACGATTTAGCGAGGTTTATTTTGTAACTGGACTGCCTGTGATCTGAATTGAAAAACTATCCGGTTCGATATCCAGTTTAATGGGGTGACCGACAGGAAGGGTCATCTGGTATTTCCCATGACCGCATGCAACATTGGTCACGATGGGGATATCAAGGTCCCCAAACACATCCAAAATAATTTCATCTGTCGTTTTTCCAAATGGAACCCCACTGTCTTCCATATCCTCGAGTTCACCAATTATGAGTCCTTTTATCCCATCAACAGTTCCGGATGCCCTGAGCTGGACAAGGTAACGGTCAAAAGCATAGAGTTGCTCACCAATATCTTCAAGAAATAGAATCGTGTCATCAAAGTTCACCTGACCCGGTGTACCCAGGCGATTGACAACCAGGCAGAGGTTCCCGCCGCTAAGAGGAGCT
Organism: uncultured bacterium; assembly: GCA_964344305.1. Taxonomy (GTDB): domain Bacteria; phylum Fidelibacterota; class Marinisomatia; order Marinisomatales; family JABMOV01; genus JABMOV01. Next base: position 42,896 of record CAYFMT010000003.1, on the reverse strand, counting down.
GAGGCAGAACCTTCCTTAAGGGTATTTGATTTCATGTCATCCGGATTTCTAAATATCAGATTCTTATCACCGGACACAACGGATTCGAATATCTCCCAATTATAAGGAATGAATTCCTTTTTATATGTGACAAGCATAGGACCATGAAATGCCAGTAGATCAGCCTGCTGGTTTAGGGAATGAATCAGCGCAGTAATATCGCTGTAACCCATAAATATTTTAGGGTTATTACGAATGACATCGTAATCCAGCAATGGTAAGACACGATTGGCTCCATATCCACCTCGGGCACAGACAATGGCATCAATTTCATCATTGGTAAACATTGCCATGATATCGTTCGCACGATCTTCCGGTGTGCCGGCATATTTATTATTTCTTAAAAAGGGACTTCGGCCAAACTGGATGTGAAATCCCCTGTCCTCGTAATAGGTTTTAACTGTATGAAGCACGTCCTCATCTGCCCAGTATGATGGAGAAACAATGCCGATAGTATCTCCCTTTTTCAAAGCGTTTGGTTTAATCATTATAAATTCTCCAGTATGTTACAGATTTGATCCTGCAAATCCCTGTACGGTTTTGATGACCCAACATAACCATTCATCAAGATGGAAAATACCAGTGGTTCTTTCTCTGGAACCAACACATACCCAGAAAGGCAACTTGCACCGGATAAAGTTCCGGTTTTTGCGTAGATGTATTGACCCATTCCATTCATACGATCTTCCAGTGTCCCATCCCAGCCTCCACGAGGGAGGGATTGAAGAAAGTCGTGGCGATATTCCGGCTGGTTGTATAACCAGAAGAGTAATGAGGAAAAATGCTCAGGTGAGGAATAATTATACCGACTGACACCGGATCCTCCGATATACGAAAATGTGGTGGTGTCCAATCCAACTTCTTCCTGGAAAAAAAGTCTGGCTGAATGCAATCCATCTTTCCAGGTTCCTTGTTTTTCCGTCATGACATGACCGATTGTTTTTATATATAGCTCTCCACTAAGGTTATCACTTTCCTTCATGAAATTGGAGAGGGATTCCATAAACGGTCCTGAAGCATGAGATTCAATGACGGCATCACCACTGGCTACGGTTCCTTTGAGTACGGGTCCATGAACCTTGATTCCATGTTTCATTAATGTTTCCTTAAAGACCGTTCCTGTAAATCTAGCTGGGTCATGGACATTGCGATAGTAGATAGAAGTATCCGGCAGTTCTTCAACCAGGTATTCACCTTCAATATCAATGACATTATTACGGGACCACCATCTACGGGTAATCTTAAAATCCTTCAGGTCAAGCGTGTCATCCACCACAACAGATTGATTGTTAAGTGTGACATATTCCGTTTCTGGATACATGTCAATAACAGGCACCTCTCCTACGTCACTGGCGATTACCTGTAAGTCCACACAATTATCATTCAGTGATAATCCGGATATTTGTGCAGAATACCACGCGGATCCTTCATCCCACATCCATCCTTCACCAAAAAGAACAGAATCAATAATGGAATCATCGTAGATGATTGTATCCACCTCATGGATAAACATGGCAATGGATTGTACCAGAGTATCCAAATCATCCGGAAAGAAATCCGGATCGCCATCACCTTTAATGACGAGGTGAGACACTTTGCCAGATCCAAGTTGATCCCTGGGAGCCCAAATGGTTGTGATATACCGGTAATCGGTGGTTAAGTATTTTAATGCGGCAGCAGCAGTGTATATTTTGTTATTACTGGCTGGATTAAACAAATGCTGCTTGTTCAATTCATACTGTGTTTCGCCTGTTAGTGCTGACACAACATGAATGCCAATGTTTGTTTCAAGTCCAGATGCATCAATGGCAGAATTGATCCGGGATGCAATGGACCTGTCGCCGTAGACAGGATCCACTGTAGGTCGAATGGTACATCCTGCAAGAAAGAGAGTGCATAAAAGTATTTGTTTCATTTTAAGTACATTATTTTCTGTGTTTGTTGAATGGAATTGTTTCGTTGGTGAATTCTCAGGAAATAAACACCGGAGGCCAAGGATAGCTGATCTGCTCGCACACTTATTATTATGGGTGATTCAACGGTTTTTTCCAGGGATTCAAAAAGGACATTGCTACCGAGAAGATCATTTAAGAACACCTCATATTGTCCTGGTGGACCTGATATCTGAACAGTAAACTGGTTATTAAATGGATTCGGATAAGCGATTGTTGAAAATGATTCAGGCAGAATATTATCTTTAGCATCAATAGTGACAGATCCTGGTGAAAGGTAATTCAATAGATTAAGAACAGGTGCGTCCGGGTCGGGGAAGGAAGCAAACGGAAGTGTGATAACGTAGGAACTTCCTCTGCCAAAGCCGAATAATCCATCATTTGACAACACAGGGATAGCGGATGGGAGTTGTGTATCATATCCCACGGATATGGAATCAAAATCAGTGGATACTTCAATAATTCCCAGTGCATGCAATATCCCGTTCGTGGATATGGACATATCTTCTGATGGGACCAGCCAGGATACACTGTCAATGCCCAGAGTATCTAAATATGTTTGACCTGATTGCGTCGAATTGATTACGGCTGCGGATCCTAATCCCAGCGTTATTGTTTTCGTCTCAACTAATGAGTACCGGGATAAAAGCCATGAAGAAAAGTCCTGGGCAATACCCCTTTTTCTAGAACCCATGTGAACCATTACGTTCTCCTGATTTAACAGCGAGTCGCTATGGAGTGAAATGACTGTATCGTGTACCGTCATGATCCCTATCGTGGAATAATCACTGATGATATTCCCAACCTCAACCATGGAATTTGATGATAAGCCTGCATGGTCAAGACCATTGACAAATAAAATGGGATTCCCGATGGGGGACTTTCTATAGACCATTGTATTAGAAGGCGCACTTTCATTCATAAAAGGAGAATCATCCACTGCGGTGAGATAGAAATACACCAGGGATGATCCAAACTGTGGTACCGTATAGCTGGTTGTTTCTGCAGTGAGGATGGATTCATTGTGGTTATTATTCCATGTGATATAATCATAACTGAAATACAATCGATACCCCAACAAATCGTCTTCTGAATTGGGCAACCAGTGTAACTCAAAGCCATTCCCACTTGGAACAACTGATGTAAATGTAGGTGGCTCTGGAGAGTACATATCCGGTTCTACTACTTCAAAAACACGGGTTAATGTGTCCGCATTAAAGTATTGATCCCATGTAAATACACGGGCTGTATAGACTCCCGTACTCCAGTCTGAGACATCCAGCTTATTATTTGAATGGATATTGTTTGTAACTGTATATCTATAGGTACTGGTATTTGACCCTTCAGCGTATACATTAGTGATATAATTATCTGAATTTGGTATTTCATCAAACTCAAATGGGGTTCTCGGACCAAACACAACCGTTCCAGCAGAGTCAATGACATCCAATCCAATTTTGTATATGCCGTTATTGTCCCCTATGGGACTTGTATCTGTCATATCCGTGGCTTTGCTGACAATATCCACTTCACCATAGATTTGTCCATTGACAAATTCGGTTTCCGTACCATCAACGTAAAACTTTATATCGTGTACGGTGGGATCGTATGGATCCTCCAGCGGATCCAACCCACCATTTAAACGAATGGCATTGATTTCACTTCCCGGATATCCATCCTTGAAATGGATATGATTCCAGGAATTAGTCCACCCAACCACCGTTTCGAAAGCAACAACGTTGGATCCTACCGACAATGTTGGGTTTGGATCCACATGCACATATGCATACCGACCCACGCGGATATACGCATTTATACCAGATTGTGCTGATGTGCTGAAACTTGTGACAGTACCGTTAATGACGGAATAAACCGGGTGTCCCTGAGCAAGATCAATATCAACACCATCATGAAAATGATCCCTGTCACCATCTGATCCTGACCTGCATTCACAAAATGTCCCATTAATGGGGTGCTGCTGAGAAAAAGGTGTGCATGGCCAGTTATAAGAAAAGGCCATGGATAGAACCATGAACATGAAAATGAGATTCTTCATGGAAGATCAAAAAGAATGATGTTGTCCTTTTGGTCCAGGTAAAAACGACCTTTATCCTGTATAAAACCAGCATGATAAAATGGTTCTTCAACATCTACAGTATACTCAGTTGCTTTTCCACCGTGGTACTGAATCAATACGCATTTTTTGAAGGATAATCCACCAGTTACATCAGCATCCAATCCACCTAAAATGAAATTTGACGATTTTGTAAGGATAAAGGCCAGCGGAGTGATCTCCTCCTCAAATGTATATTGTGTGGATCCCAGACCATTATCCGACACCACAAAAACCCTGTCCTTGAAGACCGCATAAAACTGATGCTGATGTGCTTTGAAGAAGTGGGGGATGGTTGACCATGTCCAGTCTCTGGTTGTTTTTGGTGAGGTAAGATCCATTAGTATGAGTTTGTGTTCAGCCCGTTCATAGTTTTGTGTGAAGGAAGTACCTACAATCCCCACAATGTTGTTTGACATAGCAGCATGGTACGGGAGGGATAAATGAACCGGGATTGAAAAATCCTGTTTACCGTTTGACGTCAAACCAATTATTGAAACATCATTCTTGTCTCCTATGGCTGTTTCCTGACCAAGGAGTAAATCGACTTGATTCTTGTAATGATCAACAAAAATCAACCGTTTTTCATGGTCAAAATCTTTAGAATCAAACAGCGGTACCGAAGAATAATTTTTACCATCACTAGAATATATGGTTACTACCTGCTCAACAGGATTTAGGAACAAATAATCACCACCTATTCTGGTTTCGATCTGTGGGAAACCCAGATCCCTGACAACGGAAAAGTCAATGACTGAAATTATATTAAATGTGCCTCCAAGGTGAATAAATCGGTAATTGTATTTTTCCTTGTGAACAATAATACCAACGGATTCTCCTATCATTGGAAAGACAGAAACAATTTTGTCCTGACTTGAGTAACGGTAGTTTCCATAACGAATAACGTGATTATCATAAATGCATAAACCACTGGATAGGGGAAGGATTGATTTGTTATGTGCTTTTGGAAATTGTGAGATGCTTCGAAGCGTATCGGTATTGCTGAGAGCTGCTTGAATGAATAAAAAGCAGTATAGCAGTATGAAACATATGTTTTTCAAGTAAAATCTCATAGGTTTAATGTAGTTTGAAATTTACACCATATAACTATTTTCTAACGGCACTTTCTCCGTTTTCATATGGAGAAGAATACAGTCCTCTGTAATTTACCATTTATTCATTAAACAAAATTGGAGACAAAGGTGCAGATTAACCCATTTATTTTTCGTGAATACGATATTCGTGGAAAGGTGATAGATGATTTCCCACCGGCAGTAGTGACTGCTCTAGGAAAAGGCTTCGCAACATATGCCAAACGGCTGGGAGCAAATGAAGTGGCGTTAAGTGGCGATGTTCGTACTTCCACACCGCGCCTCATGGACAATTTTAAGGAAGGCGTCCTTTCAACGGGGATAGATATTATCAATCTGGGATTATTACCTACGCCGGTTAACTACTACAGTATGTTCAAATTGGATGTGGGGGCAGCGGTCCAGATTACTGGCAGTCACAATCCTCCGGAGTTCAATGGGTTCAAATTGTCCATGTTTAAGAAAGCCGTGTTTGGTGACATGATTCAATCCATCAAAACCCTGATTGAAAACGAGGATTATGAAACGGGTGAAGGCACCGAAACATCCTACGATCTAAAAACGGATTATGCATCCATGATCAAGGAAAAAATACAGTTTAAAAGACCCATGAAAGTGGTCATGGATTGTGGGAACGCAGCTGCTGCAATCAATGCACCGGATATATTCAGAATGCTCGGTGCGGAATTAACCGAGTTATATTGTGATGTGGATGGTTCTTTTCCCAATCATCATCCGGATCCCACTGTTGAAGAAAATTTGAAAGACCTTGTAAAAACAATGCAATCCGGTGACTACGATGTGGGACTTGCATTTGATGGCGATGCTGATCGTGTAGGGGTTGTGGATGAAACTGGTGATGTGATCTGGGCAGATCAGCTTATGGCATTGTTTTTACCCGATATTGTGGAACCTGGAGATGAAATCCTCTACGATGTGAAATGCTCGAAAGCACTGGAAGATGTCATTCGCCGTGTGGGTGGGAAGCCTATTATGTGGAAAACAGGACACTCATTAATCAAGCAAAAAATGGCTGAGGTTAACTGCAAGCTTGGAGGAGAAATGAGCGGACACATTTTCTTCGCAGATGATTATTTTGGGTATGACGATGCAACCTATGTTGGAGCACGATTAGTTGAACTCCTGTCGAGACACGATAAAAAATTATCAGAATTGAAAGCAGAAATTCCAAAGTACTATTCCACACCTGAAATGAGAATGGCTGCCAGGGATGATGAAGAAAAGTTCCGTATCACAAACGAAGCGGTTGCTTATTTCATAGAAAACTATGATTGCAGTACAGTGGATGGTGTTCGAATAAACTTCCCTGATGGATGGGGATTGGTTCGATCCTCCAATACTCAACCTGTCATCGTTTGCCGTTTCGAAGCATCCACACCGGAGAAAATGGAAGAGTATAAAACATTGGTTCTGGATAAATTGCAATCGATTGGACATCTGGAGATTGAAGCGGGACATTAATACAAATTTTCTTTCCCGGATAAAAGAATTCCAGGACACTATAAATGCTGAACTGGAATCTCTGGATATACCTCAGGAACCAGAATACCTGTATGATCCGGTAAGATATGTAAGTAAGGGTATTGGGAAGCGCCTGCGTCCAATTCTTGTCCATCTTGTCTGTAAAGAATTCAACGCTGATCCTTCAGACTCACTCAATGCAGGGCTCGCGGTTGAAATGCTTCACAATTTCACCCTGGTTCATGATGATATTATGGATCATGATACCATTCGCCACGGACAGGCAACGGTTCATAAAAAATGGGATGAATCCACGGCTATTCTTGCGGGGGATGGCATTTATGCCATTGCACAATTACTCATGAGCCGGGTTAAAACCAATCCGCTCCAGGCTGTTCGGGCTTTTAACAAAGCCACACTCATGGTATGTGAGGGACAGGCTTATGACAAGGAATTTGAGCATGATAAGTCCATTTCCCTGGATAAGTATATCCTGATGATCGAAAAGAAAACAGGATGGTTATTGGGACTATGCGCTGAACTGGGAGGGATATTGAGTCAGCAGGATGAAGGGTTGATCTCTCATCTTCGATCCTATGGAATTAACCTGGGAATTGCTTTTCAGATTCAAGATGATATATTGGAAATAACGTCCAGTCCCGAAGATATGGGAAAAAGCCTCGGAAGTGATATCGCTGAAGGTAAACAAACGGTTTTGACCATTATGGCACGTGATGAATACCCTGAAAGCTGGAATAAGGAATGGTCCAGGTGTGAGGATCTCCCCATTTATGAACGAGTGCAAAAAATAAGATCCTATATGATGGAAAATGGACTTCTGGATCGAGCAAAATCATTGGTGGAATCATACATTACTAAGGCTTATAGTGAACTGGAAGTCTTTGCACCTGACAGCGAAACCCTCCATCAGTTTACGGAAATGGTTCTGAAGAGGAAAAAATGATATCGAATACTGATACATCCAATATGAAAAAAGCTATTTATGATTTTCCTGACCACATGGAAAAAGGAATTCACATTGGAAGATCCATCTCTTTGAATTGTGAATACAGGAATATTCACAATATCGTCATCGCCGGGATGGGTGGGTCAGCCATTGGGGGAGATATTATACGTGCACTCATGGGCAATGAGCTCAACATCCCATTTTTCGTATCAAGAAACTATTCGGTTCCCCATTGGGTCAATGAAAAGACCCTGGTTATATGTTCATCCTATTCAGGAAATACAGAGGAAACTTTATCTGCATTCAATGATGCAAGAAGAAAACATGCTCAAATCTGTGGGATCACTACAGGTGGTAAACTGCTGGAAGAATTGGAGGATGCCCATTACAATTCAATTATCATACCGGGTGGACTTCAACCAAGGGCTGCGCTTGGAATTTCATTTGTACCAGTTTTATATCTTTTAAGTCAGATAGGCGTTATTACAACATCATTTGAGTCAGATTTGGAATCATCCATTTCAAGTCTGCGAACGCATCGTGAAATTTTCTCTGTGAAAAGTGAAGATAACCCTGCGTTCAAACTGGCAATGGATATATTTCAAACCATTCCAGTTATCTATGGCCAAACTGAGTGGATGAACATAGCAGGGATTCGTTTTCGTGGGCAATTGAATGAAAATGGAAAGATGCTCGCATTCACAAACGAACTTCCTGAAATGAATCACAATGAAATTGTTGGCTGGGAAAACAATACAGATATAATGTCGCGACTTTCAGTGATATGGCTCCTGGATGAATCGGATCATCCACGGGTAAAACTCCGCCAGAATATCACGCAAAATGTGTTAAAGAATACACCGGCTTTTCAGAAGGAGATCCGAGGAATTGGAAAATCTCCTCTGGAGCGTTTCATTTATATGGTACATTTTTCAGACTGGGTAAGCTATTGGTGTGCCTACAATCATAAGACGGATCCAACCCCGGTTCAAAAAATTGATGCATTGAAAAATGCCCTCGCTGATCAAAAATAATTCTTGAGTAAAATAATATTGATTGATAGAATATCTTATGGATTTTCTTATTCCAGTAACCATTGACCGAATCAGGTTTCATCCTCCAAGCAGGAGTTATGCTGTCATTTTGGAAGATGAACCATCCCAAAGAAAACTCCCGATCATGATTGGTACATACGAAGCGCAATCCATAGCCATTGCCATAGAAAAAAAACATGTGACGAGACCCATGACCCATGATCTTGTCACATCGTTGCTAACTGAATTTGATTTTAGGCTGAATTCCATTCATATAAATGATTTAATTGAAGGTGTTTTTTATGCCAGGCTGGTGGTGGAGAGTATGGATAATGGTCATGAACAGAATATTGATTGCCGACCGAGTGATGCAATAGCGATTGCTGTCCGCATGGATGTTCCAATTCGTGTCGCCAAGCATGTCATTGATGAAGCGGGGTATGTGGAAGATCCCATTTCTGTTGAGGAAGAAGTGATAGAAAGTGACGCGGTTACTATAACAGATTTAGAAAATAAATTGGATGAAGCGGTAGAAAATGAAGACTATGAAAATGCTGCCATCCTTAGGGATAAGATAAAGGAATTATTTCACTAAAGGATTCCCTGTAACATGTCCAACGCATTTTGTGCCGCAGATTGTTCTGCGGCTTTTTTATTTGATCCCAGTCCAGGTGGGTATGTTTCATTGTCAATTTTTACATGGACTTCAAACATCTTCTGATGCTCTGGTCCTGTAACATTTGATACATGAAACCTGGGATTACCAATGGAACGGGAATGGCAGTATTCAATCAATCTTCCCTTATAATTGGTTGATTTCCATGCCTCCTCTCGATGCCTCCAGACCATGTCCAGGATGAGCGTCCTACATGGATCGATTCCACCATCAATATAGATCGCTCCAATCAGCGCTTCGAATAGATTTGCATTCTGACGATCAGCAATCTTATCAATTTTTAAATTCACTGTGGGGTCAATAACCAGGTAATCCAGAAGGTTTATTAGGCTTCCCATGTTGGCAAGAAATGATTTTTGAACCAGTGCAGCCCGTTTCTGTGTCAAGAGTCCCTCATCGCCTGCGGGATACTCCTTCATAAGAGCTTTGCTCACAACAATATCAATGACCGCATCACCCAGAAATTCCAGTCGTTCATAATTCTGTCGAGGGGTTGGATTTACCGATCGATGGGTAAATGCCTGATCTAGAATGGATGGATCCTTGAATCGATACCCAATGGTGGATTCAAGCGGCGAGAATCTGCTTTTCTTTTTAAAAAGGGATCGAAGGAAGTTCAATCGTTTTGCCAGCGCCTGATGCAAATCACTCCGTTATGACCACCAAAACCAAATGTATTGGAAATAGCTGCATTAATGGGGAAGGATTGAGCCTCATTCGGAATATAATTTAAATCACAATCTGGGTCAGGCGTATTGTAGTTGATCGTTGGTGGTGCTGTATTATTCTCAATCGCTTTTACCACAGCAATTGCTTCAATGGCGCCGGTTGCACCTAACAGGTGGCCCGTCATGGATTTTGTTGAGCTCACTTTTAGTGTGTCAGCGTGATTTCCAAACACTTCCCTGATTGCTGCTGTTTCATTTTTATCATTAATAGGAGTCGATGTACCGTGGGCATTAATATAATCAATATCTTCAGATTTTATTCCAGCATCCTTAAGGGCCAGTGTCATGGCTCGAACAGCCCCATCGGGTGCCGGTGCCGTGATGTGGAATGCATCGTCCGTTGCACCATAACCGGCCAGTTCAGCAATGATAGTTGCACCACGGTTTTGGGCATGCTCAAGGGATTCCACGACAAGAAAGCCTGATCCCTCACCAAGAACAAAACCGGAACGGGTCTGGTCAAAGGGTCGGCTGACTTTCTCGGGAGAGTCATCACTTTTTGACAAGGCCTTCATGTTTGCGAATCCGGCAATTGTCAAGGGTGTGACACTTGCTTCTGAACCACCTGTAATCATGACATCTGCATCACCGTATCGAATCAATCGTAACGCAACGCCAATTGCATCCGTGGCAGAAGAACAGGCTGTAACGATGGTTTGATTGGGTCCTTTGAACCCAAACTTTATGGAAAGGTGAGCCGCTCCGATATTTGCGATCATCTTTGGAACAAACAGGGGTGAAACCCTGGATGGTCCTCGATTCATAAATACAGAATGCTGCTCTTCTAGGGTTTGGATTCCACCGACCCCGGTACCGAGTGTAACCCCGACACGTTCCAAATCGATGGAATCTAAATCTAACCCGGAATGTTTAACCGCCTCATTCGCTGCCGTCAAGGCAAGGATTGTAAACCGATCAAGCTTACGTATCTCTTTCGGTGACAAAAACCCTTCTGGGGAAAAATCGGATAATTCACCAGCAATTCTGACAGAATGCTCAGATGTATCATACGTGGTGATAGGTCCAATACCACTTTTCCCTTCCAGGAGTGCGTTCCAGTAATCTTCAACGCAGTTTCCATTGGGTGCCAGTGCACCCATGCCTGTAATGACAACTCGACGATGTTTCATGGTTTTGCTTATGATTTTGAATCAATATATTCGACAGCAGCACCTACAGTAGTCATGTTTTCAGCGTCTTCATCAGGGATTTCGATTCCGAATTCTTCTTCCAATTCCATGATGAGTTCAACTGTATCCAAAGAATCAGCACCAAGATCATCTACAAAAGATGCTTCCATGGTGATTTTATCTTCTTCAACTCCTAGTTTGTCAACGATGACTTCTTTTACTTTATCGAATGTGGACATAATGCCTCCTTGTTTATATCATTGTCATTCCGCCGTCAACCGTAAAGGTCTGGCCGGTAATATAACCGGCTTCGTCGGAAGCTAAAAATGTGACCATCGCTGCAATATCAACAGCGCTACCAATACGCCCCATCGGAATCTGGTCAAGCAACGCATCCTTGGCCTTTTCAGATATGGCGCCTGTCATTTCAGTTTCAATATATCCCGGTGCAATACAGTTAACCGTAATTCCACGGGATGCAAATTCTTTTGCCGAGGACTTTGTAAACCCGATAAGCCCGGCTTTTGATGCGGCATAATTTGATTGACCTGCATTTCCGGTCAATCCAACCACAGATGAAATATTGATAATCCGACCCCACCGTCGCTTCATCATGGGTCTTGTGACGGCTTTGGTTCCGTGAAATGCACCCTTTAAATTAATATTCAGGACCATATCCCAGTCCGATTCTGACATCCTCATAAGGAGCGTGTCACGTGTGACCCCTGCATTATTTACAAGCACATCAACCTGGCCGCATTTTTCTATGGTGAATTTCACCAGGTCTGTAAATGAATCACCATTCGAAATATCAGCAGCATAATAGAGTGCCTGTCCACCATTGGATTGAATGGTCTCTGCCACTGATTTAATATCCTCCTCAGTTCGGCTTACACATACAACGGTTGCCCCTGAAGTTGATAATTGTTCTGCGATGCCTTTTCCAATACCACGGGAAGCACCCGTGACGATGGCAACCTTATCCTGTAAATCAAACATGTGTCAAATTCCTGATATCATCTAATGTTTCAATCCCTGATATGGGAATACGCCTTTCGATACGACGGTTCAATCCCTGCAATACTTTCCCTGGTCCGACTTCCATGAAAGACTCAATTCCATCATGGACCATGTTAGAAACTGTTTCGCCCCATTTCACCGGGTTTTCCAGCTGACTGATTAGGCCGTTCCTAATGTCCGATGCTTTTGTAACCGGAGTCGCATCTACATTGTTATAAACCGGGAAATGCGTGTCGAGAATTTCCGTCTCGTTCAGCTTTTCCGCAAGTGCTTCTCTGGCAGGTTTCATAAGGGGAGAATGGAACGCCCCAGATACATTTAATTCTACTGCTTTCTTTGCACCGAATTCAGTGGCGAGTTGAATGGCCCGCAAAACAGCGTCTGAATTTCCTGAGATTACAATTTGTCCAGGACTATTGAAGTTGGCAGGTACAACCACATCATTCTCCTGTGAAGCTTTACTGCAGAGAGCTATAACATCCGCTTCACTCCCTCCAATGATAGCTGCCATGGTCCCTGGCAATGATAGTCCTGCATCAAACATACTTGATGCACGTAGTTTTACAAGGTCCAGTCCCGTTTCAAAATCGAATGCTCCTGCAATGGATAGAGCGGAATATTCACCCAGGCTATGACCTGCCGCCCCGATGGGAGTTATCCCTTCTTCAAGAAGAAGTTTTCCTAGAATGACACTGACAATATAAATAGCAGGTTGTGTGTATTTTGTTTGCTTCAGGGTATCTTCAGCGCCATAAAAAATGATGGATCGGATATCCTCACCCATGAGTTCATTTGCACGTTCAAAATATAATTTTCCCAGATTTGTCTGATCGTAAAGATCCTTTCCCATTCCTACTTTTTGGGATGCCTGACCGGGAAAAAGTAGTCCCAATTTCATTCTAATCCCCATCGGATAAGGGTACTTCCCCAGGTGAATCCGGCTCCAAAAGCCGCCAAAAGTAGAATATCTCCCTTTTGCAAAGTTCCGTCCTCATAGGCTTCATCCATGCCGATTGGGATGGTACCGGCTGTGGTATTCCCATATCGATCGATATTCAATAAAACCTGATCTTCTCTCAGGTTACATCGATTTGCAGCAGCATCAATGATCCGCTTGTTTGCCTGATGTGGAATAAAAAGCTTTACATCTTCACCAGGAATTCCATTTCGTTCTATAATTTCAGCGCTTACATCTGCCATGCCTTTAACAGCAAACTTAAACACGGTTTTTCCATCCTGTTTGATATAGTGCATATTTTGTTCAACAGTCTCAAGGGAAGTGCCATTGAGGGAGCCACCACCTGGCATTTTTAAATATTCCCCGCCGGAACCATCAATTTTCATGATTGAATCAAGTATACCAACCCCATCTTCATCCGTGGGTTCCAGTAACACTCCACCTGCACCGTCTCCAAACAAAACACAGGTGTTTCGATCTGTATAGTCAAGAATGGAACTCATCGTATCGACACCAATTACTATGACTTTTTTGTATTTTCCTGATTCGATAAAACGTGTGCCGGTCTCCAATCCATATAAGAACCCGGTACATGCTCCTGAAAGGTCAAATCCCCATGCATTTTTGGCACCGATATTGTTCTGTACCAGGGCCGCTGTAGATGGAAACATCATATCAGGAGTAACCGTGGCAATGATAATGGCTTCGATTTCTGATGGATCTGTCTGAGAACGTTCAAGCAGTGTGTGTGCAACACGGGTGGACATATCCGCTGAGGCTTGGCCTTCTGCAACAACATGACGTTCTTTTATTCCCGTTCGCGTTTGTATCCATTCATCCGATGTATCCACCATTTTTTCAAGATCATGGTTGGTTAATACACGGTCTGGTACATATCGCGCTGTAGCTGTTATGGTTGCCTTCAATTTTTTTCTCCTAAATGCTGTTCAAGACTAATACGGATGTCTTCTATCAGGTTTTCATCAATACATTTCTTTGCCAGATGTATCGAATTGCAAATTGCCTTTGGACCCGCACTGCCATGGGTAATGATTGAGACACCATTTACTCCCAATAATGGTGTTCCACCATGTTCTTCGAAATCAAATTTTTTCCGAAAATTTGTGAAAACTGGCCTAAGAAGCAACGCTCCAAGCATATACCAAATCCGATTGGATATTCCTGATTTCAATTCGTTTGTAAATACACTGACCATACCTTCAGCAAACTTTAATAAGGTGTTCCCTACAAAACCGTCACATACAAGAACATCTGCATTGCAATCCATAATATGACGTCCTTCAACATTCCCCACAAAGTTGGGTAACTCACTTTTCAATAATTCATGAGTTTCTTTATACAATTCGCTACCCTTTGAGGGTTCAGCGCCAATATTTACAAGTCCTATTGTTGGATTTTTATGGCCTTCAACATGGTCAAAATAGTGACTGGCCATGATAGCAAACTGTAAAATATGGTAGGGTTTTGCATCAGGATTCGCCCCAACATCACAAAGAATTTTCCCTCCTGTAAGTGTTGGGATATAGACACCAAGGGCAGGACGTTTTACATGCTTGATTCGTCCATAGCTCAACAAGGAAGTAGACATAACGGCACCGGTGTGACCTGCGCTCACAAATGCATCAGCAGATCCTGCCTTCACCAATTGGATTCCTTTGACAAGAGAAGAATCTGGCTTGGTTTTAATCACCTTGGAACCGCGATCTTCCATGTCAACAACCTGAGTTGTATGATGAATTGCCAATCTGGAGGACGAAAACCCATCCAGTTCATGTTGAATGGCCTGTTCGTCTCCCAGCAATAACAGGTTAAGGGAAGAGGAGGATTCTTTCAGAGCCTGTAAGGCTCCCTGTACCACAACACCCGGGGCGTCGTCGCCCCCCATAGCATCAAGTGCTATGATCATTCGATATTATGATTCTTTCGTGGAAATAACCGGTCGTCCGCGGTAATACCCGCAATCGGGACATGCACGATGGGGCATTTTTTGTGAGCCGCATTGTGGACATTCCATAAACGATACATGTGCCGCTTTCCAGTGGGTTCTTCTTTTTCGTCCACGAGCTTTAGAAATTCTTGTTTTTGGTAGTGCCATTTTTCACCTAACTGTCAGTTACTAATTTTTTTCAGTGCATCCCACCGAGGATCCCCTGATTGCGAATCACAGGAACAGGTGGCATGGTTTAAATTGGTGCCACAGGATGAACAAAGTCCAAGGCAATCATCCCTGCATACCTTCTTAACAGGTACTTCAAGAAGGATAAAGTCATGCATGACTGAATGTAGGTCAATCTCTTCCATTGAATCAGGAAACCAGACGGCGTCTGTTGTTTCATCATCCACTACATTTTTATCTGGGGTAAGCCATAACTCATATTGCAAAGAAACATCTTTAGGATAATGGTCTAAGCAACGATCGCATTGTAGTGTAAATGGAAGGTTCAGGATTCCAAATACCTTATAACCTGTAGGCACGATCTGTGATGATACAGAACAGGAAATGGATTCCTGATGAAATGCAATGGTATCATCACCGATATTTTCTACTGAAATATCAAAAAACTCTTCGTTGAGCCCTCGATTCAATTCTGATCGTGATAGCTTCAATTAAAGCCCGGAAAAGTAAAAAATGTTCAAAGTCTATCCAAGGGATAAAAATGGAATAAATCCAGTATTATGAGACAGATAAACCCTTAACTGTCTTTGGATACCTCGTCAGGATCAGACGTCTCGTTTTCTTCTGATGATTCCTCATTTTCATCCAGTTCTGATTCATCGGCGAACTCATCGTCATCCTCTTCTTCAAGGTCTTCTTCATCCTTGCGTTCAAGGAGATTATCATCATCTGACTTCTTCTTGAATATGACGAACATGAGAGCTTCACCTACAGACAAAATGGAAAGCCCGTAGCTGATGACAGACAATACCAATAGGAAAAGGAAAAAGGCCAGGATAATACCGGCAATGTATTCAGTACCATTGAGAGTGATATCCGCTTTTACCACACTCATGTCAAACCATGTACAACAACTCCATTCATTGCAACAATGGGATGAAGCACACCCAGCATCTTTTACGCACAATGAATATGGGTTTACTGTCGTCCATGCCCAATTAGCAATATCGGCCAGTTTTCCACTGGTGAACCAGTTCAATCCAAACAAAGATTGGACCCATTCCATCCCAAAGACTGCATTGACCAGTTTGTAACTCGCAAACCAGAAATATTTGAACAGATAGATGCCCAGCATGGCAATTGGAATGAGAATACCATGATATAGCAGGATTCGCCATGGTTGAGACCAGGTTAGTGAATAGCTCTGAAATACAGATCCCATGGTATCTTCTTCATAAATAGCAACAATTGCTGGTGTATAAATGAATGAGATAAGAAATACGACTGCAGTGTACACTACAAACAGCGATCCAAAGAAATACATCAGGTAAGGAATTGCAAAGAGGAATTCACCGATATATGGAATATAACCAAATAGTGCAAAAACCGCTGCGCCCATCAGAAACACAAGGATTATTAGTACAAATGAAACCCATGTAAATACAATGGGATGCCAGAGTTTCTTAACAAATTTGAATGCATCCCCGGCAGAATAGAATTCATCCCCCTTAAACTGCTTATAGGTAACGCGGGCCACCGCGGTACATGCCAGGCTGATAGCATAAAAGAGTATAAGGGTTCCAATCCAGTATAGAATTTTACCAAAGAGTGTCAGGATACTGCATCCAATAAAGGGGTATAATCCGTATGTGGACCAGGCAATGCTAAACCCAGTGCCAGAAACCCCTAAAGCAAAATATGCCAAAAGCCAATATGCAACATAACCAATGAAGCTGGCTGCTGTAAAAATAAAAATTTTCTTCCCACTTAGAGCCATACGAGGTGCACGGAAAATATCTCTAACATCAAAGTAGAGTTTCATTGGTCCCATTGTTATCTCCTGATAATTTTATTGTTCAATTCTAACATGATCAATCCATGTAGCAAGATTGTAGGAATCTGCAATGGATGAGGCGACGGACTGGGCGATATCCATGTCATCATAACTACCAACACGAACACGATACCAGATTTGATCCGTTTCCATGAAATATGCTTTTTGAATATAAGCGTCAAAACCTGCATTAATGAGATCGGATGCAACCTTTTCAGCATCAACCAGCATTTTACGAGAAGCAACCTGTATAGTAAATCTGCTTTTATCCACTGGTATGGTTGAACCTGGTACCACGCGCTTGACTGGTTTTGGTGGCGGGGGAGGAGGTGGCGTTTCTTTCACCACAACTTTCTCAGGCTCAACTCTCTCCTCAAATTCAGGTTCAGGAATTTCGACTGGTATTTCAGGTTCTTCTGGTGTGGATTCAAGCCATTCTTCTTCTGTTACTTCAGTGAGTTCTTCGTCATAATCCGACCCATCTTCACCCAATTCAATTTCATATGAAAAGGATTGATTTGAGACTTCATCCCCATATTGAGATATGGCAACAGAGAACACATAAGTTCCTGGTTCATCGGGAATAAAAGTGGCAGACATGTGATCTTCAGAATACTGCAAATCATTGACCGTGATCCAGCTGGTAGAGGGCTGTTCAAGGATATCCCACGAGAATTCTAAATCCTCGCCAGTTTCACCTGATTCAGCAACCAGCGTGATGGATTCTCCTACCATCCCTGTTTCTGATTGTCCACCACAGGAAATAATTAGAGTGAATAATAAAAGAAGCGATATGGTTTGAACGAACTTCAAGGTCTGATTTCCTCTCTGATATAATCACTTAAATTTGGATTCTAGAGAGGAAAAATGCAAATATTCTTCTGTGATTACCTGTTGGCGATTAATTCTGAATCTGAAAAGAAAAAAGAAATCTCTAAACGGGCATTCTCATCACTGTCAGATCCATGAACTGCATTCTCACCTAGGCTGGTGGCAAAATCTTTTCGAATGGTTCCTTCTGCAGCTTCATCGGGGTTGGTTGCTCCGATTGTTGTGCGCCATTCGGCTACAGCATCATCCTTTTCAAGAGCAAGGACCATGCTTTGTCCTGAGGACATAAATGTTGTCAATTCACCATAGAACGGACGCTCTTTGTGTACAGCATAAAATCCTTCTGCCTGTGATTTTGTCATTCGAATAAGTTTAGCTCCAAGGATGGTAAATCCTGCCTGGATAATCCGGTCATAAATCTTGCCGGTATATCCATTTTTTACTGCATCTGGTTTGATGATAGCAAATGTTCTGTTTCCCACTAAT
This sequence comes from uncultured bacterium, assembly GCA_964344305.1. Classification (GTDB taxonomy): domain Bacteria; phylum Fidelibacterota; class Marinisomatia; order Marinisomatales; family JABMOV01; genus JABMOV01. Next base: position 24,418 of record CAYFMT010000003.1, on the reverse strand, counting down.
AACTCCTGTAATTGTTTTTTGTCTAGATTATTTTAATTGTGACGCCATGGCCTGGCCAATTTCTGCGGGACTTTTTACAACAGTAATCCCCGCTTGTTGGAGAGCGGTCATTTTTTCAGACGCCGTTCCTTTACCACCTGCAATAATGGCACCTGCATGTCCCATTCGTCTTCCTGGGGGTGCTGTTTGACCTGCAATGAATGAGACAATTGGCTTACTAAATGAATTGTCCACAACCCACTGGGCAGCTTCTTCTTCGGCTGTACCACCGATTTCCCCAATCATCAACACGCCGTGTGTATCGTCATCCCTGGAAAACAAATCCAGCATATCTATAAAATTTGTTCCAATTATTGGATCTCCACCGATTCCGATAACGGTTGACTGCCCCATTCCAAATTCACTGATTTGATGAACAGCTTCATAGGTTAATGTGCCTGATCGAGACATAATACCTATGTGTCCCGGTGAATGAATAAATCCAGGCATAATGCCAATTTTTGCCTGTCCAGGGGAAATTACTCCAGGGCAGTTTGGACCCACCAGTCGAGTGTTTGATCCCTGCATGAAATCATTTACAATGATCATATCTCTCGTTGGAATTCCCTCGGTTATACAAATGACAAGTTCCAGATCTGCTGCCACCGATTCCATGATTGCATCGGCTGCAAAAGCAGGTGGAACAAAAATCACTGATGTATTTGCGTCTGTGGATTTTTTTGCTTCCAGAACTGTATTGAATACCGGTACATCCAGGTGATGGGTTCTCCCTTTATTCGGTGTGACACCACCAACTACGTTTGTACCGTAATCGATCATCTGTGCCCCATGAAATGTGCCTTCCTGACCAGTAAATCCCTGGATGATTAATCGTGTATCATTATTTACCAGTACACTCATGATACACCTCCTTTCGCTGCTATAACTGCTTTTTCCGCAGCATCACTCAAGCTGGTTGCCACAATGAAATCCAAAGGTGACCTTTCCAATAATTCAGCAGCTTCCTTTGCATTTGTTCCTTCAAGTCGAACCACTACAGGTACATCAACCTGAACTGTCTGCATGGCATCAATGACTCCCTGAGCAACACGGTCACAACGGACAATACCCCCAAAAATATTTATGAGGATTGACTTAACGTTAGGGTCAGAAAGAATAATCTTGAACCCGTTGGCAACCGTCTCTGGATTAGCGACACCACCGACATCCAGGAAGTTTGCAGGTTCACCCCCACTCAATTTAATTATGTCCATTGTCCCCATAGCCAGACCGGCTCCATTGACCATGCAACCAACATTGCCATCCAGTTTGATATAATTCAGATTGAATCGACTGGCTTCCACTTCTGCATCATCCTCTTCGGATAAATCACGAAGATCAATCAGTCCTTTTTGCCTGTAAAGCGCATTATCATCGAAATTGATCTTTGCATCCAAAGCAATTACGTCATCATCATTGGTTACCACAAGTGGATTAATCTCAATGAGGGAACAATCCTTATCCCTGTAGACATTCCAAAGTGCAAGGAATATTTTCACAGCATGTTTCACCTGTACACCGGACAATCCCAGGGAGAATGCCAGTTCCCTGGCCTGGAAAGCGGTTAATCCCAATCCCGGATCAATCCATTGTTTTACGATCCTCTCGGGCGTTTCTTCTGCAACTTTTTCAATTTCCATTCCTCCCTCAGTGGAGACCATGAAAACATCCTTTTTGGAAGCGCGATCCAGAACAATCCCTGCATACAGTTCTCGCTCAATTCCAACCCCGGATTCTATAAGCAGTCGCTGAACCTGTTTTCCTTCCGGTCCAGTCTGATGGGTTACAAGCTGCATTCCTAATATGGATTTCGCCAGTTCCCGGACCTCTTCAATGGAATGTGCAAGTTTTACACCGCCACCTTTTCCACGTCCCCCTGCATGAATTTGTGCCTTCACTACTACTGGAAATCCCTCCAGTTGCTTGGCTTTGTCAACTGCTTCGTCTACAGAAAAAGCCGGATAACCTCTAGGTACATTCACCTGAAACTGTCGAAAAATATCTTTTCCCTGGTATTCGTGTATTTTCAACAAAAACTCCTTTTATGCACGATCTCGAACGATAGTCGTACCTGATCGTCCAACAATTGCTTCTTTCACGTGTGAAATGGATGTAATGATCACTTTCTCACCGTGATGTTTTAAGAAATAAATAGCAGCCTCAAATTTAGGTGCCATGCTGCCTTTCTGAAACTGTCCATCTTCTAAATATTGCTCCGCTTCTGTGACAGTACAGCGTCTGATTGGTCTCTGATTTGGTGTATTGAAATCGAGGTAGGCATATTCAATATCTGTAATAATCCAGAGTTCATGTGATTTGATGATTCTGCCCATAAGAGCCGCAGCAAGGTCCTTATCGATAACCGCATCTAATCCTTCAAGTACAGATCCATCCTGATAATACACTGGTATCCCACCTCCACCGGCACAGAGCACTATCGTCCCGTGATCCACAAGGGTTTTAGTACTGTATCCATGCATGATGTATCTGGGTAAGGGGGAAGGTACGACCCGACGCCATTCGCCCTGATTTTGTTCCTTAACCGTCCATCCGAATTTTTCGGACATACGAACTGCTTCATCTGCTGTATATCTCTGTCCAACAAATTTCGCTGGGTTCTGTATAGATGGGTCATCCTTATCCACAACCACCTGAGTCACAAGTGTCACCACTTCTCGATCTACCTGGGCCTGCTTCAAACTATTTTGAAGAGATTGCTGAATCATGTATCCAATGGTGCCTTGAGTCCCTGCTACACAAACACCCAGGGGAAGAGATGGAACCGTTTCATGGGTCAGGTCCATTCGTAATAATTCATCACCTACCTGAGGACCATTACCATGGGTGATACAGATATTGTAATCGAAATCCACGAAATGCATGATGGCTTTCATGCTTTTCCGGGTGTGAGCGAACTGGGTGGGAATATCCCCCGTTGTACCCCTTGGCGAAAGGGCATTCCCACCCAGAGCTATCATGACTGTCCTATTTGGGCGCATGAACGTGTGGTGCTAGTCGAGGAAAGGTTTCAGCACTCCCTGAAGGTCGGGTGTACCGATTTCCTGAAGATCATAGGTGACCCTGACAGAGGGCTGGTCGATTTTAGCAACCCGTCTGAGATCAATAGGTGTTCCAATGATTACCACATCGCATTCAGTATTGGCGATGGTTGTTTCCAGATCTTTCATTTGTTGATCGCCGTATCCCATGGCAGGTAATAATTCGCCTATGTCAGGATACTTTTCAAATGTCTCAGTGATTTTACCCACGGTGTAGGGACGAGGATCTACCACTTCTGCAGCCCCGTATTTTTCAGCGGCTACCATACCGGCTCCGTATTGCATTTCACCATGCGTTAAGGTAGGACCATCTTCCACAACAAGCGCCTTTTTGCCAAAAATTAATGATCCGTCTTCAACTGTGATTGGTGAAGCGGCCTCAACAATAATTGCATGTGGATTGGCTTCTCGGATATTCCATCGGACTTCATCGATGTCTTGTACATCGGCAGTATCAATCTTATTAATGATGACCACATCCGCCATTAACAGGTTCGTTTCCCCTGGGTAGTAGGTCAATTCATGACCCGGTCTATGCGGATCTGCCACCACGATGTAGAGATCCGGTTTATAGAATGGAAGATCGTTGTTCCCTCCATCCCAGAGGATGATGTCAGCTTCTTTCTCCGCTTCACGGACGATGGCTTCATAATCTACTCCAGCATAGACAATGGTTCCGGAATTAATGTGCGGTTCGTACTCTTCCATTTCTTCAATGGTACAGTCATGTTTTTTCAGGTCTTCGATCGTGGCAAATCGCTGGACCTTCTGCTTTGCCAGGTCACCATAGGGCATAGGGTGTCTGATGGCAGCTACTTTTTTTCCGGCTGCCTTTAGAATTTCTGCAACTTTCCGTGTGGTTTGACTTTTCCCACATCCGGTTCGAACCGCTCCGATTCCTATAACGGGTTTTGTGGACTTTATCATGGTGGGCTCTGAGCCTAAAAGCTTAAAATGGGCTCCGGTAGCCAGAACACGGGATGCTTTATGCATCACATCTTCATGGCCTATATCAGAATAGGCAAATACCACATCTTCAACATCAAGGTCATGTATAAGCATTTCCAGATCCGATTCATCATGAATTGGGATACCTTGTGGGTAGAGTGGACCTGACAGTTCTACCGGATAGGTGCGTCCTTCAATATCAGGTATTTGTGTGGCTGTGAATGCAACTACCTCGACAGATTCATTTTCCCGATATAGCAGGTTAAAATTGTGAAAGTCCCTGCCAGCTGCTCCCATGATTAATGTTTTAATTCGTTTCATTTTTATCTCCATTTCAAAAAAGTTGAATAGTCAAAGTCCTGTGTATAATCCGTAGGATTTAACTAAAACCAAATGTCTGTTCGAAAGAGATGAGTTGGAACAGGTACTTCAACATGATTTATTTTTCTTCCATGAACGGGTATCTGTAGTTGGTGGGGGGTACGAAGGTCTCTTTAATAGTTCGCTGAGATATCCAGCGAATCAGGTTAAACATGGACCCGGCCTTATCATTCGTTCCAGATGCTCTGCCGCCTCCAAATGGCTGTTGACCAACCACGGCTCCAGTTGGTTTATCATTGATATAGAAATTACCGGCAGCATGTGTTAAAGCATTGGACGCTTCAATGATCGCTGTTCGGTCATTTGCGAATACACAACCTGTCAGCGCATATGGCGATGTACCGTCCACCAGTTTCAGTGTGTTGGTCCATTTTGCCGGATCGTACAGGAAGATGGTTAAAACCGGACCAAATATTTCTTCTTCCATGGTTTTGAATTGTGGATTATCAGTTAAAATAACTGTCGGCTCAATGTAATACCCTTCTGATTTATCATATCCACCTCCAAAGATGATTTCCGCATCGGATGCCTGTTTTGCATAATCAATGTAGCCAGTAATAGTGTCAAATGCCGGTTCATCTATAACGGCGTTCATGAAATGCGAAAAATCTGCAACATCTCCCATGGTTATTGTGCCTAACTCATCCAGAAGCTGCTGCTTTATGTTAGACCACATTGTGTTTGGCAGGTAAGCACGGGAAAGGGCAGAGCATTTTTGTCCCTGGTACTCAAATGGTCCTCTAATAAGCGCTGTAACAAGACCATCCAAATCAGCGGATTCATGGGCAATACAAAAATCTTTACCTCCTGTTTCACCAACAATCCGGGGATAGGATTTGTACGCATTGATATTGGATCCAATGGTCCTCCACATATTCTGGAATACAGCTGTGGAACCTGTAAAATGAACGCCGGCAAGATTTGAATCATCCATGACAGTTGGTCCGACTTTACTACCGGGACCAGGTATGAAATTCAAAACACCATCCGGTAATCCTGCTTCCTTAAACATTTTCATCAGGAAATAGGTTGGATATACTGCTGATGAGGCAGGCTTCCACAGCGCAACATTCCCCATGAGAATGGGAGCAGTGGGGAGGTTTCCAGCGATGCTGACAAAATTAAAAGGAGTTACAGCGAATACAAATCCTTCAAGGGGTCTGTGCTCCACGGTATTCCACATACCATCTGGAGAATAGGGGGGTTGCTGCTCATAAATCTCCTGGGCATACCACGCATTAAAATTGAAAAAGTCAATGAGCTCACATGCCGCGTCTATTTCAGCCTGAAATACATTTTTACTCACATTCAACATGGTAGCAGCATTGAGTATATCACGATATGGCCCCTGAAGCAGTGATGCCATTTTCTTGAACACTGCCACCCTGTGCTCCCAGGGCGTTGTGGACCATTCCTTCCAAGCTCGTTGAGATGATTCGATGGCCTGTTGGACTTCATCCTTGCCTGCAAGATGATAATTGGCCAGCACATGGGAATGATTGTGGGGCATGACACAAGGTGCCATATTACCTGTTCTCACCTCTTTACCGTTGATGATCAGGGGAATATCCAGAGTTTGATTGGATAAATCATTTAGTGTTGCTTTCAGGGATAATTTTTCCGGGGAACCTTTTCCATAGGGTCGAATGGGTTCATTAACAGCTTTTGGGACAGTGAGTTTTGCGTTTGCCATAATCTCCTCGTCAGGTGAATTCGTTGATAATTAAGTATAAAATAGACCAAAAATTACCAAGGATTTATTCTGCAATACAATAGATTGAGAAGGAAGAAGTACGAAGGAAGAAGGATAAAGAAAAAGTATGAAGGATGAAGTTTGAAGGAAGAGGGAAGAAAGGAGATGGATAAAAAAATATTCATCCTGATCGTCTGACCAGGTTTGGGTTATCAAATTCTGGCCAATATCTCTCTCATTTCATCAATTCCCGACGCCATAACCAAAGATTTTCGAATGTGCGCTGCTCCTGGAAAACCCTTGATATACCATCCGAAATGTTTGCGAATCTGGTTTCCTGCAGTTTGTTCACCCTTATCCTGGATCAATAAATCAATGTGGCGATTGCACATGGATACAATCTCGTCATTAGAGATTCTTTTGGGTCTTGTACCTCCAGATAACCCTTCAGTCAACTGCTTAAAAAACCATGGATTTCCCATGGCTGCCCTTCCAATCATTATAGCATCGCATCCTGTCATATTAAACATGGATTCAGCATGTTGGGATGAGGTAACATCACCATTGCCAATAACGGGAATACTCACAGACTCTTTTAACAATCGAATCAATTCCCAATCAGCTTTTCCAGTATATTTCTGATTGGCAGTACGAGGGTGAAGAGTAATAGCACTGACACCCAGTTTCTCCAATCGGGTTCCAGCCTCAGGGATTACGAGAGATCTTTTATCCCAACCGGCCCTCATTTTTACAGTCACCGGTCTGTCAGGTACTGATTCCACTACAGCGGATGTTATATCATCCATGAGGCATAAATCTTTAAGGGCAGCAGATCCAGCTCCCTTCTTGGTTACCTTCGGGACAGGACACCCATAGTTTATGTCTATAATATCTGGGTCAAATCGTGTTACTACTTCTTTGGCTGCTTTTGCCATGACCCCGGGTTCATCACCAAATATCTGTATACCAATAGGTCTTTCGAATTCAGTAAACCGTATCATATTCAATGTTTTGGAATTTTCCCGGATAATCCCATGGGCAGACACAAATTCCGAATACACAATCCCTGCTCCCTGCTCTTTGCACAAAACTCGAAAAGCATAGTCAGTCACACCGGCCATGGGAGCTAAAAGAAAGGGAGTAGGAACATGGAGGTTTCCTATATTCATTGCTGCTCTGACCAATCAATCTTATACATTAAATACTCTGTTTCAACCCAGCCCATATTCTGGTATACGTTTTTTGCAATTGAATTGGATTTATCAACATACAGTCTTAAGCCACATATATTTCCTTCATCTCTCGCAAGATTTTTAACATACTGGAACATGGCCTTGAAGACATGTTGATTCCGGTAATCCAAGTGAACATAAACCGATTGAATCCACCAGAAGTAACCGTTCCTCCAATCAGACCATTCCTTTGTAACCAGTAATTGGCCGATTATGGTGTCATTTTCAATTGCCACGAGGTAAAATCCTTTTTCCTCATCATTTATTACTGCATTCACTCCTGCCATTAATAGCTGAAAATCAAGGGGTTTTCCTTCAGTTTCTTTCGCCATGGCCGAGTTGAAATCCGCAATAAAGGGGATATCATTTTTAGTTGCGTATCTAATCTGCATTACCGTCCTGATTGTAAATCGAAAATTACAACAACAATTATTGTACGACCTAAAAATAGCGATTAAATTCATCGGCTTTTTTGGAACAGGAAAAGATTTTTTGAGGACATAATGAGCAGAGTATGCGACGTAACAGGTAAAACACCCATGTTCGGGAATAGTGTGAGTCATGCACACAATAAAACCCGGCGTCGGTTTAATGTAAACCTGCAGAAGAAAAGATTCTGGCTACCAGATGAAAAAAGATATATTACCCTGAATGTTTCCACTCGTGGAATGCGTATCATCGATAAAAAAGGTATTCGCAAAGTGGTTAACGAGTTGAGGGCCAACGGTAAGAAGATTTAAATCACACTTGACTAGATACATAAAAGTCCTGACTCACAATGTCGGGACTTTTTTGTTTATAGAGATATTCTAATTACAGCAAAACCCCGATTGCCGGGGTTTTGCTGTTTCTAATCTGATACTGAGGGTTTTGTTTATTCGTGTTGTCTGCGTATAAATGCAGGTATCTCCAACTCTTTTCCGAATATTGAAGGGTTCGTATCATCAAAAAAGTGCTGCTTTCTTGATGGTTCACTGCTTTCCTGTGACACATTCTTCTGATTGTGAAGTGGTTCATTCACCTTTTCTGCAAGAATGGTAGTCTCAGGCTGAGGTAATACAGGTTTCGTTTCTGCTGGTACCTCTTTTGCTTCCTTTGCAACATCCACCTGACTGAACCCTGTGGCAATAACTGTCACGGATATTTCATCGCCCATGTTTTTGTCAATGACGGCGCCAAAAATGATGTTGGCATCATTTCCTGCCTCTTCAAAGATAATCTGGGTGGCATCCGTTACTTCATGAAGTGTGAGGTTTGGACCACCTGTGATGTTTACTAGAACACCCTGGGCACCATTGATGGACGCACTGTCCAGTAAAGGACTTGAAATGGCCTGTTGCGCAGCCAGCACGGCCCGTTCTTCACCTGATGCGAATCCGGTACCCATAATAGCTTCACCCATATTTTTCATTACTGTCTCTACATCAGCGAAATCAAGGTTGATAATCCCATTGACATTGATCAGGTCTGAGATCCCTTTTGCTGCCTGATGCAGAATGGAATCTGCAAGCTGGAACGCTTCAGTGAGGGTAGTGGATTTGTCTACGATTGTCATCAATTTCTGATTGGGTATAACAATCATGGTGTCACATGCTTTACGCAGTTCTGTAATTCCAGCCAGTGCCCTATTGGTCCGTTTAGGACCCTCAAACATGAATGGAAGGGTAACGATACCCACAGTTAGAATGCCCATTTCACGACTTATTTGTGCAATGACAGGGGATGCACCGGTACCGGTCCCACCACCCATACCGGAGGTGATGAACACCATGTCAGCCCCTTCCAGCAGGCCTTCGATGGCTTCACGATCTGCTTCTACGGCTTCTTTTCCAATTTCTGCCTTAGCACCGGCTCCCAGACCTTTGGTGAGGTTTTTTCCTATCTGGATCTTATGTTTCGCAGGATTGACTTCCAGGTCCTGTGCGTCTGTATTTATGACGATGAAATCCACACCGCTCATTCCGGAAGTGATCATTCTATTTACGGCATTCCCACCGCCACCGCCAACACCGATGACTTTCAGTTTTGCTTTCTGTTCAGCAAGGTTATCGAATTCGAATAGCATATGCGTGCTCCTTTTGTTCAGATTAGAAAAATTCTTTAAACCATTTTCCGATTTTTTTAAACACATCCCCGGGATGGATGACACCATCCTGGTGATGACTTGAATCCGGATTGAACTGAGACCATTGGGTCAATCCGAGACTGCAGGCGTATTGAGGTTTGGATGCCACATCTGCTATTCCGTGTATACCGCGTGGATGTCCCACACGGATACGTGAATGCATGACTTCCTCTGCCAATCCTGCCAGGTTTTTCAGTTCAGCTCCGCCTCCGGTCAATACAAGACCATAAGTGAGCTTTTCATGAATATCTGCCTTGGCAATTTCCCGTGCGGCAAGTTGAAGAATTTCAACCATGCGGGCTTCCACATATCGCGATAATTCATGCTCTGAAATTTTACGTTTCATGCCCTCACTCTCAGGAATATCAAAGTCCAGTTCCGGTGAGGACATGGATGCTTTTGCTGAAGCATATTTCAGTTTTATTTCTTCTGCTATTTTTTTTGGTACCTGCAACATCACGGCAATATCGTTTGTCACACTGCTGGCTCCGATGGGTATCACACCCGTATGGCGAACGCCACTGTCAAAAAATACTGTTACCTCGGTTGTTTCCGCACCAATGTCCACGCAGGCGACACCTAATTCCATCTCATCCTGATCGAGAACGGCCAGGGCCGAGGATAATCCCTGAAAGACAAGACCATTGACGGTGATACCCAGTTCTTCGACGCAATTCACCAGATTTGTCATGGATGATATGGCAGTTGTCACAAGATGAACCCGAGCTTCAAGACGTCTGCCAGTCATACCGATTGGATCCTTGATTCCAGTCATGGTATCGATGATGAATTCCTGGGGCAGGACATGGAGAATATTGCGGTCAGGTGGAAAGGTGATGTTCTTGGTCATTTCAAGCGCTTTGTTCACATCTTCCTTGTGAATTTCCTGTTCCTGTGGGATTCCAGAACCACCACTCTTATGAATTGGTGTTGCGCCATTTGTATTGATACCACGGATATGATCACCGGTTAATGAACACCAGGCATGTTGCACTTTTACATTCGCCATGGTTTCTGCAGCGGAAATGGCTGTTTCAATTTCTGAAATCACTCGATCACGATGGATAATACTTCCCTTTCGTATTCCAGTGGAAGGAGCGGAACCAATACCAAGGAGGTTTGGCTCATCCTGGTTTATCCCATGATCTACAATGCAGCATGTAATGGTGGATGACCCCACATCAATGCCCGTAACTATATGTTTATCTACTGTAAGATTTAAATTCTTCATCGTCTTCGTTCTTTGGCAATGACCTGATTATGATATCGCAGGTCCAGGTAGGTATAATCGGTTAGGGATCGTTTATGGTGTAATGTTTCTTCAAAGACAGATAAAACCTGCAGTTTTTCCACAAGTTTTTCTTTGCCAAGTATGATCCTTGTGGGATGGCTTTCCAATACCAGTTCATAATCATCAGATGGATTTAGACGAATTTCAGAAAGCCCATCGTACAGAGAAGGGTAGGAATTCACCATCCAATTCAGCAAGGTTCCTGCCAGCCGGACCGGTTGTGAAATAGCCAATTCACCTTCGGGATACAATTCCTTGGCAGGGTTGAAGTTGGACATGATGGGAAGGTCCATTTCATCGAGAGCATGATGATATGGCAACACATAACCTTCTGTATCGATATAAAGATTTGACGTGCTGTTTACCCATGCAAGAGGCTGCCTTTCCATCACTTCAATGATGACGCGCTTTGGAAAACGTCGCGATACTCGGGCTGCCTTCACAAATGGATTCTCTTCCAGTGTCTCATGGATTTCCCGAATATCCAGATCCAGAATTGAGATAGAGTCCTCAATGGCTATATCCTTAAGGTATTCATCAGAATTCAGAAGGGATTGGCCTTTCATGGATATGGTTGCAATTCTTGTATAGGATGCAAAATCTGCCCATGAAAAACTGAATACAGTCATGAATATGATGAGAATGGTTAGAAATGTTCCAATGACATAAGGAGCAAATGAAGGCTGTTTTTTACTAGAGCGCCTAGCCATGAATTTCCTCTAAATGTGCTGCATAGGATTCAATAAATCTCCAGATACTTCCAGCCCCGATTCCGATGATCATATCTCCGGGTCTGACTATGGAATCCAGATGATCTGATAACTCATCCATTTTTGGGATGTACATCACGTCTTTGTGTCCAGATTCCTTTGCTGCTGTAGATACCAATTCTCCGGATACCCCTTCTATTGGTTCTTCCCGTGCAGGGTAGATATCCAGTACAATAAAAATATCGCAATCAAGAAATGCGGATGCGAAATCCCTGAAGAAATCACGGGTCCTGGTGTATAGATGAGGTTGGAAAATGGCGATGATACGACGATCCCATCCATTTCTGGCTGCTTTCAAAGTTGCTTTCACTTCAGTAGGATGGTGGGCATAATCATCCACCACCATAATATCATTGTTTAGTCCTTTAATCTCAAAACGACGCCTGACACCACCATAGGCTGCCAGTCCACGCTGTATGGTATCAAAACCAATGCCCATTTCCATGGCCAGAGCCACGACGGAGAGCGAATTCAGCACTGAATGTGTCCCGGGTACCTGAAGGACCATTTTACCAAGAGTTTCACCGTTACGAATGACTGTATACTCAGACTGACTTCCCTTAAACGACAGGTCTTTTGCACGATAATCTGCCTGATGTGAAAATCCGTAGGTTTTTACAGGCCTCTTAATAGATGAAATAATGGATTGCACTCCAGGGGAATCAATACAGGCAATGACACGCCCATAGAATGGGGAGGAATTGGCAAATTGTAAAAAAGTGTTTTTAATATCATCCAGGTCTGAATAGATATCCGTATGCTCTAATTCTATATTCGTAATAATACTCATTGTGGGATTCAGTGCAAGAAAACTGCGATCATATTCATCAGCTTCAACCACAATGATATCTCCCGACCCAAGCACACTGTTTGTATTCAATGTTGTTACCAGGCCACCCACAACCAGGGTTGGATCAAGGCCAGCTTCAGCCAGAACAGCCCCCACCATGGATGATGTTGATGTCTTTCCGTGTGTACCGGCAACACCAACACTGGTCTCCTTTACAGCCATGAGTTCGCCGAGCATTTCAGCGCGACGAATGACCGGGATGTTTCTTTTATTGGCTTCCACGATTTCAGGATTGTCCTGTTTTACAGCACTGGAATAGACCAACACATCGCATTCCTGTACATTTGATGCATGATGCCCTTCGTATACTCTTGCACCCAGAGTCTGTAAATGTTCTATTATGGGCGACATATTTAGATCGGAACCTGACACGTGAAATCCAAGATTAATAAGGAGTTCAGCGATCCCAGACATTCCTATTCCGCCAATTCCCACAAAGTGAATATTTTTGATAGATTTGTATTTCATCCCTTCACGACCTCTTCAATGATATCTACGATTTGAGAGGTGGCTTCTGGTTTGCCAAGTCGTCTTGCGCATTCAATCATATTTTTTTCAATGGATGTATCCTTCAAGATTTCACTCACCTGTTTAAATAATATTTCAGGTGTGAGGTCAGCTTCAATTATCATCCTTGAAGCCCCTTTTTTTACCAGTGATTCAGCATTGGTCTTCTGATGATTCCCTGCAGCAGAGGGGAGGGGTACCAACACACTTGGCTTTCCCCACACAGCAATTTCTGCAAGTGCGATGGCACCCGCCCTGCTAATAATAACCCTTGATAAACTGTATGCCAGCGTAATATCATCAATAAAGGGGACGACTCTAATTATATCCGAGTCATATTTTATTAGAGATGCTTCATGAAGTTTTCCTACCTGCCATAAAACCTGAATTCCCTCTCGTCTGAAGTGATCGATAGAATGTTCAACCACTTGATTAATGGCAAGGGAACCCTGGCTGCCACCTGTAACAAAAACCGTAGGTTTTTCTGGATTAAGGTTGAAGAATTCCGCTGATTCCTTCAGTCTCGATACTGGTTCTGAATATCGAATTGGGTTTCCTGTAAACACTGAATTGTGATCTGATAAGTCTTTTGTATCCTCAAATCCGAGACAGATCCGTCTGGCTTTCTCAGCAAACATTCTTGTGGTCAATCCGGGGAATGAATTCTGTTCCTGAAGCACAACAGGTATGTCTTTTTGCAGTGCCAGTTTTACCGGTAATGCACTGGCATACCCACCTGTGCCAATTACAACAGATGGAAGGAGACCCTGAATTAATTTCTTGGCCTTCACATAGGAGGAGATCAAACGGAATGGCAGGAGGAGGTTTCTTCCAATGGATCGCATGGAAAATCCACGCTGTAATCCACGGATTGGCAACAGTGTAAATGGCAGATCCTGTTTAGGCAGGATGGATGCTTCAATACCAAATGTCGAGCCTACATAATGCACAAGGTCTTCCTCATGACGTTTTTTCCATTCTGTGCCAATAGCAATGGCAGGAAATAAATGTCCACCTGTTCCGCCGCCTGCAATAAGAATAGTCATCTTCGAGCTCTTTTCAAGGATGTTGGTCTTGAAACAACACGTCGGGATTGACTGATATTCAATAATATTCCAATGGCGGCAAAATGGATGAGCATACTGGATCCACCATAGCTAATGAGTGGCATGGGTAACCCAGTAACGGGAAAAATGTTTGTGGTCACGGCCGCATTGATGAATGCATAAAGCACGAAATTGAATGAAAGCCCAATGGCGAGTAAGATGCCAAAAGGATCTGTACATTCTTTTGCAATTTTAATTCCACGCTGGAAAATGAATAGGAACAGGGTTAGGATGAACAAGGTACCTATCAACCCTATTTCTTCACCAATGATTGAGAAAATGAAATCGGTGTGTGGTGTAGGCAGGAAGAAATTCTTTTCAAGACTGTTTCCAAGTCCGAGACCTGCAAACCCTCCATTGCCAAGGCTGATAAGGGACTGAGTCACCTGGTACCCAATGGAACCATCATCCGTTCCATGTAGCCAGGCCATCACCCGAGCGCGACGGTAGGGCATGGCCATCATGATGGGAATAGCCAGGGCAAGTGCCGCCGTACCAGTGGCAAGCATGTGAGAAAACCTCGCACCTCCCATAAACAGCATCACTGCAGTAATGATTCCAAACATCATGGCCGTACTGAAGTCAGGTTGGATAACGATTAGTGCAAAGAGGATCCCAATGATGGTAACAGGAGGGACAAAACCGCTGTAGAAATCCTTGATATGATCTCTCTTGTAATCAAGGTATGCTGCGAGGTAAATAATCAATGACAGTCGGGCGATATCAGTTGTTTGAATGGAAAACGGTCCAAGATACATCCATCGTGCAGGAGCATGAATACCCTTAATCCAAAATACACCCTTTGTCAGAATTAAAAGAATTATGGAGCCGTACATGAGCCATGGAGCGATAGACCGCAGGGTTCGATAATCCAGTAGAATGAAGGTGAATAATACGATAGTTCCGAGTAGAAGCCGTAGTAAATGGGATTGCAGATAAACCGTGTCCGTCCGTCCATTGGTTTCTGCCATTGACAGGGATGAACTGGCACTGTAGAGCATAACAGTTCCAATGACAGATAGAATAATCACTGCTGCCATTAATAAACGATCAAAATTCTTCATGCTCAGTGTGATGGTTTTCATGCAGCTTTTCCCAGTTCATTTGCCCACGTTTTAAATTTATCACCCCGTTCTTCATACCCATTGAATTGGTCAAAGCTGGCGCAGCCCGGAGATAACAAAACGATATCCCCGGGTCTGGCGAGCTCATGGCTCAAGTGGACCGCATCCTTGAGACTCTCCATGGTGGACAGTCTAACCGCATCCGCTAATGCAGCCGCAATGAGATCTCGAGCCTGACCGTAAGCGAGGACGGTCTTGACGTTGTGGGTATGTGGTAGGAGTTGTGCGAAATCACCACCTTTATCCTTGCCTCCAAGGATGAGGATGATCGGTTGTGAATAGCTTTGTAGTGCAACTTTAACAGCATCTACGTTCGTGGCTTTTGAATCATTGATGTATTCCACATCGTCGACTCTGGCAACCTTTTCCATACGATGTGCAATTGCCTTGAACGTGCTAAACACATCCCGGAGTTGCTCCTTGTTAATTCCAATAAGTGAGGCTGCTGTACCTGCGGCAATTAGATTTGCAAGGTTATGTGGACCGGGAAGGGTGATTTCATCAAATCTGATAAATGGTTCCTGCTTGAAATAAACCTGATCATCGCAGGAAAACATATTGGATGATTTCTCAATACTGAATGGAATACATGACAGGGTCATCCCTGTAAAATGATGATTTAATAAAGGATCATCTTCGTTATAAATCACCCAATCATCTTCTGTCAGGTTGGACATCATATTTAGCTTAGCGTCGATGTATTCTTCCATGGTGCCATGACGATCAAGGTGATCAGGTGATATATTGAGAAAAACAGAAATTTTTGGTCTAAAGTGCAGGATGAACTCCATCTGGAAGCTGGATATTTCAAGAATATAAACTCTTTGTGGGTCTGGAGATTGGAGTTCTGCCATTACGTGATGTGAAAAAGCAGAACCAACGTTCCCTGCAAGCACCCCACGAACTTGATCACTCTGGCACATGTTTGCTAATATATGCACGGTGGTGGTTTTTCCATTTGATCCCGTTACTGCAATAATGGGTGCCTGGGTGAACCAGCTGGCGAATTCAATTTCTCCCACAACAGGAATATTGTTTTTTTGAGCGTGACGTATGCACTCAGCCTGCCTGGGTACACCGGGAGATACCACCATTAGGTCTGCATTATATATGGCTTGGCTGTGTCCACCGGTTTCAGTTTTAATCCCCATTGCAGTCAATTCTTCGGCTTGTGAAAATACTGAATCTGTTGTTGAAGGATCGCTGATCAGGACATCAGCACCCAGAAAATGAGCCAGCTTGGCAGCTCCGGAACCACTGCGACCCAAACCAATAACCACTACTCGGTTACCAGAAATATTGATGCTTTTCCTTTTCGAAATATCCATCATCTTATCTTAAATGTTGTTAAGGAAAAGAGGGCCAGTAGAATGCCAATAATCCAGAATCTTATCACAACCCGGGTTTCCGGCCAGCCTGCCAGTTCAAAATGATGATGGATGGGAGCCATTTTAAACAAGCGCTTACCCTCTCCAGTTTTTTTCTTTGTGTATCGGAAATAGAAGAGCTGAAGCATAACGGATGTGGCTTCCCAGACAAAAATTCCTCCAATAATAAACAGGAGTAGTTCTTTCTTAAGCAATATTGCCAGGGTGCCAAGGGCGGCTCCTGTAGATAGGGAGCCCACATCACCCATAAAGACCTGGGCCGGTGCTGAATTGAACCATAGAAATCCCATACACGCTCCTGTTAGCGCGGCAGTAAAGATGGTTAATTCCCCCGCTCCCGGCAGGTAGATAATATTTAGATAATCGGAGAAGTCTACTCGACCACTGATGTAGGCGATGGCGGAAAAAACAGCGAATGCGATGGCAAGGAGTCCTGCAGCAAGGCCATCCAATCCATCAGACAGATTTACTGCATTGGAGTACCCTGTAATTACCAATACAATTACCAGAGGGTAGATCAATCCAAAATCCAATTCAAGATTTTTGAAGAAGGGTACCGATGTGCTGCTTTTGAATGCTGCGAATTCAGGTGTGTTGAAAATAATATAGCTGATAACGAGTCCAAGTGTGATCTGTCCGGCCAGTTTGTATCGTGCCACCAAGCCGTCTTTCATTTTTCTGATAGATTTCAGGTAGTCATCCAGAAACCCTATGATCCCCATCCAGATGGTTGACAGTAGTATTAGTTGGACATAAATATTATCTAATTTTGCAAAGAGGATGGTGGGAATGAATACTGCAAGCAGGATTATAATCCCACCCATGGTTGGTGTACCACGTTTCTTCTGGTGGGATTGAGGCCCACGATCACCAATTTCTTCACCAATCTGGTATTTCTGTAAAGAACGAATGATCCAGGGACCAATAATAAAACTGATTAGAAGGGCAGTAATGGCAGCAAAAGCGGATCGTGCAGTGATATACTGGAATACATTTAATACTGAAATATGTTCTTTCAATGGATACAGGAGCTCGTAAAGCATTATTTGTCCTCCAAATCCTGTATCAGGGATTCCATTGCCATGCCTCTGGACCCTTTAAATAAAATCACATCACCATCGTGGAGAGTATCAACTATGGCAGAAACAAGATCGGCCTTATTATCCATGTGATGCTTTTCTACACCGTTTCGAATAGTATTGTGAGTAAAAACCGTTTCAGTACCAATGGTAAAAACAAGATCAATATTTTTTTCGTTACAGTATTCACCAACCTGTGAATGATGATTGCTCGATTTTTCACCCAACTCGAGCATATCACCAAACACAAAAATCTTCTTGCCACCAGGATAGGCACTTAAAAAATCAACAGCTGCTTTGGTTGATTCCAGGTTTGCATTGTATGTATCGTCAATGATAGTCCATCCATTGTGCTTTGAAACAACACAACGCCCCTGTGTTGGTGAATAATCTGAAACAGACTGGATAATATTTTCCCATGAGACACCAAGTGTGTGTGCGATGACTGATGTAGAGAACACATTTTTTGCAAAAGAAGGGTTTTGAGAATTAGTAGGAACAACATGATCATTTATGTGCAGGGTAATAGTTCCATCATCTCCAGTAGCAATACTTGCGAAATAATCACAATCGGGCGTGTACCCAAACCTGATGGCATCACTGGAGATGGAAAGGGATACAACTCTAGGATCTGCAGTATTGACAAATGCAGTACCTTTTTCTAAAGAATTAAACAATTGTCCCTTTTCCCTGGCCACTTCATCGATGGACCCAAATCCCTCCAGATGGGCCGGTGCAATATTGGTGATGAGTCCATGGGTAGGTTCTGCAAGATTGCATAGATAGGAAATATCACCGGGTTGGCTTGCACCCATTTCCAGAACAGATATTTCATGAGTTTCCATTAAAGTAAAGAGGCTAAGCGGCAGTCCAATGGATGTATTGAAATTTCCCTGTGTATAATGCACCACTACTTGTTTCTCAAGGATATGAACAAGCAAATCCTTCGTGGATGTTTTTCCATTGGTTCCGGTGATTCCCACAACAGGGATGGAAAATTGTTGACGCCATTTTTGTGCCACTAGACCAATTGTTATGAGGGGATTTTCGACTTTCACCGACTGAGTTCTTGTGGAAGTGAAGTCATTTTCTACCAATACTGCAGATGCCCCGGACCGAGAAATACTATCTAGATAAATATGCCCATCAACGCGTTCACCCTTTAACGCAATAAACATGTCCCCGGGAATAACATGACGTGAATCCGTGGCGATACCGGTAACAGGGTTACTCAATTCAACGCCGGTTACG
The DNA here is from genome assembly GCA_964344305.1 of uncultured bacterium. GTDB lineage: Bacteria > Fidelibacterota > Marinisomatia > Marinisomatales > JABMOV01 > JABMOV01. Next base: position 5,575 of record CAYFMT010000003.1, on the reverse strand, counting down.
GAGTAAAAAATACTTGAAAATTGATCTGGACTGGGAAGATCAATCCTCATAACAATGCTCCAGAATTATGTCTAAATCTGAGTAGGGGATTTTTTCGCCATGGATTTCCTGGTAATTTTCCCGTCCTTTACCCAACACCACCACGGCACTATTTTTCTTACACTCCAGCAAGGCGGTTTTCAGAGCATCACCTCGATCAGCAAATTCTGTGTAAATCTCTTTGGTAAAACCAGACACAATATCCGCGTTTATTTGTGCAACATCTTCATCCCTTGGATTGTCTGGTGTCAGGAAAACCCGATCAACATATTTTTCGGCGATTGAAGCCATCACAGGTCGCTTGGTTGCATCCCGGTTACCTCCCGCGCCAAATACAAGTGTGATCATGCCATCCTGACCCATGAGTCCCCTGATGGTTCCAAGGACTTTATCGTATGCGTCTGGTGTATGAGCATAATCCATGACGACCGTACCACCCTGTTTACACCGAAATTGCTCCATTCTACCATCTATGCTTACGCATGACTCAACACCGTTTTCAATGGCATCCTTTGGCACACCAAGAGAGTGTGCGCTGGCAACAGCAGACAGAATATTCTCTATGTTAAACTCCCCGATTAAAGATGACTTAATCCGGTAGGAATCATGACCGGCCTGGACAAGTCCATTTATGCCTGACAGGGTAGACGATAAATCAGCAAAATGTATGTGGTCGGTATCATGGATGGCTGTGTGAGCAATTGGAACAGGGCAAAGATCACATAATTGAAGGCCATACTCATCGTCCACATTTATTACAGCGGTGGCGTTAAGGGGAAGTTTTTTAAACAACCTGGACTTGGAATTGAAATAATCTTCCATGGATCCATGGTAGTCCAGATGCTCCGGTGTAAGATTGGTAAAAATCGCCAGGTTGAAATCTATGTCAGCTGTCCTGTATTGATGTATGGCATGACTAGATACTTCCATCACCACATGAGTGAAACCATTTTTAACAAATCCATCCATGGTATATTGGAGGGTCACTGCATCTTCCGTAGTAAGCGTTTTTACCGTTTCATATCCTTCCGCAATGATTCCAAATGTTCCCATTTGTGCTGTTTTAAACCCGGCGGTCTTTAATATGCTGTAGATTATACTGGCTGTGGTTGTTTTTCCATTAGTACCGGTAATGCCTATAACGGTTAATGCTTTTGATGGATGATTGTAGTATTCAGCTGCAATTTGACTGACTGTCCGTCGAGGATTTGCCACCCGAACGACGGGAATGGGCTGATGTCCAACATCACGTCCATTTGCAATGACGGCTACGGCACCCCGATCGATGGCATCAGGAATAAAGTCATGTCCATCGTAAAGCGCACCGGGAATAGCCACATAGATATCCCCGGGTTGCACTTTTCTGGAGTCAATAGCGATACCTGATACAATCATATCAGGCAAGGATTGATCCTCCGGGATAAGGTGTTTCAATAATGTGTCTAATCGACGACTCATTGTAAACCTATTTCGCATGTATTTCCGCGTTTCATGCGCTTTCCCGGAGCAGGGCTTTGCCAGATGACTTTCCCTGACCCATTAACTTTCACTTTAAGATGAGCCTTGCGCAATGTGGACAGTGCTTTTTTCAGACTCATCCCCCTTACCTCAGGTACGTGAATGAAATTTTGATTTTCAGTATAAAATGAATTTGACTGCATCATGACAGCAGGAACAATGGTAGGGGAAGGGGTCTCATTTACTTCGGACACTTCTGCCAGGATAACAGACTCTTCTATTTCTTTCTCCGGCGCCTTCAAGTCATCATCCATATTGATAATGCGTTGCATGACACGTCGAAAAACAGGGGCTGCCCCTTCACTACCCCAATGTTTACCGTACCGGGGTTCATCAATGATAATGACTCCCAGGAGCTGTGGATTCTCTGCAGGAAAAAACCCTACAAAATTGCTAACAAATTTCGAGTTGGAATAGGATCCGTCCATAAACTTCTGGGCCGTTCCAGTTTTACCAGCCACAGACCATCCACGTATTTCTGCATTGTCTCCTGTTCCTCCATCTACCACTTTCGCCAACATTGTTTTTAAGTGATCCATCACCTTTGCGGTGGCAATTTTCCTGACGACTTCTGGTGATTCCTCATGGAGTACAACTCCATTTTGATCCACAATCTGTTTCACCAGACGTGGTTTTAATAAATACCCACCGTTGGCAATGGCCGTATAGGCAGCGGCAAGCTGGATAGCAGTCACACCCACTTCATGACCCATGGATACTTCTGCAAGAGAAATCTCGCTCCAATCATCGACTTTACGCAATGTACCACTCATTTCACCAAGAAGATTGATCTGAGTTGGACTACCAAAACCGAAATCCCTGCTGTATCTGTATAATGAGTTCTTTCCAACCGTTTCGGCGATTTTGATGATACCAACATTGCTGGAATGTTGAATAATTTGACCTACCGTCAATAAACCATACTCTTCATGGTCATTGATTCGTATATCCTTCAGTGTGTAACTCCCATACTCACAGTTGAACTCCTGAGTCATGGAAACGGTTTGCTGGTCAAGGGCAGACGCTGCAGCAACAATCTTATAGGTGGAGCCAGGTTCAAACTGGTCAGTTATGGAGCGAATCTTCTGATTTTCAGTTGGGTAGTCAGATGGTCTGTTTGGATCAAAATCCGGGACGCTTGACATGGCAAGAATATCACCGTTCTGTGGATCCATAATAATACCTGTTGCGCTTGTGGCATCAAGATCCTCCATGGCAAACATCAATTCATCCTGGAGGATGGATTGATAGTCCAGATCCAGTGTTGTTTGAATGTTAGCACCGTCAATCGGAGGTTTGGATGGGAAACTTGTTTTAGGATTGAGTTCACCTTTACCGTTACGTTGTTTCACCACCCAACCAGGTGTCCCAACCAGGAGCTTATCGTATTGTTTTTCTAAGCCTGAAATGCCATGATCATCAATATCGGTTATGCCAATGACCTGGCCACCAATATTGTTATGCGGATAGTAGCGACGGGAGTTTCTTTCAATAAGAATGCCCTTGGTATTGTCAATTCTCATGGTTGAGAAAACATCCTTGCGAATATTTCTCTCAAGATATACAAATGATTTACTTGAAGATAACCTGTCCAGGTAATACCTGGTGTCCCGACCTGTGGCTAGACTGAGTTTTTCAGCCAGGGATTCCTTATGACGTATTTGAGATGGATGGGCTCCAATGGAATAATGGATAATGTTTCGCGTAAGTGATGTATTATCCCTGTCAAAAATGTTTCCCCTCACAACCATGATCTGTTCACGGAATTGACCCTGTTGCATTCCTCTAACTCTATATCGGTCACCGCTTAAAATCTGTACTTGAAATAATCGTACGGCTAACCCTGCCCAGCTGATGATCACGATGAATGAGACTATCATGATTCTGGTACGATATTTCAGGTAGGTTTTTGTCATAACCCATTCTCCACAAAGTTTGGGAGATAGATGATAAGTGATTCCGGATGGGCTGGGACCATATTCAATTCTTCTCTGGCTTTTTCAGCAATATTGTCTGCTCTCTGTAGAAACTCAATATCACTTTGAATTTCATCAATATCATTTTGCAGCTCACCTAGAGTAGTATACTGTATTTCGATGGCATAGAGTGTTTCATCTACTTCGGAATACACCCATAGATATCCAATTAAACCAAGGATGGTGATCACAGTGAAAAAGAAAAACAATAAGGTCTGGATGAGTTCCTTTTGTTTCTTCGAGCGTCGTTTTATTTTTTTTGCCACTATTGTATGCGCTCCAATGCTCGAAGTTTTGCAGGTTTTGCTCTGGAGTTCAATTCAATCTCTTCTGAATTTGGTACCACAGGTTTTTTCGTCAGAATCGCTGCACGACCATCCTGTTTATATGATCTGAATTGATGTTTGACCATTCGGTCCTCAAGGGAGTGAAAACTGAGGATGACAATTCGCCCATTCAATGCAAGATAATCCATGAAAATAGACAAGAACCTGGAGAGACGATTTAGTTCATCATTTACAACGATGCGCAACCCCTGAAAAACACGGGCAAATGTTTTGTGCCTGAAAGATGGTGGTGTGGATCTCCTTATCGCTTCACGGAGATCGGCAACCGTTTTCATGGTTCCCATGGATTTTATTGATCGAGCGATTTTTCTGGATTGCCGCTCCTCACCATATTGGTAGAGAATATTTGCAAGTTCTTCTTCACTGGATTCAGCAATGACTTCCGAGGCTGACTTTCCAGTGGAGGAATCAAAGCGCATATCCAGATCACCATCATTGCGAAAGGAAAAACCACGGATGGGGCTATCCAGCTGCAAAGATGATAATCCGAGATCGAGCAGGATACCGTTCAACTCGCGAATCCCGAGAGAAGAAAGAATGGATGGGAAATCGTCGTAAGCGGCGTGAAAAACTGAGACCGGTGAAGAGGCGTGGAAATTTGAGCGACAGATATCCAGGGCCTCTTCATCGCGGTCAATCCCGACAAGCCTCCCCGTACGGAGGGTTGAGAGGATGTGTTTGGCGTGCCCTCCAAGTCCGATGGTACCGTCCAGATAGACTCCATCGGGGAGAATATTGAGATAGGATAAAACCTCCGACACCATAATGGGGGAGTGAATCGGTATTCCATCCTGCTTCTGAATGGTCATATAATGATTTTATCTGCCAATTCATTGTAGTCGGTTGGTTCAATTGATTTTGCCTGCGATTCCAGGGATTGCAGGGATTGTGGGTCCCAGATCTCAATTTTATTCACCACACCAATAATGAGGGCATCATGAGATAATTCGGCATGCTGAATGAGGATCTGTGTTAAAGGAATCCTTCCCTGTTTGTCGTATCGAACGGTAGATGCATATCGTACCATGTTTCGAATAAACAAACGGTTGATTGCATTCAGTGAAGACAGACTGCGCAATGCATTTTCTATTTGGCTTTGCCATGTGGACAGGGGATAGGCATAAATGCATGGATCCAGTCCTTTTGTGATTACGAAAGTCTGGTCGTTATCCGGTGACAGTGCCTGACGGAATTTGGCCGGAATGTTTACTCGACCTTTTGCGTCTACTGTATAGGCGTATTCGCCGGTGAATGTGTTTTCACTGATTGTCATTTGTCTATGTAAGGAAAGGGATTGTTACCCATAACTACCCACAACGTAACACTTTTAGGGGTAAGTGGGCAAATATTTTTTCATGGATTTATAATTTTTCCACCTCTCATGTGGCTTACCAGAAATCTCAAAAAACACAAAAAAACGAAGTTAAAGAATATCAACACTTACAGAGTCGCAAGTGTAAACATATTTGAGACTAAAGTGGGTGAATGTGGTGAATTTGAGACTAAATTGAGACTAAAACAGGCAAAATCAGGGAAATTTAACCACTCAACGTGGCCCTTTATAAATCACTAAGATGTCATAATGGCAGACAGAATGTCAGTATGTTGAAATCTATACCAGCTCTCTATTTTTCCATAAAGTGTAAGTCTTTTAAATCTTTCGGACTTTTCATTTAAAAAGTTAAGGTGTACTTC
>CAYFMT010000002.1:0-216679 GCA_964344305.1 uncultured bacterium | reverse complement strand
CATTCAACTGACCAATATTCACCCTGATACAACGGAACCGTTTGTTTTTCGTGATCTCATGCCAAATTCACAGGATATTCAGGATGCGCTGGATGCCAATGGTGGGTCAGCCGTCCTTGAAGTGGACACAGTCCAACTGGTCCCACAAACTCAGGATTTTGCCTTTGACAGTTTCACGGAAATCGTGATTGAATCGGGATCCATGGACATTACAATCATCAATGAAATGTTCATTGACCTGGGTGCCCCTATTCGCATTACCATCAATAATGCAACTGGTGACAGCCTGTTCAGTACCACATGGAACACTGAAATTGAAATGGGCAATCAACAGACCAATTCTATCGATCTATCCGGACGCACCCTGCCAGGGAATATCCAGGTGAAAGTGTCCGGTACATCCAACGGATCACGGGGGCAGGATATACTGGTTGAAACCAGCGATCTTGATTCCTATTTCCGTGTAATCATATCACCACAGGATATTGAAGTCAGCCAGGCCAATGCCGTCATCCCTGAACAAACCATTACGGAAACCAATGATATTGAACTGGACCCCTCCGATACAGTTGTAGATGAAGCTGAGCTAAAAACAGGTACACTGAATGTAGGTATCGATAATACCATGGCAGTCACTGGATCAATTCAGTTAACCATCTCCAGTCTCGTAAATGGATCGGGCTCACCTTACACGACAACCATACCGCTTGTGAATGGACCCTCCAGTTCAGAAGATGATATTTCAGGCTGGATTCTTGACATGGATATGGCGGATCAGCGAGTGCATTATGAGTATGAGATTCAGACCGATGACACAGACCCTAACAGTGTTCAGCTCAATTCAACAGACTCTGTTGAAATTGAGATTGAACTTGCGAATATTACATTTTCCAGAGTAGTGGGTGAGATTGAACAACAAATCATTACAGATGCCGGTGAAATAGATATCAATTCAGATAGCCAGATTCAAGAAGCGGTCATCTCGCAGGGTTCCCTATCCATTGAAATTGCAAATGGAGTCGGCGGTGAATCAGAGGTAAATCTTGATCTTCCGCGAATCAAACTGGATGGAGTTGGTTTGAATGAAACCATACAGATCCTACCGGGAGACAATCTTCATGGCATTGATCTGACAGGCTATAGTATTGCCATGCCGTTGGATGACCAGCGTCTCACTTATACTACCACCACCACTACAGCGGCAAACCTGGTATCAGAGTATAGTTTAACTGATTCCATTGTTGTGAATATCTTAATCTCTGATTTAACCTTCTCACAGGTAACAGGGTTGATTTCCCAGGATGCCATAGTTGAAGAGAATTCCATCGTGCTGGAAAATGAGACAAAAGTCGAGTCGGCAGTCATCCAGTCAGGAGACCTGAATCTGATTATTCGAAACCATATTGGCATGGCTGCAGAAGTGAATTTTTCCATACCGGAATTCTCAAATGGTTCGATCCTGTCAGAATCATTCGATATATCCACCAGTCCGGATCCGGATACAACTGTCATCCCTCTTGATGGATACACACTGGGTCTGGATTTACAGGATCAAACGATTCACTATATGTCAAATATTGCCATCCCCAATGATGAAGTTATCACACTGTCATTGACTGATTCGATAGAGATTTCTGTCCTGATTGATGGCTTAACCTTCCAGGAGATTAATGGGATTATTGATCCGGTAACTGTTGATATAGACACCATTGATCAATCCATCACAGCATTGCCGGAAGAAATGGAGGGGATTGAATTCCATGATGTTGGAATTTCTATAGATTTTGATACGAATATCGGTGTGCCGGTCTTTTTATCCCTCAGTATGTCAGGAACAAACTCAGATGGTGAAACCGCCACATCCTCAATTTCTAACTGGAATATTGCTGACAGTAGCACAGTGATCATTCCTAACGCAGCTGAACTCATTAATATTTCTCCCGAATCCATTACCGCTTACGGTCAGGCAACAGTAGGGGACCCTAATACGGTAGGCAATGTAAGTACCGACCAGTATCTCGCTGGGAAACTACTTATTGACGCCCCTCTTGCGCTTGTTCTAACAGAAGAAGCTCGTTTGGATATGGAATACAGTGAAAACAGTACAGATTTTCCTGAAATAGTTGAAGAGTTGATTCTCTATACGGATATCAACAATCGATTCGATTTTGGCGCATCTGTGGATCTATTAATCGCCATGGACACAACCCATTTCGAAGATGGCACGGCTGATACATTGGTCAATATTCATATTGAACCGGCAGCAACACGCCTGGATTCTGTCTACCTTGGAGAAGACCAGATATTGCTGCTTACGGATACAACTTACAAATGGATCAAACCAACGGTTCAAATGCTGGGTGTAACGGATGAATTTGGAAACCCGGAACCGTCGCGCTTTATGGCATCTGATTCCATGACCATTGGTTTATATGGATCCATCAAGGCACATATTGACCTCAATGATGAAGGGGATAACAATGAATAAGAAATCAATAGCACTCATGTTCCTCTTCATGGGCATTGTGTTTGGACAATTGAACTCGAGCGCGGTCCAAATCGGTACTGCAAGTTCAAATGCAATTCATGCCAGAGGGCTGGAGGTCATCGGTTTAAATCCTGCTAACCTTGGATATGGCGACAATCCGCGTCTGAATATCCAGGCCATGCTATTACCTGGCTTTTCCATGCAGCTAAATAACAATTCTCTCACCCCCAATTGGGTCAATGATTTCCTGAACAGTGGTGAATTAAACAAACAAAAACTGGATGACCTCATGGGGGCATTGGAAGACGACGTTCTTGAAATTAACCCAACTGTGTATCTCCCTGGTTTGGGCGTTCAATTGGGGCAGTATGCCTTCATGATCAAACCGGAACTTGTGGCATCCGTAGGCTTGCCTTCTGATTTGATTCGTTTTCCGTTTGAAGGGCTGGCATTTGGTGATGAAATAACCTTTGAAAAAGCGAAAACAGCTGTACAAAGCACCATTCCAATTTCATTTGCCACATCATTTCCGCTTCCATTAGAGAAAATTCCCCAGGTTCAACCATTTATTAAAAATGCTCATGTAGGGGTTGGTGGAAAACTGCTCACAGGTCTTGCTTACAGTGAATTCACCTTTATTGATGGAGGCATATTATCCCAACCAGATGCCATGTCAATTTCAACACATATTGAAGGTATAACAGCACTGGGTGGTTTTGGATTTGCACTTGATGCAGGGGTTGCAGTTGAGATAAATGACAAAATTAACGCAAACCTGTCCATAAATAATCTGTTGGGACAATTGACATGGAGCAATGTGCAGAATATTCAATTTGAAACGGAAGGCACATTTAATCGCAGCGAATTCGAAGAAATCGCTGACTATTCTGATGCACAGTATGACTCACTTGAAGAAGCAATGGTTAAAGTGGATACATCCTTTTCAGGGGACCCAATCACATCCACTTATCCTGCCTATATCCTGGCAGGGTTTTCTTATGATAACCTTATTCCAAACCTTCATATAATGGTATCCTACAGGCAATATTTCACGGATGAACTGGGATTTAGTACCACACCGCGATTGTCCGGTGCAGTGGAGTATAAACTTGGAAAAATATTCCCCATTCGAGCCGGGATATCCGTTGGAGGTCCAGAAAGCTTTCAGTGGTCCACGGGTGTTGGGTTGCATGTTGGGTTTTACCATCTGGATATTGGGTTTTCACAGATGGGAGGTTTTTTTAATAACTCCAAAGGATTTGCATTCTCCATTGGTAGTAGTCTCTGGTTCTGATTTTCCAGCCTCGATCAATTTTAATAAGGGCGTGATTCACGCCCTTTTTTTTCATCCGCCAGCGTATACTTACAATGTAAGGCAACAAGTCGGTTCCATTGCCATTCTATCTTGTGCCAACGAGAGGTGCAGGATAAATTCACGTTTCATTTCTGGAACAAATGTATGTCCGACAGTCACTTTATTATCAATTCAACCGTAGCGAATGTTTACACGACAGGTGATTTCAACAGCTCCGTCACTACTCAGGCATTGCTGGGTGAAACCTGCGATGTGCTGGATGAGACTGAAAAGTGGGTTGAGGTTAGGCAGTGGGACGGCTATACCGGCTGGGTGAACAAAGGACAGGGTGTCTTTAGCAATGAACCGTATGGTGCAACCGAACGATTCCTGGATATGGAAGGTAGAGTCATTACATCAGACAATGAGCCCATTCGCAATATATCATTTGGGTCACCATTGCAGGTCGAAAATAACGCCGTTAAGCTTCCCGATGGCCAGGTGGGATCTATTCTTGGGAATACCGGACAATTTAATAGAATGCCCTCACGAAAATCCCTTTGTGATACCGCTCTAAGGTTTTTGGGTGTGCCCTATATCTGGGGAGGAAAATCAACCTACGGGTTTGATTGTTCAGGGTATATACAAACAGTGTTTTTAGCCAATGGAATTGAATTAGTCAGGGATGCACGAAAACAAATCCAAATGGAGGAGCTGAAGACCATCACCATGGCTGATGTTAAGCCGGGTGACCTGTATTTCTTTGGAAAAGAATCCATAACCCATGTGGCCATGTCAACAGGTGGTTTTGGGATTGTTCATGCACAGGGATGGGTCAAAAAGGAAACACTGAATCCGGATGACCCAGACGCCAATTCTGAACTGATTGACATGATTGATACAATAAAATCCATTTCTGGATTTCTAGACAAATGATGTATAACGGTCAATCACTCAATGGATCTGCGCTTGTCCTTAATGCAAATTATGCTCCGTTGACTATCTGTTCTGTTAAAAGGGCCATTTGCATGGTATTCCTGGAGAAAGTGGATATCCTTGAGGAAAAAGATCAGGTGATTCATTCCCCGTCATGCTCCATGAGAATCCCAAGTGTTGTGAAGTTGAAATCATATCTGCGTTACAATAGTCTTGAGGTCATCCTTTCAAGACGAAATGTCCTCATGAGAGACAATCACGAATGCGGGTATTGCGGTAAAAGGAATGGTTTGTTGACCATTGACCATATTGTTCCACGAGAACGGGGAGGAAAGAACACCTGGGATAATCTTATAACCGCCTGCTCACCATGCAACCTTGCTAAATCCAACCGGACACCAGAAGAAGCTGGGATGCCTTTGTTAAAGCGACCCACAAAACCAAACCGGATCCATTATTTTCAACAATTTGTCAATGAGTATACGTCTAACTGGCGTCCCTATCTATTTATGGAAAGCTACACATAGGTTTTATTTATGAAACGCATATTAAGTGGCATACAGTCATCAGGGAAACTTCATCTTGGAAATTATTTTGGCATGATGAGTCGAATGATCCGTTACCAGGAAGAGAATGAATTGTTCTGTTTTATCGCCAACTATCATTCTCTAACTACCATTCACGACAAACATGAAATCGAGCACAACACACGTGAAGCGGTTATGGATTTCCTGGCCCTTGGTCTTGATCCTGAAAAATCGGTTTTCTGGATCCAGAGCGATGTTCCCCAGGTAACAGAACTAACCTGGCTTTTGTCCAATGTAACAACTGTGGGCCTGCTCGAGCGTGCAACTTCCTACAAGGATAAAATTGCCAGGGGATTGACGCCCAATGTAGGATTATTTTCTTATCCCGTGCTCATGGCTGCAGATATTCTATGCTTTGGTTCCGATGTTGTACCTGTTGGAAAAGACCAGAAACAGCATCTTGAAATGACCAGGGATATTGCCATCCGGTTCAACCAGACATTTGGAGACACATTTGTGGTCCCTGAACCGGAAATTGAAGCATCCACCATGCTTATACCGGGAATCGATGGACAGAAAATGTCAAAATCGTACGGAAATGCCATACCCATTTTTTCCGATGAAAAATCCATGCGAAAAAGAGTTATGTCCATCAAGACTGACAGTACACCTATCGAGGATCCGAAGGATAAGAACACACCACTGTTCCAGCTTTTCGCCCTTTTCCTTGATGAGGAAGGTCAACGTGATTTATCGGATCGTTATGATACACCTGGATTACGATACGGTGACATTAAAAAAGAATTGTTCGAAACAATATGGACAACCTTTGAGCCGTTCAGGAAGACAAGGGAGTATTTAGCAGCCCACAGGGATCATGTTGATTCCATTTGCAAGTCCGGTGCTGAAAAAGCCGCCTCCGTTGCTGATAGATATCTATCCAAAGCCCGACATAATATGGGATTGAACTATTGAGCACGATGTATAAGGTTCATCTGGAGAATTTTGAAGGCCCACTGGATCTTCTCCTTTATTTCATCCGCAGGGATGAAATTGATATTTACGATATTCCCATTTCACAAATCACTCGTGAGTACATGGACGTTCTGGATTCCATGCATCGATTGAATGTCAGTGTGGCAGGCGAGTTTATTGTCATGGCAGCCAATCTGATGCGAATCAAGGCCAAGATGTTGCTACCGAGACCGGGACTGGATGACGATGATTTTGATGATCCACGCACTGATCTGGTGGAAAAATTACTGGAATACCAACAGTTCAAGGAGGCTGCATCAACTCTGGACACCATTCTCACGGACCGGTCCCAGTATTTCGCACGGGGATTCATGATGGATCCACCGGAAGGCACCGAAGACCCGGGTGTGTTTCTCAAGGATGTGGGTCTCTACGATATTGCTCGTTATTTTAAGGATGTGATGGACAGAATGCCTGTCATTCAATCCTATGAATTGCACAGGGAACAGGTGAGCCTGGATGATCAGAAAAACATGATTATGGCAGGGTTTGATGAAGAGGGCAGGCAGTCATTCATATCCCTGGTAAAAAAACTGAAAACAAAACTGGAAGTTGTGGTAACATTCCTGGCCATTCTGGATTTAACACGACTATTTCAGATCAAGGTCATTCAATCAAAGGTGTTTGGTGAACTTGAATTGCTGATGATTGAGCACAAAGCATGACGAACGAAGAACAGATACAAATCATTGAATCCCTTTTGTTTGCTTCACCTGAAGCATTGACCCAGCAACAGGTGAACCTGGTGTTTGAGAAAGATCCTCCACAGCTTGAAGATATTATCCATGTGTTAAATGATCATTACCGATCCACTGACCGGGCGTTCTTTATTGAAGAAATTGCCAATGGGTATCGATTGACATCCAGACCGGAATATGAAACATGGATTCGTAGATTGCTTAAAAAAAGCGGAAGACTCGTATTATCACAGGCAGCCTTGGAAACCCTTGCCATTATTGCATACAAACAACCCATAAATCGATTTGAGATTGAATCCATTCGGGGTGTGGATTGTAGCGGTGTCATCAAGACACTGCTTTCCCGTCAACTGATAAAAATAAAAGGCAGGGATACGGGACCGGGGCGACCACTTTTATATACCACCACAAGTAAATTCCTGGAGTTTTTTGGTTTGAACAAAATTTCAGACATGCCGAAGTTGAAAGAAATGAAGGAATTGGACGAAACGGATCCAGATGTGGAGCAAATTGATGCGTTTAAATAAATTCCTGGCAAAATCAGGGGTAGCATCACGTCGTGAGTCCGACCGATTGATACAGGCAGCCACCACCACCGTGAATGGAAAAGTTGTGATCGACCCGGCCTATCAGGTTCAACCGGATGATGATGTAAAATTCGACGGTGTCATACTTAAGGTGACCACCGATATAATGGTCATTGCCCTTCATAAGCCGAAAGGGGTTATCACCACGGCGAAGGATACCCATGGTCGAAGGACTGTCTTTGATTATGTCTCTGTACAAGAACGATTATTTACCGTGGGTCGGTTGGACAAGGACACAACGGGATTAATACTGCTTACTAATGATGGGGAACTTGCCAACAGGCTGATGCATCCACGGTATCGTGTACCAAGGGTGTATGAAGCCATTATCGCCGGCAGCCTTGATGAAAAAACCGTGCAGAAAATCCGAAAAGGAATTTTCATTGGTAACGATGAATGGGGGAAAGCGGATATCCTGGAGCAAAGAAGGACCAAGGGACGTTCCACAGTACATCTGCGACTCAGGCAGGGAAAAAAGCGTGAAATTCGCCGAATTTTTGAATTCCTTAATATCAGACTGTTTTCATTAAAACGATTGTCTTATGGTGCTATAGAACTAGGGGATCTTCCTATAGGGTTGTGGCGAAAGCTGACACCAAATGAAATGGCACAGATAAAGCATTAAATTTTGACAGTTTTCCACTGACAAATTCCTCACCGTTTCCTCTTCTTAAATCATTGGTATTCCTTTTGATAAACATTAAATTTCTCGGCTTATTGAGAATTGATTTAGATGATTATCGCAATAGATGGACCCGCTGCTTCCGGTAAAAGTACCACTGCCAGACTCGTGGCCAGGAAACTGGGCATAACCTATCTGGATACAGGTGCCATGTATCGGTCTGTGACGCTTGCATTGCTACAGCGTGGTATTGCCTTCTCTGATATTCCTGCCATAAACGATCTGATTTCTTCCCTGTCATTGGATTTATTCAGTGAAAAGGGTGTAACAGAAGTGAGGATGGATGGTAAGGATGTGAGCGATGCCATTCGTTCAACGGAGGTCACGGAAAATGTGAGTGCTGTGAGCGCCATACATGAGGTTCGACTTGCCATGGTAAACCTTCAGCAACGTATTGGGCAACAATCCGATTGTGTGGTGGAAGGGCGAGATATTGGTACGGTTGTTTTTCCAGCAGCGGATTACAAGTTCTTTCTGGTGGCAGATTCACGGACTCGTGCTCTTCGCCGGCAAAAGGATCTGGAATTATTGGGAGAATCCAAATCCCTTGAGGAACTCATTGAGGAAATTGAAATCAGGGATAAGAAGGACTCCTCCCGTGAGCACAGTCCATTGCAAAAGGCAGACGATGCCATTGAATTGGATACATCATCATTAACCATCGATGAACAGGTAGCGTTCATCGTACAAACCATAAACCCGTAAGGAACACTTTAATGAGTGAAGAAAAAAACCTAGAAATGGTTTCTGAAGAGGCCGAAGCGGTGGAGACACCGGAAGAAGTCAGTTCAACAGAGGAAGAAACTCCTGAGGTTGCACCAGAAACCAAAACAATGAATTATTTGGACCCGGACCTGTTTAATGATGTCCGCGTGGTCACACCCGATGATCTGGTTGAAACCAGTGATTTGTTTGAGGTGCCAGCTGAACTGGCTCAGAAATATACCGGTACATTTACAGATATATCTGAGAACCAGGTGATAACAGGCCGCGTCATTGGTATGAACGACAATGAAGTATTAATTGACATTGGTTTCAAGTCAGAAGGTATAATCGATCGTTCAGAGTTTACAGAAGAAGAACCACCAAAAATTGGTGAACAGATTCAGGTATATCTTGAACATATGGAAGATCGAAGCGGCAACACGATCTTATCCAAGACTAAAGCTGATTTTATGCGTCGCTGGAATGAGCTCAGAGATATTTTTGATACTCAGGAG
The DNA here is from genome assembly GCA_964344305.1 of uncultured bacterium. Taxonomy (GTDB): domain Bacteria; phylum Fidelibacterota; class Marinisomatia; order Marinisomatales; family JABMOV01; genus JABMOV01. The sequence continues at coordinate 207,212 of CAYFMT010000002.1, read as the reverse complement.
ATCATACAGGGGACCATTGTACGCCGCATTAAAGGTGGCATGATTGTGGATCTTGGTACCGTCACTGCCTTCCTGCCCGGAAGCCAGATTGATGTAAGACCTATCCAGGATTTCAACGACTACCTTGACAAGGAAATGGATTTCCGTATTGTGAAATTCAATGAGGCAAGAAAGAATATTGTTGTGTCTCATAAAATCATCCTTGAAGAAAGCCTAAAGGAACAGCGCGAAGAGCTGTTTGGGAAAATCCAGGTTGGAGAAGTATTGGAAGGTCGCGTGAAGAATATTACCGATTTCGGTGTCTTTATTGATCTCGGTGGTGTGGATGGATTGCTTCATATTACAGACCTTTCCTGGGGTCGTGTCAATCACCCATCAGAAATCGTAAAAATGGATGAAACATTGACGGTAAAAGTCATTGATTATGATGAGGAGAAAAAGCGAATTTCTCTTGGTCTGAAACAGCTGACACCACATCCATGGGAAAACATGCTGGATAAATATCCAATAGATGCACAGGTTTCCGGAAAAGTGGTAAGCATGACCAATTACGGTGCGTTTATCGAAATTGAACCCGGTGTTGAAGGACTGATTCATGTATCCGAAATGTCCTGGACACGTCACATCAAAAATCCTTCTGAATTGTATTCCATGGGAGATGAAGTCGAAGCCTTGGTGTTATCCATTGATTCTGAAGAAAGAAAAATCAGTCTTGGTGTGAAACAGCTTCAGCCTGATCCATGGGACAAGATTGAAGAAAAATACATGGTGGGTACTGTTGCGAGTGGTAAAGTCATGAACCTCACTCAATTTGGTGCTTTCATTGAATTGGAAGAAGGCATTGATGGGTTGATCCATGTTTCTGATCTGTCCTGGACAAAAGTGGTTCGTCATCCAAAGGAAATGCTTGAAAAAGGTCAGGAAGTAGAAGTACGTGTCCTGGAGGTATCTCGTGACAGCCGTCGAATCTCACTGGGTCTGAAACAGGTTGAGGATGATCCATGGCCGGAATTGATCAAAATGTTTGAGACAGGCAAGGAAGTATCCGGTGCTGTCATCCGCGTCCTGGACAAAGGAATTATCGTTGAGCTTGAACACGAAGTGGAAGGTATTATTCCATTTGGAAAACGGTCCAAGCGTGAACGGAAATCCCTGGCAAGACAATTCAATCCTGGAGACACTATTTCAGGGAATGTCATGGAAGTGAAACCGGATGATAAGAAAGTCATTCTCTATGTGGAAGAATTCAGTGGGGATGACAGTGAAAAATCTCCAAAAGATGCTGTGAAGGAATACCTGGATACCCAGGAAAAACCGGCATCAGAGAAGATTGAACTTCCCGAGGAATTGACTGGAGCTGCCACTGAAGAGGAACCCGCTTCAGAGGAAGAATCAGACGACAAAGAATAATGCAACGAGATCGGCTAACGGGAGATTAAATAGTGTTTTCCCGGATTTCTGATTTCCTGGAACGCCAGTCCATTGTGCTTCGATTGGGAGCCATAGGACTGGCGTTTCTATTATGGATATTCGTGGTGAGCGATGATCGTTTCACATTTATTATCGATGTCCCGGTGGAGGCACGCAACCTCAGTGCAAAAAAGGCTTTGAAGGAGGAGGCACCGGCATCTGCTCAAGTACGATTTTCCGGGACGGGAAGGGCCTTGTTCAAGGCATGGCTTCTCAAGGATTTTTACGAAGAATTCAAGCTTGTACTGGACCTGGAACGCATTTCCGAAGAACACGAGTTTATCCTGAACGAATATTTTGCTCAATACCCGCAAAAAGTGGTGATCCCCAGCGCATTTGATATCAATTACATTGAGGTGATTTATCCCAGGGAGGTACATATCGTACTGGATGAATACCTGGTAAAGAAAGTCCCCATTCAATCCCGAATTCGTGTCAATACAACGCCTGGATATATCCAGGTAGGACGAGTACAGTTTAACCCGGATCAGGTTGAAATTGCAGGTCCGAAGGAAACCGTTCAGACCATTACCTATATTGAGACGGAACCAGACACACTCCTTAACCTACAGTACCCCGTGCAGGATCGAATTAATCTGATTGTTGACAATCCCGTCATTGAATTGTCCAACCTTTCAGTGCAGTATGCCATGGATATTCAGGCGATCAGCGAACGGATTGTTGGAGATATCCCAGTGGATGTGATCCGTGTGCCTGATGGGTTCCGTGTGTTTGTGAACCCTCGAACCGTATCTCTTACCCTTGTTGGCGGAGTGAACATGATAGAAAATGCCACTGAAGACGATATCCGTGTGACCATAGATTTTCGTGAGCAGTGGAACAATCAAACCCAGTTTTATGAACCAAGGGTTCGTGTTCCAACCGGGATGACCTGGCAAGATCTGTCACCGCGAAACCTGGAGTTGGTGGTTACACGGGAAGCCAATTGATCGTTCTTGGCATAGAGACATCCTGTGATGAAACGGCAGCGGCTGTCTGTGAAAATGGACAGATTAGATCCAGTGTCATAAGTTCGCAGGATATCCATCGTCTATACGGTGGTGTTGTACCGGAGATGGCTTCACGGGAGCACGAGAGACTGCTAAACAGAATTGTCGATGAAGCACTGACTCAGGGAAATGTATCCCTTGATGAAATCGATGGCATTGCTGTAACGCAGGGTCCCGGACTGGCGGGTACGCTTCTCACCGGTGTCATGTTTGCCAAAGGACTGGCTTTTGGAAATCAAGTTCCCATTGTTGGTGTAAATCATCTGGAAGCACATATCTTTGCGAACTTTCTTGCAGACCCCACGTTAGACTTCCCGTTTGTGTGCCTTCTGGTTTCAGGCGGACATACACAAATATGGAATGTGATGGATATAGGTAATTATGAATTAATGGGTCAAACAAGGGATGATGCAGCCGGAGAAGCGTTTGATAAGGGCGCACGAATTCTTGGTCTAGGTTATCCTGGAGGTCCTGCCATCCAAAAAGCAGCGGAGGGTGGGAAGCGGGATGCAATCACCTTTCCTCGATCATTCATGGAGCCGGATAATTACGAGTTTAGCTTTAGTGGATTGAAAACATCTTTACTGTATTTCATGGATAAACAGGTGACAGAAAAAACCCATTCCCTGAAGGATATTGCTTCAAGCTATCAGCAGGCCATAGTCGATATCCTAACATACAAACTCGTGAATGCGGTGAAAACAGCCAACGCGAAAACAGCAGTAGTAGCTGGAGGGGTGGCGGCGAATAAGGGATTGCGACAATCCATCAAGGATTCCCTGGAAGGGCATCGCGTGGTTTTCCCTGATCTTGTGTATTGTACGGATAATGCTGCCATGGTTGCATACCTGGGAGAGCTGAAACTGAAGTCCGGGGAGACATCCACCATGGATTTTGACATTCAACCCAATATGAAAATTTCTTGAAGATCGCGCTGGATTTTTTACGGAATCCGGATTTAGGATTCTGGGTACTGTTTATCATAGGGGTTCTTTCATTGTACTGGGTCATCCGTTTTATCTGGAATGACAAGCCTATTCGATGGATCTATTTTTTACGATCGCTTATTTTTGTCAGCCTGATAGTTGGATTAATGCAGCCAAGGTTGACCAATAACAGAGCAGTGGAACGGGAATTACCCTGGTACGTGTTTGTGGACAATTCCCTGAGCATGAATTACCACACGAATATTTCCAACACAACCATCAACAATGGCCTGCAAAATCTTTTACAACGGTTCGATCAGCTCAATATCCTCTACCATATTTATCCGTTTAGTGGTGACGTGGAGGATGAAGCAACCTATGCCGAGATAACCGGAACCGGGATGGCCACGGATTTAGGTAAAGTTCTCAAGTTTCTTCGTGAGAAAAAACCTTATGGTGTGGGTGGCGCCGTTCTGGTAACGGACGGTCAGGCAACGCAGGGACTGGATCCTGTTTCTGAATCCAGCGATGTAGGGATACCCATCATGACACTTGCGGTGGGAGATACAACCCCTATGGTAGATGTGGCGATTCAATCCATAGATGCCCCAACCATAACCATCAAAGGGGATGATATTGTTGCCACCGTGACCGTGGCAGGTTTTGGACCCATAGACGAGCGATTAAATGTAAGCCTCGAAAGTGGAAAAGAATTATTGGGATCAAAATTCATTCGTCTACATGGGAATGGAAGTCAAACCAGAGTCAGTTTCCATTTTTCACCGGATGAACTGGGTGTGAACTCCTATCGTGTGTCAGTTTCATCCCTGTCAGAAGAAATCAACATCAAGAATAACAGACAGGTATTTGATGTGTCCGTCCTGAAGGACGAATACCATATTGCCATAATCACGGGTGGTCCATCAGTGAACACATCCCTGTTAAAACGATGGCTTCGAAAACAACCAAGAGTCGAATTGACACATATTATTCAGGATTCCCCTGGGTATGAATCCGACATGAAGAATTTCTGGCCAACATCCTATGATTTAATGGTTTTTGAGAATTACCCATTAAAACCACTTCAACCCAGGACCCAGCGCATCTTGGCCAGAAAAATAGCATCGCAATCATCAGCTGTTTTGTGGATAAACGGCCCAAATCTCCAAAAGAATCAGGTTGAATCCATCCTTCCGCTGGTTCAATCAAGGCTTCAGCCTATTTCCGATTCCCTTGATGCAACTGAACCATGGGAAGTTCGCATGACGGACCATGTGAATAAACTGCCAGTGTATATCCCTGCAATAACTGCTGATGGAGAACAGGTGGTTTTCCCACCATTTACAGCTCAATATAATATTATTTCCACATCAGATGAGTCCTGGTCTCTTCTGGATTTTCCAGTTTCCGGTATCCCTGTCCTCATGTTGAATGAAAAGGAAAACCTGCGATCTGCTGTCTGGTCCACGTCAACCATATCTCACATGTTTTACAAAATGTTGTATAGTGGCGATGAACATCTTTCAGAAAGTCTATTCAACGGTATGATTGCCTGGCTTATGAAGACGGGCGGGGATCAGGATCTCTTTTTCCGACTGAACAAGGAATCCTATCAGCAGGGTGAGGAGATTAAAATCACGGGAAACAGGATTGGTGGGGATTCATCACCATTTTCAGATGTATCTCTTACGCTGTGGAAGGACAGCGTGCAGGTGAATACCTATGACTTCCAATACAACTCGCTAAAAGAAAGATGGGAGGGTGCTTACTGGGCGTCTACTCCAGGGAAGTACGAGTTTGAAATCCAGATGACATCGCAGAATGTTGTATCAAGACAGGCAGGAAGCTACCACGTCAATGAGAGCCAGGTTGAATTGAACAATGTGTTTGTAAATGGCAGAGTTCTTAAATCCATATCCGAAGAGTCTGGCGGAGAATTTTATACATGGGAAAAACGGAATAATATGACTGAAGCACTCCAATCTAAGATGAGCATTCAAAAGTCAACCATTCGGTTTATTCCCACAGAATCGTGGTGGTCTTTACTTATAATCCTGATTCTGCTTGGAACTGAATGGTCCCTGCGGCGTCTGAAAGGGCTCATGTAATTAACCTTATTCACCATGAGTGAATACCCGTAGTTTTTGAACCTTAATATGAGAGATTTATGAAAAGAATTACCTTTATTGGCACCGGATATGTCGGGTTGGTTAGCGGTGCCGGTATTTCTGACTTTGGCCACCATGTGATCTGTGCCGATATTGCCAAAGATAAGATCAAGGATCTGGAAAACGGTATCATTCCCATTTATGAGCCCGGGCTTAAGGAAGTGGTGGACAGAAATGTACAGGCCGGTCGGTTGTCCTTTTCTGACGATGTTCCATCTGCTATTCAATCTGCAGATGTTGTTTTTATTGCTGTTGGTACACCGGAATCAGAAGATGGGTCTGCCGATCTATCAGCCGTGTATGCTGTGGCAGACACCATTGCTGATAACCTGGACAGGTATAAGGTAATTTGTACAAAGAGTACTGTTCCCGTCGGGACAGGTGAAGAAATCATACGCATTATATCATCCATTTCGGATATGGAATTTGATTATGTTTCCAATCCGGAATTTTTACGGGAAGGTGCTGCCGTTAATGATTTTCTAAGACCGGATCGTGTGGTTATTGGAGCCACATCAGAGAAGGCTTTTGACATCCTAAGGGATGTGTATCGACCGCTGTATATCAATGAAACCCCTATGGTACACACAAATGTACCCACAGCTGAAATGATTAAATATGCCAGCAATGCATTTCTGGCATTGAAAATCAGTTACATCAATGAGGTGGCCAATATCTGTGAAGCGGTGGGAGCGGATGTCCATACCGTGGCAAGAGCCATGGGCACGGATGGTCGTATTTCATCCAAGTTTCTACATCCGGGCCCGGGCTTTGGTGGATCATGTTTTCCAAAGGACACAAAAGCATTGGTACATTTGGCTCATGGATTGGGCGAGGATTTGAGGACCATCCAGGCAGCCGTGGATGCAAATCAATTCCAAAAGAACAGGATGGTGGATAAGCTGAAAACATTAATGGGTGGTGAGTTGACCGGTAAAACCGTGTCGGTGTTGGGATTGAGTTTCAAACCAAATACAGATGATATTCGTGATTCATCCGCCATTGAATTGATCCAGAGAGCGTTACAGTCTGGTGCAACAGTAAAAGCCTATGATCCCATTTCAAATGAGAATATGAAAGAACAGTTTCCACAGGTGGAATTCTGCAATACCTGGCAGGAGGCTGTAAGGGATGCCCATGGTGTCGCCATCATGACGGAATGGAACGAGTTCAGGGGACTTGATCTGCGGGAGTTATCCACACTGGTGAAAGAAAAAACTATTCTGGATACACGGAATATCCTCAGTATGACAGAATTGGAACGCCAGGGATTTGCATACGATAATGTCGGTCGCAAAAAGAAAGTAGAATGAAGATTTATTCCACAGAAATTCCGGATGTGAAGATTATCGAGCCGGCGGTACACGGTGATGATCGTGGGTATTTCTACGAGTCATATAAAGAATCTGTTTTCCTGGAAAATGATCTTCCTGTTTCCTTTGTCCAGGAGAACCAGGCAAAATCATCTTTTGGGGTTCTGCGCGGGTTGCATTACCAGCTGAATTTTCCTCAGGGAAAGCTGGTGACGGTCCCACTGGGGAAAGTATGGGATGTGGCAGTGGATTTACGTCAGTCATCATCAACCTTTGGTCAATGGGTCGGAGTTGAGATGTCTGATGAAAATCATCGATCTGTATACGTGCCTGAAGGATTTGCCCATGGGTACTGTGTGTTGAGTGAATCAGCCATTTTTCAATATAAATGCACGGATGTTTACCATCCAGAGGATGAATATGGTTTACGCTGGGATGATCCTGATCTGGACATTCCATGGCCTCTGGATGATCCACTCATTTCGGACAAGGATTCGAAGCATCCCGGAATTAAAAACGTAAAACAGGAACGGTTGTTTACATAAATGAAGACATTTTTTGTTACAGGTGGCAGCGGATTTATTGGGTCAAATTTCGTCCAGTATATTCATAAATCCATGCCTGATTCACGCATCATTAATCTGGACAAATTGACCTATGCCGGTAACCCGGCAAACCTGTCATCTATTGAAACATCTGATCGATACCATTTTGTACAGGGCGATATCTGTGATGAGAATGTGGTGAGAAAAATATTTACGGAATTTTCCCCTGATATAGTGGTGAATTTTGCAGCAGAAAGCCATGTGGATCGGTCCATCAGCGGTCCCGGTGAGTTTATTCAGACCAATATTACCGGGACGTATATTCTGTTAAAGGAATCTCTGGATTATTTTTCCACGCTGGATGGAAAAGGGAAACATGATTTCCGGTTTCACCATGTGTCCACGGATGAAGTGTACGGATCTCTGGGAGACCATGGGTATTTTACCGAAACCACATCCTACGACCCGAGCTCGCCCTATTCCGCATCCAAAGCATCCTCGGACCATTTGGTCAGAGCCTGGCACCGGACATTTGGGTTACCGGTACTCCTGACGAATTGCTCTAATAATTATGGTCCGTATCAGTTTCCTGAGAAATTAATTCCTTTGATGATTTTGAATTCACTGGAAGGGAAACCACTTCCGGTGTATGGCGATGGGCAGAATGTGAGGGACTGGCTCTATGTGGAAGATCATTGTGAAGCCATCCTCCATGTGATCAAAATGGGAACCATCGGTGAGACATACAATATTGGTGGGAATAATGAGATCAAAAATTTGGAAATTGTCGAAACCATCTGCAATATCCTGGATGAGATTAGACCTCGAAATGGGGGCACGTACCGCGAACTTATTACCTTTGTGAAAGATCGCCCCGGGCATGATTTCCGTTATGCTATTGATGCCACGAAAATCAAGAATGAACTGGGGTGGTACCCGAAACACACATTTCAGACAGGGATAAAGGATACCATCAACTGGTATCTGGAGAATGAATCCTGGTGCAATGTGATCAAAACCGGTGAGTACCGCGATTATTATAAGGCTCAGTATGAAACGGAATAACATCATTCTTACATTGGTTCTTGCAGTTGGGATCATATTTTCTCAGGTGATACCGACCCAGTATGGTGGGGTTGACACAAGAAAAGTGGATGAACCGCTTGAGGATCAAACCATCGAGCAATCTCTCATGTCTTCTTCTGTTTCTTTGGAGAAGGAGATTGATCCTACAACCTATTTACTGGGTCCCGGGGATGTGATGGGAATTGATATCATTTCATCCACGCATATGGTGTTTACATTAACCGTGACTCCCACAGGTGATTTGCTTATTCCTTCTGCGGGGAAAATTTATGTGTCTGGACAGACACTGGAATCGGCAATTGCCGGAGTCACATCATTGATCCAGAACCAGTATAAAAACAGCAAGGTTCATGTGTCACTTATGGATGTTCGCTCATTTCTCATCCCTGTAACAGGTGCGGTTTACAGTCCCGGTCACACAGAAGTAACAGCCACCCAGCGTTTGTGGACTGTATTGAAGTCAGCCAATGGTGTGCACCCTTATGCGGATGTGAATCGAATCAACATCATAAAAGCGGACAAAACCGCCAGAATCGTTTCAATAGAAGAATATTTTCTCGACGGTGAATTGATGAATAATCCCATGATTGAAATGGGGGACAGGATTCACGTTCCGTTTATGGACGGAATATCTTCTTTAATGATCCATCAGGTCCATGCCACAGAAGAGGTCGTGTGGGTGACGGGATACGTGCATTACCCGGGCTCTTATAAATATGATCCAGACTATACCATGGATGATTATATCAGCCTTGCTGGAGGAAGCGTGAAACAGGGATCTGAAAAAAGTGCTGAGATATTACTAAATGGAAAAAAATCTAACAATAATAACATCCTGCCTGGATCCACAGTGCATGTCCCTGAATCCTTCACCAGCAAGGTATTTGGCGGTGCCAGTATCATGCAGACCATCACCGCATTTGCCTCTCTTTACCTCACTTATATAGCGGCAACGAAATAATATGAAACTTACACCACACGAAGAAAAAATACTGGAACTGGTCCAAAAGCACCCAAAAATTGTGGATGACCCGGAAGCACGTAAAAAGGTTGCTGAAAAACAGGGGTTGTCGGAAAAAACACTCCGTAATCGCATTGCAGATTTGAAGAAGTATGGGGTACTTGGGGGAGGAGAAGTAGAGGACAGAAAAGAAACTGCAAGAACTGAGGATATTACTTTGAGAGAGATATTTAATATCCTATGGAGTTATAAGTGGAAGATATTTAGGAATTTAGTAGTTGCTTCCGTTGCTGCGGTGATACTGGCATTCTCCCTCCCATTAACCTATCGTTCGGTAGCAGTCATCATGCCGCCATCCTCGGAGTCAGGTCTCAATCTATCCGCAGCACTATCTTCACTACCATTTGGGAATATTCTTGGAGGAGGATCTGATTCTCAATCCATGACGTTTGTAGCAATTCTTGAATCGAGGTTAATTAAAGAAGCTATTATAAATGAGTTTGGGTTGATGGAGTTTTATAACTCAAGGTTTATGGAAGAAGCTCTTGAAGCTTTGAGTGAAAACACGTCAATCGAAATTGAAGAAGAAGGCACTATTAAAATCGCATTCATGGCCACCACATCCTGGTTTCATCCAAATGTTGAAGAAGAGTTTTGCAAAACGCTTTCAAAGGATGTAACGACGTACTATGTCAATAAGCTGGATGAAGTCAACAAAATGCTGAACAGTGAACGTGCTGTGAACCACAGGAAGTTTATTGAGGAAAGATACAATCTAAATAAAACAGAGCTTAAAGCAGCAGAAGATGCACTCAATGAATTTCAGAAAGACTACAATGCTGTTGCACTGGAGGAACAAACCGGTGCTGCCATTAGTATTGCCGCTTCAATAAAGTCTCAAATCATGGCAAATGAAGTAAAACTTGAGATATTAAAGGAATCCCTGCCAGATGAGCACCCAGACATAGTCAATCTTATACAAGAAATAGAACTTCTGAATTCACAACTCACCAATCTCAATACTGGTGTAGATAAGGATTTTCTCCTTCCAAAATTTGGACAAGTACCGGATCTTGGTCTTGAGTATCTACGATTGTCACGCATGGTAGAGGTTCAAAACCAAATATTCATTTTCCTGACTCAACAATATGAAGAAGCAAAAATTAAGGAAGCGAAGGATACTCCAACTTTACAGGTACTTGACAATGCATCTACTCCGGAAAAGAAATTCAAACCTTCAAGAGCAAAGATATGCATAATTATTTTTATTATCACATTGATCATCAGTGTTTATTTCTACTATTTAAATCATAGATGGAAAGAACTATTTACAAACTAAGTTTTGAAACATAGCTTTCTTACAAAAATTTCTTATACGTTTGTTAGTCAGATAATATCTGCACTACTTCTGATAGCCGTCATGCGAATTGCAGCCACCACACTATCAAAGGAAGAATTCGGGTTGTTTATAATTATCAGGAGAGCTGTTGCAATTGGGTTTCCAATCTTTTCATTTAAACTTGGCATGAGTTTGTCAAAATTCGCTAGTAAAAAGGATACTACTTTCCTAAAAAAATCACTATATCTTATTATAATCAGTCATGTTGCACTGTTTGCAATTAATGCATTGTTTTCAAATAAGATATCATACATGATTTTTGGTACTTCGGAATTCAGCTTGCATAGTTACATTCTTGTCTTTTACATATTCGGCGTTTCATATCATTCAATCGTGCATGGATATTTTAGAGGAGTAATGAACATTTTCAATATGAATTTGGCAGTCATATCCCTTAATGGAAGTGCCCTGATAGCAACAGTATTTTTATTTTTCAACCAACCGGTACCAACGTATTACGTGCTGCTAACAATACTTATTCTACTTGTAAGTACGTATTATTTTATCGTTGCTATTAAAAATTCTCGAGTAGAAAATGAAGAAACCCACGTTGAAGATATTCCATTTCCAATATTCTTCAAATATGGGTTAAGCAGATTGCCGAGTGGTTTTTTTTATTCTGGATTACTGGCTTTACCTGTGTTTATTGCAACACATTGGCTATCCCTTGAATCAGCAGGGGATATAGGAATATCTATATCGATCATTGGAATGGTCCAAATCATATCGCTTCCATTGGGTACATTGTTTTTACCATTTTTTGCACAGATGAAAATGAAAATTGAGAAGAACCTTTTGAAAGAGAAAATTCAAACGACAGTGGACTTTCTTCTTACCGGCCCGCACTTGATTGGCTTGTTTATAATGATGTTTACAAAAGAATTGATTGAAATATTATTCAGCAGTCGGTATTTAAATGTCCTTCCTGAGGTTCAAGTGTTAAGTGTATCGCTAGGATTTCTAATTGGGTTTATTATTGTGAGAAGCGTTTTAGACGGTATAGAGAATTATCCCTATGTCAATATAATCACAGCGATAGGACTATTATTCTTTACACTTTCCGTGTGGATAATTGGGGAGGGAGCGATTACTGGTTTCCAGATCATTCTAATTCTTTCGCTCGCAATAGGACTCTTAACAATAACATCATTAGGCATATTACACAAACGCTATTCAATCAACATTCTAACGCAAAAGAATTTGATAGTTTTTGCCTGGATAGCCAGTTGCTATTTCCTATTTTTTATGTTTTCAACTCAGGTCAGTGATCTACCATTCGTAATTGCCCTGCTGGTAAAAATGTTTGTAACTCTCATATGTTTTATAATGAGTTTCGTTATTTTCTCAAAACTGAATTTCCAATGGATTCATATTCTCAGATCATCATTTGGAAAATAATGTTTAGGTATTTTGACAAAGCTATTATTTTTATACTCCCATTGGTTCTGGTTGTAGTGCTTCCGATTTTACAGGATGAACTGGTCATGCAATCAGTCATACTCATCTTCCTTGTTTTGTGGTACCATTTAATCACGAGTAAATATTCTGTTTTCCACGGTCTTTATGGGTTACGGATTCTGTCCATCCCATCCATCCTGTATATCAGTTATACAGTATTCATTGCTATACCGAGTTTGTTCGTACCTATTGTAGAGAACCCAACGTACACAACACCCTATTTAATCTCTGTTTTTCAGTTTTATGTATTCTTTCCTCTTGGATTATTGATTGCGAATCACATTAAACCTGTAGAAACTGAGAGAATAGAGGAAATGATATCCCTCCCAATAGAGGGGACGCGGATAGATAGTTATGTTTATGAACTGCTTCTTTCGCTCTTAATCATTTCTTGCGGAATTCTATTGTTATACATCGTTAGGGTTGATGTCATTCCTTTGTTTGTCATGCTGTCAAACCCTAAGGCATATTTGTATTTGTTTTCCTTGCGCGAAGAAGCCATGAAAATTCTGGAAGTGAGTTTTTTAGAAAAATATATGTTTGCCTGGCTTAAATCTATTCTATTTCCTATAGGAATAATCGGCAGTCTATTTCTCTGGAAGGTGTATCATACAAGAAAGTATTTTTACCTATTCGTTGTATTTTTAATTGCAGGTGTTTTCAACAATTCTCTTACCGTCGCTAAAGCACCAACAGCTTCCTTGATGCTATCGATTATTGCATTCTACTTTTTACTGAAAAAACAGATATCTACCAGATTTATACTCGGTGCCATTATTATAATATTTCTGTTTCCGGTGATAGTGATCAACCTTACAAACCTACCTGAAAACAGGGATCCAATGAATTTATTTACCAGCATGCTGCTGAGGTTGTTTTACATCCCGGTTGAAGCTCTTTACCAGCATTTCATTGTGTTTCCTGATATACATCCGTTTCTACTCGGACAGGGTACAAACGTTTTCTCCTGGATGCATCACGGAGGTACATTTGATGTTTCGAACTTTGTTTCTCGGATATGGTGGGGTGATCCTACTACGACAGGATATGCAAATGCCATTTATATAGGGGGGTTTTGGGCGGATTTTGGGTTGCCTGGCGTTATCATGTCGACATTCCTAATCGGTATATTTGTCCACCTATTCTATCGTTATACATTAATTCTATCTTCTTACAAAAAAAGTATAGAATACATCATTGTTACTTGTTCTACCATTGGACTGTTTACTTTTTCCTTTATCTCGATAAATTTCACAACACTTCTATTAACGAAAGGTGTACTAATACTGCTTCTATTTATGGGAATAATCAGCAAGATAAAACATGTTACGAGTCTAAATAGATGAACAAGGAAAAGGTATTTATTTTTTCATCAGTGCATCGATGGGATGATACCAGGATATTTCACAAGATGGCGATATCCTTGGGGAAGAAATACAAAGTAGAGCTTCATGCTCCGGCAGAATTCACAAAAAAAAGAATTCAAAATGTTGATGTAATTGGTTTGCCAAAATGGAAGAAAAAGAGCGATCGTTTAAAAATACACCCAATTCTTTTAAAAAGAATAATTAAGAGCAAAGCGACCATTTTCCATTTCCACGATCCTGAACTGATACCTATTGGAATATTAACAAAGCTAGTCTTAGGTCGAACAGTTATCTATGATGTGCATGAAGATTACCCCAAACAGATTGCATCCGTAGACTGGTTGCCTAATTCAATTTCATGGTTGCTAGGAAAATGGATTGGATATATTGAGAAATTTGCGCAACATGCGTTGGATCATATCATTGTTGTAACAAAACCCATTGCAAAACGCTTTGTGGACAAAAGGACGACGATCATTTACAATTTTCCTTTCACTACCAACAGACGAATAGAAAAGTGGAATGATGGTGTGCAGCTAGTTTATATCGGAAATTTAAGAGAAGATCGTGGGATAAGATTATTATGCCACGCGTTTCAAAAAATGAAAAGGAATGTTTCTGACACAAATGTCCGGCTGATTGTAGGAGGTGAGCTGAGCGGTTCAGCCGAGTTTAACAATGATATGAGAATTCTTTTTGAACAGGAGGGTATACATTACAAGGGATTGATTCCCTATGACGAAGCCATGCAACTTATGTCCAACTCCCATATCGGCATCATCCCCTCACATTATAAGGCGAACTATTTTGAAGCATTGCCAAATAAATTATTTGAGTATATGCAGAATGAATTACTGGTCATTACAACGGATATACCATTATGGGAATCTATTGTGATAGGAAATCATGTGGGGTACACATTTAGGGGTGAATCTGCAGAGTCATTATCTGATACGTTGACACAATGCATCTTAAACATGAAGGATGTTAAAGAAAAGGCCAGTCGAGGAAAGGTTTTGGCTGAAAAGCGATTTTCATGGGATTCCCAGGCTACTAAACTATTTCATTTGTATGAAAATCTCCTAAGAACCCACTAAGAAGTAGTAGTGATGTTAACGAGCTTTTTGTTTTTTATCAGTTTAGTATTAATTATATACATTTATGGAGGGTACCATTTTCTTATCCATTATTTGAGCAGGAAATATCCGAATAACTATTCCAACCCTGACATTCAGGAATGGCCAAATATCTCAATCCTACTGGCAATGAAAAATGAAGAAGCTAATGCTAAACGCCGGGTAGAAAATTTATTGTCCCAATATCCTAATGACAATCTGGAAATCATTATTGTACTTGATGCACCAACAGACAATACAGCAACTATATTAACAGAAATCAAAACAAGTACGATTTCAATCATCAGGAAGCAAACTCCTGTGGGAAAATCAGCTTGTATTGGCGAAGCAATCCAACATGCGAAACATGACTATTTAGTATTTGCTGATGCCCGTCAAACATTTAACAAAGGGGCTGTTAAATCTCTAATACGCAACTTATCAAATCAAAAAATTGGTGCTGTAAGTGGAGAGCTAGTAATGATAGATTCTTCTACGCAACAATCTATCAGTTCTAGCTATTGGTCAATGGAAAAATGGCTAAGAAAATCAGAGTCTCAATTCCGATCTGTCATTGGTTGCACTGGCGCTATTTACGCAATAAAAAAAGAATTCTGTCCTGAGATAATTCCCTCTGATACAATTTTGGATGATGTTTTTATACCAATGTCAATATTATTGAAAAATAAACGGGTAGTATTCGATTCCAATGCAATGGCATTTGATTCTTTAATTCCAACTCCAGGATTCGAGCTTCGAAGAAAAGTCAGAACACTTGCAGGGAATTATCAATTGTTATTCAGGTATCCGGACTGGATAAAGCCTTCATTTAACGATACCTGGTGGATGTTGGTATCTCATAAGTATCTGCGCCTACTTGGACCTTACTTGTTATTGTGCTTACTGTCGACGACATTCATGCTGTCATCACATTGGTTCATGAAGGCTTTTTTATTACTCCAATGTTTTGGTTTTTTACTCGGAATCCTTGGATTGATTTTTAACAAGGTTTTAATCAGATTATCAGTTTTTTCGAGTTTTTTACTACTTAATTTGGCTTCGCTATTATCCATCGTTTATTATTTAGGTGGATCCTATAGAAAGGGTTGGTCGAAATAACACTGAATGGAAAATATAAGGATTTAGAATCAATGATCAACAAAAACAACATATTGATACTTGCCCCTCATACAGATGACGGTGAGCTTGGTTGTGGTGGAACAATTGCAAAATTGATCGAAGAAGGGAAAACGGTCTATTATGTCGCTTTCTCAATTTGTGAAGAATCTGTACCTGAAGGATTTCCAGAAAATATACTGGAAACAGAAGTTAAAGCAGCTACCAAAGTATTGGGTATTCTTCCACAGAATTTGTTTATTGAACACTTTAAAGTGCGACACTTTCCGAAAGATCGTCAAGAAATCTTAGAAAAAATGGTTCAATACAATCGAAAATTGAAACCAGATCTTGTCATTATGCCATCATCATTTGATATTCATCAAGATCATAAAACCATTCATGAGGAAGGTCTGCGAGCATTTAAAAAGTGTTCCATTCTTGGATATGAATTTATGTGGAATAATTTTTCGTTCCATTCAGCTGCACTATCCGTTATAGATGAAAAGCATGTTCAATTAAAAATAAAATCTCTTGAAAAATATAAATCACAGGAATTTCGATTTTACTCCGGTGAAACGTTGATTAAGGGACAAGCAAGTTTCCGCGGATTACAAATCGGGGAACATTATGCAGAAGCATTTGAAGTAATTAGATGGATCATGTAAACAAATACATCTTTATCACAGGATCAGGACGATCCGGTACCAATATCACAAAGGACCTTTTATCCCAACATCCGGATGCTTATTCCCTTCCTTTTGAATATCGATTTACCGTCGATCCAGATGGGATTATTTCTACATATAATTTACTGATGAACGTTTGGTCACCTTATCAAGCGACAATTGCCATTGACCGTTTTGAGAATCTCTTAACCAGAATGGCAACTCGTGGTCTAAAACTGAATAAACCTGACAGCGGTTATGATGATTGGGAATTAGATAAATGGTTTCCAAACTATCAACACCATGTGCAAACAGTTATTCGTCAATTAAGTCAAATTGAATATGAAGGTACTTGGCCTGGGATGCCAATTGGATCAAAGACAACTGTAATGAGGACAACAGCTTATGGAGAGCGTTCAGCACTGATTTCGATTTTCAATGAATTTTTATGTGGCTTATATGAAGAACTGTTGGAAAAAAATAATGCAACTATTTTTATCGAAGATAACACGTGGAACATATTATTCGCTAAAGATATAACATCACTTTTCCAAGCTGTGAAAATGTTACTGGTTGTAAGGGATCCTAGAGATACTATTGCTAGCATGATGAAACAAAAATGGTGTCCAAATACATTGGATAGTGTTATTGTATTCTATAAATCCTTGCACAAACGTATCCAGGAACAAAAGTATAACGTATCAAATGAATATATTCACCAATTTAAACTCGAAGATCTCATCTTGGATACACCACGCGTTTTAAGAGATATATCAGAATTCACTGAAGTTGAATTTTCGTGCCATATTCAATCCAATATACTAAGTTCAGAAAGTATAGGAAGATGGGAGAGTGATTTTACATCGAGCGAATCAGAATACATTAACCAACAATTACATGAAGAAATTGAAGAGCTGGAATACCGATAGTATTATTTTAAACTAATTATACTATTTTTATCCTCGCTAAGTCGATACGAACCGCATAAACTGTTACCATTTTCATCAAATTCGATCTTATTTCCTTTTTTATCTACCCAGCCAATTACTCTTCCAGGGTTTCCGATCATCATGCCGTGTGCAGGGACATCTTTAGTTACCACTGTTCCCGCTCCAATAAACGCATACTCACCAATGGTGGTACCACATACAATGGTAGCATTTGCGCCGATTGAAACGCTTTTTTTCACGAGAGTTTTTTGGTAATAATCCGACCCCCGTTGTGGAAATTCAGATCGTGGTCGTTGAATGTTGGTGAATACCATGGATGGACCACAAAATACAAAATCTTCGAGAATTACACCTTCGTAGACTGTCACATTATTTTGAATTTTAACCGAGTCTCCGATGATAACGTTATTCCCTATATTTACATTTTGGCCGAGAGAACAATTCTTTCCAATAGTCGAACCCGACTGGACATGTGAATAGTGCCAGATTTTTGTTCCTTCGCCAATAGAAGAAGGATCATCTACAATACTTGTCGGATGAACAAAATATGGGAGATTATTGTTGTCACTATTCTTCGTTTTACTCATTAATCCCATGGATGCTTCCTCCAAAATTTCCAAAACTTCTACACCGTTTAATCCATCTGCAATTTGAACATTGTTTTCTTTAATTTGGTGCAAGAAATATTTCAACTCATTGGTGAGTGGCATTTCTTTTTCATACTCAATGAATTCTGTGGGTCCATCCCTTTTTATCGGTTCACCTTGTACCCAATCAATACCTTTTTCATAATATAGGAGAGGTTTGCTTTCCAAACTGTCTTCAAATGTAATCATACCTTTTGACCCTACGATCACAATCCGATGTTCTTTAAACGGATGCAACCAGCTTACAAATATATGACCCACAATATTTTCCGGGTACGTAAGAATGGTCATGGTTGTATCGTCAATTGAAGGTTGGAGAAAGGCCCCTCCTCTGGATATGACTTCAACGGGCTTTTTCTCAATGAAGTATTGAAAAATGGATACATCATGTGGAGCGAAACTCCACAATATATTTTCCTCTTTTCGTACTGTCCCAAGATTTAATCGGTTGCTATACAAGTATTCAAGTTTCCCAATTTTTCCATTCTCAATGAGCGTTTTAATCTGTTGTATAGCAGGATGAAAAAGCATCAAGTGTCCCACCATTAAAGGTATTTGGTTTTTTTGGGCCAACTCATGCAGTCTTTTTGCATCAGTAGAGTTAAGAGACAGTGGTTTTTCTACAAGAACTGGTTTATTTTTGTCCAAAAGATAGGATGCAATGTCATAATGTGTTTCTGCAGGAGTTGCTACTGTGTACCCATCAAAATCTCCGTTTAACGACTCTTGAATGGTCGCGTATGTATTTATACCTGGATAGGATTCAACTAGTGCGGATAAAACGTCTGGTTGATTGTCAACAACACCGCCTAGCACCCCTAAGGAATGGAGTGTTTTAACATGATTTTTCCCCCATCGACCTGTCCCAACAACACAAATTTTCATGATTACCTGCTCTTTTTTAAAATCTTATGATAAAACAATGGTTTGATTTTACGTGTTCAATTTCTAATATCCATACACCAATCAAGGAGTCCTATCGAATAAATCGTTAACAGTCTGTCAATAACTTTCACTCGGAGTGATACAATGCACAACTGTTCAACGATCCAGCCTTTTCGTGACCCGGCACACTGATTCGCTTAGATAAATCCACGTAAGCTCGCCCGTTATGTCACGTACCCTGCATTTATTTAGGATCAAGTTCCCCGTCTGGTTTTTCAGCTGGTTCATTCTGGCTCTGGATGCTGGAGCAGGATGGATTGCCTTCCATGAAATCATCTATCCTCGTATCCAGAATGGGATAGGACCCATCCTGATTTTTCTTTTGATTCAACTTATCTGGATTATCATGTTTGCCATTGCAGGGCTGTACAAGGGAGAATTCACTGTCAGTAGAATTCATGAGTTGAAAACCTTTTTACAGATCACGTTTATCACCATCGTTATTCTTGTTTTTGTTGAAGGCATTCGGCTCATCATGCTGCCAGTTTCCCCCAGGGGATTGATCAAGTACTGGCTTATCTTTGCAGGGATTGCGTCTCTGGCACGATTGATGATCCGCGGGTATCAGAAATACCTGTTGCGGCAGGGAATCGGCAGGGAACGCACTCTCATTATTGGTCACAACGATCGTGGTCAACGTGCCGCATCCATCCTGGATTCCCACCACCAGCAGGGATACGATGTGGTTGGGTTTATCCATGCAGATGATGAACCGGACATAGAGAATACAACGCGCTTCCCGGTTTTGGGAAATGAGGATAGTATCCACGAAATCATTGCGGAGAACAATGTGTCAGATGTGGTTCTGGCGCTTTTGCATCCTGAACATACTCGCATTATGAATACGGTGACGAAAATCAATGGTTCTCCTGTTACTATAAAGGTTTTACCTGATTTGTATGAGGTCATAAGTGGCCTGGCTCGCACCCAGCAGATTGCCGGACTTCCACTCATGGAACTGGACCTGAATCTTCATACCATTTATGTGAATTATATTAAACGGATCATCGATCTTGCCATCAGTATTCCACTTTTCATCATTGCCATACCTCTTTGGGCTGTTCTTGCACTTATCATCCGTATTGACTCCAGGGGACCTATTATTTATCGCCAGGAGCGTTCCGGATTTCACGGAAAACCATTCAATATCTGCAAATTCAGATCCATGCGTCAAGATGCAGAACAGCATACAGGCCCAGTCTGGGCAGGAGAAGACGATGACAGAATTACAACAGTAGGGAAATGGCTTCGTCGTTTTCGATTGGATGAGATTCCACAATTGGTGAATGTAATACGAGGGGATATGAGCCTCATTGGACCACGTCCAGAGAGACCTTTCTTTGTGGATAAACTCATGAATGAATTCCCCTTTTATCACCGACGACTCAACGTAAAACCAGGGATTTCCGGTTGGGCACAGATCAAGCATCCTTATGACCAGGATATTGAAGATGTCCGCCAGAAACTGAAATATGATTTTTATTATATAGAGAATATCAGCTTCAGCCTGGATATGAAAATCATGTTCAGCACTGCTTGGGTCATGTTCTCTGGACAGGGACGATGATTTGAAATTATAAATTTTGAATTATGAATGATAAAGTTTGAATATCCTTTGTACACTGTCTTCCAATATCTATAACTCGACAACGCCTGAACACCTTAACACTCTAACACTCTAACACATTAACACTTTAACACCTTCACACTTATTCCTTCAAACTTCTTCCTTCATCCTTCTTTCTACCCGCCCTATTTTCTCCTCTCAAATAATCAGGAAAAATTGTGTTATCCATAAAAGACATACGACAGAATCCGGAAAGATTTCAACAGGGTATTGACGCAAAGGATGGACAAAACAGCATCCAGAAGATTTTGGAACTGGATGGAAAATCCAGGACCTGTTTGACAGAATTGAATGATCTTCGTACTGAACGGAACAGGGCATCAGAGGCTATTGGCGTTGCAAAACGGAAAGGCGAAGATGCCAGGGATGCCATTAACGCCATGCAAGCCGTTGCGAAAAAGATAAAGCAGCTTGAGGAAGAACTAGGTTCCGTTCAAAAAGATCTGGATGATCTCCTCCTTTCCACGCCAAACATACCCCACAAAACTGTACCCATTGGGAAGGATGAGCA
The DNA here is from genome assembly GCA_964344305.1 of uncultured bacterium. Classification (GTDB taxonomy): domain Bacteria; phylum Fidelibacterota; class Marinisomatia; order Marinisomatales; family JABMOV01; genus JABMOV01. The sequence goes on along the minus strand of CAYFMT010000002.1, from coordinate 185,930 downwards.
GGATAATGCTCACATCCGTGATTGGGGTGAAAAACCAGGGTTCGAATTTGTACCGGATAACCATTTGAATCTGGGCGAGAAACTTGGGTTGTTCGACTTTTCTAGAGGGGCAAAAATATCCGGGTCTGGATTTCCATTGTATACAGGTGTGGGTGCTAAACTTGAACGTGCCCTCATCAACTACATGCTGGACGTCCACATTGATACGCACGGCTATACAGAGATATTTCCACCGTTTGCTGCACGGTATGAGTCCATGCAAACCACGGGACAGCTACCGAAATTCGCAGAAGACATGTACCTCATAAATGAGGATGAACTATACCTCATTCCTACAGCGGAAGTACCCGTGACAAATATCCACCGGGATGAGATATTATCCGAAAGCGAATTGCCCAAATATTATACAGCCTATTCCGCCTGTTTTCGACGTGAAGCAGGTTCCTATGGCAAGGACACACGTGGCTTTCTCCGCCTTCATCAATTCAACAAAGTAGAACTGGTGAAATTCGTTAAACCGGAGGATTCTTATTCAGAACTTGAATCATTGGCAGTTCAGGCTGAGACCATCCTGCAATCCCTGGGATTGCATTACCGTGTGATTGAACTTTGCACCGGGGACCTCAGTTTCTCTGCAGCAAAATGCTATGACCTGGAAGTCTGGGCTCCAGGAGAACAAAAATGGTTAGAGGTATCTTCCTGCAGCAACTTTGAAGATTTTCAGGCGCGAAGGGGAAATATTCGGTTCCGACGTGAGGATACAAAAAAAGTAGAATTTGTTCATACGCTGAATGGATCCGGAGTGGCCACACCTAGACTGCTGGTGGCACTCCTGGAAACATACCAGACAGAGGATGGGCAGATACGCATTCCCAAGCCACTTCAATCATACCTGGGCAAGGAACTTATTTCCTGATGCGTCTTGTCTGGCTCATGTTGAATCTTGTGGTGTGGACCCTTATCCTTGGGACATTGGGACTGATTGTATCCATCTTTGAACACAGAGGAAAATTCATGAGCTGGGTAGCGCAGACCTGGTCCAAAATCATCCTGTTTGTGTCCGGTGTACCCTATCAAGTGATAGGATTAGAGAACCTGGATAAAGACGGTCACTACATTTTTGCAGGAAATCACGAATCAGGGTTCGATATTCCACTGGCGTTTGCCGGTCTACAATACCAGATGGTTTCCATTGCAAAAATCGAGTTGCGAAAAATTCCTGTTTTCGGCTGGGCCATGCGGGCAGGGAAACATATCTTTGTTCATCGGAAAAACCATGAGAAAGCTCGACAATCTTTGGCAGATGCTCGAAAAAGTCTCGATGAAAATCCCCGATCCATTCTATTATTTCCTGAGGGAACCCGTTCCCTTGATGGAAAGATCCATGCTTTTAAGAAAGGTGGACTTCTTTTGGGCATAGAGACGGGGATTCCCATTGTACCCATGGCTATCTGCGGTACAGCCGAAGTTGTCACAAAAGGAACATGGACCGTTGCGCCAAGACCTATTGAACTGCGGATTGGAAAACCCATTAACACTAGCGAATTGGAGTACAAAGACCGCAACATGCTTGTTGAGCAAGTGAGAAATGCAGTTATCGCCCTAAAGGAAGAATGCCGTGCAGAGCAATAATTACCCTTCTCCAGATTTTTTATATAAGTATTCCTATATTTCAGATATAAGGGAATGGGACATTATCCAAGGATGGAAAAATATAAGAATGGGTGATAGGGTCATGGACTCAGATGGAAATGCAATCCTTATCATTGACCCCGGTTCACTGAATACCTATGACGGTCCAGACTTTAAGCAGGCCATTTTGTATATGAACGGACAGATCCATCATGGGGATATTGAGTGCCATAAAACGCCATCGGGCTGGTATCATCATGGGCATGAGAATGATCCTAATTACCAAAATGTCATCCTCCATGTGGTTGGACCGTTCAGGAGGAAGAACAGACAACCGAATATACCACACGTCGTTTTGACAATCCCTGCTTATTCTAAAATACAATGCACTATTTCCAAACAACCGAATACAATTCTTGAAATACTTTTACCTTTGGCTACTTACAGGTGGCAGAAAAAACTGGCGCAGTATGACAGGGATATGAGTGAAGGTCGTATGGTTGAAACATCCTGTGGAATTTTTGGCACAAAGGGTAATGAACAAGGTTTTCTTCAGATATGGAACGTATTGAAAGACGAATGTCATAAAGATACTTCGACTGACCTGCTACAAAAAAAGATTGACACGATGTATCAATCCATGGAGGTTCGCTGGTCCAGAGCCGGCATCCGCCCCAATGCACGCCATAAAAAGCGGATTCCATTGTTTGTCAGTTTCATCTACCTGGTATCGAGGATGAGTTATCATGGATGGCAAAAGGATCAGGTCATGGAATTCATGAATAAGAACTTTCCAGCTGGTCTTAGGACCGAACTTTTGGGAAATTGTATCCTTCCTTATTTCGGAAAATCCCAGGGAATGAGTGCCTATCACCATCATTTGGATGACTGGATGACCCTTAAACTGCCCTATGTTTATGGCAGGATAGGGAAACAGTTTTCCAGATACATCCCCAATGATTTGCTTTCATTGTTCTGGGTCCAGCAGGGATTGATAGAGTACCAGAATCGATATTGTAAACCAGCATTATGTGATGCTTGCTCACTGAGGTAGCCCATGGCAATACTTGATCGAAACCAAGCAATAGCCCAATGCCTGAAGTGGCGTGAATCAGGTGAAACTATCGTATTTACTAATGGGTGTTTTGATATTCTACATGCAGGTCATATCCATAACCTGAACCGATGCAAATCATTTGGACAAAAGCTGGTTGTGGGATTGAACACGGATGCATCGGTCCAGAATTTGAAAGGAAAATCACGCCCCATTATCCCTGAAAACGATCGCGCCGCCATACTGGAAGCGCTGACTACCGTGGATCTTGTGGTGATGTTTGACGAAGAGACACCTCGCGAACTTATTCAGGAACTCCGCCCACATATTCTGGTAAAAGGCAACGACTATTCCGAGGAAGAAATTGCCGGCGCCGAAGAAGTGTTATCCTGGGGAGGGCGCGTTGAGCAGATCGCTCTCAAGCCCGGATACAGCACCAGTTCCATCATTAAAAGGATTCAATCACTGGATTCGTAAAAAGTGATGGGGTACCCATCCAAAAATTCCCTCGTGAAAGAACTTGACTGCCCTCTGGCAGAAACCTAACTTCGCCCCGCTTTATACAAAGGCTTTAAATACTTTATGATACGAATACTTACAGGAATTCTGACACTCAGTTTAATTCTGGGATCACTTCAGGCAGATACACGCTGGAAACGTGGTTCAAAACCCGGGTCCGAGCCGGAAAAATCCATGGCTCAGGAGCCGCACGCCAACGGGTACCAGAATGGCAATGGAAGCCCCGAATCTACCAACAGGCTTCCTCAATTGCTGCGTGACGTGAAAGTTTACCTTTCTGATGCCATCGTTTCGGATGTACATCACGATACACTGGAGGTCATCTACAATCTGGATAGGATTTTCGAACTCCTCACCGAAGCTGATCAGTTTGGGGAAATGACTGAAGATGACCTGGAAGAATTTGCCCGATTCGAAACCACATTGATCCATGTATACACACACCAGCTTCACACCCTTGAAAAAACGGAAGTTCCGTTCACAGCTGAACAGTTACGGCGTGAAGTGACAGAATTCATGGAACCCATGGAAGTAGAAATGGGGAATTCCAAATTCACAGTAGTGGATGACAGGGATGGTCATATCCCACTGGTCATCAATCCAAGAGTTGAACAATACATCAAGTTTTTCCAGAACAAAGGGAAAAAGCAGTTTGTTATCTGGATGGAGCGATATGCCGAATACGGTGAAATGCTGAAAGAGATTCTCCGTGAATATGAGTTGCCTGAGGAACTGGTTTTTCTTGCCATGATTGAGTCGGGATTTAATCCCAAGGCTTACTCGAGGGCGAATGCATCAGGGATGTGGCAATTTGTGTACTCTACTGGAAAAAACTATGGGTTGAAGAGAACCTGGTATGTGGATGAAAGACGGGATCCGGAAAAAGCCACCCGGGCAGCCTGTGAATATCTCCAGGATCTGTACAAAGAATTCGATAACTGGTACCTTGCTCTGGCAGCTTACAACTCTGGGAGTGGTCGGGTATTACGAGCCACAAGACTGCATCAAACCACAGATTTCTGGCAGCTCCATTCACTTCCCAGGGAAACACGAAATTATATTCCTTATTACCTTTCCGCAGCGATTATAGCACAGAATCCTGATAAATATGGGTTCAAAATCCCGAAACCAAACCCACTGCAATATGAAACTGTCACTCTTGAGAAGAGTGCTGATCTGGCCATTCTTGCACGGTCAGCAGGCGTCTCTGTAAAAACACTGCAAAAACTCAATCCTGAATTGAGACAATCCGCCACGCCGGCAGATGAGGGATACGATCTGAAAATACCATCGGGACGCATGGATACATTCACGGAAAATTTCAATGCGTTGCCGGAGGATCAACGGTTTGCACCTCAATACACAACCCATACGGTACGGAAAGGGGAAAGCCTCTGGACCATCGCCAAGAAATACAGGGTATCGGTGCATGATCTAGCTGCTGTCAATAAAATACGAAATCGACATAAAATAAAAATTGGTCAAAAACTGACCATTCCATTGAAAGGCTCTTTTGCTTTGAATCAGGGGGATGGGCCAGCGGGTCATTATAAAGTTGTCTATACCGTGAAGAAGGGGGATACACTGGGGCATATTGCAGAAGATTATAATACACGCGCCAGTCGGATTCGTCGATGGAATGGGTTGAAATATGGACAGCATATTTTCCCGGGACAAAAATTGACACTCTGGGTAAAGGCAGGTTAATGACAGGCCAGGCTTCCTCGGTGAATCGATGGGTTTGGATTGCAGTAGCCATCATCATTTTATTCATATTTGTTTCTCGCCTCTGGACTGGAAACTCACCATCTGATGGTTTATCACTGGGACCCAAGGTTGGTCTTGTAACACTGGAAGGCCCTATTTTTGATTCGCGGCCTGTAAACAACGACCTGGAGGAAATGGTCTCACGTGGTGATGTAAAGGCCATTGTACTAAGGATAAACAGTCCCGGTGGTGCTGTGGCTCCTTCCCAGGAAATTTATGAAAAGGTCAAGGATGTGAACGATGAAATCCCCGTGGTAGTATCCGTTGGATCCATGGCCGCATCAGGTGGGTACTACAGTGCGCTGGGAAGCACCATGATTATGGCAAATCCCGGATCCATTACCGGTAGCATTGGTGTGATCATGGATTACCCTGTTGCCACCGATCTTTTGGAGAAAATAGGACTGAAATTCGAGACAGTGAAAAGCGGATCCTTGAAAGATTCCGGTTCACCAACACGTGACGTGACAGAAGCAGACCGGGAGTACTTTAAGGAAGTCATCACAGATATGCATGAGCAGTTTGTTGAAGCGGTTTCCTCCGGCAGGAAGATGGATATTCATCATGTGAAACGGCTGGCAGATGGCCGTATTTACACCGGTCGACAATCCCTTGAACTGGGGTTGATTGACAGTCTGGGAACCCTTGATGATGCCGTTATGGCAGCCGCTGAACTTGGGGATATCCCTGGAAAACCAAAATTGATCAAACCAAAAAAAGAAAAACCACAGGTGCTTGATTGGCTCTTAGAAGAAGCCAAAACCAATATCTGGCCCCTGTCAATTGCAGAGCCGGCGTATCGCTGGCATTGGAGAGAGCTATGACAAAACAGGATATTGTAGATCATGTATCCTCGATGATCGGATTAACTAAAGTTGAAACTGAAGCGGTCATGAATGGAATCATGGATACGATAACCGAATCCCTGGCAAAGAATGAACGGGTAGAATTACGAGGATTTGGGACCTTTGGTGTCAAACACAGAATGCCCAAAAAAGCCAGGAACCCCGGAACAGGTGAAGCCATCCATTTACCGGAGAGGTTTGTTCCAACATTTAAGCCCTCAAAGCACATGCGCTTAAGGGTCAATGACGCCCTGATCAAATAGATCAGGTATTCCATACATCTAAGAGAAAAAGAGAGGTTTTATGCCCTGCGGAAAAAAGCGTAAACGGCGTAAGATGAATACACACAAGCGTAAAAAGCGCTTGCGTGCAAATCGTCATAAGAAAAAAAATAAGTAGGAAGCCATGGGGCTTTCCCGCTTGATCATTTTGGCCCTGACCCTGGGGAGTCTTCTCCAGGGCTGGGGCTTTGAAACACATCGACGGATAAACCGTGCAGCAGCAGGGTCTGTTTCCGGCCCCTTCGGTGACTATATATATTCCATTCAGGATTCTCTGGCGGCTCATGCTCCGGATCCAGATATCTGGAGAAAGTCAGACCCCAAGGAGGGGTATCGACACTACATTGATATTGATTTATACGATACGTATCCATTTCAGCGTGCACAAACAGACTATCAATCTGCCATAAACAGGTTTGGTCCTGAATCCCTGAAATCCTGGGGAATTGCACCGTGGCATATTCTATCTACAGCAGATAGCCTCACTCAATTGCTCAAGGATAACCAATGGGAGGATTCCATCATTCTCATGGCCGCACTGGGTCACTACATTGCGGATATCCATATGCCACTTCATACGGTAGAAAATTATAACGGACAATTAACAGGCAATAAGGGCGTTCATTATCGCTGGGAATCCCAGATGGTGGACCAATACATCGATGCAATCCAGGTTCGACATCCTGTATCCGTATATTCAGAAATACTGGACGAAATGTTCCTTCTGATCCTGGAATCCTACAAGGTCCATGAGCGATTACTTACAGCTGATACCAAAGCGAGGGAAGGACTTACTCCCTCACAGTGTGATACTATTGCATCCTATGAAGATGGCTCTTTTATACCTCGATATATCAAAATGCTTTACACATCGTCAGGTGATGTGGCCCATGATCGACTAAACCTTGCTGCAACACGGGTAGCATCTGTCTGGTTAACCTGCTGGATAAGAGCAGGGATGCCAACCCCACCTACACATTCGCCATGACTGAACAGTCTGTCTTCACCGTAAGTGAACTGACGTCGGAAATACGAACCCTATTGGAATCATCCTACCCCTCCGTAACGGTTAAAGGGGAAATCTCCAACTTTAAGCATCATGGTTCCGGTCATATGTATTTTACTTTGAAGGATACTGGAGCTGAATTATCAGCTGTCATGTTTCGCGGGAACAACCAGTATCTAACCTTCTCACCCAAAGACGGACTGGATGTCCAGGTTACTGGAAGAATCACTGTATTTGAAAAACGGGGGAGCTATCAGATTGTTGTCCAGCGAATGGAGCAATCTGGAATCGGGGCGCTGTATCAAGCCTTCGAGGAGTTGAAGAAAAAACTGTCAGCTGAAGGGTTATTTGATAAGGACAGTAAACAGTTGCTCCCCAATTATCCAAAGAAAGTAGGTGTGATAACCTCCGCCACCGGTGCAGCGGTGAGGGATATTTTTCAGGTCATGGAACGTCGATGTCCCCATGTTGATATTGTATTAAGACCGTCTCTTGTGCAGGGACCCGGTGCCGCTGCTGATATTGTGAAAGCCATAGATGAACTAAATAATCAAACGGATGTGGATGTGATCATCCTGGGAAGAGGTGGTGGGTCAATTGAAGATCTCTGGCCATTTAATGAGGAGGTTGTGGCTCGCAGTATCTTCGCCTCGGTTATTCCCATCGTCTCAGCAGTAGGACACGAGACGGATGTGACCATTGCGGATTTTGTATCGGATGTCAGGGCTCCCACACCATCAGCTGCAGCGGAAATAGTCAGTGCCTCTCGTGATGAGATTATTGATGCATTAAAACGGTGGATGTCCCAGGCACAGCGCAGGCTTTCCATGGATGTGCAAATGAAATGGCAAGCATCGGATCATAGCCGCGAACGTCTAATTTCCCTGAATCCTGCCCAGTCTGTCCTAAGATATAGAGAAAAATGTCAAAGTCTGTCTTCACAGATTTATCAATCCATATCCACTCGGTTGGAATCTCATGGCATTTTCCTGGCAGGCATTATAGAAAAACTCGGTGCCTTGAATCCTGAATCCATTCTGAATCGAGGATACAGTATTGCCAGAACCATTCCAGAGGGGCAGATCATTAAATCTGCAAGAGATATTAAAGTCGGGAGAACATTTACTCTTCAAACTGGTGATGGCGAGATTCGAGGTAAACGTATCCAGGATGAAGGCACCCAGACCACACTCCCTTTTGAACCCTGAAACAGGTAAATTAACCCATGGCAAAAAAAACAGACGTATTGGAAATAGAAGACGCCCTCACCAAGCTGGATGATATACTAACAAAACTGGAATCGGGAGAATTATCCCTGGCCGAAAGTGTATCCATTTACGAAGAGGGCATGAACCTTGCAGCCACCTGCAAAAAAATTCTTGAAGAAGCGGAACAGAAAATTGAATCACTGGGTGCAGGGATAAAACCAGAATCCACAGAATCATGAAAAAACCGAAACGGTTTGCCATTTGGGCCAACACCGGCAAAGAAACGTTCTGGCAATTGCTGCCGGACATCCTTGCATGGGCCAAAACCAGGAATCTGGAAGTACATGTCACAACCCGAATCCTAAAATTCTGGGAAGATAAGGATCGTCACACCTATAAGGTGATCGAATCTGCCGAGGATTTTTCGAAAATGGATTTTATCCTCACTCTAGGTGGTGATGGCACTATTTTAGGCGCTGCAAGGAATATGGGGTCAAGGAACATCCCTCTTCTGGGTGTTCACCTGGGAGAACTTGGGTTCCTGGCCAATATCACAAAAACAGACCTGTACATGCGTCTGGACCAGGTAGCTGAAGGTGACTACGAACTGGAAACGAGACGGGTGCTGTCTGCAACCATACGCAAGGGAAATGATGCATCAACCTTTATCGCCTTGAATGATATTGTCATCAATCCCATTAAATCCCATCGAATGATCACCTGCATAGTCAAAGCCAATGGGCGACTACTTGGCCGGTATAAAGCCGATGGGATCATAGTGGCAACTCCAACGGGATCCACGGCCTATTCACTCGCAGCCGGTGGGCCTGTGGTGGTTCCCGATGTGGAATCCATTATTGTGACGCCCATCTGTCCCCACACACTAACATCGCGACCTGTGGTGGTTGGAATTAAGACACAGGTTGAAATCACGTTTCCTGAATCAACGGTTGAGGTTGGATTGTCCATCGATGGTCAAATCCATGATGTGCTTACAACAGATACCATAGTAGAAATTCACACAGGAGAATACAGTATACCATTTATCCAGTTTAAAGACAGGGACTATTTTCAGATGCTCAGAACAAAAATGGGATGGGGTAGAAGAGGGGAAGTGTAAAGGAAGAAGTGTGAAGGGTGAAGGAAGATGGAAGAAGTGAAAAGAGTAAAGTGTTAATGTTTATAGGTGTTAAAGTGTTAATGAAATGAGGTCATTATTCACAATTAATAATTTGTAATTCATCATTTATAATTCATCATTCTCTTGTGTTGTCGTAAGACACAATCATCCATCACCACCAGCATTCCTGCATCCTCTGCTTTCTTTGCAGCAATATGATTAACCACTCCATCCTGTAACCATAATGCTTTTGCACCAATGGAAATGGCATCTTCAACGATGGGTTCTACAAGCTCTGGACGTCTGAAAACATCCACTACATCTACGGGAATGGGAATAGCATTAAGATTGGGATAACAGGTTTCACCAAGAATGTGATCAAAACCCGGGTTTACAGGGATTATGGTGTATCCCTGGGATTTCATGTACGCAGCCACACCATGACTTGGGCGTATGGGTTTAGGGGAAAGACCCACTACAGCAATGGTCTTCATGGCGAGAATTTTTTGGATGGTTTCAATTTCATTCATGGGTGGACCGTTTCTTAAACATGTTCTTTACCACGTACCACATGATATTTGGATTTTCCTTGAGTCTCCGTACGGAATAGTCAAACCATGATTCACCAAAGGGAACATAAATCCGTACCACATGACCGTGTTCAAGCAGTGCCTCCAGACGTCCATTCATGGGCACCCCATACAAGACCTGGAATTCGTATCTGTTGTTAGGAATATTATTGTCCCTGATCCAGGATTCCATGGCATCAATCAGGGATATGTCATGGGTAGCGATGGCAGCGTAACTTCCACCCAGGATCAACTGTTGTGCTGCTTCCAGGAAGTTGACATTGATGGATTCCGGATCCTGGATGGCGATCCTCGGGGACTCCCTGTAAATCCCTTTACAGATGCGGCAATTAAAAGATGGAGCATTCAGCGATTCAATATCATCCAGAGTGCGGTAGAGATAAGCCTGGAGAACCGTACCAACACGGTGATACCGTTTCAGACAGTTCTGGTAAACACGAATGGTTTCATCTGTGTAAGGTGAATTTTCCATATCGATGCGAAGAAAATTCCCATGATCCTTTGCCACCTCCAGTATATCCGTGACATTTTCTTCTGCAAGACCCGGGTCAATTTCCATCCCAAGATGTGTTAGCTTCAGCGAAATATTTGTGTCCAGTTTCCTGTCAGCTATCTGGTTGTATAAAGCAATATATGCATCTCGAATGACCCTGGATTCTTCCTCGTTCTGGACATGCTCCCCAAGGATATCCATGGTGGCTTTAAATCCTTTGCCATTGAGAGATTCCACAATATCAAGGGCTTCATTCATGGTTTCACCGGCCACGTATGGCGATGCAAAAGGACGAACAGCCCATTTCGGGAACAGGGGAAGCAGTGCAGCAAGGGAGGAATTCATCCACGACATGGCAAAAATTAATGAGTAACCTGCATGCCCTTCAATACAAAGGACACGATGATCAATTATTAAAATTGTGAATCACTATCACTAAGTCGATTTTGAATGCTGAAATTATCCAAATTCAAATCACTGACTGAATGACCAATAAAAAGAAGACATGATACTCTGAAAATTAATTGATTTCCCAAAGGGCAAATCTCTAAATTTGACGCTTATTACAGTATGATTGATTTATGATTCAAGACTTCGGCGCCGTTCTACTCTTCATCGTATTGGGGATTGTCCTCCTATCCGTTCTATTGGCAGTTTCAAGGATTATTGCGCCATCAAAACCTACCCGTGAAAAGCTGGATACGTATGAATGCGGTGAAGAACCTGAAGGTCCCGCCATGATCCAGTTTAATATTAGATTTTATGTTATTGCCCTTATTTTTCTCATTTTTGATGTGGAAGTGGTATTTCTGTTCCCATGGGCAGCCGTGTTTAAGGATATGGGATTGGTTGCATTTGTAGAAATGGCTCTGTTTCTCCTCATTCTCATCGTGGGTCTGGCCTATGTCTGGAAAAAGGCGGATCTGGATTGGGTGAAACTCCAATTAAAATATGCATCCGGGCGATACAAACATCTGGGCAAGGATTAAACAATTATGGGCATGCTCGAACAAAAATTCCAGGACAATATTATCGTCGCCAAGCTGGATCAGGTCTTAAGCTGGTCCCGCTCAACATCTCCCTGGTATTTCCAGTTTGGGTTGGCCTGTTGCGCCATAGAAATGATGGCAACAGCTGCCAGTCGTCATGATCTGGATCGTATTGGAATGATGCCCCGCTCATCCCCAAGACAGGCCGATGTCATGATTGTGGCAGGAACTGTCACTATGAAGATGGCCCTTCGTGTAAAAAAACTGTACGAACAAATGGCAGATCCCAAATATGTCATTGCCATGGGATCATGTGCCACCAGCGGTGGACCCTACACGCCTCATGGATACCATGTATTGAAAGGTGTGGACCTTGTTGTACCGGTGGATGTGTATGTCCCTGGTTGCCCACCTCGACCTGAAGCCCTGTTGGAAGGGTTGATCAAGCTACAGGAAAAAATTAGTCAAGAGCGTCCTCTCACTCGAACGAATGTATTATGAGCGCGGTTTTCCTTGAAAAATTATCGGCAGAGTTTCCAGACGCTGTCATCGAGCAGGAAGAATCCGGACACATTCAAATGAACCCGGAGAAATGGAATTCTGTTGCTGCTTTTCTCAAGAAAACCGAGGGATTGGAATTTGATTCCTGCATGTGTATCACCGGCGTGGATCTTGGAGTTGAAGAAGGTCTGGAAGCACGATACAATCTTCATTCCATGAAACACAATCACAAGCTTGAGATTCGCATCTCAGTTTCAAGAGATAACCCATCCATTCCCACCGTATCTGATGTGTGGCAGATTGCCAACTGGTTCGAGCGGGAAGTCTATGATATGGTTGGGATAATATTTATAGACCATCCTGATTTGAGGCGTATGTTGCTCCCGGAAGACTGGGCAGGGTATCCGCTGCGGAAAGATTATGAAGAACCTGAAGCTTATCACGGGATCATCCTTCCAAAAGTGAAAGAAGTATGGGAATAATGACCAGTCCTGTGATCCAGAATGAATCAATCCATGGGGATGAGATGGTCCTGAATATCGGGCCTCAACATCCCAGTACTCATGGTGTATTAAGACTGCGTGTAAAAACGGATGGGGAGATCGTTTCTGAAATCACTCCCATCATCGGTTATTTACACAGATGCTTTGAAAAGCACTGTGAAAATATGACCTATGAGCAGGTGGTACCTTATACGGATCGATGTGACTACATCGCCGCCATGAACAACAATTTTGGTTATGTTGTAGCCATGGAAGAGCTGATGGAAATAAGCGTCCCGGAAAAAGTAGAATATATCCGGGTCATCATGGCAGAAATGAACCGCATCGCCAGCCATCTTCTGGCCCTTGGGACATTTGGTCTTGATATTGGGGCATTTACACCGTTTTTATATATGTTCAGAGATCGGGAAAGAATTCTGGATTTATTCGAAATGACCTGTGGCGCTCGATTGCTCTATAATTATATGTGGGTGGGAGGCGTTTCCCATGATCTGCCTGTAGGGTTTATTGAAGCCACCTTCAAGTTTTTGGATGAATTCGAACCTGAAATTGATGAATACAACAATCTTCTTTCTTACAATAAGATTTTTATTGAGCGCACCGCCGATGTGGGTGTACTTCCACCGGATGTGGCTATTGATTTTGGCGTGACAGGTCCCAACCTACGTGGATCTGGTGTTAACTGGGATTTGAGAAGAAACGATCCCTATTCAATATACGACCGGTTTGATTTCGACATTCCCGTTGGCGAGGGTACCATGGGTACCGTTGGTGATTGCTGGGATCGTTACTGGGTCCGGATTCTTGAAATGCGTGAAAGTGTGAAAATCATTCGTCAGGCATTGAATCAAATGCCGAAAGAAGGGAATGTGCACGAAGCGCTACCTAAAAAAATTCGACCGCCGAAAGGATCCGTATACAGCCGTACAGAAACACCAAGAGGTGACCTTGGCTACTACATTATCAGTGATGGGAAACCAAAACCGGTTCGGTTAAAAATGCGATCACCGGCATTTACTGCCCTGAGTGTGTTAAGCGAAATCTCCAGAGGATGGATGCTCTCTGATGTGCTGGCCATCCTGGGGAGTCTGGATATAGTATTGGGGGAAATTGACAGATGATTTCTGATCAATTAGCATTGGGCTGGTGGTTGACATGGTTTTTACTTGCAGGAATTCTCCTGTTTGGTGTCATGGCCATTAATGCCCTAGTTGCTGTTTATGTTGAACGAAAAGTATCTGCGTTTATTCAGGATAGGGTTGGGCCCATGGGTCAGGGTGCCGGTTTCCATGCAGGAAAATGGGGATTATTGCAGACTATTGCCGATACCCTGAAGCTTCTTCTCAAGGAAGATGTTATTCCTCGGGCTGCTGATCGAAAACTGTTTATCATGGCACCATTTGTTGTGTTTATTGGTGCATTCATTGCCATTTCCGCATTGCCGTTCAGTTCCACTATTCAGGTCATCGATGTAAATATCGGTGTGTTTTATATCCTGGCAGTGAGTTCACTTGGGGTCATTGGTATGATCCTTGCCGGCTGGGCATCCGATAATAAATGGTCTCTCTACGGTGCCATGCGTTCAGCTGCACAAATTGTGAGTTATGAAATACCAGCCGCGTTGTCCATCGTATTAGCCATCATGATTACTGGTACCATTAGCCTCCAGGGAATTATAGAAGCACAGTCTGGCACCATTTGGGGCTTTTTACCCAACTGGATCGTATTCCACAGTCCATTTGCCTTTATAGGATTCTTCATTTATTTCATTGCCGGGGTAGCGGAAACAAACCGCACACCATTTGATATTCCTGAAGCTGAAAGTGAACTTGTGGCCGGCTTCATGACCGAATATTCTGGACTTCGCTGGGCATTTTTCTTCCTGAGTGAGTATGCCAATATGTTTGTTGTTTGTGGGATCGCCACGGTGGCGTTCCTCGGGGGATGGCAAAGCCTTATACCCGGGTATCTCGACGGACCGGTTTGGGGATTATTCTGGTTTATGAGCAAACTCCTGTTCCTTATGTTCATCATAATATGGTTTAGGTGGACATTTCCAAGACTACGTGTGGATCAGCTCATGTCCGTGGCATGGAAATATCTTTTACCAATTGCGCTGATCAATATATTCGGTGTTGGACTCTGGATGCTAATAGTAGGTGTGTAATGAGTAGATATATCGTCAATATATGGGAATCTGTCTCCACCATGCTAACGGGATTGGGAATTACATGGGCTCACATCTGGCGTGCCAGGAAGGGTAATGTTACACTGCAATACCCTGAAGAAAAATGGCCACGCCCTGAAAGAAATATTGGATTTGACCCTCAAGACTATAATGTGATTCGGTCCAGGCTGGTGGTGGATATTGATGATTGTACAGGATGCAAAAAATGCGAAAGAGCCTGTCCAGTTGGTTGCATTGCCGTGGATGCCATGAAAGTTCCAAAAGGTACGGACCTTGGGGTAACATCCAATGATACAGTAAAGCGATTGCTTGTTACACGTCATGACATTGATATGAGTGAATGTATGTACTGTAACCTGTGCACATTCCCCTGTCCTGAGGAATGTATTTATATGACCGGTGGACCAAACTCCCATAAAACACCCATCGATTATGAGTTTTCGGAGTATGACAGGAACAACCTTATATACAAATTTGCCATAGCCACCCAGGAAGAAATAGACAAGTATTCTGCGCCACCACCTCCGATTAAGAAAGAGGCAGAGGCATGATAACAATTGGGTTTTGGATAGTGGTCGCCTTGACACTGGGATCGGCAGTTCTAGTGGTAACAAGCCGAAACCTCGTGTATTCCGCAGTGGGATTGTTCTTTACACTTTTTGGTATCGCCGGTTTGTACGTGTTTTTATGGGCAGACTTCATGGCTGGTGTTCAGGTGATGGTTTATGTCGGTGGAATCCTTGTTCTAATTCTTTTCGGAATCATGTTGACCCATCGCATCTCTTCCGTGAATATATCCCATGGAAGCATGCACCGGGGTCTTGGAGGTGGGATAGCCATACTCATCCTGGTTGGCCTTGCCTATCTTATTCAGTCCACACCATGGAAACAGGTTGCAGCCATGGAACCTGAAAGCACGGTTCATGAAATTGGGACGCAGATTATGACAGGATATCTACTGCCATTTGAAGTGGCGTCTGTCCTGTTGCTTGCAGCCTTGATTGGTGCAGCAGTATTGTCGAGGAAAAACCCATAATGGACTACCTGAATACTTACCTGATTATTGCAGCCATCCTGTTCTCACTGGGATTATTTGCCATCATGACTAGAAGAAATGCCGTTGCCGTGCTTATGGGGGTAGAATTGATTCTGAATGCTGCGAATATCAATTTCATCGCCTTTGCAAAATTTGGTGGTATGAATATTTCTGGCCAGGTTTTTTCACTTTTTGTTATCATCATGGCAGCAGCGGAGGCAGCAGTTGCGCTGGCCATCGTTATCAATATCTTCAATAATTTTAAAAACATCAATATTGATGAAGTGAGCCAGTTGAGCCGATGAATATTTTCCTGAAATATGCTCTGGTTATTTATTTTATGCCTCTACTGGCATTTGTGATTCAAACGTTCTTCGGTAAACGTCTCCCCAGAAAAGGGGACTGGGTTTCCATTGGAGCTGTGGTCATTGCGCTAACGCTGTCCATTTCCATGTTTGCCGGAATGCTGTTGAATTATGATCCACATTTTGTGGTTCAGGAATCTTTCACCTGGATGAACCTTGGAAGCTTCCAGATCGAATTGGGATTCCTTATAGATAATATGACCATCATCATGTTATTGGTGGTTACACTTATTTCCACACTTAGCCACATCTATTCCATCAAATACATGGAAGGCGACCCGGGGTACCATCGTTACTATGGATTCTTGTCACTCTTTACCTTCAGCATGCTGGGTATTGTGTTGTCGGATAACCTGGTGCTTCTGTATATGAGCTGGGAATTAGTGGGGTTGAGTTCTTACCTGCTTATAGGATTCTGGTTTACGAAAGATTCTGCAGCAAATGCAGGGAAAAAAGCATTCCTTACCAACAGGGTAGGGGATATTGGATTCTTCATAGGAATCATGCTTTTCTTCACAGCCATCGGGTCCTTTGCATACAGTGATTTGTTCGCAGGAGTGGCTGCAGGCAAAATTACCGGTACTACTCTGACAGTGGCAGGTATTGGATTGTTCATGGGCGCTGTGGGTAAGTCTGCCCAATTCCCATTGCATATCTGGCTCCCTGACGCCATGGAAGGTCCCACACCGGTTTCTGCATTGATTCATGCAGCCACCATGGTTGCCGCCGGCGTTTATATGATGGTGAGACTGTTTGGCGTCATGACACCGGATGCCCTTCTAATCGTTGCCTATATCGGTGGGTTTACAGCGTTTTTTGCTTCACTGATTGCCATTACCCGTCGGGACATAAAACAGGTATTGGCCTATTCAACCGTCAGCCAGCTTGGGTACATGATTTTATCTGTTGGGACAGGTGCCTATATTGCAGCATTTTTCCATCTACTTACGCATGCCATGTTCAAGGCCAACCTATTTTACGGAGCCGGAAGTGTTATCCATGCCATGCACCACGGTTTACATAAATTGAATGACCACGAGACAGACCCACAGGACATGAATAACATGGGTGGATTTAGATCCAAAATGCCTGTGACCTATGCCTCTATGCTTATTGGTTCACTGGCCATTGCCGGTGTACCATTTTTCTCTGGTTTTCTCTCCAAGGATGCCATCCTGGCAGGAACACTGGCATACGCCCATCACCATCCAGCGCATTTCCTGTTGCCTGTATTCGGCTTTGGAGCCGCACTTATTACTGCATTTTATATGTTCAGAATGATCTTTATGACTTTCCATAATGAACCAAAAATGCCAACCGTATATGAGCATATTCATGAATCCCCTGTGGAAATGAAATTTCCACTTATCCTTTTAAGCGTATTCAGTATTTTTATTTTTTACACCTTGCCGTATGTCAATCCATTTTCTGACCATGGTTGGTATATGTACCTCATGGAATATAGGGATAGCTTCGTCCCGGGTGGACAATTGGCACATGATATCACAGAAGGTCTACATCACAGCCACTGGAATGCCATGATCATCTCTCTGATAGTGGCAGCATCCGGTATTGGACTTGCATGGTTTATGTATTTCAAGCGGAGTATTTCTGCGGAAAATACCGCCAGGGCTATCAAGCCGTTATATCGACTTTCATTTGGAAAATTTTTCATTGACGAACTGTACGACAAAATATTCTACAAACCGGCACTGAAACTGGCAGACACAGTGGCGTACCTGGACTGGGACCTGTACGATAAATACTTCATTAACGGATTTGGTCGTGTGACAACATTCCTTTCCACTATTACCGGAAAACTGGATTATGATGGCATTGATCAATTTGCAGTGGATGGTATCGGCCGAATCGCCAATCGATTAGGTAAAGCATTAAGGGTGATCCAGACAGGGCGTGTTCAACAGTATATACTATTTGCTCTTGCAGCAATCATCATACTTCTTATTTGGAAAACCGGATAGCCGGGGAATCTGGGAAGCAAAGGACATTACATGGATACAATGTACTTAAGTTGGTTGGTTTGGCTCCCCATTGCGGGAATGATCGTTATATCTTTCATTCCCAGGGAAAAAACCGAAGTCATAAAAACAGTTGCCGCTGTGGCAACTGGGCTTCAGGTTTGGGTGGCCATTTTACTCTGGATGGATTTTGATTCTGCATCCGGGACCATTCAGTTTGCAGAGAAATTTGCATGGATACCTTCCTTCAATATTTTTTATCACCTGGGAGTGGACGGGTTAAGCCTCCCAATGGTGATGCTGACTCCGATTCTGTCATTCCTGGCAGTATTTGTGAGCTGGAAGATTGATCGGGCTGTAAAAGGGTATTTTGCACTGTTCCTGTTATTGGATACGGGAATGATTGGCGTTTTTCTGGCAATGGATTTCTTCCTGTTTTACGTATTCTGGGAAGTGATGTTGTTGCCCATGTATTTCCTTATTGGGATGTGGGGCGGACCTAAACGTGAATATGCGGCCATCAAGTTTTTCCTGTTTACGCTGGTTGGATCGGTTCTGATGCTGGTGGCAATCCTTGCACTCTATTTCTACTGTGGAAAAACATTTGATATGCTCGTCCTCATCGACACGGCGCCCATGGCATTGGATGGTGTACTCTGGTGGGGGATCAGCGCCATTAAGATCATTTGGATATTGTTATTTATTGGATTTGCCATAAAAGTCCCGGTATTCCCATTTCATACATGGTTACCGCTGGCTCATGTGGAGGCACCAACTGCCATTTCCGTTATCCTTGCAGGCATCCTTCTGAAACTGGGTGTATATGGATTACTTCGTGTGAATTATGGAATGCTACCTGATGGCGTCATGTGGTTTGCCTGGGCCATAGCATTTCTTGGACTAATCAATGTCATATGGGGGGCGCTCTGTGCCCTTGCTCAAACAGATTTGAAAAAGCTGGTAGCGTATTCAAGTATAAACCACATGGGATATGCCATGATTGGAATGGCAGCCGTTGTGGCAGCCAGTTCAGCCCATGGTAACAATTTCAGCGCTGCGGAAGCAGGTGTAACAGGAGCCGTATTCCAGATGTTTAATCATGGCACAATTTCAGCCATGCTGTTTATCCTGGTTGGTGTTATTTATGACAGGGCTCACCATCGTGATATCAATGGTTTCGGTGGACTGGCAAAACAAATGCCTGTTTTCACTGCTGTTGTTGGTGTGGCGTTCTTCGCAGGACTCGGATTACCCGGTATGTCAGGATTCGTTAGCGAATTTATGTGCTTTGTGGGAGCTTTCCCTGTGTTCAGAACCATTGTCATTATTTCAACAATAGGAATTCTTCTCAATGCAGCGTATTTCTTATGGGCATTCCAGAGAATATTTTTTGGCAAACTAAATGAGAAATACACCAAGCTGCCTGAAATCAATGGCAGGGAACTCTTTGCCGTTATTCCATTAGCGGTTATTACAATTTTCCTCGGAATATACCCGGGTCCATTTTTGGATATGATTAAAGAAACCATGGCTGTTTTGATAGATCAGGTTGTGGTATGGAGCAATGTGGCAACACTGCCATAAAGGGATGAGTTAGGAATGGATAATATCCAGAGTATCAGTCTTTTCTGGCCGGAAATCATACTTGTCATTACGGCACTTGTGGTTGTCTCCCTGGATTTCATATACCCAAGGAAGGATTCCAACCGCCTAAAATGGTGGGCTATTGCAGGTGTGGTGGTGGTCCTGTGGATATTGATATCCGATTTTGGGTCAACAACCGTATCCCTTTTCTTTAAGCAGATAGCCTTCGATCCGTTTGGCACTTTCTTCAAACAGATCATTGCCATCGCCGCCATTTATACCCTCTTTATTATTCCAAGAACCAAAGAATTTGAATCCTACAGGATGGGAGAATTCTATACACTGATGCTCGTGATGGTTTTTGGCATGTTCCTCCTGGTATCATCCATCAACATGGTCATGGTATACCTTTCCCTTGAGATCGTATCCATCACATCGTTTATCCTTGCTGGTTACATTAAGCTGGACAAACGAGCCAATGAAGCAGCATTGAAATACGTGATATACGGTGCCTTTTCATCGGGATTAATGTTGTTCGGATTCAGTATTTTATTTGGTCTCACCGGAAGTACCAATTTTCACGATTTACAGATAGCCATTGCCAACCTGAATGGAACGGCCAACCTGGCACTGATTGTATCCGCCGTTCTAATCCTTGCAGGGTTTGGTTATAAAATTTCTGCGGTACCATTTCATTTCTGGACACCGGATGTGTACGAAGGTGCACCAACACCTGTTACGGCCTTTTTATCTGTAGCACCCAAGGCAGCCGGATTCGGCGTGCTTATTCGATTCTTTAATGATGTGTTTGTCCCATTGAATAGCATGGAATTGACATCCCTGCCCTGGCCAATGATCCTGGCAATATTATCCGTGGCAACAATGACGCTTGGAAACCTGGTAGCTTTGCAGCAGGATAGTGTCAAACGAATGCTGGCCTACTCAACCATTGCACATGCCGGATACATGATGATGGGCCTGCCATTATTATCCCAGGATGGATATTATGGTATCATGATGTACCTTGTTATGTATGTGTTTATGAATCTTGGGGCATTTTTTGTGGTGGTAGCGGTACAAAATCGCCTGGGATCAGACCACATTGATTCATTCAAGGAACTGGGTTGGACAATGCCCTTCCTTGGTGTGGTAATGACAGTTTTCATGTTTTCACTCACAGGTTTACCTCCAACTGCTGGATTCATTGGGAAATTCTATTTATTTGCTGCCGTTATCAAATCAGGGCCCGACTTTTACTGGCTTGCCTTTGCAGGGATCATCAACAGTGTGATTTCATTGTATTACTATCTCAGGGTGGTAAAAGTCATGTTCCTGCGTGGAGAACGAGTTGACGTATTGGCTTTCCCATCAAAAACATTGACCACGTTGCTGGTCTTCCTGGCTGTTCCGGCCATAGTTCTTGGTATTTATTGGGCACCTGTGGCCGGATGGATAAAGAATGGACTGATCCTGTTCACAAGTATTTATTAATCATTGAGAAACCGTAATTATGGCATACTTAAGATTGAAGAAGGGACATGATATTGGTATTGCCGGTGTCCCGCAACAAGCATATCTGGATACGGAATCACCCAAAACGGTCGCCTTATTACCAGAAGAATTTTTGTATGTAAAACCAAAACTTTTAGTGAAAAAAGGTGATACGGTTTCCTGTGGTGACCCTGTCTTTTT
Source organism: uncultured bacterium (assembly GCA_964344305.1). Classification (GTDB taxonomy): domain Bacteria; phylum Fidelibacterota; class Marinisomatia; order Marinisomatales; family JABMOV01; genus JABMOV01. The sequence continues at coordinate 164,578 of CAYFMT010000002.1, read as the reverse complement.
TGATAAACAGAACCCTCAAGTTAAGTGGGCTTCACCAGGTGGTGGGACTGTATCGAATATACAATATGGCCCACGAAGGGTGATCCAGGAACTGGAAATAACTCTATCTGAAGATGAGGCATTTGCCTCTGTTGAACCCATCAAGGTAGAGAGTGCAGACAGGGATGTGATCCATGCAAAAATCCTTGAAATGAACCTCTGGCCAATGATCCGTCAGCGTCCTTTTAACTCAGTGGCCGATCCTGCAAATGTTCCAAAAAGTATTTTTATTTCTGCTTCCAGTACCGCACCATTATCCGTCAACCATGCATTTGTCCTGGAAGGACAGGATTCGCCTTTTCAGACAGGTATTTCTGCACTGGCAAAGCTTACTGATGGGGATGTGCATGTGGCGATTCACGAAAATGCTGACTGCAGTGCTTTCAAAGATTTACAGGATTGCAGAACACACCGCATCAATGGACCACATCCTGTTGGAAATGCCGGTGTCCTGATCCATCATCTTGATCCCGTTAACCCTGGCGATACGGTTTGGGTCTTGGACCCACAGCATGTCGTTATCCTGGGGAAAGCCCTAACATCAGGTTCCTATGATCCAACCATCATTATGAGTGTGGGTGGACCATCCATGAAGGAAACAGGATATATCAAGACACGGATGGGTGTAAATGGGGAGGACCTTATACTTGATCGCCTTATGGAAGGAAATCATCGCATCATACGCGGCGATGTTCTCACGGGCAAAGCCATCACGTATTCATCTCATATGGGTTATTATCATTCGTCAGTCAGCTGCATTGACGAAAGTCATGATCGCCCATTTCTTGGATGGATGGGTACTGGAAGTGCAAAAAGGACTTACAGTTTAATGAGATCCTATCTTGGAGGGAACAGTCGGACATTCAATTTCACTACACTTCGACATGGGGGTCACAGGGCTATGGTTCCAGTGAATGCCTGGGAAGATGTCCTGCCAATGGATATCCTTCCAAATCCCCTGTATCGTGCAATTCTGGCTCAAGACATAGATGAAATGGAAAAACTGGGAATTATGGAAGTTGTGGAAGAGGATGTAGCTCTATGCAGCTTTGCCTGCCCAAGCAAGATTGACCTGGGTGGCGCCATTCGCCAGGGCCTGGATATTATTGTGAAGGAGAATTAGGAATGAAATTCATAAAACGAATTCACGATAGTCTCCGGCCTAAATTCGAAGAAGGTGGTTCATTTCACCTGTTTTTTCCGCTGTTTGAGGCCATGGACACATTTATGTTCAACACAGATGAGCAGACTGAATCCGGACCGCATATACGAGACAGTGTTGATATCAAGAGGGTAATGATAGTGGTAGTTGTGGCCCTTTTGCCCGCAACCATTTTCGGTATCCTTAATGCAGGGTATCAGGAAGCGATTGCACTTGGTTTACAAAGAAGCTGGGCGGCAAACATCCTTGCAGGATTAAAGATTTTTGTTCCTATCGCCCTCGTTTCATATGTGGTAGGTGGTTTCTGGGAGGTTCTGTTCTCCATCGTTAGAAAACACGAGGTTGATGAAGGATTTCTCGTTACCGGTCTTCTCATTCCATTAATTATGCCTGTAACCATCCCACTGTGGCAGGTTGCTGTGGCAACCACCTTTGGTGTTGTGATTGGGAAAATGATTTTCGGTGGAACCGGTATGAATATTTTCAATCCTGCGTTGACGGCTCGAGCATTTGTCTTTTTCGCCTACCCGGGAAATATCTCAGGGGATAAGGTGTGGATTTCTGCTCCAGATGGGTATACCGGTGCAACATCACTGGCAATTCCGGCAGGACAGGTTGGTCAGGATGCTGTCACTCTATTGGATAATGTGGCACAATTTGATTATTCCTGGTTAAATCTCTTCGTGGGTTGGATCCCTGGATCCATAGGGGAAACAAGTGCACTTATGATCCTCATTGGTGCCCTGATTCTCATTTACACAAAAGTGGGTTCATGGAGAATTATTGTTGGCGGTGTAATAGGGTTGGTCTTGACGGCATTTGTCTTGAATCTGGCTGCACCACATTCCACAAACACCATGCTTACCATCCCCGCGCATTATCATATTGTGATGGGTGGTTTTATGTTTGGTATCGTGTTTATGGCAACCGATCCCGTATCTGCCTGCCACACGAATGCTGGTAGATGGATTTACGGCATCCTCATAGGATTCTTAACCGTTATCATCCGGTCAGTGAACCCTGCCTATCCGGAAGGTACTATGCTGGCTATTTTGCTCATGAATGCATTTTCTCCCTTGATAGACTATTTCGTGGTTCAGAGGAATATAAAGCGGAGGGTAGCACGTTATGCGCAGTAATCGATATGTCCTCATGTTTATGTCTTCTATTACCATTGTGGTTGGTTTCCTGTTATCCATGGCAGCAACAGCCCTGAGTGAACGACAGGAAAGGAATGTGCAGATTGATATGAAGAAGAATATTCTCCGTTCATTGGATATTCCTGAAGATGCATCCAAAAAACTTACTGCAGATGAAATAGAATCCCTGTTTGAAACGTATATAAAAACCATTGAAGTCAATGAAATGGGTAACGTTGTTGATGCCGATGGGCAAATTGTATATGTCAAAGTGGAGAATGATTTGGAAACAGGCTACTCTATACCAATTTCAGGAAAAGGTTTATGGTCTACGATTTATGGATACCTGGCCATTGAGCCCGATGGCGAAACGGTGAAAGGCATTACATTTTATCGTCATGGCGAAACCCCGGGATTGGGTGGTGAAATTGAGAAGGACTGGTTTACATCAAATTTTAAAGGAAAGAAAATTGTGACCCCTGATGGCGTTCCCTGCAGTATTGAGATTGTCAAGGGAATGGTGGAAAAAGGGCATCCAAAGGAATATTGCATGGTGGACGGAATTTCCGGTGCCACCATGACCACTAAGGGGATGAATGTATTCATGGATCAGGATCTAAAAAAATATGGCGAATACTTGTCTAGTATTCGGGAAAAGAACTAAGGGGTTAGTGATATGGCATTAGATCCAAAATCAAAACAGGCTTTCGCAGATCCTCTCATTCAAGATAATCCCATTACATCACAAATTCTTGGAATTTGTTCCGCGTTGGCCGTCACAGTGAAAATGGATACAGCCCTTGTTATGACTCTGGCTGTGGTTTTTGTAATCTCATTTTCCAATACCATTATTGCGATTCTGCGGAAATGGATTCCCGCACGTGTACGAATTATTGTCATGCTTGTGGTTATTGCATCCCTTGTAATTCTCACGGATCAGGTTCTCAGGGCGTTCATGTATGATATCAGTAAACAGTTATCCGTTTTTGTCGGTCTTATCATTACCAACTGCATTGTGATGGGCAGGGCAGAGGCTTTTGCCATGCAGAACCCACCTGGGCGAGCATTTCTCGATGGTCTGGGCAATGGACTGGGTTACGGAATTATACTTATCGCAGTTTCATTTTTCCGGGAAGTATTCGGCAGCGGTACATTGCTGGGATATTCTGTTATTCCACAAGCGATATACGATGCTGGGTATTCAAATGTTGGTTTATTCGTCCTTTCACCAGGAGCGTTCATCATTCTGGGTTTGATCATCTGGGGAATAAGATCCGTGTCAAAGTTTGAGGAAGCCTAATCATGTTGGAACATTATTTATCCCTGGCAACAAAAGCTATATTCGTTGAGAATATCCTCCTGGCGTATTTTCTTGGTATGTGTTCATTCCTGGCAATTTCCAAGAAGGTGGAAACATCTATCGGGCTTGGTATTGCTGTTGTATTTGTGCTCACAATCACGGCTCCAGTAAACTGGCTAATTCACTCCTATTTCCTGAAAGATGGAGCCCTTGGCTGGCTTGGGCTAGCTGATGTTGATCTCAGCTTCTTGAATTTCATTGCCTTTATTGCTGTCATCGCAGCCATGGTTCAACTTGTGGAAATGATTCTGGACAGATTTTTCCCTCCCCTGTATCATAGCCTGGGAATATTTTTACCCTTGATTGCGGTGAACTGTGCCATTTTGGGTGGATCTCTGTTTATGGTGGAACGGGAATACACATTTGGCGAAACAGCTGTGTTTGGATTTGGTTCAGGTGTTGGATTCTTCCTAGCAATTGTATCAATGGCAGCTATTCGACACAAATTACGTTACTCCAATGTGCCTCCGGGATTAAAAGGACTGGGAATAACCATGCTCCTTACCGGTCTGTTGAGTATGGCATTTATGGCATTCTCAGGAATCGATTTATAGGAAAGCAATATGATTACTGCAATCACAGGTGTTATTGTATTTACAGCGTTGATCCTGTTACTGGTTCTTATCCTGAATTTTGCTGAGAGCAAGTTATTGCCCCAGGGAGATGTAACGATCACCATTAATGAAGACACTGACAAATCCGTAACGGTTAAACCAGGGGCTACACTACTGAATGCCCTGGTAAGCAAAGACATATTTATACCATCAGCTTGCGGTGGTGGCGGAACCTGTGCTCAGTGCAAATGCCAGGTGATAGATGGTGGCGGAGATATTCTCCCAACAGAAACCAATCATATTAACCGTTCAGAAGCAAAGGAGCACTGGCGTCTTGCCTGTCAGGTGAAGGTCAAGCAGGATATGTCTATCCAGGTCCCGGATGAAATTTTCAATATCCAGAAATGGGAATGTACCGTACGTTCCAATGAAAATGTCGCTACGTTCATCAAAGAGCTAATTCTGGAATTGCCTTCTGGAGAGAACCTTGATTTTCGTGCCGGAGGATATATCCAGATCGATATTCCACCCTATGAACTGGATTACAGGGAATTTGATGTTGAAGATGAATACAGGGATGTATGGGATAAGTTTGACATGTGGCAATACCATGCCAAATCTTCAGACACTATCTATCGTGCATATTCCATGGCCAATCATCCTGCAGAAGGCAATATTGTCATGTTGAACGTAAGAATTGCATCACCACCACCCTGGGCGCCTGACGCACCCCCGGGAATCGCTTCTTCATTCATTTTTAATTTAAAACCCGGTGACAAAGTATGGGTCTCAGGACCATACGGCGAGTTCTTTGCCAAGGATACGGATAGGGAAATGGTGTTTATTGGCGGTGGAGCAGGGATGGCACCCATGAGGAGTCATATTTTCGATATACTACGTACGCAAAACACAAACCGAAAAGTTTCATTCTGGTACGGTGCAAGGTCCTTGAGGGAGATGTTCTATCAAGATGACTTTGATTCGCTACAGGAAGATTTCACTAATTTTGATTATACCGTTGCCATGTCCGAACCGGTTCTGGAGGATAACTGGACAGGTGCCACAGGATTTATCCACCAGGTATTGTATGATAATTACCTGAAAGACCATGAAGACCCCACAGAAATTGAATATTATATGTGTGGCCCACCCCCAATGATTGATGCCGTCGACAGGATGCTATACGATCTGGGTGTAGAACCGGAAATGATAGCGTATGATAAATTTGGTTAGTCGAAACCTTTTCAGAATTGAGACATCTGTTTTAAGAGCTCACATCCTTGTGGGCTCTTTCATTTTTCTGCTGTCATGTGCGGAAAAACATTCATCTATTTATATCCATGGAGAGACCATGGGAACCACATACAACATCACGGTTGTGGATGTGGATGGGAGGTTTTCCACGGCAAAAATACAAGCAGACGTTGATTCTGTGCTTGCTGTAATCAATGGCGAATTGTCCACCTATGATCCTACGTCATCAATCTCAAGGTTTAATGCATTCTATGATACTGCGAATGTGTCAATTTCAACACATTTCTCTGAAGTAGTCGCCCAATCCATGGAAATATCCAATCTTACTGGCGGTGCATTTGACATCACGGTTATGCCTCTTATTCGACTTTGGGGATTCAGGACAGCGACGATTCGACATGATTGGGTTCCTCCGGACCGGTATGAGATTGATTCACTGCTGACCCAAATTGGATACAACAATCTGAAAATATCAAAACATTATTTGGCAAAGTCCAACCCGGATTTGCATATTGATGTAAATGCAATCGCCAAGGGGTATGGTGTGGATGAAGTGGCTCGTCTACTTAAGCAAACAGGATTCACGGATTTCCTTGTTGAGATTGGAGGTGAAATGGTGACAGCCGGATTGAATGAAGAAAAAAAGTCCTGGCGGATCGGAATCGAAACACCCTCACTTGAATCAAGTATTTATCCCACGCTTTATTCCTCTATTTCAATCTCTGGTGGAGGGATTGCAACATCGGGTGACTATCGAAATTATGTTGAATATGAAGGTAGGATTTTCAGTCATATTCTTGACCCGAGAACAGGATACCCCACCGATAGCTCAGTCGGGTCAGCCACCGTTATTGCGCCAACCTGTATGCTGGCAGATGGATTGGCAACGTCACTCCTTATCCTGGGTATAGACGAAGGAATGGATTTAATTCATTCAATGGATGGTGTAGAGGCATTCCTCATAGTTCGAAGGAATGATGGAACGTTTGAGGAAATAATGTCTGATGGGTTTGAGGGGTATCTGAAGAATTAGAGATATTCTACCGGGATACGAGCGGTGTTTTCGCAGCGAGTGATATCACCCTGACAGGTGTCGCAACTTCCGGTTCCACCACAAGATCCTTTCAATGGTTTGTTGGAAAGCATAAGTCCCAATGCCAACCCACCGATGGATATGGCGATAGCAACGATTGCAAGCAGAACAGTCATGGTGGAAATTACAGAGAAAACATCTGTTACCACAGGGACAAATGATGTTGATCTAAGCCAGTTTCCAGTACAATTCATTACAATTTCCACCTAATTTTTATACTATCAAACTTTAAAAAAGGCATGTTGAAATGAAGATACCTTACCGTATGAAATGGCTTACATCATTGATAGCACTTATGATTCCATCATTTGTTTTCGCTGGAGATAATACTCACAGTGTTCCTCATGTAAATGGTGGAGATTTGTCCGTATTCTGGATGGTTCCATTTGCCGGCATCCTTTTGTCCATTGCAGTGATTCCACTTATCGCACCACGGTTCTGGCATCATCATTTTGGTAAAGTATCATTTTTCTGGGCAATTGCTCTCATCATTCCATTTATCATTTTCGAGGGTATGAGTGTCTCCTTGTATGAACTTCTCCATGTGGGACTTTTGGACTACATTCCATTCATTATTCTATTATTTGCCCTGTTTACCGTTTCAGGAGGTATTCGATTAACCGGTACCCTCGTTGGGAGCCCACTAATCAATCTGACCATCATATTGATTGGAACAATTCTTGCCAGCTGGATGGGAACCACAGGAGCAGCCATGTTGCTTATTCGACCATTGCTAAGGGCTAACGCATGGCGAAAACACAAAATCCACGTGGTTGTATTCTTCATTTTCCTCGTTGCCAATATTGGTGGATCATTAACTCCATTGGGCGATCCACCTTTATTTCTTGGGTTTTTGAAAGGAGTGGATTTCTTTTGGACCACATCTGCCATGTTTCTCCCCATGGTGTTTGTGTCTGTCATTCTTCTGGTTTTATTTTATGGAATTGATACTTACTTCTATCAAAAAGAATCTGGTACGCCACCAGTGAGAGACTTGAATGAGAGAATCGGACTGGAAGGGACCATTAACTTTCTCTGGTTGGCAGGTGTTGTGGGAGCGGTATTGCTCAGTGGATTCTGGAACCCGCACGTTCATTTCTCGATCTACCATGTTGACGTAATACTCCAAAATCTAACTCGAGATATTTTGTTGGTGGCTTTTGCAATTATCAGTCTACAAACCACACCTTCTGGTGTTCGAGAAAAAAATGAATTTACCTGGTTTCCAATTCAGGAAGTGGCCAAGCTGTTTGCAGGGATATTTGTGACAATCATCCCTGCTATTGCAATATTAAAAGCAGGATCAGAGGGTGCTATGGCTCCCATAATCAATACATTGTATAATCAGACCGGTGACCCAATAAATGCAGGGTTTTTCTGGCGCACAGGGATTCTGTCCAGTTTTCTTGATAATGCCCCAACATACTTGGTTTTCTTCAATGCAGCAGGTGGTAATGCGGGTGTCCTAATGACCGAAATGTATGACACATTGCTGGCCATATCCATGGGAGCGGTGTTCATGGGCGCAAATACCTATATTGGAAATGCTCCGAATTTTATGGTGAAATCCATTGCTGAAGAATCGGGCGTTTCCATGCCCAGCTTCTTTGGATTTATTTTGAAATACTCACTTCCAATTTTGATTCCTGTCTTTGTTATAGTATCCCTGGTTTTCTTCTAATGCGATTAACCAAGATCATGACTAAAAAAGGTGATACAGGGAAATCAGAATTGGCCAGAGGAAGGAAACTGCCAAAATCATCCCCAGAATTTGAAGCAATGGGAGATATTGATGAATTGAACTCCTGGGTGGGTTTTATTCGTTCAACTACTGATCTACCTGAAATAGATGTTGAACTGGAAAAAATTCAACAGGATTTGTTTCATATTGGCGGAGAAATATCATTGGAGGGTGAGCAGGCTCTTTTGTCATCGGAACGCATAATAGAAATTGAATCTCAGGTAAGTGAATGGAACAGGGACCTTCCACCACTAAGGGAGTTTGTTTTGCCCGGTGGATCTGAACTGGTATCACGAATTCACGTTGCGCGCAGTATTTGTAGGCGCACTGAAAGACATGTGAGTGAGTTACACTTTGAAAAAGAACAGCATTGGATACCCTATCTGAACCGATTGTCTGATTGGTTTTTTGTTCTCGCCAGAATGATCAACGCCCGGGATAAGAATCCGGAGATCCAATGGGAAAAAGATTCCAATCAACATTGATAGGACATGGCATTGATCAATAGTAAATTTTAATCTTTCACTAAAACTAACTATGATAAACTGGCACCACATACATTCGCGCATAATTGAGGCGGAAAATATCCTATTAACGACGCATGAAAATCCTGATGGAGATGGGATTGGTTCAGCCTCTGCCATGTATCATTTTCTACAATCATATAATAAATCGTGTCGGATCATAAACTGTTCTCCACTACCGATTGAGTTTGAATTTCTAAACCATGAAGACATATTTGAAACATACGTTTCAAAAGATCATGACAGCTGGATAGAATCCTGCGATCTGGTCCTCATTTTTGATGTGGGTGATTATAAACGACTAAGGGAGTTAAAACCCGTTATTGAAAATGCCAATATCGATACCATAAACATCGATCATCATCCTTCTCCTGAGAAGATTCCTTATACTATCAATGCCGTTAATACATCAGCAGCCGCCACAGGGGAAATGCTTTACGACTATTTTACACTGGTGCAGGACAATCCCCTATCCCGTGATATCTGCGAAGGAATTTATACAGCCATTCTCACTGACACAGGGTCATTTCGATACAGTAATACCAACACACGATGTCATGAGATTGCCATTGCATGTATGCAATCCGGTATAGATTACACGTCAATTTATCAGCACATCTATGAAACAAATTCACTACCTCGCGTGAAACTGCTTGGACAAATATTGCGGAACCTTCATCTGGAAGAAAATGGTGAGTTGGCATGGTTTACCATTGACAAAACCATGATGGATACAGCTGAAGCAGCAAAGCAGGACGTAGACGGGTTTACAGATTTTGTGAGAACCATACGTGGTGTTGAAATTGCATTGATGATCTATGAGCAAATGCCTGGTTCATGCAGAGTCAATTTTCGAAGTAAGGGCAAGTATATTGTGAATCAAATTGCAGGTGCTTTTGGTGGCGGAGGGCATCAGTTGGCCGCCGGCGTGGTCGTTACAGGTGACCTAGGTGATGTGGTACCGGATGTTTTGAAAACCACACGCTCATTTATGCATCAACAAAATGGACGTGAAGTATGAAAGTACTGGTTGCAAAAGATGCCGGATATTGTTTTGGTGTAAGGGACGCAGTGAACCTTGCGTATGATACAGCGAAGGAATATGGAGAGGTTTACATGCTGGGTCATATTGTACACAATGAGAATGTCGTGGATGACCTTGAAAGGGTCGGAACGAAAGTCGTGGAATTTCTGGATGATGTGCCAAAAGATAAACCACTGCTGTTCCGGGCTCATGGTACAGCACCAAAGGTGTGGGAAGCAGCAAAGACTAAGGGTATTAAAACCATTGATGCCACATGCCCTCTCGTTATTGAAATCCATGAGGAAGTTAAAAAACTTGAAAAAGAGGGGCGAAAAATTATTATCATTGGTGACCATGGCCATGATGAAGTCGTGGGTATCGCCAGCCAGGTGCAGGAATCCATTGTTATTTCAACACCGGAGGAAGCAACTGTTTTACGGAAAATGAAATATGCCGGGGTCGTAAGTCAATCAACGCAGATGATTGAAAATGTTCAGGCCATTATTAATATATTAATGACGAAAGTTTTCGATCTCCATTTTGTAAATACAATCTGTTTTCCCACGAAACGAAACCATGAACAAATAAAATCACTTGCGGAACAGGCTGATGTCATGATCGTAATTGGATCCTTTACCAGCGCAAACTCGAAAAGGTTAACGCAATTGGCCAGGGATCGGAATCCCAGGTCTTACCAGGTAACCTGTGCAGAGGATCTGGATCCTGGTTGGGTAAAAGGAGTTGAGATAGTGGGTATTTCTGCAGGCGCTTCTACACCGGATAATATTATCCAGGATGTCATCAGCAGAGTGAAGTCAATGAACGGTGTTGAGAAAGAGGAAATTTTTCATGAGTAAAGGTACATTTGAAGTCAAAGTTGGTTTAGCAGAAATGCTGAAAGGCGGTGTCATCATGGATGTGACCACCCCGGATCAGGCTAAAATTGCAGAAGATGCAGGTGCTGTGGCTGTCATGGCTTTAGAGAGAATCCCATCCGATATACGAAAAGATGGAGGAATCGCACGTATGAGTGATCCCGAGATGATAAAAGGGATCCAGGAAACCGTATCTATCCCGGTCATGGCAAAATGTCGAATCGGTCACTTTGCAGAGGCACAGGTGCTGGAAGCACTGGAAATTGATTTTATCGATGAATCCGAAGTATTGACACCGGCAGATGAATCAAACCATGTGTGGAAGCATGATTTTACTGTTCCGTTTGTTTGCGGATGCAGGAACCTGGGCGAAGCCTTAAGACGAATTGGTGAAGGTGCAGCCATGATGCGCACAAAAGGTGAAGCCGGAAGTGGTAATATTGTTGAGGCTGTGCGTCACATGAGACAGGTTCAGCATGACATGAAAACACTGACTATCATGACTCAGGATGAACTCATGGCAGCAGCGAAAAATATGGGCGCACCGTTTTCCCTGGTTCAGCAGGTTGCCAATACCGGAAAACTTCCGGTTCCAAATTTTGCTGCCGGAGGTATTGCAACGCCAGCAGATGCTTCCCTCATGATTCAACTGGGAGCCGAAGCAGTGTTCGTTGGATCCGGTATCTTTGCCAGTGATGACCCACTCCCAAGGGCGAAAGCTATCGTAGAGGCCACAACGTATTATGATGATCCGGAAAAACTGGCTTCAATTTCCACTGGACTGGGAACAGCTATGAAAGGTCTGGAGATGTCGGAAATCCCTGAGGATCAACGCTTAGCGGAGCGTGGCTGGTAGTGCACATAGGTATCCTAGGACTTCAGGGGGATTACGCAAAACATCAGGCTGTTCTCCTATCGTTGGATGTTGAAACGACCATTGTGCGTTATCAACAGGAATTAAATCTCATGGATGGGTTAATCATTCCAGGTGGTGAATCAACCACCCTTACACATCTGATGAAAAAAACGGGGATGGGAGATGCCATCAAAGCTTTTTCCTCAACAAAACCTGTTTTTGGAACATGTGCAGGACTGATCATGATGGCACAGGATGTCGATGACACAAGGATTCATCCCCTTGGGATTCTAAACGTTTCAGTGTCAAGAAACGGTTATGGACGACAGATCCATTCATTTACTGATACAATTGATTTGACTGGTGCTGATTCTTCTAGATCAATTCAAGGCACCTTTATTCGAGCTCCCAGGATTACATCGCAGAGAACCCATATTCACCCGCTTGTATCTTATGCCGGCGAGATTGTTGGCGTTAAGCAGGGAATGCATATTGGACTATCCTTTCATCCTGAGTTAAGTGGTGAATCATATTTTCATGAATTGTTTCTTACGGAATGCCAAAATTCAATGGACGGAGTAGGGACGAGCAATGCAGCATAAGCTTTTACCAAATATCACATCTCCAGAGGATATAAGATCTTTTACAAAAGATGAAATTGAGCAGTTGTGCGATGAATTACGTGAATATACCATTGATACTATAACCCGTGTTGGGGGTCACCTTGCATCGACACTTGGTGCCCTTGAACTGACTGTCGCCCTGCATTACGTATACAATACGCCCAGGGATAAACTGGTGTGGGATGTGGGTCACCAGGCATATGCACATAAAATTCTCACGGGGCGGTATGATTCATTTCAAACCATCAGGCAATACAAAGGTATTTCAGGATTCCTGAAGCGGAATGAGAGCGAATACGATGTATTTGGCGCCGGACACGCGTCTACATCCATTTCAGCTGCTCTGGGGATCGCAGCTGCCAGAGATAACAACAATGAAGATTTTCGCGTGGTAGCCATCATTGGCGATGGATCCATGACAGGGGGATTGGCATTTGAAGGTTTGAACAATGCAGGTCATTTGAGAAAACAATTGTTGGTCATCCTGAATGACAATGACATGTCAATCAGTCCAAATGTCGGGGCCATAAAAACCCATTTAACACGAGTCGTTACCAACCCGCTTTACAATCGCATTCGTGATGAAATATGGCGGATGACGGGTGCACTTCCATTTGGGAAGACACGCACACGGAAACTCATGAGAAAAATCGAGGAGGGACTCAAAAACCTTGTTGTACCAGGCATAATATTCGATGAATTGGGATTTAGGTATTTTGGTCCTATTGATGGTCATGATGTAGGAGAACTGGTTCACACACTTGAAAACATTAAAAAAATCAAGACCCCGGTATTGTTGCATATTGTGACCAAAAAGGGAAAAGGTATGAAATCGGCAGAAGACGATCCGGTGGCATACCACGGCGTTAAGGGTGCACCGGTAGAACCTGATTTGCCAAAACCATCACATGAGAAACCAAATGCTCCTGCGTTCCAGACTGTGTTTGGATCACTGGTGACAGAAATTGCCAGAAACCGCAAGGATACAATCGCAATCACAGCAGCAATGAGGGAAGGTACCGGTCTTGTACCCTATGCAAAAGAATTCCCCGAAAGATATTTTGATGTAGGGATTGCAGAAGGTCATGCAGTCACGTTCGCCTCAGGAATGGCCACTGAAAATACGAGACCAATTGTGGCAATTTATTCCACATTTTTACAACGAGCCTTTGATCACATCGTCCATGATGCAGCCATTCAGCATCTACCTGTAATTTTTTGTTTGGACCGTGCCGGTATAGCAGGAGAAGATGGTCCTACCCACCACGGAACCCTGGATATTGCCTATTTGAGATGTATTCAGGATATGGTTGTGGCTGCACCATCAAACGGAAATGAATTCAGGCACCTGCTTTATACTGCCCTAAACCAGTCCAAAAACCCCTTTGCTATTCGCTACCCTAAGGCAGATAGTGTGGAGTTCGATGAAAATGGTCAGGCAGAATTGCTTCCCATTGGACAATGGGAAGCGGTTCGAGCAGGAAATGATGTGGCGATTCTCTGTGTTGGACCATTTGTCTATGATGCATTGAAGGCTGCAGAGAAACTCAAAAAACTCGATGTGGATTGTGAAGTGGTAAACTGTCGTTTCATCAAACCCATGGATGAAGGATACCTCGCAGACATACATAAACGATTCACAATGGTTGTTACAGTTGAAGAAGGTGTAAAAACTGGAGGATTTGGCGAAGGTGTGGCATCCTGGCTTTTGGAACATGGTTTCAAGGGAAGCATCAAACCACTTACCCTCCCGGATACATTTGTTGAACATGGTCCCAGATCTGTCATCCTTTCTGATTTAGGTCTGGATGCTGCAGGTATTGAATTAACCGTAAGAAACATGATGGTAAAATAACCCATGAATTCCGTCGTGCTGGTTATTATAGGTTTTCTGGTGTTTTATCTGGGATATCGATTCTATTCGAACTTTATTTCCAAAAGAATCTACCAGCCGGATTCATTTACAGGCGACATGCCAGCACACGCATTCAATGATGGTATCGATTTTGTTCCAACAAAAAAACCTATCTTATTTGGTCACCATTTTACATCCATAGCAGGTGCGGCGCCCATTATAGGACCCTGTGTAGCGGCCTACTGGGGCTGGTTACCTGCGTTCTTATGGGTAGTCCTTGGAGCGGTGTTTATTGGAGCGGTACACGACTATGGCTCTTTGATAGTCAGTATTAGGGAAAAGGGTAGGTCCATCGCCGATATTTCGAAAACGGTTATCAATAATCGTGTCCGGTTCATGTTTCTTATCTTTGTCATGATGTTGATCTGGCTTGTTCTAGCGGTATTTGCCATGGCAATTGCTGATCTGTTCGTTGCGGTGCCTACATCAGTGCTGCCCATTAATATTCAGATTATTGTTGCGGTTATCATTGGTATCATGATATATAAAAAAGGGATGGATGCGTTGATTCCGTCTCTTGTTGCTCTAGGTATCCTTTACCTGTTCGTGTGGATCGGTTCAGGAGTACCGCTAAGTTTTGAATCCTTGGGAATGACAAAAGTTGGCGCAACCAGAACATGGATAATTCTACTGTTCTTATATTCCAGCGTTGCAAGTCTTCTACCGGTTTGGTTACTACTACAACCCAGGGATTATATAAACAGTCACCAGTTACTTGTGGGACTGGGATTACTGTATCTGGGAATATTTATCGCCCGTCCAATGATTGAAGCTCCTGCATTGCGCATGGCTGTTGAACCGGGTGCTCCATCCATTTTTCCATTATTATTTGTGACGATTGCCTGTGGGGCCATAAGTGGGTTTCATGGACTGGTTTCCTCCGGTACAACATCAAAACAAATCAATTCCATTCAGGATGCCAGGATGATTGGGTACGGTGGCATGCTGGGTGAAGGTACACTTGCGCTGGCATCTACACTGGCAGCTGTAGCAGGGATATCATTAGTAGGAACATGTCATTTACCCTCAGTTGGCAGTGTTGCAAACCTTTCATGGGATGTGTACTACGACTCCTGGGCTCATGCATCTGCCAATAAGGCCACAGCTTTTGTTCTCGGTGGAGGAGCGTTGATTGAACAGCTAGGATTCTCAGCCAATCTTGCAAGGACACTCATGGCGGTGCTGGTTATAGCATTTGCAGCTACAACTCTGGATACTGCCACCAGGATTCAGCGATTCATCATCACGGAAATTGGACAGGGAATAGGTGTCAAAGGATTAAGCAATCGCTACACAGCAACGTTACTGGCTGTTATCCCGGCGATACTTCTGGTGTTTACCAATGCCACGGATCCCATGACTGGACAGGTAAAACAGGCTGGGTGGATCCTGTGGCCTATATTTGGTGCAAGCAATCAGATGCTGGCTGCATTGATTCTCATGATTTTGACTCTGTATTTCTGGAAGAAAAAACGTCCTGTACTACCATTATTAATTCCCATGCTTTTTATAATGATTATTACCATGACAGCACTCATTTTAAATATGACAGCATTTATGGATAAAAACCCAACCTTGTTTGGTCTTACAATCATTCTTCTGTGCTTGATCATCTGGATGATTATGGAAGGGTTGCTGATGATTAGGAACACAAACCACGTGAAAACCTCTTGAGGAAACATGAATAGACAATTGGAATTATTCAATGTACAAAAAAACAGGTGGCATGAAGAATCATCCAGTGCATCCACCCGTGAGTATGATTTCAATACCTTGAGCGGGGAAGAGCTGGATCTTCTTTATTATCCCGATCACCCGGATGAATCTTATGTAGAGGAACTTGGCTTTCCCGGTCAATTTCCATATACACGTGGTGTCCATGCAAACATGTACAGGGGAAAACTATGGACGAAACGGCAGTTTGCAGGGTTTGGCACTCCAAAGGAAACGAATAAACGGTATCATTTCTTGCTTGGTCAGGGACAAACTGGGCTTTCAGTGGCCTATGACATGCCCACACTCATGGGCTATGATCCGGATCATGATTTCTCCATCGGGGAAGTGGGGAAATGCGGCGTAAGTGTCGCATCATTGAAGGATATGGAAACATTATTCGATGGAATTGATCTGGGGAATATTTCTGTTTCACAGACCATTAATGGTCCATCTGTCATCCTGCTGGCATTCTACATAGCGGTGGCAGATAAACAGGGGGTTTCTCGAGATCAGTTGAGAGGGACATTGCAAAACGATATTCTGAAGGAATTCATTGCACAAAAGGAATGGATTTTTCCGCCAGAGCCATCCATGCGGGTTATAACGGACATGATGCAGTTTTGCACAGATGAAATGCCACAATACAATACGATTTCCATCAGTGGATATCATATCAGGGAAGCAGGTTCAACAGCAGCCCAGGAACTTGCCTTTACACTGGCAGATGGATTTACATATGTAGAATACGGTATGAAGGCTGGAATGGATGTGGATGACTTCGCACCACGTTTATCCTTTTTCTTTAATTCCCACCTGGACTTCTTTGAGGAAATTGCCAAGTTTCGAGCCGCCAGACGGATTTGGGCAAAGCGAATGAAGAACAAGTATGGTGCAAAAAATCCACGATCATGGAAACTCCGTTTCCATACACAAACCGCTGGATGTTCTTTGACGGCGCAGCAACCCGAGAACAATATTGCCAGAACAGCTTTCCAGGGATTGGCTGCGGTTATGGGTGGAACACAATCACTCCATACAAACTCCATGGATGAGACACTGGCACTTCCATCGGAAAAAGCAGCAGAAATCGCCCTACGCACACAGCAGCTCATTGCATTTGAGACAGGTGTAGCAAATGTAGCAGACCCACTTGGGGGATCCTGGTTTGTGGAAGAACTCACCAACCAGATTGAAGCAAGGGCTGAGGAATACTTTAGACAGATTGATGAAATTGGTGGTGTCATCCCTGCTATTGAAGCAGGATTTTTCCAGCGAGAGATTGCCAGAGCAGCCTCGGACTACCAGCAATTGGTCGATGAGAAAAAGCGATTGGTTGTCGGTGTAAATGAGTTTGTAAAACCAGGAGAAGAAATAGACATTCCAATTCTTGAAATCAGTGAAAGTGCAGAGCAGGATCAAATAGAATCCATACAAAAGATTAAATCTGAACGGAACAATGAGAAGGTTGCAACGTCATTGTCCGCTATTACGGATGCTTGCAGGGATGGCAGCAACATCATGCCGCCAATTATCCATGCAGCAAAACACTATGCAACCATGGGGGAAATCGTAGCTGCCATGAAAGAGGTTTTTGGTGAATGGCAGGAGTCCTCAATATTTTAACAGGGAAGAGTCATGGAAAAAAATAAATTTGTCGTCGTCATTTCAGCCATCATCTTATTGACAGCGTTCTGGATATACTGGGTTTCTGCAAATCCATCTGGAACAGAGTCCACACTGGTAAAATACCTCACCATAAGTGAATTGTATGCGGATACAAATCATGGCAGGGTTAAACTGGGTGGAGTGGTTGCTGATGGATCGATTGAAATCAGTGAATCGGACTTGCTTGATGCGACTTTCCAGCTGATGCAAGATAGTTCATACCTGCCTGTACATTATTACGGAACGAGACCTGATTTGTTTATGGATGGTGCAGATGTCATCGTAGAAGGGGTCATGGGTGATGGCATATTTGAAGCGGAAATCCTCCAGACAAAATGTGCATCTCGTTATGAAGGAGATCTCAGGGACGAAAACGCTTATTCAACCGAGGAGATGTAATGCCAGTAGCCGGATCTTTATCTCTCAGTCTTTCATTTGGATTTGCTATTCTTGTCCTATTGAGTATCACCGCCTATTTACGGTTACAGGATTCCAGATTCCTGGATGCAGGACGAAACATGTCCCTCATTACATCCTGGTTAACACTCCTTGCTACTGTATTTCTACTGGTTGAGCTTGTGGGCAGTAATTTTGATATAAAGTATGTAGCACACTACACAAGTTTTGAAACACCTATACTTTATAAAATCACAGCGTTGTGGGCCGGGCAAGCCGGATCCCTGCTCTTCTGGGCTGCTATATTGTCTGTCTACGCAATTATTGTGGTCATGAGATACCGGCACCAGCATCATGCACTGATGCCCTGGGTGATAATTGTTCTTACTACGATACAATTATTTTTCCTGATACTGGTGGTTTTTGTTACCAATCCCTTCGCCCCGGTGGAAGTGGATTTTGTCATAGCAAATGGAAACGGATTAAACCCATTGCTCCAGAATTTGACAATGGCCACTCATCCACCTACACTGTATCTGGGTTATGTTGGTTTTGCCATTCCTTATGCTTTCGCAATGGCATCCATGATCACCAAAGATGTTAACCCTCTTTGGATTCGATCCATTCGCAGATGGACTCTCATTACCTGGGGATGGTTGACCATAGGAATCATCCTTGGAGGATGGTGGGCATACCAGGAGCTTGGATGGGGTGGTTACTGGGCATGGGATCCTGTTGAAAATGCATCGTTTATGCCCTGGCTTACTGGGACAGCCCTCATTCATTCCATCATTATCCAGGAAAAGAAAAACATGCTCAAGGTGTGGAATATGGTTCTCATCATCATCACATTTACCCTGAGCATTTTCGGCACATTCCTTACACGTTCCGGTGTTATGTCGTCTGTTCACTCCTTTGCCCAGAGTGCCATTGGTCCCATGTTCCTCTATTTTGTTTTCATTATTCTGATTGTATCATTCTGGATACTATTCACCCGGTTATCCATATTGAAATCGGACAAGAAGATTGAATCCTTTACATCACGTGAAAGTGGTTTTTTGTTCAACAATGTGGTATTCATCGTTATGTGTTTCGCGGTTTTTTGGGGAACAATTTTTCCGGTGCTATCGGAAGCAGTCAGGGGAACAAAAATTACAGTTGGCCCTCCATTTTTTAACCAGGTCAACGTCCCAATTGGGTTGGGATTGCTGCTTCTTACCGGTATAGGACCATTACTGGCATGGCGTCGGACATCAAAGACAGGGTTTATCAGGAATTTTTCAATTCCCATCATATCCATGCTCAGTGCAGGTGTCATTTCACTTGTGGTTGGGTTGTCCGGATACACACTTGTGTCATTTTCACTTGTGGCTTTTGTTTTCACTGCTATTCTGGTGGAATTTGTTCGGGGAATCAATGTTCGTACAAGGAAGCATAATGAAAATCCATTGGTGGCTCTTCTAGCCATGATTGGGCGCAATAAAGGTCGCTACGGTGGATATATTGTCCATCTTGGTATCGTATTTATGTTCGTTGGTTTCACAGGGCATGCCTTTGACAAGGAAAAGGAATTCGGTCTGAAGGTAGGTGAAACAGAGCATGTGGCAGGTTACCAGTTTGAATTGGCATCTATTCAAGAAGAAGAACGACCCAATCACTATGCCTGGATCGCCACAATGAATGTTACAGACTCTGAAGGGTCACCTGTTACCACACTTGTCCCAGAAAAACGAATTTATTTTCATAAATCGTCAGACTCAAATCGCAGGCAACCACACAGTGAGTTATCTGTACATGAAACTATGTCTAAAGACATTTACTCCATATTCAATGGTGTCGATCAGGAATCCGGGACAGGGTATTTTAAAATTATGGTAAATCCCCTTGTTTGGTGGGTCTGGTTTGGAGGATATATTATGATATTCGGGACACTGGTTGCTTTATGGCCAAATAGAAAACAGAATGCAGGGTAAGGTATGATGGAGTTCATCGTTATAGCAGTCATATTTATTGTATCGGCGTTGATTGCAGTTCGTCCACTGTTTGCAACTGAAAGACTAATTGAATCCAATACGGACAAAATGGAAAACCTCCAGTTGAAAAAACGCGTGTTGTATCGTGAGATTAAGGAACTGGATGTGGATTTTGAGCTCGGGAATATTTCCGAAGAAGATTATACCAGTGCCAGGGATGATTTGAAACGGAATGTATCTCAGGTAATTGATGATATCACGTCAGCCGGGAAATAGTCGGTATCTCTGTTTTGATTTCGTGTAAGAACCTCACAAAATCGTTTTATCACAAACCTGTTTTTCATCAGATTACTTTTAACATAGAACAGGAGTCCATCACCGCACTTCTGGGTAAAAATGGTGCCGGAAAATCCACATTACTCAGAATACTCTCGGGACTTACCTCCTTCGATGGCGGAGAAGTCAACCTGGATGGTACCTTGGTGAAAAGCAGTCATCCTGAATCCAGGAGTCACGTTTTCTATGTCGGTCATTCCCCGGGTTTATATCCACCCTTGTCTGCGGTTCAGAATATCAGGATCGCGTCACAGTTTTACGGTTTAAAATTGTCTGACCATGAAATTAGCGATGTTCTGTCATTGGTCGGGCTGAGTCAACAGGCTCACGATACTATTCGAATATTCAGCCAGGGAATGATGCAGCGGCTTAAATTGGCACTGGCATCCGTTATGCCCTGGAAAATCCTCCTGTTTGATGAGCCATTTACCGGCCTGGATGAAGAAGGGCGTAAACTGACTGAATCCATGATGGGTAACTGGAAAAAATCAGGAAGAACGATTGTGGTGGTAGTCCATGACCATCACTGGGCTTTGGAGAATTGTGATCGAGTTATTGTCCTGCACAATAAATCCATTGGTATAGATGGTTCAGCCAGGGATGTGAATCCAGACAGGTTGAAATCAATGCTGGGAGGAAAACACTGATGTTCCTGTCATTGATGCGGAAAGAGCTGCTTATTGAATTGAGGTCAAAGCAGATTCTTGTATCCATGACAGCATTTGGATTGAGTGTTGTACTGGTGTTCGCTTTTTCATTTTCTGTATCACCATCCGTTATGGCAATATTTACGCCTGGATTATTCTGGGTTCTGGTACTGTTTATTGCTGTATTGGGATTGCACCGGTTGTTTAATTATGAAAAAGAATTTGATGCATTCAGCTTGATGGTCTCTGCGCCAATCGACAGAGGATTGGTATATCTTAGTAAATGGATCAGTGGCTGGATTTACATGGTAATTGCCGAAATCATCATCGTACCGTTGTTTATATTATTTTTAGGTATTGACATTCAAGTGGCTGGGTGGACAGGTATTGGAATTGTCCTTCTAGGGAATGCAGGTATTATGGCTGTGGGGACACTGGTTTCTGGCCTTGCCATGCGTGCTCGAATGAGTGAAGTATTATTGCCTGTTTTGTTGTTTCCACTGGTCACACCAGTTCTTATTGCCGCCACCAAAGCCACTGATGGTTACCTGAAAGCACTGCCCACTCCACAATGGCAATTTTGGATACTGATTATGGCAACTTTCACCGTAATTTTCACTGCTCTTGGATACCTATTATTTGACCATATTGTAGAAGAATGAAATCCTTTTTTAGCTCCAAAATCAACACCGGGACACTGGCATTTCTTGCTATCCTGTATATGGGATTGATTTATATCGTATTTAATCATACACCCATGATTCCCATGCAACACTGGGCACAGAAAATTTTCTATTTCCATGTTCCTGTAGCCTGGACCGCATTTTTGTCCTATTTCTTTGTGATGGTATTTGGGATTCTTTTCCTGGTAAGAAAAGACAATAAGTGGGACCGTCTGGGACAGTCCGCAGCGGAGATTGGGACCTTGTTTACTGCCCTCGTTCTTACAACCGGACCCATTTGGGCAAAACCCATCTGGGGTCAGCCATGGATATGGGAACCCAGACTTACCACGACGTTGATCTTATTTCTAATCTATATAGGATATTTCATGTTGCGGGAGTTTGGCGGACACCCGGAACGAGTGGCGAGGTATGCTGCTATTCTTGGAATTGTAGCTTTTGTGGATGTACCCATCATTTTTCTAAGTGTAAAATTCTGGTCACCGGAGATTCAATCCCACCCGCAGGTTGAAATGGCCCAACAACCGGGGGGAATCCTTGGACCGTTTTTCTTTTCTCTCTTTTTATTTACAGTTTTATGGATAGTTATGATTCGATTCAGGAGCCACGTTCTTCAATTGAAACATCAAAGGATTTCTGACCATGTATAATTTTTTTGGATACTTCTTATCCGTCCTGATTCTTGTATTTGGCGCACTGATCCTCTGGTTTGTCCTGTATTTTATTCAGGAAAAAAAATTACTTTCTCAAAACAAGGAACATTAATCCATGCAGAGAAAAATTGTACACGTTGTAGGTACCGGAACCATTGGTGAACCACTTATTGGGCTCCTGGCAGACTACAAAGATCAACTTGGACTTGATGAAATCACATTCCACAAGAATTCTGCGTTAAAAACCGATTCATCCAAAATTGAGGGGTTGTTGCACCGGGGGGCACGCCTGTCTGTTGATGAAAATAAATTCAATGATTTTAAGTCAATAAATATTGATCCTGATTTGGAGACGGAGGAATCAATTCGACGTGCATCAGTTATTATTGATTGCACGCCAAAAGGAATTGGACACCGTAATAAAGAAGCATATTATTCAAAGTTTACTGATTCGGTAAAGGGGTTTATGGCCCAGGGAAGTGAAAATGGATTTGGTAAGAAATACGCCCGGGGGATAAACGATAAAGCCCTGGCCCCTGATGATCAATTCATTCAAATTGTTTCCTGTAATACCCATAATCTATCCTGTATAACCAATACACTTGCGCTTCACACTGATCCAGACAATCTTGTAGAAGGACGATTCGTTTGTGTACGCCGTGCTAATGACCTGAGCCAACCCGGTTCGTTTATCCCTGCACCACAGGTAGGAAAGCACAATACGGAAGTCTATGGATCACATCATGCAGAAGATGCGTCTAATCTTTTTAAAACACTAAACTGGGATCTAAACCTTTTTTCTTCTGCCATGAAAGTGAACAGCCAGTATATGCATGTCCTGTGGTTTAGCCTTGTTGTGAAGGAACCCACGAACCTCACGGAGGTGCTGGAGCGGCTGCATGCCAATGATCTTGTGGCAGTAACAGAAAAAGACATGACCAGTACGGTTTTCTCATTTGGCAGAGATCAGGGACATTACGGTCGTATACTAAATCAGACCGTCGTAGTTGAACAGACATTGAATGTCCGAAATGAACATGAGATATCAGGTTTCTGCTTTACTCCCCAGGATGGGAATTCAATTTTATCCAGTATATCCGCTGCTGAGTGGTTTTTGTACCCGCACAGTTATGAAGATAAGATTCAGTGTCTGGCTGAATTGTTTTTCGACCACATTTGAATCTGAACATACTCACCCTTACTACCGGTCCATTCCAGGAGAACGGATACATCGTTTTTGATGAGAAGACCCGGAATGCAGTTCTCATGGACCCAGGTGATGAGCCGGAAACGTATATATCGAAAATACATGAGAAAGACCTGATCCCACTGGCAATACTCAATACCCACGCCCACCTGGATCACATCGGGGCTGTATCCGTACTCATGGATGAATACAAGATCCCATTTTACCTCCATGAAGAAGAAGAGATGGTTCTAAACCATTATGAAGAGTCCTGCGCGTTGTATGGAATACAACACGGTAAGAAACCCGAGGTTACACAATGGGTTGATGGTGAAGACCCCATTATTATTTCAGGATTCGATTTTCAGGTACTGCATACTCCCGGTCATACACCTGGATGTATTTGTATCTCAATTCAGGGTCATATTTTTACAGGTGATACACTTTTTAATGGGTCTGTTGGCAGGACAGATCTACCTGGTGGTCATTGGCCAACCCTGGTGAAGTCACTCCAAAAAATCATTCAGTTCTATCCGGAAGATGCCAGGATATATCCCGGTCATGGCCCCGGTTCTACCCTCGGCTACGAGAGACGACAAAACCCCTTTCTGATTCAACTCTAATCCAAGTAAATTAAAAGTTATGCGTGTAATAGATTTCCTGGAAAAGTCCAACTCAACGTTGTTCAGCTATGAAATTATTCCTCCAAAACGTGGAGGAAATATTGGTAATGTGTTCAAACTCATCGATGAGATCATGCCATTCGAGCCTCCCTTTATTGATCTCACAAGCCGGTCTGCGGAAGTGAGTTATGATGAGTATGAGAATGGACTGATAAAAAAGACCATCAAAAGAAAACGACCCGGTACCATTGGATTAAGTGCGGCCATTAAAAATCGTTATAATGTTGAAACAGTTCCTCATCTTTTATGCTATGGGTTTACACGCGAAGAAACAGAAGATGCTCTCATAGAATTAAACTACCTGGGCATTGACAATGTGTTTGCAGTACGGGGGGATGATCTCCAGAAACCAACCAACACATCCACCGGAAAAACCCGTAACCTGTATGCATCGGAACTTGTGCAACAGATCCAGTCTATGAATAACGGTCAGTATCTTGAAGATCTTGTAGATGCACACGCCACGGATTTTTGCATTGGGGCTGGCGGGTACCCTGAAAAGCATTTTGAAGCCCCTAATCTCCAAACCGACATCCAGCAGTTAAAACGTAAGGTTGATGCAGGAGCTGATTACATCGTGACTCAAATGCATTTTGATAATCAACGGTTTTTTGAATTTGTTAAAAAGTGTAGAACTGCAGGTATTACAGTTCCCATCCTACCTGGTATCAAGATTATCAATAGAAAAAACCATCTGGTATCAATCCCAAAAAATTTCTATGTCGACGTGCCTGAGGATCTGTCAAGCCAGATTTCACAGGCATCTGATGACGAAGTGGCAGACATCGGCATAAAGTGGGCCATCCAGCAATGCCATGAACTCATTGAGTTTGGCGTTCCATGCATTCATTTTTATATCATGTCTACTGCTAAGGATGCAACCGAAGTTGTAAGACAAGTCAAGTAAATGGTTCATCCACTGGTTCAAAAAATTGATGGTTCACTGAAGAAAACAGTATCATCAATAGTCGGTAATCACTTTCTGGTCTGCGTTTCCGGTGGAGAGGATTCCATGGTATTGAGTCATGCGCTCATCACATTATCAGCCCATAAAGATTTTCGAATCTCGATTATTCATGTAAATCATCATTTGCGTAAAAATTCAGACAAGGATGAACTGTTTGTCCGATCCTGGTGCGAAACCAATAATATCCAGTTTTTTGTTAAGCATCTGGATGTTACAAAGATCCAACCATCAGACAATGAAGAAGCCTGGGCACGCCGGGAACGCTATGATGCGTTTCAGGAAACCTGCGAACAAATAAACGCAGATTGGATTTGCACGGCCCACCATGGCAATGATCAACTTGAAACCATGATTCAACGGATTGTGGAGGGTTCAGGTCCACGTGGTTTATCCGGAATCAGACATAAGCGTGAGAATATCATTCGACCGATGTTGAATTGTTCAAAAGAAGATGTTTCGGCCTATTCAAAAGAAAATAAAGTTGACTTTGTTTTTGATGAATCCAATGATGAATTAACCCGGACGAGAAATTACATTCGTCACAAAATTGTACCTGTGATGGAATCACGATTTAAAAAGCTTACAGAATCGTCGGTTCGTACCTCTGAAACCATGAATGAAATAGAAGAAGTCATTCAATACTCATTGAAACGCCTGAAAGGAGACATGGGTATTAAAGATGCTGAAAAACGTGATGTGATCCAGCTGAATGTCTTCCAGAATGTCCCACTATTATTGCAGGTACGGTTTTTGCTCAGTCGTTGTGACATCCATCGATCCCTTAGAACTGATGAATGGAATCGTATCAAACAATTCCTTTTGCATTCAAAAACCGGAACGATCCTGGAATTGGGCGATTGGGAATTGATTCGAAATAGACAGGAAATTATTCTGGAAAAACTGAACCAAGAAAATGTTGAAGTAACCTGGGATGGTAAATCACCCATTTCTATCTATGGTTATGAAATGAAGGGATGTTCCCATCACACCGTACCTGTATTCAAACAGAATCCGTATGTGGAGTATGTAGATGCAGATAAATTGGAAAACAAATCACTTCTCCTGAGGAGTTGGAGACCCGGTGACAGTTTTATCCCATTGGGAATGACCCAAAGAAAAAAAATCAGTGATCTGCTTATTGATCGAAAAATGGACCTGTTTACAAAGAGGAGACAGGTTGTGTTAACAGCAGATGAGGAAATCGTCTGGGTTTGTGGTCAACAGATCAGTGAAACGTACAAAATAACTCCTAACACAAAACAAGTCATGGAATTAACAATGAGGCAATTGTAGACCCATGAATACATATGGCTTTAACCTGAAACCACTCTTAAGTCCTGATGATATACAGAACCGATTAAAGGAAATGGCGGATGACATCTCCAAACGATTCGCGTCGGAAGTACCTATATTTATTGGCGTACTGAATGGAAGTTTCATTGTCATGGCGGACTTGCTACGGTATATGTGCATAGATTGCGAAATGGATTTCATCAAGGTATCTAGCTACGCAAAAACAGAATCTACCGGAACTGTTCGCCTGTTAAAGGATATATCGGCAGACATAACAGATCGACATGTTGTCATTGTGGAAGATATCATCGACTCAGGTCTAACCATATCATTTTTGAAAGAACGCCTGGAAGGCGCCAGTCCAAAATCACTCACATTTCTGACATTGCTCATGAAACCGGAAATAACATCGGTTGATTTCCCCATTGATTACATTGGGTTTGAGATCCCGCCGGAATTTGTAGTGGGCTATGGATTGGATTACGATCAGAAACTCCGGCATCTGCCGGGGATATACCGATTAGAAGGGAAATAAATCACATGAAAGTATATGCGAAGAAAATGAAAGATCCGCATTATACACCTCCAAAACCACCGCAAAAAAATGCACCAAAGAAACCAGAAAAAAAGGGAGATGAAAATTCACAATTCCAGTGGAAACGAGCCGGAAAAACCTCATTCATCTGGGTTGTATTGATCATTGGTGCCATCTTCCTGTCAGGATTATTCACGGAAAATGCACGGAAAGAAACAGAAATCGAATATCCGGACTACAGGACATTCCTTGAGCAAAAACTCATCAAGGAAGCTGAGATTGTCCAGAACACGTTTCATGGCGTCCTGACATCACCTCAAACCATTGTCACAGAGATGGGGACGGTGGTTGAAATAACCAATTTCTATCTTGAGTTTCCATTTATTGACCGAGAAATGATGTCAGAATGGGACGGCCTGGGTGTGAAATATAACTTTAAGAAGCAGACCATTGATTGGACTGGTTACATGCTTCAGATGCTTCCATGGATCTTATTAATCGGCTTCTGGATTTTCCTTATGCGAAGAATGCAGGGCGGAGCCGGCGGTATGAAAAGTGTATTCAACTTTGGAAAGAGCAAAGCAAAAATGATGTCTACTGCACAGGAAAAAATTACCTTTAAGGATGTGGCCGGTGTCATTGAAGCAAAAGAAGAGTTGAAGGAGGTCATTGACTTTCTCAAGTATCCAAAGCGATTCCAGAAACTTGGAGCAAAAATACCAAAAGGTGTGTTGCTTGTGGGACCTCCCGGGACAGGGAAAACACTTCTTGCAAGGGCTGTAGCCGGTGAAGCAAATGTCCCATTTTTCAGTCTCAGTGGTGCTGACTTTGTTGAGATGTTTGTGGGAGTTGGTGCCAGCCGTGTTCGTGATCTGTTTGAGCAGGGGAAGAAGCATGCGCCGTGTATTATCTTTATCGATGAGCTGGATGCGGTAGGTCGTCAACGTGGTGCCGGGCTCGGTGGCGGACATGATGAAAGAGAACAGACATTAAACCAGCTCCTGGTTGAGTTGGATGGTTTTGAACCCAACATGAATATCATCGTTATGGCTGCGACAAACCGACCGGATGTTCTGGACTCTGCCCTGTTAAGACCGGGACGATTTGACAGGCAGGTTGTTGTGGATGTTCCTGATGTAAAAGGGCGTCTGGGAATTCTCCAGGTTCACACGAAAAATATTGTGGTGAATAAGCGGAAAGTCAAACTCGAATCCCTGGCAAAAGGGACACCGGGAATGGTAGGAGCCGATCTGGCCAATGTTGTGAATGAAGCAGCCCTGCTTGCGGCACGGAAGAAAAAGTCTTCAGTAGACATGGATGATTTTGAGGAAGCAAAAGACAAAGTCATGATGGGTGTACAAAGAAAAAGTGTCGTACTTTCCGAAGGAGAGAAACGTACAACGGCCTACCATGAAGCGGGTCATGCATTGGTTGCGGCAAACATCAAGGGTGCAGATCCAGTCCACAAGGTGACTATAATACCACGAGGACGAGCGCTGGGAGTAACCATGCAGTTACCCATAGATGAAAAACATGGGTATTCAAAAAAATACATTGAAGGACGTCTTGCAATAATGATGGGTGGTCGTGCCGCCGAACAAATTGTGTTTAACGAGTTAACAACAGGCGCTGGAAACGATATTGAACAGGCAACTATGATTGCACGAAAAATGGTATGTGAATGGGGCATGAGCGATGTGCTGGGTCCCATGACATTCGGTAAGAAAAATGAAGAAATATTCCTTGGTAGAGAAATTCAATCCCACAGGGATTACAGTGAAGTCACAGCAAGGATGATTGATGAAGAAGTAGTACGAATCGTTCGTAAAGCCCAAAAAACTGCCGAAACAGTTTTGAAAGAAAACATGGATACTTTAAATCTCATGTCTGAAGAATTGTTAAAGCATGAAACCATTGATTCCGCTGATATTAAACTGATTCTTGATGGAAAACGACTCAACAGGACAAAATCAACCGGTCAGGGAGGACCCAGACGGAGAAGACGGCCCAGAAAACCTAATCCAGGTGGAAACAGTCCACAGAGAAGTCAAAAAGTAGCCGATACCAACAAGGATAAAAACACCGGTAATGCAGGAAAGAAACCCCAGAACCGTCGGAAACCTTCAAAAGGCAAACCATCAGAAGGGCACACACTACCAATCAAACCTCCAAAACTGGACTCTGATACTCCTTCATAAAATTGCGGTTATCAGACTTTAATTCCTGGTTAACAACCCATGATCGAAGACCTCTGATCATGGGAATTCTAAATATAACCCCCGACTCGTTCAGCGACGGGGGTTTATTTTTACGAGGAGAGAATGCACTGTCTCATGCACTCTCCATGGTAAAAGATGGAGCGGATATCATCGATATTGGTGGTGAGTCTTCTCGTCCCGGTGCAGATTCACTGGACGAGGAAACAGAACTCGCACGAGTCATTCCGGTTATCGAATCTATCCGCAAGGAAAGCGAAATTGTCATATCCGTGGATACAATGAAGCCTGTGGTGGCTGAAAAAGCAATTGAGTCAGGTGCAAATATCATCAATGATATTTCAGGGTTCAGGCAAGGTGCGATGGTCGATGTGGCAGTGAAGCATCAGACTCCTGTGATCGTCATGCATATGCAGGGTGAACCGGCTACAATGCAGATAAACCCTGAGTACAGGGATGTGGTGGAAGATGTTCGTTCCTATCTGGATACCAGAACAAAAGAGATAGTTGATAAAGGCATACAAAGAAAGAATATTATAATCGACCCGGGTATCGGGTTTGGTAAATCAGTCGAGGACAATTTCACATTGATTCGAGGAATGACTCGATTTGTTGATCTGGGGTATCCCGTATTGATGGGACCGTCACGAAAATCTTTCATAGGGCAAACATTGGGTTTACCGGTGGAAGATAGACTGGAAGGCACCCTCGCAGCCATCACTGCCTGTGTCATGAATGGTGCTAAAATCCTTCGAGTCCATGATGTGAAAGAGAATCATAGGGCGATTCAACTGGCATCTCATTTTATATAGCGCGATTTCTGCCATTGGTCTACCTTACAATCTCTTCGGAGAACAGGTCTGATTTCTTTAAATTTCACGATAATTGACACAAAGAAACGATGACTTTATTCAAAATAGGATTCCTGACTGTCACATTGATCGATCTATTTGATCTGGTTCTAGTGAGCTGGGTCTTTTATAAGGTATATCAGTATTTCCGAGGAACCCGGGCGGGACAAATGCTCGTGGGTCTTATTATCCTGCTAATTTCATCCTTCCTGTTCAACGCATTTGGACTAAGTGCCATGTCCTGGCTTGTGAATCAATTTCAAACCGTCTGGGTAGTGGCGTTTGTTATCCTTTTTCAACCTGAAATCCGTCGTTTACTGATCTATGTAGGGCAGCATCGATTCTTCCAGAGGATTTTTCGGGTTGGCTCCTCAAAATCTATTGACGCAATTGTGGCGGCATCAGAGGAATTGATGAAACATGGTTGGGGAGGGCTTATCGTCATTCAGCGCGAAACGGGTCTACGATCCTACAAGGAAAATGGTATGGACCTGAAAGCAGAGGTTTCTGCACCGCTTCTTGTTTCTATTTTTAATCCAACTTCCCCAATGCACGACGGTGCTGTTATTGTTCAAAACACCATGATTGAAGCAGCGGCGTGTATACTACCATTAACCGACAGTACCATGATAGACCCGTCCATGGGAACCCGTCACAGGGCCGCCCTTGGACTCTCCGAGGAAACAGATGCGATCGTGATTGTCATATCAGAGGAAAGAGGAAGGGTTTCCATTGCTGAGAATGGCCGGTTTGTAAAAATTGGTATAGATGAACTTGAGTTACGTGGATATCTAAACTCACAATTGTTTATTTCTTCAGGGGATTAGGCGCAGTGGACCAACTCCTCGAGAAGATTACTGATATTAGTAAAAACACCCTGTCTGAACAACTTGGTATAGAGTACCTGAACGCCTCCAAGGATTGCGTGCAGGCAAGAATGCCGGTGGACCACCGAACTATCCAACCATATGGACTGCTACATGGGGGCGCAACAGCAGCTCTGGCAGAAACACTTGCCAGCGTTGGGGGAATCCTCAACGTGGAGGAAGATATGGGGATAGTGGGACTAACATTGAGCGTTAACCATATTCGATCCGCTAAATCAGGGTGGGTTATGGGAAAAGCTGTCCCCATTCATATTGGAAGACGTACCCAGATCTGGGAGATTAAAATATCTAACGAACAGGACCAGTTAATCAGTGATTGTCGTTGTACACTGGTGAACATACGTCAGCATGGGTAATTCCGCACCAGTTCGTTTACATCAATTGATCTCGGCTACCAATTCTGCTGCTGTGGAAAAAGGTCTAGGATGTGCATTCTGGAGACATCCATCTGAATCGATCATGCATGGGATTATTGGGCCTGTCTCAAAAGATCCAATACAGGTGGAGCTTGAATCATCCTCCCCTGGTTTTATCCTACATCCTTTCCACCATATTGATGATGATGGATCCTGGTTTATCCCAGCGGATTATCAGATTACATTACCGTTGTTTGGTGAAATTAATATTCATGATGAGCCTGATTTCTGTTCCCTCATAGAACCTTTTTTGAATGATTCCAGAAATGACTGGTATGTCCATGAAGAAATACCATCATCAATATCAGGACAACAGGGGAGGTTCCTTGAGTTGGTCCAGGACAGTATTCACGCCATCTTTGAGAAACGGTTTGACAAGGTCGTTTGCGCCAGGACTAAAAATGTTCAACTAAATGAATCTTTTACAATTGGATCATTTTTCCGAACCCTCATCAATACCTACCCGGATGCATTTATTTCATGTGTTTCCCACCCGGTTTTCGGTACATGGATAGGCGCCAGTCCGGAAATACTGCTGGAAATAGATAAACATAACCAGTTTCAAACCATTGCCCTGGCCGGGACACAACCAGTAAATGAATCAAAAAATCCAGCAACGGCACTTTGGACCCAAAAAGAGATTCAGGAACAGGCAATGGTCAGCCGATTTATTATCAACCAGTTTAAAAAAGTAAGACTCCGGGAATTTATCGAAACAGGTCCACAGACAACCATTGCAGGGAATGTGATGCATTTGAAAACCCACTATTATGTGGATATGAATTCCATCGAGGTGGATGATCTTGGGACTAAAATGATGAAGTTACTCCATCCAACATCAGCTGTTTGCGGTATGCCAAAAAAACCATCTCTGGAATTCATAATAAATGAGGAATCATTTTCTCGACAGCTGTACTGTGGCTTTTTAGGTCCCGTTAATGTCCACGGTACCACCAGTTTGAATGTGAATTTGCGGACCATGCAGCTTGGGGAGGCAGAAGCCGTCATCTATGCTGGCAATGGCATTACCTACGATTCTGATCCGGAAAAGGAATGGATTGAAACAGAATTAAAATGTGATACGCTGTTTCAAATGCTCCAGGAATAACATTTAAATAGTATTTATTTCCAATGAAATACCATGATATACATATGATGACTGAAATATGCAGTCAGCTGGGAATCAAGCATGCCGTCCTCTCACCAGGGTCCAGATCCGCGCCATTGACCGTAGCGTTTGCACGAAATTCGAGAATAAAAACAACTGTTGTTCCAGATGAAAGAAGTGCAGGATACATTGGGATGGGACTTGCACAAAGTTCAGGCGAACCTGTCGCGCTTGTTTGTACTTCAGGAACCGCTGCGGTAAACCTGTATCCAGCAGTGGTTGAATCCTATTACCAGCATATACCACTAATTGTCATGACAGCGGACAGACCTTCGGAATGGATTGACCAGGGAGATGGACAGACCATACACCAGGAAAACCTATACGGATCCCATGTTAAATCATTTATCAATATGCCGGTTGGATCTGCTTTGGATTATCATCATGAATCCATTGCACATGAAATAGCCAGTATCATAAGGATTGCAAGTCAACCCCTTAAGGGTCCGGTTCATATTAATGTACCAATCGAGGAACCTTTTTACCAGGATATTGGGGAGACATCAGCCCAAAATCTGCCGGATATTCAGCCGCATTCTGAAAAATCCATCCATCCTGTGATCCTGCCTGATATGGCAGATTTTCAAAAAATACTCATCGTGATAGGTCAATTAGATCCAAATAAAAAATTGAAAAAACGCGTGAAAAAACTGGCCGCAAATAGGAATGTTGCCATTATTGCAGAGTGCCATAGCAACCTTCAGCATATCCCGGGGATAATTGATTACCATGATATTATTTTTGGAATGATCGACGATGATTCTTCAACCAGGCTTACACCGGATTTATTGGTGACAATGGGAGAATCAATTGTATCAAAGACGATGAAAACGTGTATACGAAAATGGAATATCCCAAATCATTGGCATGTACAGGAAGCAGGAAATCCTGCTGATGTTTTTCAATCCATTACGGACAAGATATATGGATCCCCAGAAGATGTTATTGAGCAATTGGTCGATGAAAGGATCCTGGAGAAAATTAACTATAGAGCAGACTGGGAACTCTGTATTAAAGATGCTGAAAAACAAATTGCCCGCGCCATGACAGATTTCAATGAAATCTCATTGACAAAAACCATCATAGACCATTTACCAGAAACAACTGTATTTCATATAGGAAACAGCATGCCAGTCCGATGGGTAAACATGGTTGGAGTCAAAAAAGACATAACGGTTTTCTCCAACAGAGGTACATCTGGAATTGATGGTGTGATGAGCACAGCCATGGGACATGCGCTCTATAGTGATCAACTTCATGTAATACTGATAGGCGATATGTCCTTTTTCTATGATCGAAATGCCTTCTGGCATTCACAGATTCCTGAAAATCTCAGGGTAATAATATATAATAACAATGGTGGAGGGATTTTTGGTTTAATCGATGGCCCATCCCTGCTCCCTGAATGCAATGAGTTTCTTATAACGAAACAGGAACTCACGGCTAAAAACACAGCAAAAGATTTTAATTTGGACTATATCCTTATTAAAGATGAGTCGGATTTGATGGAAAGAATCGAACCATTTTTTTCTCGAAAGGGACCATCAAAAATCATGGAAGTATTTACAGACACAAATAAGAATTTGGAAGCATTACATAGAATAAAAGAGAGATAATATGAAGTCACACGTAGCGTGGAAAACCATCAGGAAATATGAAGAAATATTGTTCGGATTCCACAAGGGGATTGCCAGAATTAGTATCAATCGTCCGCAAGTTCACAATGCATTTACTCCTTTAACCGTAAAGGAAATGATTGATGCCATGGAATATTGTCGTGAAAGCAGTGAAGTTGATGTGGTGATCATTACGGGTGAAGGTGGCAAAGCATTTTGCAGTGGTGGTGATCAAAGTGTCAGAGGTCACGGCGGCTATGTTGGCACGGATGAAGTCCCGAGGTTGAATGTCCTTGATCTGCAAAAATTGATTCGATCCATCCCAAAGCCTGTGATTGCCATGGTAGCAGGTTGGAGCATAGGCGGTGGACATGTACTTCACGTTGTCTGTGATCTGACGATAGCAGCAGAAAATGCGCGTTTCGGACAAACTGGTCCAAAAGTTGGGTCATTCGACGGAGGGTTTGGTGCTTCATATCTGGCCAGAATTGTCGGACAAAAAAAAGCCAGAGAAATCTGGTATCTATGTGATCAGTATGATGCCAAAGATGCCTTGGAAATGGGGCTGGTCAATAAAGTTGTCCCCCTTGACGACCTGGAAAAAACTACCATTGAATGGTGTAAGAAAATCCAGAAACGATCTCCATTGGCATTGCGTATGTTAAAATCAGCCTTTAATGCAGAATTGGATGGGCAGGCAGGTCTCCAGGAGCTGGCAGGGAATGCAACATTGTTATATTACTTAAGTGATGAAGCAAAAGAAGGAAAAAATGCATTTCTTGAAAAAAGGGATCCGGACTTTAAGAAGTATCCAAAGTTTCCATGATAAAAACGTGGATTTCCGCCTTTAGGCTTCGAACACTTCCTCTGGCATTTTCATGCATCATTATGGGGAGTGCTCTCGCTGATTACTATGGGTATTTCCGTATTGAAATATTCATCCTGGCATTGCTTACAACCCTGTCTCTACAGATTTTAGCAAACCTTGCCAACGATTTTGGCGATTTTCATCATGGCGTGGATAACAGTTCCAGAATTGGTCCAGATCGTGTGATGCAACAGGGGTTGGTTACAAAAAACCAAATGATCACAATGATGTTGATTTTCACGGGACTGTCATCCATTTTTGGCGTTTGGCTCATTATCAAGGGAGTCGTTGGACACTACTCTGGTTCAGGAGTGATACTTGCGGCTTTGGGACTTGGTGCAATAGCCGCATCGCTGAAATACACCGTGGGTAATAACCCATATGGGTATGTCGGTTTTGGTGATTTTTTTGTCTTCCTGTTTTTCGGACTTGTTGGCGTAACAGGTGTTTATTTTCTACACACAAATACATATGATATAAAAATGTTGCTACCAGCTGTATCCATTGGATTATTAAGCACAGGTGTCCTGAATATCAACAACATGCGAGACCGGGAACAGGATGAATTGCATGGCAAGTTGACACTGGCTGTAAAGCTTGGCGACACCAATGCACGCCTGTACCATCTGATCATTATGGGAATGTCGGTAGTATCGATAATACTATTCACAGACTTCTATATTCTGTCTCCCTTTCGATTCCTCTTCATGTTGATTTACCCTTTTATTATTTATCAGGCAATTCGGATTAAACTGACACGGGATAACGCCACATTGGATCCACATTTAAAACTCCTGTCATTAAGCACATTTGCACTAAGCATACTTTATTGGATTGGTCTGAGACTCTGATTCATGAATGCATCATGGAAACGGTATACCCTGCATTTTAAACAGCCTGCAGGTACTTCTCGAGGTGTATTGAACAACCGGGATGTATGGTTTCTATTTATTGAGAAGGATGGTATCATTGGATCAGGAGAATGTGCTCCCTTACCGGGATTGAGCTTAGACAATTTATCGGAGATAGAATCTGCGTTGAATAAAACCTGTAATCTGATTAACTCCAGTGGTATTGATGAAACTGATTTCATCCAGTATCCATCAATTGGATTTGCAGTAGAAATGGCATTGTTGGATATCAATACAGGTGGGAAAAAGCTATTATTTAAAAACATGTTTACAGATGGCAAAACCGGAATTCCCATTAACGGATTAATTTGGATGGGGTCTGTTGAAAACATGAAAAACCAGATTGACGATAAAATTCAGTCAGGTTTTGATGTAATAAAAATAAAAATCGGTGCCATAGACTTTTTGGACGAATGTGCTTTACTGGAATATATCCGATCAATATATGGTGAGGAAATCGAAATTCGCCTGGATGCGAATGGTGCTTTTTCACGAGATACTGCACTGACAAACATAATTACTCTGCAACAATTCAGCATTCATTCCATAGAGCAACCCTTACCATCAGGCGATTGGCAGGGAATGAGTAGGTTATGTCAGGATTCACCAATTCCAATTGCACTGGATGAAGAGTTGATTGGTATACATGGGCTTCCTGAAAAAGTAAAATTGTTAAACGAAATCCAACCTGACTATATCATTCTGAAACCTTCGCTTTTAGGCGGGTTTACGAAAACTCAGGAATGGATTCAGCTCGCTTCAGAACATAACATCGGTTGGTGGATAACATCAGCCCTCGAATCAAATATTGGTTTAAATGCCATAGCACAGTGGACAGCCTCATTGAATTCAGATATGACACAGGGTCTGGGTACTGGACATCTATATACAAATAATATTTCATCACCACTTTCTATTCAAGATGGGCTAATGCAGTCTGACCCAACAAAAACCTGGGGTAAGGTCCCATATTGAAAAAATATACCATCCAGAGAAAATCATTCACACCTACCCAGCTTAAACAGCATGCTAAAAGTATTTTGAGATCTAGTGAGGAAGCATGGAAAAAAGATGTGTTTCGGTTTATTGATGAATGGTTGAATGATGAGAATTCAATTCAGGTTCAATCTTCAGGCTCAACAGGAAAACCGAAATCATTCAACGTGGAAAAGTGGAAGTGCAAACAATCTGCGGAAATGACGGCCAGGAAGTTCGGCTTACATGCTGGGGCGAATGCTCTTCTATGCCTGTCACCAACTACGATAGCAGGTAAAATGATGATCATCCGTGCGTTTGAAAATCAGTGGAACTTGCTTCTCACTAAACCGGATGGGCTTCCGGTTTTGCCCGTTGATGCCCAGATCGATTTTGCAGCCATGGTTCCCTATCAGGTCCAACGTTTGTTGCAGGAGAAACCTGACGACCTGACTAGAATTCGAACATTGATTCTGGGAGGGGCAAGGTTACAGTCATCCCTGGAAGAATCACTTCAGGATACCACATGTCAGGTATACGAAACATTTGGTATGACAGAAACTCTAACTCATGTTGCTGTGAGAGGGGTGAATGGTCCTTTTCGATCAGAATGGTTTCAGACCGTCCCAGGTGTATCAGTAGGGATTGATAGGAAAAGCTGTCTTATGATTGATGCAGCGTGGGCAATTAAATCCCCTTTGCATACACATGATATGGTTGAGATGAAACCACCCGATAGATTTCGATGGTTGGGGAGAATTGACAATATCATTAACTCAGGTGGTATAAAGGTGCATCCTGAAACAATTGAAAGAAAATTGGAATCCCGGATTGGGACGCATCCATACTTTGTTGGTGGTGTGCCAGACTCATCCCTGGGGGAAAAAGTGGTTTTATTCGTTGAGAATAGGGAAAAAATCATTTTTGATCGTGATTGGCTTTTTGACGGTTTTCATCCATACGAAAAGCCCAGGGACATCATTGTTTTATCCAGTTTTGAAAGAACACGAACCGGAAAAATCAATCGCGTAAAAACTATCAGAAAATCCGGTGCTCTATAAGAATTATATTCATATTTCCTATCTGTTGATCCTTGCAACCAGCTTGATTTATGGAAATCCATTCAGGATAGTTTCTCATACCTCCACAAGCATGGTCATCGAGTTTGAACTGGAATCTGCTTCTATAGATGACGCCGGTCAATTCAAATCAATTCCAGCATTAAAAATAAAGGAAAATGGAATTCCATTCTCAAATGAAATTATAGTTGGTCTTCCACACAGTACGAATTTGAACTGGTTCGAGAATAATGTAGACGCGAATATTGAGTTTGACCCCAATTCATCAACAATGGAAAAGTCCAAGGGATTGTCTGAAGAAATAGAATTCTTAGTTGATGAGAATATTGTTCCTGATCAGACTGTAATAATGGCAGCTGGTCCAACCATTCGAGGAAATACATCTATTGTCATTACTGTACATCCCATTGTCAGAATAAATGACACGTTTTCGCTATTTCGGCAATTAACGATTCATCTTACATGGAATACGCCTCAAAGCACTCGCTCAACAGGGTTTTTATCCCATAAAAGTTTTAGAGATATTCCTGTGCAGGCTGCATCCACCCGATTGATCACCACTCATGACGTGCCAGCATATCAGTATTCAGAAAACCTTATTAGAGTTTTGGTGGATACATCTGGCTGGTATACCATTACATATGATGATCTTGCTGATAGTATATCCCTTTCCAATCTTGACCCTAGAACATTCCAGCTCTGGCATGGAGATGATGAGCAGTTCATCACCGTTATTGGAGAGTTTGATGGCTCGTTTGACCAGGGTGATAATATTATCTTCCAGGGATTTCCAGCACCCCCACCAGACGGTGTCGATTACAGGAATAATTTTTATACGAATGACAATATGTACTGGTTAACGTGGGGTGGGAATCCAGGTTTAAGATATATAGAGGAAAGTGCCTATCCAGACCTCCCATTGAATGATACGCACCAACCAGCTACTTACAGGACACAATTACATATTGAAAAAGATGAATTCTTTACCAGACTTGGATCCATGAGGCTTCATCAACAATGGGACACATTTGATCATTTTTTTATGAACCCTGCCATAGATGCTGGTACCATTCGACCATTTGATCTGATTATTCCAACACCGGATGGGTCAGATTTAAGCCAGGCCACGCTTCGATTGAATTTTCAGGGAATCACCACCGGGGATCATATCGTACAGTTTCTCATCAATAGCCACCTTGCAGGTTCAGGAAGCTGGGCGAATCAAGAAACCAAAACCATTGAGGGTTCCATTTCACAGGAATTTCTCACTGATGGATTGAATACGCTGGAAGTCTTGAATCAGGAAAACTCCAGTGAATCAAACCCATACGATCAGGTATACTTGAACTGGATCGAAATAGAATACAGTCGATTGTTCAAGGCATCCAGGGACGAGATCATCTTCAGACGGAATGGAGATATATCAGCCACCACACAATTCGAAATCGATGGGTTTTCATCGTCAGATATTCGTATTTATAAAGAAGGCGTTTCCCAACTGTCTGATTTTGTAATTACGTGGAATACCCAGGACGAAGCCTATACTGTCATACTTCAGGATTATATTGATGGCGAATCGCCGGACTACCATGCATTTACCGAGGACCGTTTGCGGTCTCCCCGTCGAATTCGGTTGGAGTCACCGTTACCCAATATACAATCTATCCCTGAATCGGACTATGTCATAGTATCTCCTGACTCATTTTTTGTATCCATCGAACCCCTTAGGGAATATCGAAATGCCACTATGGTAAATGTGGATCATATTTACCGGTGGTTTACAAATGGTGTTACGAGTCCTTATGCCATTAAAGAATTTTTTTCCTGGACCTACCAGAATTGGGATCAACCCCAGACTCATGTATTGCTGGCGATGCAGGGAAAATGGATGGGATGGCATGGTACATCCTATTATCGACAGGACTTTATTCCATCCATGCGCATACAAACACTTGGATTTGGAGCTGTGTCTTCTGATTTCTGGTATACTACGGTGCAGGGGGATGATCATATCCCTGAATTTGCCATAGGACGTTTTTCTGTCTCTGGTAAACAGGAGCTGGAAACAATGGTCTCCAAAACGCTGGAGCACAGTGAAAGCAGTTACAGAAACTGGAATTGGGAAGTGCTTAACATTGGTGGTTATGAAGAGACGTTTAAAAATCAGTCAGAAATGCTTATTCCTCAGGAAATCCATCAGGGCTTCTTTCCTTTGCGTTTATACATTGACCAGTATTCTGAGGGTGGAGACTTTTATGGTTCAACGGACACGCTGGTACATTATTTAAACCGTGGTGTCTCCTATATAAACTTCCTGGGTCATGGCGGTGGTGCAGTCTGGGCTGATCGGTCCTTGTTGCACGGGGATGATGTGGATCTGATTGAAAACCCTGGAAAATACCCCATTGTAACCAGTATGACATGTTTTTCAGGTGATGTAACGAATCCTGATGCGCTTGGTCGACTTATGCTCGCAAAAGAAAATGCAGGTGCTGTGGGTTGGTTTGGAAGTGCAGGAGTTGGTTGGATCATTAATGATTTCCTTCTGCTGCAACCCTTACATCAGCGTCTGTTCGCCAGGAACGATTTATCCCTGGGAGACATTATAAATCAGGGAAAAATTGAGTACCTTGCTACAAACTCAACATTTCCAAACCACGCCATTTCCCAGATATACCAATTTAATCTTTCAGGTGATCCTGCCCTGGTCTTTCATAGGGGACTGGAGTTAGATGCGCAGATCTCGCCCGGTGATCCTGAACCGGGAGAAGAAGTGGAAGTTGTCTCTACCGCAGATTCACTCCAATTTCAGTTGTATAACAGCGATTATTATCCGGGACAGAAATACCCCCATCCATTGAATTCCACCAATTACACGCTCCCCGATTCCATAGATCCTGGTGTCTATACTATGAATGTAATGGGAAAGGAGAATGAGGAATGGAAATCCAATTCACTACCCGTAAATATATCCGGGACCACCATCCACTGGGTAAGTATTTCTCCTGAACGTCCATCGAGAAGTGACAGCATAGACATCACAATTGAAGCAATTGATAGACATGGAATCGATTCTTTATTCCTCTGGGTAAACAATGTAAAAGAACGATATTTCGTAAACACAACTGGGGATGAGTACATTCTGGAGACACCTCTTTTGCTCACGGTTTCAGGGGGGACTTACAACCTGCGAGTAGAAGCTGTGGATACACAAAACGCCATTTCTTGGAGTACAACAAAACAGGTGAGAGTCAAACAGGTTATTGATATACACCCTGAAGAATTGTCCTTTTTCTATGGCGATAGTATCTACCTGAAAGCAAGGATAGAAAATGGCATCCATGAAAGTGGGTCCGGACAGTTAATAATTGAAAAGAAAGTTGAGAGCACGTGGCAATTACTAGTAGAGAAACCCATCACCACAAATGGAAAAGGAATTGATGCATATTTTGTACCAGTGCTTTTACCCTCAGGAATCAATCATCTGCGTCTCATTGCCATAGCAGATGATCCGGAATCGTATACCAGAAATGACACGCTGACGGCTTCGATAGAACCAAATGCATTCTGGGTTACACCTGAACTGGGATCCACTGAGGATTTGGTTTCACATAGCAAGGTAAATTATTTCAATACCACATTCGACATATTACCCAACACCGTTCAAAACCCTGGTATTCTGTCAATCAAAATGGGAAATGCTGCAGGACATGAACACCAACCCGGACTCACAGCTGTTGTTGATGAGGCCATTTCGATTTCAGGGATAGATGATATAACATTTTCTGGTCATTGGTACCTGGATTCAATTCCGTCACATGGTGAATTGTATTTTTGGAATGAAGAGTATCAATTATGGATACCGAACGATTATGTCCGAACCGATACAAGCGTTTCATTTGAACACAATCAATCGGGTAAATGGGGATTGTTCTCAATTAATGATACTCAGAAACCATCCCTGGAAGCATCTGTCAATGGTCAGAGGTTTCTGCAAAACAGCTATGTGGGATCGACCCCAACATTATCCATCATCGCCACGGATGAAAATGGTGTTGATCCTACCAATAATAATACCATCGTCTGGTTGGATGGTCTTCGACAGTCAGATGGTATCGTCTCCCAGAAATCTTCAAACAATGGATCCTTATCCATAAATCTTCAGCCATCGCTTTCTCATGAAAATTCCAGTCTCGCAATACTTGTCCATGATATTGCCGGGAATCCGTCTGACACACTTAATCTATCCTTCATTGTAAGTGAGGAATTGAAGTTGATAGACTACGGCAACTATCCCAACCCTTTTACGGATCTAACACGGTTTGCCTACGAGTTAACAGAAAGTGTTGATGAATTTGATTTATCGATTTTCTCCTTGGATGGGAGACGGATCCGTCGATTTGACGAATCATCAACACTCACTGCTCTTGATCCTCGAATTGGCGCTTTTCATGAAATCATATGGGATGGGAAAACCGATGAAGGCGATTATGTTGCCAACGGTGTGTATTTCTATTTAATGAAGGTAAAAAAGAATAAACAATCACTTGAGTCCAAAGGGAAGGTAGTGAAGGCCCGATGAGATTGGCGATAACCTTCATTCTCCTCAATGCTTATCTACTCAGTCAGCACGGATTCGCTGATGCGTTCCAATCCCTGGGGACTTCGTCTAGAATGGCCGGATTGGCCCAGGCTGTGGTGGCGGATCCGGGATACGATGCATCATATTTGGTCAATCCATCATCAACATCATTGGGGTCAGGTTTATCAGGATATGCACAATATATCAACCAGTTTGGAATGGCCGAATATGGATCCTTTGGTATTCAAAAATCCATGGAAAACAGTTGGAGAATTGGTCTTCATGGTTTGGGTATTTATATTGATAATCTTCTTGAACGACCTGATCTTCGTCCCATCACCGATCTGGAAACCCGTCGGGACTCGATCCGCACCTTGCTTAATCAGGGTTTTAAATCGTTTTCCGATTTAGAATCATCCGTGACGGTCAACGCATCAAAAACCATCCCGTATGACCTGGATCTGGGATGGCAGATCGATGTTATTCCGCTGAGAATCCCTGTGGGTGTCAATATCCATCTAATGCATAAAAACCTCCATGATATTCAGGGATCTGGAATCGGGATGGATATTGGTACAATGGTATCAACGGATTTAAATAAGATTTTCTTTTTTGACTGGATGGGTGAACTGGCGTTTGGACTGACAGTAAAACACCTGTTTGGTACGAGAATTTTCTGGAACACAAAACGTCAGGATCTCATACCCATGCATTTTGTATACGGTTGCAGGTATGAACAGTCCATTAAAAAGATTGATACAAAAATCAGGTTTTTCAACCAGACGAATTCACTATATAAAAATGACATGAATATGGCCATGGAAGTTATGGTAAGGTCGCGACTTTCCATCCAGGCCGGGTACAGGGCAGAAACTATTCATGGAAATATCAATATACATTTAAATGGGATCCTGTTTCCGGGGACAATAGGATACGGTATGGCGGAACATCCACTGGGAATGGTCCATCGTTTGGGGTGTGATTTTGAACTATAGTGCAGCTAAATGGATCCTTGTGGCATCAGGAATTATTTTCATCGGTTGTCCGGATCCTGTGGAAGATCCATACCCACCAGAAACACCTGTGTGGGTGAATAAAACGCTTCCTGAATCCTCGATGGAGTTGGGTATCGATGCTGAAAATCGCAATCGGATCGTACTTATGTGGCATCCCAATACTGATACAGATTTAGCCGGATACACCATCTATCGTGCAGATACAACCATCGACAATTCCTTTGAAAATCACCACACCATTGATCTTATTCAGCATGTGGGGTTGGATACGGTGTTCTTTGATGAGGTGATACCCTATGTAGACTATTTTTATTTCATCCGAGCCAATGACATTGCGGGAAATGACAGCCCACCTTCAGACACTGTGACATACAAGCTGCTTCGGGCTCCCAGACTGGAATCTCCCATCGATGAATCTGTTTCGAGCCAGTTCACATTCACCTGGATGGACCTTGCAGCACATTTTACCTACTCAACGGAATATGTTATCCGTATGGAAAAAAATGTGGACAATCATTACGAACCCTACTGGATCTGTCGATTTACCAATCAATGGTATGGATATGAGAATGAATCACCGATTCCCTTTCCATTTTTCCCAGCTGGGAGCAATCAGCCATCCAACATACTGTCAGTGATTGGTAGTGACTCATTTCCTGAACCTGGTGACTACAGATGGAAAGTAAAAGCCATTTCAGAAGTAGACAATGCAACAAATCTGGATGAAGCCAGTGGAGAATCCGACTGGGGATTTTTCGAGGTGGAGTAAGCCTTTTATTTGTTTTTCCTTGAATCTTTCTTGATTACAAGATTCCTAAGCCCAGAACTTCACCCATGACTATTTGGATTTATACACTCATTTCAGTCCTGGTAGTAAGCATGCTTTCAATCATTGGTGTATTCACACTTTCTTTGTCCAGGGATCGTTTGAATCGTATGATGCACCTTTTGGTGAGTTTCGCTGTGGGAAGTTTGTTTGGTG
Organism: uncultured bacterium; assembly: GCA_964344305.1. Classification (GTDB taxonomy): domain Bacteria; phylum Fidelibacterota; class Marinisomatia; order Marinisomatales; family JABMOV01; genus JABMOV01. The sequence continues at coordinate 120,119 of CAYFMT010000002.1, read as the reverse complement.
GAGCTTTTATTCATCTGTTGCCTGAGATTTTTCGTGATGAAAACAGCAATCCCATGTTCACCTCTATTTTCCTACTACTGGGAATAGTGCTGTTTTTCATTCTGGAAAAATTTGTACGATGGAGACACTGTCATGATGTGGAATGTCATGAACACACATCACACCTGGTCCCCATGAACCTTGTAGGGGATTCCATGCATAATTTTATTGATGGGATCATAATCGCTGTTGCGTTTCAGGCAGATATTCAGCTTGGAATTGCAACAACCATTGCCGTGGCTCTTCATGAACTGCCACAGGAAATTGGTGATTTCGGTGTTCTGATTCATGGCGGGTTATCGGTTAAACGAGCCCTTTTATACAATGTACTTACCGGGTTAACCGCTATTATAGGTGCTATCATTGCACTTGTCATTGGAAAATCTGCCCAGGGATTCATCCATGCACTACTGCCAATGACTGCAGGTGGATTTATTTACATCGCCGGTTCGGATTTAATCCCTGAATTACACCATCATGATGAAATTCGTAAATCCCTGGCCCAATTGTTTTTCATGATACTAGGCATTGGTATCATGGCTGCATTGGCTCATTAATTCTGATAAACAACTGACTTTGATATAATCATCTTACAATCTGTGATCGTTTTTAAATTCCAAGATGGATATTCCTGAAATAAAAGACCAGTTCAATACCACGGAACAGAAGTACCACGAATTACGGGGGTATCTTTGACCTGTCAGATAAAGAAAAATCTCTAGAGGGTTTAAGACAAAAATCATCTGAACCTGATTTCTGGAATGACAACCAGAAAGCATCAGGAATCCTGAAGAAAATATCCATGCTTGAGAAAGAGATTCAACTGTGGCAGGATCTCGAAAGACGACATGGGGATGTGGAAGTCCTGCTGGAATTTGCTGATGCCGGTGAAGCAGATGCCAGGGAAGTGGAAAAGGAATTCAAGGAATACAAATCCATTATCTCTGACGTCGAACTTCAACTCACACTGGGTGAAGAAGAAGATGCACAGGATGCGATTCTGACCATACATCCAGGTGCCGGTGGAACTGAAAGCCAGGATTGGGCAGAAATGCTGTATCGCATGTATTCAAGATGGATTGAACAAAAGGGATTTAAAAGCACCATCCTGGACTATCAACCTGGCGACGAAGCAGGACTGAAAGATGTGACCATTGAAGTGAAAGGTGAATACGCTTATGGATTGCTAAAAGCAGAGGCTGGTGTTCATCGCCTTGTTAGAATTTCACCCTTTGATTCCAATAGCCGACGTCATACGTCCTTTGTGTCTGTTTTCGTCTATCCCGAAGCAGGGGAAGAGATTGAAATTGAAATCGATCCAAATGATCTTCGAATCGATACGTATCGCGCCAGTGGTGCCGGTGGACAACATGTGAATAAAACCGATTCTGCCATTAGAATCACTCATCTTCCCACGGGGATTGTGGTCCAGTGTCAGAATGAGCGATCCCAGCATAAGAACAAGGCACAGGCCATGAAAGTATTGAAATCCAGATTACTTAAACTGGAAAAAGAAAAGGAAAAAGAAGCCATAAAGGACCTGGAAGATTCCAAAATGGATATTGCATGGGGAAGCCAGATTCGCTCCTATGTATTTCATCCGTACAATATGGTGAAAGATCACCGCACATCGGAAGAAACGGGAAATGTCCAGGCTGTTATGGATGGGAAAATCGATAATTTTATTAGAGCATATCTCGTATCACAAATAAAGACAAACATATGAACGAACAACATCAAAGTTTACAGCAATTAATCCAGGCACGAATGGATAAACTCAATTCATTGCGGGAAGCAGGCGTCAATCCATATCCACATGTGTATTCACCCACCCATTCAAGTGTAAATATCCATGAGAACTACGGGGAATTGAAAGGGAAAACAGTTCGTGTGGCCGGTAGAATCATGTCCATGAGAAAAATGGGTAAAGCGTCTTTTTGTCATGTCCAGGATTCAGAAGGAAAAATCCAGTCTTATGTTCGCAGGGATGATGTGGGTACGGATAGTTACACACATTTCAAATTGCTTGATATCGGGGATTATATTGGGATTGAAGGATTTGTATTTAAAACAAAAACCGAAGAAACCTCTATCCATGCAGAGAAGATAACAGTATTATCTAAAGGCATTCGACCGTTGCCAATTGTTAAGGAAAAAGATGGGGAAACTTTCGATGCGTTCAGTGATAAGGAACAACGGTATAGAAACAGGCATCTGGATTTGATTGTAAATCCTGATGTACGTCATACATTTGTCAATCGGGCAAAAATAATCTCTCATTTGCGATCCTATCTTGATAACAGGGGATACCTCGAAGTAGAAACCCCTGTATTGCAACCGCTATACGGTGGAGCAAATGCTCGTCCATTCAAAACTCACTATAATTCCCTGGATCAGACATTTTATATGCGCATTGCAGATGAGCTGTATTTGAAACGTCTCATTATTGGAGGATTTGACCGAGTGTATGAGATGTCGAAGATTTTCAGGAATGAGGGGATAGACAGGAATCATAATCCTGAATTCACCATGCTGGAATTTTACGAAGCCTATGGTGATATCTATTCCATGATGGACCTGGTAGAAGACATGATCCGAACGGCAGCTGAATCCATTGGAAAACGTCAACTCACCTGGGGTGATATGGATATCGATTTATCGAAACCATTTGAAAAGAAACCCATACTGGAGTTATTGAAGGATGCAACTGGCGAAGAACTGGGTGATGCAGCCATTGATGATCTTGTGAGAATTTGCAAGGATAACAACCTGAGCGTACCCGAACAGAAAAACTATGGAAAACTCCTTGATGAACTCATGAGACGGTTGGTAGAACCCAACCTGGTTCAACCAACATTTGTGGTGGATTACCCTAAAGAAATATCACCCCTTGCTAAACCTCACAGAAACGGGGATCCATCCCTGGTAGAACGGTTTGAGTTGTTTATTGGCGGTGCTGAATTCGCCAACGCATTTACGGAATTGAATGATCCTGTGGATCAAAGAGAGAGATTTGAAAACCAACAGCGACTCCTTGAAGAAGGTGAAGATGAAGCCCATCCGGTTGATGAAAATTTCCTTCAAGCCATGGAATGCGGTATGCCTCCAACAGGTGGCGTCGGGATTGGTGTTGATCGCCTGGTCATGCTCCTCACAGAAAACAGGTGGATCAAGGATGTCATTCTGTTTCCTGCTTTGAGAAATCAGGATTAGGCTACTGCGAAAATCATTGTTACTCTAACCCGGGACCTGGATGAAAACTGTTCCTGATATAGCATTCCGTCTTCTACGTTCACCACAGACTCAGAGTTTTTCGTCTCTTGCAGGGATTCTGTCCATTGCAGGGATGGCAATCGGAATAACAGCACTCCTACTTACATTCAGTATTCTAAATGGATTTGAGAAAACAATTTCAGAGAAGATATCAGGATTTGACGGGCATATTAGGATTGAACATTTCATGGGATCTTCCATGAAAGAATCAGATGCCGTTCTGGATTCAGTCCTATCCGATATTAATGCCAATTTCCAGGTTATTCCTTACCTTCAGAAACCAGCCCTTATTCGAAAGGGCATCGTCACGGAAGGTGTGCTTGTAGATGCCCTTCCTTCTTCGCATATTCATCACATGGGATCTTTGTTTGATTACCGCCCCGAGGATAAATCAGAAAACTGGGTGATCCTTGGGGACAGGCTTGCGGAAAACCTTGGTGTAACCATTGGCGACAAAATTGCATTGATGGATATTGAAGCCATGGGAATTCCAGGTGCATTTTCACGAATTGGGTCCTTTACAATCAGGGGATTCTTTCACTCTGGATTATTTGAATATGATAAAACCGTTGTTTATATAGACCTAGGAAACGCCCAGGGATTGTTTCAAATGGATGATTCCATCACCGGTAGAAAGCTGATTCTATCGGATCATGGTAGCATTTCATCAATCATTGCACATCTGGACAATACATTGCATTACCCTTATTATGTAATGACATGGATAGAAAAACACCAGATTCTTTTCCAGTGGATGGCAACGCAAAAACTCCCGATCCTAATATTCTTCGGACTAATTGCACTGGTTGGGATTGTAAATATATTTGGTGCTATCACCATGATTATTATAGAGAAACTACGCATGATCGGTATTCTCCTGACTTTGGGTATGACTAGAAAATCCATCCTGAAGGTATTTATGCTTGATGGAATCATTATTGGAATGGCAGGAACATCACTCGGGATCATCCTTTCTCTGGGAATTATCTTTTTACAGTCCCAATGGAATTTCTTATCCATACCAGAGGATATTTATTTTATGGACCATGTACCATTTCATCTGGATTGGAAAATTGTACTGGTTCACCTGTTGCTCGGGATTCTGATATCCACTGTAGCATCCATGATCCCCGCACGAAAAGCGGCTGCAATTCAACCTTCTGATGCCATTCGCTACGAATGAAGTTGACTCACTACATCGCAAGAAGATTTGCATTGGGTGGAAAAGGAGCCGGTACAAGTCGATTTACGGGTTGGATTGCAATACTGGGTATGGGAGTCGGGTGTTTTGCACTGGTTCTATCCGTATCTATTCTCCAGGGATTTGAAACCCAGGTTATACAGAAAATCAGGGGTTTTGAAAGCGATATCCGCATTCATGGTACCGTATCTTCAAATGAAATCCGTACCATAAATGACATTGAAGGTATCAAAATGACCAGTGAATTCATGGAGCGGAAAGGATTAATAAAACGACGGGGTAACTCTATTCGCCTTATTACCTTGAAGGCCATTGATCTTCATATGCTAGATAGATTTTATTCTATTGGTCTCGATATTGATAATAGTTCCTCTGATGATAATTCAGTCTATATCGGTAAAACACTGGCAACCAGGTTAAACGCGCGAGCGGGAGATACGGTAACTTTGATTAACCCAATTGATGCCCCGGGTTTATTCGGCATCCCATCCATGATGCAATGTACCGTGAAAGGTGTGTTTTCTGCTGATGTCCTCCAATTCGATGACGAAATGGTGTTCATATCCCTGGAATCCGGTAAACAATTATATAAACGAAACCCTGATCAAGATGGACTTGATCTGCGGCTGGTTGATCCAAAAGAATCAGACATTGTTAAATCAAAAATACTAAAGCATGGTCTTGGGAACAAAATCGAAACCTGGGATGAAATGCATGAAGCTCTTTACAATGCCATGCGAATGGAAAGAATTGGTGCTATGATCATTCTGAGTCTTATCATTATTGTTGCGGCCTTCAATCTTTCAACCACCCTTGTGCTTATTACCACACAAAAAATCAGCGAACTTGGCATGTTGCGAGCCATGGGAGCCAACCGTCGAATGATCCAGCGGATTATTCTCAGGCAGGGATTCTTAATTGGTGGTTCAGGGGCAGGGATAGGATTCTTTTTAGGTGTGTCCCTTGTGTGGATTCAAGAATCCTACTCATTGATAAAATTGCCAACTAATATCTATCTACACCCTGTTTTGCCTGTGGAACTAACATTTAGTTCGTCAATTGCGATTATCTTCATTGCAGGATTATTCATTTATCTCGCATCCCAAATAGCGGCAAAAAGACTAGAAACAATCGAACCTTCTCATTCACTTTTTACGGAAAAATGAAATGATCATTTTAGAAGCAAAAGCCCTATCGAAATCTTACCAGATCGGCCCAAGGAAACTGGATGTTCTATCAGATATTAATCTTCAAATCTCGCAGGGTGATTTCATTACCATCATGGGTCCGTCGGGATCTGGGAAATCCACTCTTCTTAATATTTTTGGAACACTGGATACACCGGATTCAGGTGAATTAACCATTTGTTCAGAAAATCCATTTAAATTAAATGACAGATCATTGTCAACTTTTCGAAACAGACACATTGGGTTTGTATTCCAGTTTCATCATTTGCTCCCTGAGTTCAATGCAAGAGAAAATGTGCTGATCCCCTCGAGAATTTTGGATGAAAAGATCCCCAACGAAAAAAAAGCAGATGAACTCTTGGATTATTTTGGACTCATAGACAGGAAAGACCATTTTCCATCACAATTGTCCGGGGGTGAACGTCAAAGACTTGCGTTGTGCAGGGCATTGATAAACAATCCTGACTTGCTGTTGGCGGACGAACCCACAGGGAATCTTGATACCGAGAATGCAGAAAAGATGATTGACTACTTGAATCAGATCAGATCAGACCTCAAACAAACGATCCTGATCACCACTCACAATCCAAAGGTTGCGGGAGTGGGCAATGTACATCTAATATTAGAAAACGGAACACCAGTGCCAAACAACCGTCTTGATGACGAGTAAGTGAATTATCCATGAAAGAAAATTTCTCTAAACACGTACAAAGAGTTATGAAATCCGCCAAGGAAGAAGCCATTCGCCTTGGTCACAGTTATGTCGGGTCAGAACATCTTCTACTTGGTATCTTGAAACTGAAATCCGGCCAGTCCATCAGTATTCTGGAAATCTACGATTGTAACCTGGATGAGATTCGGTCCATGATTGAAGATATGATAAAATCGTCGGGAGGTACCATGACTCTTGGTCATCTTCCGTTGACTCGAAGGGCTGAACGTATACTCCGCCGTGCCTTTACGGAAGCAAACGCCCTGGGACGTTCTATTGCAGGTGATGAACATTTAATGCTGGCCATGTTAAAGGAATCCGAAGGAATTGCCTATGAGGTGTTAACAGGGTTTAATCTTGATTATCAAAATGTGAAAGAATTGATAAAGGAGGATTCGTCTCCAAAACCCATGGGTGGTTCGTCTCAGAAAAAGCAGAAAAAGAATACCACACCCGCTCTTGATCACTTTAGCAGGGATGTGACGGATCTGGCCAGAAAAGGGGATCTGGACCCAGTTATCGGGCGCGAAGAGGAAATCATACGTGTTGCACAAATCTTGAGTCGTCGGAAGAAAAACAACCCGGTACTGATTGGTGAACCTGGTGTGGGAAAAACGGCCATTATTGAAGGTCTGGCACATAAAATTATTGCAAAATCTGTCCCACGCATGCTCAGGAACAAACGCATTTTATCCCTGGACCTTGCATCCACTGTTGCCGGTACAAAGTATCGAGGACAATTTGAAGAGCGCATGAAAACCATCATGGTTGAGCTTGAAAACTCTAAAGATGTCATTTTGTTTATTGATGAAATCCATACCCTTGTTGGTGCCGGAGGGGCAGCCGGATCTCTGGATGCATCCAATATGTTCAAACCTGCTCTGGCCAGAGGGGATATACATTGCATTGGCGCAACAACTATGGATGAATACCGCAAGTCCATTGAAAAAGATGGGGCTCTAGAACGACGGTTTCAGCGAATAATTGTTAACCCACCAAGCATGGATGAATCCATTGCCATTTTAAAGGGATTGAGATCTAACTACGAAACCCATCATAATGTTATTTACGATGATGAAGCCATCGAGGCCTGTGTGTATTTAGCTGAACGGTATATCAGTGATAGATTTTTACCGGATAAAGCCATTGACGTCATGGATGAAGCTGGCTCACGGTCCCACATGGAAACCATCTCAGTTCCCCAGAATATCCTCGACATTGAAAAAGAAATCGAGGAAACCCGGAAGAAAAAAGAATCCATGGTTGCGGATCAGAAATTTGAGAATGCGGCCACTTTAAGGGATAAAGAGCATCAACTTGTTAAAAAACTGGGAGAGTATCATAGGGAATGGGTGGATTCTGAAAAACTGAACCCGGAACGCATAACAAAACAAAATGTAGCGGATGTGGTTGCACTCATGACAGGAATACCGCTGAATGAGGTAGCGGAATCAGAAAGTAAAAAACTATTGAATATGAGGGATGGTCTTCACCGTTATATCGTGGGGCAGAATCATGCCATCGATTCTCTAACCAGATCCATCCAGCGAGCCAGGGCAGGATTAAAAAATCCAAACAGACCCATCGGAGTGTTTTTGTTTCTAGGGCCAACGGGTGTAGGAAAAACGGAAATGGCGAAGGGACTGGCCCAGTACCTGTTCAGTCACCAGAATGCCCTCATCAAACTGGATATGTCAGAATACAGTGAGCGATTTACTGTTTCCAGATTAATCGGGGCTCCTCCCGGGTATGTCGGGTACGAAGAAGGTGGAGATCTGACAGAAAGGGTAAGGAGAAACCCTTATTCCGTCATTCTGTTCGATGAGATAGAAAAAGCCCACACTGATGTTTTTAATCTTCTATTGCAATTGTTTGATGAAGGGTTACTTACAGATAGTCTTGGTAGAAAAGTTGATTTCAAGAATACCATTGTCATTATGACATCCAACCTGGGAACAAAAACGCTGCAAGCAACAGGTGGAATAGGGTTTTTAGAAGAAAACCTTGAGTCAACTGAAAAAGAAATTGAAGCCCGGATCATGGAAGAAGTGAAGTTGATGTTCAGTCCGGAATTTCTCAACAGAGTCGATGAGAAACTTGTCTTTCATCCCCTTCGTAAATCTGATGTACTGAATATTGTTGATATCCAAATATCGGATCTGTTGGAAAACCTAGGAAAGATGGGTAAAACATTTTCAATTACCAAACGAGCAAAACAACTCCTGGTTGAACTGGGATACAGTGTAGAATATGGAGCAAGACACCTGAGGCGAGAGATTCAGACCAATCTTGAGAACCCAATCAGTGAAATGCTGCTTGATAAAGCATCCAGAAATGGAGATACCATCAGAGTGGATGCTGTCAAGAAGGAGTTTTCGATCACTTTTAACACGAAACGCCAAAAAAGAACCAGCCCTAAAAAATCTCCGAAGAAAGAATCAGTTTAATTGTCTGCCATAAAAAGGTAAAATGAGGTATAATCTGCCATATTGCATGACATAGTACCGTGGCATATTAATTGTCATTCATATTTCGTCTAAAGATTTAAGGAGATTATACATGGGAAAAATTATTGGAATTGATCTGGGTACAACCAATTCATGTGTGGCAGTACTCGAAGGTGGTGAGCCAACAGTTATCACAAGTCCAGAAGGTGGTAGAACCACACCTTCTATTGTTGCATTTACAAAAGATGATGAACGTATTGTCGGTCAACCTGCAAAACGGCAGGCTGTGACAAATCCCGCAAACACCGTTTATTCTATCAAAAGATTTATGGGTCGAATGTATGATGAAGTTGGAACTGAAATGAATGAGGTTCCCTACGAAGTCAACAAAAATGCAAATGGAGCGGTTGTGGTCAAAGCTGGTGGAAAAGAATATACACCACCGGAAATTGGTGCAATGGTTCTACAAAAGCTCAAACAGATGGCTGAAGAACATTTAGGAACAGAAGTTACTGATGCTGTCATCACCGTTCCGGCTTATTTCAATGATTCTCAACGCCAGGCTACTAAAGATGCCGGAAAGATTGCCGGATTGAATGTTCGAAGAATTATCAATGAACCAACAGCGGCATCACTTGCCTATGGCATGGATAAAAAGAATGATGAAAAAATTGCTGTATTTGATCTTGGCGGTGGTACATTTGATATTTCTGTCCTTGAATTAGGGGACGGCGTTTTTGAAGTCAAATCAACCAATGGTGATACCCATCTTGGTGGAGACGATTTTGATCAGAAAGTTATTGACTGGATTGTCAGTGAATTCAAGAAAAGTGACGGGATTGATTTAAAGCAGGATCCCATGGCTCTTCAGAGATTGAAAGAAGCTGCTGAAGCTGCAAAGAAAGAGTTGTCCAGTTCAAAACAGACAGATATCAATCTTCCCTTTATTACAGCAGATGCTTCAGGTCCAAAACATTTGAATTTGAACCTTACAAGAGCAAAATTTGAAGAATTGGTGGATGATCTCATTCAACGTACGATTCAGCCTTGTAAGAATGCCATCAAGGATGCAGGTTTATCTGCAAGTGAGATTAATGAAGTCATCCTGGTGGGTGGTTCCACACGTATCCCTGCCATTCAAGAAAAAGTGAAGGAGATCTTTGGGAAGGAACCAAACCGAAGTGTGAACCCAGATGAAGTTGTGGCTATTGGAGCTGCTATTCAGGGTGGAGTTCTTGCAGGTGATGTAGATGATATATTATTGCTTGACGTGACACCATTGTCCCTTGGAATTGAAACACTCGGTAGCGTTTCAACAAAATTGATTGAACGGAATACGACCATTCCTACGAAGAAGAGCCAGGTGTTCAGTACAGCAGCCGATAACCAAACTACCGTTGAGATACATGTGCTTCAGGGTGAACGTGAAATGGCCGCTGACAATAAGACTATCGGACGATTTCACCTGGATGGGATTCCACCGGCACCACGCGGTGTTCCACAAATTGAAGTCACATTTGATATTGATGCCAATGGTATACTTAATGTGAATGCAAAAGACAAAGCCACGGGTAAAGAACAGAGCATCCGTATTGAAGCATCCAGTGGGTTATCCGACTCTGAAGTGGATAAAATGGTGAACGATGCCAAAAAACATGAGGCAGAGGATAAACAAAAACGAGAAGCTATTGATATTCATAATCAGGCGGAACAGCTGGTGTACCAAACCGAGAAAAACCTGAATGAATTCGGTGACAAACTTGGTGAGGATGACAAAAAGGAATTGCAGGAAGCTGCAGAATCATTGAAAAAGGCAAACAGTGGTTCAAATGTCGACGACATAAAATCTGCCATGGAAAAACTGAATCAGACATGGAGTAAACACGCACAAAATATGTACGCAGATGCTCAAGGTGATGCACAACCATCAGATGCCGGTCAGCCATCTGAAGAACCATCAAAGAAAAAGAAAGATAAAGGTGATGGTGAAATAGAAGATGCGGATTTTGAAGTGGTAGACTAGACACCGACCTGAATAATCTTGAAAAAAAGCGTCCTGAAATGGACGCTTTTTTTGTATTTGGAACCCACTTCATGTAATTTTGTTAGCTCAGGGAATAACTCTATCCAACATGAAACGTGCACGAATCATTGTCTATGGCTCTATACTCCTGCTGGTAGTAAGCGGATACTATTTGCTTCGACCGACTTTGTGGGAAAAGACTCTCCTCGATACATTAAATGATGACTATCTGAAATCATCTGGTTGGGCTGTCAAGACAGATGAGGTTTCTGGCCATGCTCTCTCCATGATTCGTGTTGATCAGCTGGAGCTCACACATCAAAACGGTAATTCGATCACCCTTGACGAATGTTCATTCCGCTTGAATCCAATATCTTTTTTCTTTGGCAAAACTGTTTTTTCTACGCTGTACGTTGGAGATATCTATATTCGTCAACGAGGAATCAGACCTGCATCAACTGACAGCGATGAATTTCGATTGTATCCTGAAAGGATGATACTGCCAATGTCAATTAAGGGGATCATGATTAAAGGCAACATCACCGTGGATACTCCAGGGGACATGTATTTGCTGGATATGGATATCCAAGGGTCCATACTCTCAGAAAATAATTCCACACTCATTGCCATTAAAAATATGGCTGTTAATGAATTGACAAATCAGCATTCTGTTAAAATGGATAATGCATTCATTAAAATATCCCCAAACTCTGTCACTGCCTCATTTGAAAGAACCATTATAGATGATTTCGCATTTGACGGAACTGTAAGATACTTTGAGGATAAGGTGCGACATCTACAGGGAAATGTTGATGTCGTTGATTATCATATTCCCAGGGATTTCTTTAGTCAGATTCCCCTTTCACCAGAAATTTCATCACTGAATATGCATTGCTCATTTAATACGGACTTCTCTCTTTCACACGGAATAATCCAGGTAGAAAGTCCATTGGGACTTGATATGAATGGCGATTTTTTACTCGAAAAACAACCGGATTATTTTCGACTGCACCAGTTATCACTAAAAAGCGATGACTCGGAAATGTTGTTAAAAGGAATAGTAGAAAATTCTGGACGGATCAATGGGTCCATGGAAATGGCGAACATAGATATCAGTCAATGGCTTGAAAGCAACAATCCTACCAGTGTTTCCGGACTCGCATTGCTGGAAGGGTCTGTAACAGATCAAAAACTCACATCCGTATCAATCTCAACAGAAATTCAGGATACATCAATCTATGAAGGGGAATCGCTTTCTATCTCAGGGTCTATGGCATACAATGATCAACGATTAACCATTACTGACCCTGTTTCTGTCCACGTGGGAAACAGCAGTGTAGAGGTTTCTGGCTGGTCTGATTTCTTTGAACAAACATTGAACATTCATTTCGAGCTAAAAAATGCAAGCCCATTTCTGCTGAACAATTTTTGGTCCGATATACTTCAGGATGGAATGGCTACTGGTCTATTGGACGTTGAAGGATCCTTTGATGCTCCTGATGTCAATGCAGATGTTGATTTTGAAAACCTGGTTTACAGAGATTATATTATATCAAGTGGAACCATTGAAGCAACAGTACAGGATGTATATAAACTTGATAATGGTTTTATTCATCTGTCCATGGAAGATGGCATTATTCAAGAACAGCATGTTGATAATGGAATTATTGATATTCAACTGAGTCCAGACTGGATATCTCTGGAACAACTTCACATGAATGACGGTCCAGATTATATTGAAATAAATGGGAGGTATGACAGGAATACGAAAATTGAAATAACCCGATTGCAAATGGCGTATCAATCTCACTTTCTTGTAAACCCATCAGATGCAATATTGTTTTGGACAGATTCATTAATAACTATTCTTCCCTTTGAATTGCATGTGGATGATGGTGTCTTGGAGGGGACTGGAACCTGGACGGATTCATATAACGGTATTTTAAAATTCTCAGGTATAAACAGTGAAATTGTCAGGTGGATATTACCGGAGAATATATCAGATATTACTGGTACACTTTTTGGTGAAGTAAGCGTGTCGAATGAGGATAGATCTCCCGAAATTTCTGTTGATCTATCCATAAAAAATGGAAGTATAAAAGCACAGGATTTTCAGGACGTATATATTTCATGTGTACTAAAAGACTCAGTCTTGCACATTGATGATATATCCATGGTGGGAGAGAAAACCGGGTTTCAATTGTCAGGGACAATTCCATCTGGTTTCCCCGATAAAACAACCACTGTACCAATGAGTTTTGAGTCCAACTTCACCCATGTGGATATGGAATGGTTCTTATCATTTATGCCTCCCTGGTTTGATATTAAAGGTTCTGCTACTGGTGATTTTTCATTTTCGAGTTTTGGACCCCGTACAACATTCAATTTTGACGTTAATATCGAAAATACAATGTTCGACCTGATTCATCTGGGGACAGTCAAAGGAGATGGAGCCTATGATGGGAACAGATTGAATTATCACGCCTTCTCGTCCGAGAGACAAAATGGGGACCGCATTCATGGTAAGGGCTATCTCCCAATTGACTACACACCAGGGTCACCCTCGTTTGGTAGTTACAAAGAGGGTGAACCTATATTTATTGAAAGTCACGGATCCTTTAACAATATGGATTTTCTCACAAACTATCTTACGGACGTGGATTCAATACGGGGAAAAATTGGTATTGATCTCTATTTAACGGGTACGCCTGAGCACATGATTCGCAACGGATCCATGCAAATTAGGAATGGTATGGTGTATTCATTGTTGGTTAATGACCCGATTACCAATGTAAATGGCGCAGCAACATTGAAAGACAATCAATACCAGTTTGAAACATTGACCGGCTCTATGTTAAAGAATACTAAAAGCACCAGGGATAACCTGACAATTTTGGGTGGAATGGATATGACTCGGTTCTTTAGTCCGGACTTCAACCTAAAGGTGATAGGTGAAGAAATTTATATTGATGCCATTGAATATGATATAGAGGGAAGGGTGAATTCTGATCTCCACATTATGGGTCGTGATACAATAACCATAACTGGTAATGTTGGTTTGATCGATATGGAAATGTTTCAGGAATTCAGTGATACAGATTTAGGCGATATTGAAAGCAGTAGTACCGTTTATGTTTACAGGATTAACATGCCCATCATTGAACAGTTTTCCCTTCTTAACAGCCAAATGGATGCCACCCTGATTGGTGAAATTGGGTACACACAAGAAGGAAACCAGGAGGCGGATTGGGCAGGTGAACTTCAATTTATCGACGGGAAATTCTATTTCTACAGTGATATTTTTGATATAACATACGGTTATTTAGCCTTTGATAATAATGGGTTTAATCCATACATGGAAATTGAAGCTATTACCAGTATTGATGATGAGGAAATCACGTTGAATGTGATTGGTACACCGGATAATTTGCAGATTAATCCTACCTCCACAAGTGGATATTCTGAAAGTGATATTTTTGAACTGCTCATGATGGGTGTCCGATTTGATGAATTGGAAACCAATGCCACCGGGTTTGGTGTGCAGGCTCAGCAATTTCTCGGATCATGGCTTGCATCAGAAATTGAACGAAACCTTGCAAATATTGGAGGTGTAGGAGGGATTGTTGATGATGTCTCAATTTCGGGTGCCACAGGTCTTATAGATCCCGGGATGGGAGAAGAACTATCCATTAAAGCCGGGTTAACGGATAATTTATCATTTGCCTATAAACGATCGTTTTCATTGGGGAGTTATTCCAATGAAGTCGGTGTAGAACTAAAAGTAAATCGCTATTTTTCTCTAGTTGGTAATGTCGATGAAAATGATAATTTCACTGTGAAATATCGACTGCGTTACTCATACTAGAGACATCTGTGACAACAAATCGACGAAAATTTTACATCCTGGCATGGATTGGGGTGATGTCTGTTCTATTTGGGCAGGAAAACGCCTCTGTTCGCGACATAAGTATTTCAGGCAATTCATACCTGAGTTCAAAAGAAATCACAAATCATCTACGCCTGTCAAAATCTCGCTGGTTCATAAAACCTGTGTATGACCGCCGTGTTTTAAAACTGGATGCCATCACCGTAAAAAACCTCTATATCTCCCATGGATTTCTCTCAGTAATTGTGACTGACTCCATCTTTGTGGAGGAAGATAACATCGATATTCATTTCACTATCAATGAAGGAAATCAATATTTCATTCGTGATATTCATGTGGAAGGAAACACCCTGATTCCAACACAAAAGATTCTTGATATCCTTCAATTCAAGAGAAATGAACCGTATGACCCCGTCACGGCAAACAATCGATTATCCACCCTTGAAGCAGAGCACCATCAGTACGGCAAATTATACGCTCGTGTTCAGATTGAGGATTTTATACAGGATTCAGTCGATATTTTTATTCGCATTCATGAGGGCATCGATGTGGGAGTCAAGGGGTACTATATCGAAGGAGTTGAGCCTATTAATCCTCGTATCGTCGAACGAGAAATCGCTTTTGAGAGCGGAACCTTGTATCAGCGGTCCCTCATTGACAAAACACAGAAAAGGATTAAGGAAACGGGGGTGTTTTCACTCGTTTCCTTGTCACCTATTCGGATAGCTCAGACAGATTCACTTGTGAATATTCTTATCGAACTACGTCAGTTCAAAACTCGAGAGTGGATTTCCGAAGGCGGATTTTTCCCGGTTGAATACAATGAAGGTGTAGAGCCAATTCCAGGTTTAGGTGGCGATATCGAATGGCGAAATAGAAGCCTTTTTCATACATCAACAAATTTTTCCGCGAAACTATCTGGGCATTTTCCCATAGGGCAGGAACTATACTACCCCAAATTCCGATATGATATGCAATTCGGGAACCAATGGATATTAAACGTGTGGCGTATACCCACAACCGTGGGACTGTATTATGAGACACTCCGTAACTATTCCCTTACGAATGCAAATATTCATCGGTATGGATTTCAGATCGAAAATCATATTCGTTTCTTAAATCGATCGTATTTCCTTTCTACATTGAGCTGGGATAAAAACATCATTCCCGAAGGGGCATCTTTTGGGGATAAAGGTTTGGATATTGAGCAACGATCCGTTGAATGCAGGGTGCATCTGGATCGCGCTAATCATCCCATCTATCCCTCTCGTGGGTACAAGATAGACGGGGAACTGAGACAGACCGGGGGACCAGTTCTCGGAGGGAATCGGGAATACTTTAAATATGATTTCGGACTAAATACATACATCCCAATTTTTGGTAAACTGGTACTGGCGAGTCGTGTTAAATATGGAATGATGTTTGGATGGAAGCAATCCTATACAGATGAGAACAAAGACAAATTTTATCTGGGTGGAAGTACCACAATGCGCGGTTGGGATACATTTCGATTCAAGACGGAGACGGCTGCCAACGGTACTGATATTCTTGAGTATGGTGATGTGGTGCGATTTCTTACAAACTGGGAATTAAGATTTCCCTTATTCTGGCTTCTTGGAATAGAGTTGTTTCTAGATGGTGGGATTCTTACAGACCATTTTTCAAAGGTGACTTACTCCACCATCGAATGGAATCATGGTGTGGGAATTACTGTAGACACCCCACTGGGTCCTGCTCGATTGGATTATGCGGTCCCACTGGAAGGGAACAAAAGAGGAATGATCCAGTTAGGGGTCCAATATATATTTTAGGGAACTCCTGATTTTGTCGTATGTATGAACGGGCAAAACCATTGCGGTAGAGGCAGGTGTCCGTCTAAATTCCGCCACTTTTTTAATAGAATCAATGGATAATAAAATGCGATCCAAACACATCATTACAGGAATGATATTGTTGGCTTTCATCGGTTGTGGAAAATCGCCGGAAAAGCTGATGGAAATGGCTGATGAACATATACAGGCCGGGGAATTTGAACTGGCAATTGATTCATATAATACCATTCTACAGAATCATACCACCGATTCACTGGCCCCAGAGGCTGAATACAAACTGTCCAGACTGTACCTGGATCGATTAAACGACTACGATGCTGGTTGGTCTTTACTGGAAGCAATACCCGGAAAATATCCTGATAGCCGAATCGTTTCCATGGCAGAAGCTGATATGAATTATTTCCCTGAATGGCTTAAAAACGTATCTGAATCGCAGCGTAATAAAAAGGAAATTCAAAAATCTATCCGTACTCTCGAATATTTGATCCAGCATTATCCTGAACATGACATATCCCCTAAATCACAATACCTGATAGGTGATATATACATGAATGATTTAAGAGATTTTGCAAAAGCAATTGACAGCTACAGAAAAGTTGTTACCGATTTTGAGGGAACAGGTCAGGATGCACATGCTCAATTTATGATCGGTTATATTTATGCCAACGTGCTTCATGATGGTGAAAAAGCAACAGATACTTACAGAGAGTTTCTAAACCGATTTCCGAATCATGAGCTTGTCCCCTCTGTGAAGTTTGAATTGGAATACCTGGGGATGGATATCAATGAAATCCCTGTCTTAAAACATATTGCTGGTGACGAACCGGCATTACCTTAATAAGGAATTCACACCATGAGTGACTTTAGTTTATCCGAAATCAACGAGCGGATAGCCAAGGAGTCCGTCTTCGTTGATGACCTGAAACGCACCCTTGGAACCGTCATTGTCGGTCAGCAGGAATTGGTCAATAAAATACTGATCTGCATACTGGCGGACGGGCATATCCTTCTGGAAGGGGTTCCTGGTCTTGCTAAAACCTTGACTATAAAGACGCTGGCACAGTTGATTCACACAAAATTTCAACGGATCCAGTTTACCCCTGACATGCTCCCTGCAGATCTGCTCGGTACATTGATCTATAACCAAAAAACAGGCACTTTTGAAACCAGGCAGGGACCCATTTTCTCAAACATCATTCTAGCAGATGAAATTAACCGTGCGCCTTCAAAAGTTCAGAGTGCATTGCTGGAATCCATGCAGGAAAAGCAGGTCACCATCGGTGAAGATACATTTGTGCTTGAAAAACCATTCCTTGTTATGGCCACACAAAATCCCATTGAGCAAGAAGGCACCTACCCCTTGCCAGAAGCGCAAGTAGATCGTTTTATGTTCAAGCTAAAGGTAGATTATCCATCCTATGATGAAGAGAGAACCATCATGAGAAGGGCGGCAAAGACAGGAGAAGCATTTGGAGAACTGGCACCGGTGATTGAACCTGATGCGATTTTAAATGCACAAAAGATCATTAACGATATCTATGTGGATGAAAAAGTTGAGGATTACGTCCTAAATCTCGTGTTTGCCACCCGTGATCCAAAAACATACGGTCTTTCGGATCTCGAGGACTTACTTGAGTTCGGAGCATCACCAAGGGCCACTATCAATTTGATCCTTGCTGCCAAGGCCCGTGCATTTATTGAACACCGTGGCTATATCACGCCAGAGGATGTGCGGTACATAGGTGGCGACGTACTAAGGCATAGAATTATACTGACCTACGAAGCAGAAGCTGAGGAGATTACATCAGAGGATATCATCAAACGGTTGTTTGATACAGTAGAAATACCCTGATCCGTTAGGGGCTCCACATGATTCCACGCGAAATCCTTAAAAAAGTCCGGCGGATTGAAATTAGAACCAAAGGTCTGGTCAATGACCTGTTTGGAGGAGAATATCATTCCGTATTCAAGGGCCGGGGAATGACGTTTTCTGAAGTTCGGGAGTATGAACCGGGAGATGATATTAGACTCATCGATTGGAATGTGACAGCACGGTATGGATCACCGTACATAAAAATATTTGAAGAGGAACGTGAACTTACTGTTTACCTTGTAGTAGATGTTTCTTCTTCGGGAAGTTTTGGAACGGTTCAGTATCAGAAACGGGAACTGGGGACGGAAATTGCTGCAGTTCTTGGTTTCTCTGCTATCAAGAACAATGATAAAGTGGGTGCCATCCTATTCAGCGATGGAGTGGAAAAATACATTGCACCAAAAAAGGGAAGAAGTCATGTTCTACGATTGATTCGCGAATTACTATTCTATAAACCCGAAGGCAAAGGCACATCTATTAGCACAGCTCTAGATTTCATTTTAAAAGTAGCAAAAAGAAAAAGTGTTGTATTCATTATTTCGGATTATATGGATGATGGGTACTGGCAATCCATGAAGATTGTTAATCGCAAACATGATGTCATTGGAATTCAGATTGTGGATCCTCTGGAATCCAACCTGGATAACCTCGGGTTAGTGAAGATCCATGACCCAGAGACAGAGGAGGAGTTCTGGATCGATACATCTGCCCTGAAGGACAGGGAACAATTCAAAATGATCCGCGAGGATGAAAACAATCACTTCATTTCCAGGTGCAAAAAGAACAAGTTTGACATAATTAGAATATCGACGGATGAAGATTATATTGAACCCATTATGTCCTATTTTCGTCGACGGGAAAAACGATACTGATGAAACAGTATTTTCCTCTCAGTATTACCCTGATTTTCCTCATATCCTGCACACAAAATACTAAATCTACAGGCAGTATTTCTTTCGAATCAGAAATAGACACGACATACGGTTTTATTGGTGATGTTTTTCAATACAACATTCACATTCAGGGATTGAAAGATCAGACATTATCATTGCCGGATTTGGTCATACCAGAAGGAGAAGTGAAGAATATCCATGAAAAATCCGATGGGTCTGTTATTCATGGCGTTGAATTTGAAATAGTCTATTGGGATACCGGTCAACAGATCATCCCTTCGTTTACCCTCGATGTGTTAAATCCTGACAGCTCTGTTGCCATGTCATTCAAATCCGATCCGGTTTTTCTCACTATTCAGTCAGTGCTAGATCCCAATGCATCGTCGGGGCTGAAGCCGATCAAACCTCCAGTCCCCATTGATTTGCCATTTCCATACCGCGAAGTGATTCTGGCGACCATTCTGACAGGGATTATCATAGGGTTAATCCTGGTGTGGAGAAAACGAATTCGTGCTGAATACTCTAAAGTACATGACATTAGAACTTTTCAGGATCCAGACGAAGTAGCAATCCAGCGATTGCTTGCACTGAGAAAAAGTAGTCTAATGGATAGCAAAACTGTATACACCGAAATATCGCATATCCTGAGAGAATATGTTGAAAATTCACTTTTTATCAGAACGCTGGAAATGACCACAGAGGAAATTGAACAATCCACGAATCTATTTCCAGTTTCATCCAGGGAGTTTATGAGTCTTGTGGATGTGTTAAAGCGAAGTGATCTGACAAAATATGCTCGACATATTCCCACACTGTTATCGATCCAGGATGATATTGAATGGGCCTTGGGTTTTGTGAAAAATACAACACATCTATGGAAGGACTCCTCAGATGATGTTGAAACTTTATCTCATCTGAATTGAGGTAATCAAAAATTTGAAGTGCTGGATAGCATAAGTAAATTATCCGGCTTTTATTGAAGGAGATTATATGGCAACTACAGCCGACATCCGCAACGGCGCGGTAATGCTTTTCAAGGACAAGCGCATGAAAGTTGTGGAGTTTCAACATGTTAAACCCGGAAAAGGTGGAGCATTTGTTCGCACCAAATTGAAAGATATTCAGACGGGAAAAATTATTGATCACACGTTTAATGCAGGAGCACGAATAGAATACATTCGTGTGGAAGCAAAGACCATGCAGTATTTATACGATGATGGAGATCAGGGTATTTTCATGGATCAGGACACCTATGATCAAATCAATATTCACATCGATGAGGAGAGGAATTTCCTTAAAGGTGGCATGAATGTTGATTTGTTGTTTGATGGTTCGGAAGTCATTGATGTGCGACTTCCAGCCCATGTTGAACTTGAAGTTGTGGAAACTGAACCGGGATTGAAAGGGAATACTGCAACAGGCGCCACAAAGCCAGCCAGGCTGGAGACGGGCTTTTCAGTGAATGTTCCCCTGTTTATTGATGAAGGTGACACACTAAAAATTGATACTCGTACCGGTGACTACCTGGAACGTGTTTCAAAAGCGTAGAAGGAAACGACTATGGCAAAATGGCAGGATAAAGTAAAAGAAATCATTTATTTACTAGAAAACAGCAGCGTCAACGAAATCGATGTAACTTTTTGGGGTAGGCGCTTCAGGGTTGTTAAGTCACCGGGAATTTCATCTGCAGTACAGGCTACACCGAATCCAATTCAGGTGACCAGCAATGAGCAAGGTAGTACAAGCGAAGATTCGGCCTCTGTTTCAGCAGAATCCATAGCTGGAGACCAGGTAATCTCTCCCATGCCAGGGACATTTTATCGTTCACCTTCCCCAGATTCCCCTGCCTTTGTCAAGGAAGGCGATCAGGTGGTAAAAGGAGATACACTATGTATCATTGAAGCCATGAAGATCATGAACGAAATCGAGTCTGAAATGAATGGCGTTATAAAGAAAATCCTTATTGAGGACGGCAAACCGGTAGAGTATAATCAGCCTTTGTTTATTATCGATAAAAACGGGTAATCCATGTTTAAGAAGATCCTCATAGCGAATCGAGGGGAAATCGCCCTTAGAATTATTCGTGCATGCCATGAGCTCGGGGTGAAAACAGTGACGGTTTACTCCACAGCTGATGAATTCTCACTCAATGTGAAGTTTGCCGATGAGGCTGTATGCATTGGTCCGGGACCCAGCACAGAAAGCTACTTAAATATTCCAAGGATTATTGCCGCAGGTGAGATTACAAATGCGGACGCCATTCATCCGGGATACGGGTTTTTGGCAGAGGATGCAAATTTTTCACGTATTTGTGCAGAAAACGATTTCGTATTCCTGGGACCAACACCGGATATCATTGATGCGATGGGAAACAAGGCTCAGGCAAAGAAAACCATGAAATCCGCTGGTGTTCCTGTGATTCCGGGATCTGAGGGAATTATTTCTGGACCAGGTGAAGCGAAAGAACTCGCTGAAGAAATGGGCTATCCCATCATGCTAAAGGCATCAGCAGGCGGCGGCGGACGTGGTATGCGCCTTGTGAGAGAACCATCAGAAATGAATCTTGCTTATAAGACTGCACATGCCGAATCCACAACAGCCTTTGGGAATGGCGACATATACATGGAAAAATTCATTGAAAATCCGAGACATATTGAGGTTCAGGTTCTCGGAGACGCCCATGGAAATGCAGTGGCTCTAGGTGAGCGTGAGTGCTCTATTCAACGTCGTCATCAGAAGCTTGTTGAGGAGGCACCATCAGCCGCCGTGAATGATGAATTGCGCGAGAAAATGTGTGGTGTTGCAGCAGATGCTTCAAAAGCTGTAGGCTATTGCGGGGCTGGTACCATTGAATTCCTGCTGGATAAACACAAGAATTTCTATTTCATGGAAATGAATACACGAATTCAGGTCGAACATCCTATTACGGAAATGGTTACAGGTGTGGACCTTATCAAGCAACAGATCAAGATGCATGCCGGTGAGAAATATCCCCATTACCTGGAAAGAATTAAATTGCGTGGTCATTCAATAGAATGCAGGATAAATGCAGAGGATCCAGCCAGGAATTTTGCGCCATCCCCTGCAAAAATAACCAGTTTTCATATGCCCGGTGGAAAAGGTATTCGAATTGATTCTCATGCTTATGCAGGGTATGACATTCCAACTTATTATGATTCAATGATTGGAAAACTCATCGTCTTTGCAAGTGATAGACAGCGGGCTATCAACAGAATGCAAAGAGCCCTGGAAGAAACCATCATTGAAGGACCAAAAACGACCATCCCATTTCACCAGGCCATTATGGCGGATGAAAGATTTCAGTCCGGCGAGTTTGATACAAGCTTCCTGGAAACATTTGAATACAACCCAGTTGATGAATAAGAGGGGGTTATGAACATTCCAAGTCAATTTTACTATACGAAGGATCATGAGTGGGCATCCATAGACGGCAACATCATGACAGTGGGGATTACCGACTTTGCACAGAGCGAATTGGGAGATATTATATTTATAGAATTTCCTGAAGTGGGGCAGGATGTCACCACCGGTGATCCTTTTGGAACAATAGAAGCGGTTAAAACTGTTGCAGATCTATTTTCACCAGTAGATGGAATCATCACCGAGATAAACGAAGATCTTGAAGATGAACCGGGGAAAATCAATACGGATGCTTATGGTAATGGGTGGATTGTAAAAATTGAAATAAACTCTGAGCCGGATGATCTCCTTTCACCTGAAGAATATGAGGCATTTCTCGAATCCTGATGTGGTCATCTGATATCCAATCGGTCTTTGAATACCTGCTACACGTTAAAAAAACACGAGGTGCAGGGTATATTATTTTGATCGATCCTGATAGGAAAAATGCAGATTCCATCGATGCAAGGGTGGAGGCAGCAAATTCCAGTGACGTAGATGCCATTTTTGTAGGTGGCAGCCTTATGATGGATGGAAAATATCATGACAGGATCGCTGAGATTAAAAAACAGTCGGAAATTCCGGTCATATTCTTCCCTGGCGGTGCCGATCAACTCAGCCCACATTACGATGCCATGCTGTTTATGTCTTTTTTATCAGGACGAAATCCCCATTACCTTATTGGCGAGCAGGTAATTGCTGCCCCAATTGTGAAGGATGCGGGCATTGAAACAATACCAACAGCTTACCTCCTTATTGATGGAGGGAAAACGACTACCGTCCAATTCATGTCCGGTACGACTCCCATGCCTAATGACAGACCTGATATTGCTGTTGCACACGCGCTGGCAGCAGAATATCTAGGAATGAAAATGATTTATCTCGAAGCTGGGAGTGGTGCTGTGAATCCGGTAAATGATGATATCATTTCACAGGTAAAATCCAGCACAATGGCAAATATTATAGTTGGTGGCGGTATAAGAACTCCTGAAGTTGCAAGGAAAAAAGTTACTGCAGGTGCAGACTTTATTGTAACCGGAACTGTGATCGAATCTGATGGTGGGTATTCACTCATGTCATCCTTTGCAGATGCAATACATGGAAAATCATGATGAAATCTTTTATTGAATCCAGATTAACTGCTTCCAGTGCAATGATTGATAGCGTGCAATCCACATGCATGGGTTCCATAGAAACTGCAGCTGGTGTGTTGCTGGATGCAGTAAAAAATGGACACACATTATTCTGGTGTGGAAATGGCGGAAGTGCGGGACAGGCTCAGCATTTATCCGCTGAACTGGTAGGCGGGTTTCATGACCATCATCGACCACCAATAAAATCCATTTCCCTTACCACGGATACATCTTTCATCACTGCCTGGTCTAATGACACGTCATACGATACGATCTTCTCTCGTCAGCTTGAGGGTCTGGGCACTTCAGGTGACGTACTGCTTGCACTCACCACCAGTGGAAATTCTAAGAATGTTTTGGAAGCTCTTAAAGCAGCAAAGACTCATGGCATTACAAGCATTCTTATTACTGGCAGGGATGGTGGAAAAGCAGTCTCACTGGCTGATCATGTCATCATCATACCCAGTGATGAAACTCAGCATATCCAGGAAGGGCATATTCTTGTGGGTCATATACTCTGTGAGTACCTGGAAAAAGAGATAATGTAATCGGTGGTTGGCGGTTGGAAGCCGTATTTAAGGATTATCTTCTCTCTCTTAAAATAGAAAAGAATCTATCGTCCCAGTCTATTGATGCCTATCAGCGGGACCTGACCCGATATAGATCCTATCTTGAAGAATCACTGGGCGTTTCATCTGTAAAGGCGATTAATCACAGTCAGGTGAGACAATATATACGAACCCTTTCGAGCCTGGGTCTGGCACCGGCTACTATCACGCGAATATTCTCCTCCATTCGTTCATTTCACAACTGGCTTGTGGAAGAAAACCATGCTTCAGAAAATCCCATGGATGTGATGAATGCGCCGAAAATTCCTAAAAAACTGCCGAAAGTATTGTCCATTCAGGAAATTGATTCCATACTTGAAAACATCGAAACACAAACCCACCTTGGAAAAAGAGACCTGGCAGTTTTGGAAATCCTGTATTCCTGCGGGCTTCGTGTTTCTGAATGCTGCGATCTGAAATTGTCCGATATCCTGGATGATCTGGAAATGCTTCGGATTATTGGGAAAGGGAAAAAGGAACGGTTCGTACCTGTGGGCAAAAAGGGGCTTGAAAGATTGAACACATATCTTATCCATGCCAGAACGCATTTTATCCGAAAGAATCCCAATGAGACCATAGTTTTCCTCAGTCGAAATGGAAAACCCCTCACAAGGATGATGATATGGAATATTCTAAAAAAATGGGTTCAGGTTTCTGGTATTGAAAAACCGGTGAGTCCACACACATTTCGTCACTCCTTTGCCACACACCTTTTGGAGGGGGGTGCTGACCTGCGTGCTGTACAGGAAATGCTGGGTCATGCTGATATATCCACGACACAAATCTACACGCACCTGGACAAGGAGTATCTGAAAGAAGTTCACAAAACCTTTCATCCCCGGTGGTAAATTCATCCCCATTTTTTGAAGGGAATTCATGTTATTCCGATTACCATTAGAAGTTCTCGTTTTGCTTATCCCGGTGCTCACTTTTGCACTGGTGTTTCATGAGTACGCTCATGCATGGGTAGCACATAAACTGGGAGATGATACGGCTGCCTATCAGGGTAGACTCACCCTGAATCCACTGGCACACCTGGATCCAATGGGTTCGATTATGATTCTATTTGTTGGATTTGGTTGGGCAAAGCCTGTTCCTGTCAATCCGGCATTCTTCAGGAACCCGAGAAAGGACATGATGATGGTGGCCTTTGCCGGTCCCGCATCCAATCTGCTTCTCGCTTTTGTTGGTGGATTGATGTTTCGGTTCCTCACCGTGGCAGGTGGTATGGACCATGGTGCATTTGTGTCTATGTTATTCATTTTTATCCAGATCAATATCATGCTGGCCATGTTTAACATGATCCCATTACCGCCACTGGATGGGAGCCAGATCTTCAGCGGATTCATGGTTCGGAAAAACCCTGACCTTGTGGTCAAGCTGCAAATGTATGGACCCCAAATATTATTCGGGCTCATTCTCATTGGGTACTTCACAAAGTTTTCACCCATTTGGGTGATCATGAGTCCTTTTGTTAATTTTTTCATGTTCCTGTTTGCAGGTGTGTGATGGAACGGGAACCGCTGTTCAGACGGATCCTCCCCAATCGACGAAGGAAAACCCGGTCCATTCCCTGGCTTGCTGGAATGATCCTCGTCATTATCTGGCTCATAATGTACTTGAATCGACTATCAACCGCTTAATCATGGATCCAATATGCCGTTAGTAGAATGTGTTCCCAATTTTAGTGAAGGAAGAGACCACCAAATCATACAATCTATCACTGATACCATTAAATCTGTTGACGGTATCACGCTGCTGGATGTAGATCCGGGCAAAGATACAAATCGTACGGTTGTCACTTTTGTGGGTGAAATTGAACCGGTGGAAGAGGCGGCCTTTCTTGCCATAAAAAAGGCATCTGAAGTAATCGATATGAATAAGCACGAGGGAGCACACCCTAGAATGGGTGCCACGGATGTCTGTCCCTTTATCCCTGTGAGCGATGTATCCATGGAAGAATGCATTGCCATCTCTAAACGAGTGGGGCAACGGGTTGGTAAAGAATTGTCGATCCCGGTATACCTGTATGAGCATTCAGCTCAAAAACCCGATCGTCAGAATCTGGCACGTATCCGGGAAGGGGAATATGAAGGTCTACACAAGAAACTGGAAGATCCTCATTGGAAACCGGATTTTGGTCCGTCACAGCTTTTGACTCATGCAGGAGCCACCGTGATGGGATGTCGTGAATTTCTCATTGCCTATAATATCAACCTGAACACCCGTGATGCCAGGCTTGCAACGGATATTGCTTTCGAGCTGCGCGAAAAAGGGCGTACAATCAGGCGGAAATATCCGGAATCAAATAATTACCTCGATGGTGATATCATTCGCTATCGGGAAGGTGATTATCCATGTTCCATCTGTGATAAATCTTTTCCATCTACAGAATTGTTAAAAAAACACAGTCTTGAAGAACATGACCTGGACCTGGCAGAATACTGGGAATCTGTGGGTTATTCAGAGGATAATCTGCCGGGGAAATCAGTAAAACGTCCGGGGCTTTTCAAGGATGTAAAGGCCATTGGATGGTACATCGATGAATTCCAGCGTGCGCAGATTTCCATCAACTTTACCAATTTCAAGCAATCCACCATCCATGAAGTTTTCGACAAAACCTGTGCTATTGCAGAGACTCGCGGTGTACGGGTGACGGGGAGTGAACTAGTGGGACTCATACCGCTGGAAGCACTTGTGATGGCAGGGAAGCATTACCTCAAGAAGCAAAACCGTTCCATCGGTGTTCCTCTGGATACCATAGTGGAGACAGGTATACAATCCCTGGGCTTAAACGAATTGGTTCCGTTTAATCCTGAGGAGAAAATCATTGATTTTGCCGTAGGAGCTCACACGGCTGGTGACCTCATGTCACGTACCGTGTCGGATTTCGTGAAAGAATGCTCTGCGAACAGTCCTGCACCGGGGGGCGGAAGTGTGTCCGCTCTGGCAGGAAGTATGGGAGCAGCACTCACATCCATGGTTGCAGCTTTGACCCATGAGAAAAAGGGGTATTTTGACATAAAGCCCACCATGGATGCTGTTGGGGAAAGGGCTCAACAAATTTTAAGCAGGTTGTCCATGCTAGTGGATGAAGACACCAATGCATTCAATACGGTGATGAACGCTGCCCGGTTGCCATCCGGCACAAAGGAGGAAAAACAGGCAAAAGTTGAGGCTGTAGAATCAGCGAATCGTTATGCAGTCACCGTTCCACTGGAGGTGGCTACCCTATCATTTGATATAATGGGACTGGCAAAACAAATGGTAGAAAAAGGAAATCCAAATTCTGTAAGTGATGCCGGCGTGGCCAATGAAGTTGGGTATGCTGCTGTCAGGGGTGCTGTTTTAAATGTTTTGATTAATCTGGCTGGGATGGACGATGAGACTGATTTCGTACAAGAATCCAATTCATCTGCAGAAACCCTGTTGAAAGAAGCAGAGACACTGCACCAGGAAATCTTTACACTTACCAGAAAAATCATTGAAGGAAATGCGTGACCCGGATACACCCATTATCTGAAGATCTACGTAATAAGATTTCAGCCGGTGAAGTGGTTGAGCGTCCGGCATCAGTAATCAAGGAACTTGTGGAAAACAGCCTGGATTCCGGTGCGGACCAGATTGAGGTGGTTGTGGAGCGAGGCGGACATCAACTGATCCAGGTTCGGGACAATGGAAGCGGGATTCATAAGGATGATATCCAGCTTTGCTTTCAACGGTATACCACCAGCAAAATTGAATCCGTGGATGACCTCTTCAGTATTGATACCCTTGGATTTCGTGGCGAGGCACTTGCCAGTATCGCATCCGTGGCGGATGTCACCATAGCCACCGGGACCGGTGATTCCGATGATGTTTGGACCACACAAATATCTAATGGGCAGGGTGGCGATTTGCAACCAGTCGCCGGCGAAAAAGGGTCACTCATACGTGTCGAGAATCTATTCTATAACACACCGGCGAGGAGAAAATTTCTTAAATCTCCGAAAGTTGAATTGCGTCATATTGTAGAGATCATGAAACGGTTTGCCCTGTCATTTCCACAAATCCATTTTGAATTGACGGTGGATGAAAAACCATTGCTCCAACTTCCTCCGACAGAGCTGAACAAAAGAATCGGTGATGTGTTTGATCCCACCTATACCAAAAAACTTTTACCGGTTCATATCGAAAAAGGTGATTTTACACTGACCGGGTATATTGGGAATTTGGATCTGGTACGGGCAAGACCCGGGAACCAGTACCTGTTTCTGAATGGGCGTTTTATTAAAGATCGGTTGTTGAATTCTGCGGTGTACAACGGGTATCAATCACTAATCAAGAGAGGCGAATATCCCTTTTTTGCTTTGAACATGGAATTGCCGGTGGATCAGGTGGATGTGAATGTTCATCCCATGAAAACGGAAGTCCGTTTTACGGATGAGTGGCGAATCTACCACGTATTGAAAAGTGGGGTGGATGCTTCTCTGAAAGACATTCTTGATACCATACCGGATTTCAAGTCGCGAGAATCCGTGCACCATGCACCACAATTAAGTTTTTCAAACCCTGTAAATCTTCCACCGGTCACTCGACGTGGATTTCCAGATAGTGCTTCAGAAATGTCAGAAAAAGGATCAACACATTTACCAAACATGCGAATGGATCAGGTAGACCGTTCATCATCCATGGAAAGTCTAGAGAGGGCAAAATCATACGCATCCACTCTGGCTAAACGCCAGGAAACGGATTCTGGCATTACCACAGATAATATCTGGCAGGTTCACAACAAATATATCATATCGCAGATTGACAGTGGATTAGTCATCATTGACCAGCATGTGGCCCATGAGCGGATCCTGTTTGAAGAAGCACTGGCAGCACTGGAAGAACATCCACTCGCATCACAGTCCCTGCTTTTCCCTGAGGAATTGACATTTTCACCTGATGATTTTTCCGTTTTGGTAGATATCATCCCATACCTGGAGAAAATAGGATTTCGCATGAAATCAGGAGGGAAACATTCAGTCATAGTGGAAGCGGTGCCCTCGGACATTGGCTGGGGAAGAGAGAAACAGGTGGTGATTGATATTATTGATCAGTATATCAACGACCAGAAGGAGTATGCTACGTTCCAGGAAAATATTGCAGCGTCTTATTCCTGTCATGCAGCCATCAAGGCAGGGGATCCGTTAACGAAAGAAGAAATGCAGGTACTGGTGAATCGGCTTTTTGCCACGAAGCATCCCTATTATTGTCCCCATGGCCGGCCTATTATTGTTCAAATGAGTTTGTCTGAGCTGGATGAACGGTTTGAGCGGTAAAACCTAGTCCTCCCGTTTAAACCTATATTCATTTTTTACTTCCGCAATTCTCACGTTGAATGATTGATACCAATCGCTGCGCCCTTTTTCCCTGGCAATGGTATGTTCTGCGTGATGTCTCCATTTTTCAATGGATTCCATGTCTCGCCAGTATGAAACGGTGATTCCCAGTTTATCCCGTGCACTTTCAACTCCGAGAAACCCTTCCTGTTGTTTTGCCAGTTCAATCATTTTCTCTGCCATTTCAGAATAACCATTGTCCCGTTCGGACAGTATGGAACTAAAGATCACAGCGAAGTAAGGAGGTTTAGGGGTGTTTGCGATCATTTGAGGCTAGTGTATTCGTAAATCGAATTATGAATTCTCAGGTTTATATAGTATCTTGCTCAACGAGTTCATAATTGGTGCTCCTTCCTCCAGATTCTTCTTGTTTTAGTATCCCTTTATCAATCAAATCTTTTATATCACGTAGTGCCGTGTCTGCTGAGCACTTTGCTATTTTAGCCCATTTTGATGATTTTAGTTTACCCTCAAAGCCATCGAGAATTTTATTTAGCATTAACCGTTGACGTGCATTCAAAATTGTTTCATTATGTTTATCCCAGAATTCTGCCTTAAAAAGGACTTTCTTCATCGTTTCTTCTGTAGAAGCAATGGAACTATACAGGCAATTGAGGAACCAGATTAACCACCCTGTTATATCTTTCTCGCTATGTTGATACTCTTGCAGGATCGCGTAGTATTTTTTTCTTTCTAGTAGAATTTGACTTGAGAGACTATAAAACCTATGAGAGCTTCCGTCAGATCGAGCAAGCAATAAATCTGAGATGGCCCTGGCTATACGCCCATTGCCATCATCAAATGGATGTATAATGATAAACCAGAAATGAGCGATGGCAGCTTTTAATACAAGATCGATTTTTGATTCATTATTAAACCAGTCTAGAAACTGATCCATTTCATTTTTGACCTGATTTGGGTGAGGAGCCTGAAAATGTACTTTTTCTTTTCCAACCGGACCTGAAACAATCTGCATTTGTTCCGTTCTGTAGCATGCTGTATCGATTTTACGCATTCCACTTCTTCCGGCAGGGAATAATGATGAATGCCAACCAAACAATCGTTCATCATCAAGCGCATCACTGTAGTTCTGCGTTGCGTCGAGCATCATTTCCACAACTCCATCCACATCTCTTCCAGATTGTGTCATTCCTGCATAATCAATACCGAGTTTTCTTGCAATTGAAGAACGAACTTGACCATAATTAAGTTCTTCTCCTTCAATTTCTGAGGACTTAACTACATCAAGAGTCAGCGTGGATAACATGGTTTCTTCTTTTATAGAAAAACCCAGGGTATTCATTTGTCCAAATATTTTACCCTGCAAATGTCGGACATTACCCAGGAGTACTTGTATTTCTCGCTCGTCCCATGAAAAATGGGGCCAACTGTTGTATTGATAGATGTATTTTTTCATTATTCTAACAGGTTATGCGGCAAATATACACATTATTCCCCGCATATATAATGGGAATAAGTAAAATAATCGTTACTACAATGCTTCTTAACACGAAGACCAATGGTGCCTATCTTTAATCTGTTTAATAAAATATATCTGCACACTTCGATGTTAAACAAATCTACTCCATTCTTACATAACGCAATCCACCTGCATTTTTGACTGCGAGTAAGGTGTTGATCCGCATTCTTATTTATCTAGTCTCATTCTATTTTGGCTTTTATTTATATAGTTGTCAGTGTAATGGTGTTTTTAGCAACCATACTCATTAACAGGTCACGGTTTATTACGTTGGCTTGTAAGAATTGCAAAAGGGTAAGGCTTTAGGGTTGGTATTATTCATCGTTCTTTGCTAATAATTTGTCTTCTAAATCACTCTTAAATTCATATTTAATTAATTTTCCATTTCTCAAGTGGTCGAAAAACACGTCATATGAATAAGGACTTAAAAAGTGGAAATGATATTTTTCGTCAATTTTCTGTTTTTTTAATTCTTTATTTAAGTCCTTAAAGTGTTGCACTCCATATTTTAGTTTTGCTTTGTTTTCTTCGGTTACATCTCCGTCAGATTTAATTTCAACAACTATAAAATGTGCTGTTTTACCATTTTTTAGCTTGATAAAAAAGTCAGGATTGAATGATTGGATTTTTGAGTGCTTTCCACCAACAGAAGTAATGGAATATTCTATTGAATAAAAATTCATATCTCTTGACTTTAGCCGACTTTCAATTTTCTCTGCATTATTATTCTCACAAAGTTCTTTGATAAAATTGCGTTCAGGAGTGGCTTTTGAAAAAGTTAAGTCCAAAGGTGTCTTGAAAAGGAATTTATTTATTTCCTTTGAAGCCCTTCTCGGTAAACTTTCATCTTCGATTACAATATTTAATAGTTCCAAATTTTTCTCGTCAATTTCAGTTCTATAATCGGAAGAATAATATACGGTTGCATTATGTCTTAAATTTCCAAGAGCCATACTCTCTCGGTTCATATTTTTTGTGTAAATTGTGTATGGTTTCTGTGCTTCTTTTTGATAAACTACCGTTTTCCCAGCTTTTCGTAGAAGCGTATTAAAACTGCTTAATATTTTATTCCGGTTTTTTTCAACCAATCTGTCGCCCTTAATGCCAACTTTATCCATTGAGGTTCGGATAATCTTAATTATTTCTTCTTTCGGTGGGAGTTTATCTTTCGAATAATCGCCAGTAGGAAGTTTTAAAATTTTACCTTCCCAATTTCTGACTTTGAGTTCATTTACTATTTTATTCGCAACTTCATCAATTGTATAGGTGTTGTAATGGATTAATGTTTTTTTCGAACTAATTGCACCTGTGAAATCTGTGTATTCACTTTCCTTTTCACTTTCTTCAACTTGCGATTGAAGCTCTATAAATCCTTTTGTGTAATCAAACTCAGTATGGTCTTTGGTTGCTTCTTTGGTTGTAGCTTTTTTAGTATAATCAATGTGATGGACTTTGAAATGATGTTTCGTTCTATCTCCTTTTTCTAATGGAATGGAAATTAATCTTTTTTCAATTTCAAGGATTTCATCCACAAGCCCTTTGATATTTCTACTCCAGGCATCGTGATTAAAAATTCTTACTTTGGGTTGTGGACTTTGATATTCGAGCGGTATTCGTAACCCACGTCCTAAAACCTGAGCAATTAATAGTTTTGAATTAAAGGCTCTGTCTTCCCATGGAACAATTTGGAATACATTTTTAACATCCCATCCTTCTGTTAGCATTGACACTGACACAATCCATTCTATCGGATTATTTTTATCATCAACTTCTTTTAATTTCTGAACATTTGCTTTATGGTCGTTGTGCGAAGTTACAATCAGTGTTTTTTCTTGTGCTTTAGCTTCACTTAAACTCTCTTGTTTCATTAAAAATTCATAAACTTCTACGAGTAGTCTTTTTGCATTTTTGATGTCTTTAGTGATAAGAATTGTAAGCGGTTTAATTTTGCGATAATTCTGTTTGTTGTGTTCGTGATTGTCATAAATTTTTTGAAATTTAATGTCCTTGTCAAGGTCATCATCTTTACTAATGTAGTCAACCATTTTGACCATTTGATTATCAACAGCCTGACGTAAAGAATAGCGATAAATCACATCATTAAAATATTCATCTTCAACGTATGCAGTTCCTGTAAAACCAGCGATATATTTAAAATTGAATTCAGGATTGAGTAAAAACTCCTTCCATTTCTTTAAATTCTGGTTTTCTTTGCTACGTCCTTCAACTTTATTGTAAATATGATGTGCTTCATCGTTTAACACCAAAGTTTTTTCACCATTCCCTTTAAAGCTATCTCGAATTGATGAACCTGTTGTTTCATATGCTGCGTGAATGTTTTCAATGCAAATATCACCTTCTTTAATTGTTACATCGGCAGACTTTATTGATGGGTTTTTCCATTTAGCACTTTCTGGAATAGCTTTTAATAATTTGCTGTCCGAACTTAAATCAATAAACTTCTCTGTTAAACCATCTTCAATTGTCAGTGATGGGCAAAAACCAAAACTCTATCAACTAAGCCTAATCCAAGCATAATTTGAGCAATACCATAAATCACATAACTCTTCCCAGTCCCAGTTGCAAGGTCTATTGATGCAGAAAGTTTTGAGGGGATTTGCAAATGATGCAGATAGTCTGTTAAATCGGAATACCTATTTTTTAACTCAACATTTGAATTATCATTCCAGTTTTTTTCTACTAATTCGGTTGTGTTTTTGTATAAACCAGATGCTAAAAATACTACAGTATTAATTATTGCTTCTTTTTGATATTGTCTGCCATTAACTAAAATGTCAATATATCTATCCCAGTCTTGTAGTAAAAATTGAGTTGGGTCATAGTTCTTATCAACTTTTAAAACAAGGTCTGATGTTTTATAGCGTTTAATTTCTTCCATATTATTCTATCTCAAACTTTTCTTTAAATTCATTTCCAAAAACATCAACATAGATTATCATTATACTCTTTCCACATTCTTTTTTCGGAATTGCAGGTAGATTAATTTCTTTAGTTTTCTTTAATTCTTCTCCAATGTCTTCGTCTTCATTTTTACCTTTTTTCTTTGGCAATAAATCTTCTGCAAAATAAGAATCGTCCATATCAAAGGCTTGACCATCAAAATTTTTATCGATTAAGACCATTGCCAAACTTTCAAGATTTTCTAACTCTTTTCCTTTATCATCTTCACTAAAGTCTGAATGAAATTTCTTAATGCTAATCTTTACATCTTTAGAAGAAGAAATAACTTTGGTTTCTACTTCTGGTTGCTTCATAAAGTGAAAGCCTATTGCATCTTCTAAATCGTTAATGTTTTTCTTGCTTTGTGGTTGTCTGAATTTTTTAAACTGAACCTTATGAAGTTCTTTTATAATGTGATAAGGCACTTTGAGAAAATAATATCGAACATTTTCAATCTCATAGTAGTCACTTATGAAGCCAACGTAACTCGCCGGAGCCACAATATAGATTCTATCTCCAATTTTCTTTCCAATATTTGAATGAAGATTATGCAAATATTCTTCATCAACAGAAGCATCTTCAAATTTCCAATATTGCCATATTAAAGCATAATTTCCATCTTTACGCTCTCCATCTATTTTAATGCCGCTAATCGTTTTCTTAATTGGTTCAATTTCAAAAAGGTTGAGAACAAACCGTGAGTATTCTTCGCTTTTTAGATTAAACACTTTTTCAAGGTCATATTGACCAGTATTCAAAGTGATAAAGCTTTTTGCTTGTTTATTATATTTCTTTTTTGGATTCTCAATTGATTTACTGGATTCAATATTTAAAATTCGTTTTTGTATTGTATAAAATGATAACTTCCCTATATCGCAAGAAATCCATTTTCTTTTTAATTTCTCAGCAACAGCTAAAGTAGTTCCTGAACCACTAAAAAAATCTAAAATCAAATCACCTTCCTTAGTTGTTGATTCAATTACTCGTTCAAGAAGTACTTCAGGTTTTTGTGTAGGATAGGGCAAATGTTCGCTCCCAAGAGTGAAAACTGCAGATAGATTCCAAACATCATCAACATCACTCATTCTATATCTGCCATATTTATCTTCAAAGTCTTTAGCACTCTTAAAAGCAATCTTTTTCTCAGGACCATAGACTTGGACATAATATTCTTTAAACTCAAGGACTTTGAAATAATATGATTCTGAATTTGAATAAAATAAAATAGAATCATGTTTTCTTTGAAATTGTTTCTTTGAAATATTTCCAGTTCGATAATGCCAAATTATTTCATTTCGAAAGTTATTTTCTCCAAATATTTCGTCCATTATTTGTTTCATGTAATGAACTTTCTTCCAATCAAGGTGAACCATAATAACACCATCTTGTGCTAATAATTCTTTAGCAACAATTAATCTTCTCCTCAAGAATTCGATGAATTCAGAACCTTTTGCCTTATCGGAATATGCTTTTGCATTTATACTTGTATCAAAATCTTTATCCGTTGCAAAAGGTGGGTCGATATAAATCAATTTGATTTTTCCCTTTATCTTATCCTTTATTAAAGGGTCTTTGTTTTCATAGATTGTTTTTAGAAATTGAAGATTATCACCGAAAGCAATTATGTTTCTCCATCCATCTTCCCAAGTTTCACGTTTACCATTAAATATTTTTTCAACTTGTAAAGGGACAGGGAAAACACCATCTTCATTGGCTAAAACATCTTCCTTTCTCATTTTGCCACCATAAACCAACTCATATTCCTTCTGCTTTGCCGGAAACAGTTTGTTTTTATAGTCTTCGGGAATGTTTTCTCCCTTCTGTAATCTTTCGATTAAATCTTGTATTTCGTATTTCGATAATTTCATATTCATATTTCTAAAAGTCCTTCACTTTGAAAACTAAAATGTTCGTTTTTAGTCACAATAATATGGTCGATTACTTGAATGCCTAAAAGATTTGCTGCTTCACAAAGTTGCTTAGTAATTTTGATGTCAGTTTCAGATGGTTCAACATCATTTTCAGGGTGGTTGTGAACGAAAATAATTCCTGCTGCTCTGTCTGTTAGGGCATCTGAAAATATTTCTCTTGGGTGTACAACACTATAATTTATTGTCCCTTTAAAAACTGTCCGTTTCTCAATAACACTGGATGCGCCTGTCAATGTAATTGTAATAAAATGTTCTTGTTTTTTATTTCGAATGTCGGAAACAAGAGATAAAACATCTTCGGTATTGTTTATTTTTTGTTCTGGTTTTATTAAGTAGCGTTTCGCTAATTCAAATGAAGCAAGTATTTATCCTGCTCTGGCTTTTCCAACTCCTTGTAAAGCCTTCAATTTTTCTATTGTTAGGTTTTCTCTTTCTTTCTCAATGAGTCTTAGTATGTCATTCGCTAATACTGTAACATCCCTTCCTTTGATTCCTTTTCCAAGAATTACCATTAGCAATTCTTTGCTTGTCAATGCCTGGACGCCTTTAGAAGCAAGTTTTTCTCTTGGTTTATCGTTAATTGGTATTTCTGCAATTTTCTTCATATAAATTTCCAAAAGTACTCATTTGAGTAGGTGAGTGCTTTTTTATACAACCCATTGAATTTTTTATCTTATATAAATGCATTAATCAAATACAATTTCTCATGGCATATTAGATGAAATTACAGTTGATATTTACAATCTATATTAGTCATAACAATCGGTGAAAATAGTCACCAAACCTCCTAATCCATATGTCCCTAAGGATGAAAAAACTTCAATTCAGCCATAGGAAAAACAGCCAGTCCCTCAGTATAACGCAATTCTCCGCCAATGCCATCATCCGTGGCGGGGTAGACCCAGATTTCCACTTCCTTGCTTTCCAGTGGATCTTCCGGGAAAATTTTTCCAATTGATCCGCACTGAATGATGCAGGCAATTCCGGTAATCTTTGGATTACCCTTGTTCTTTTTCACAATCCCATTTTCAAATGTTGCCAGTCCAATAGATCCGGATACGGTCTTGTCTTTCTTTATGTCAAGGGATACAATTCCTGTCCCTTTGTGAAACTCGAACTCCATCCACTTGGGACTGGTTCTCACAGTAATATTGGTTTTATCTGTTTCCCAAGATCCGCAATAAGCATCTGGTATTTCCCAATCTTTGCATGATACCAGCATGAGTATGATAACGAGAATTCCAGAACCCTTCATCCATCGGTTCATAATTTACTCCAGCTTGAAACGGTGATTTTATTGACGGTAAGGTAGGGAGATCAGGTGAAAGTTCAAAACAAATCCAGTTGATCATTGATAGGGGCGTTTTCCAGCTTGAGAAGTTTCATTTTAGTGTCTAATCCACCGGCATACCCAACAAGTTCACCGGATCTTCCCACGACCCGATGACAGGGCACGATAATGGACAGGGCGTTGGCTCCATTGGCTGCTGCCACGGCCCGAATAGCTTTCTCCTTACCAAGCTTCCTGGATAAATCCAGATAAGTTGTAGTCGTGCCATATGGGATCTGGCACAACGTATCCCAGACGGATTGTTGAAATGGTGTTCCAATCATCTTCAGCTGCAATTGAAATATAGTTCGCTCACCGGAAAAATATTCCTGGAGTTGACGAATGGTTTCTTCAATAACCGGGGATGTTTTGTATGCATAGTCCGCATTTAATTCGGACTTAATTCGATCATCGATTTGTATCCGCATTTTCCGGTATTTCCAGTCACAAAGACATAATTTATCATCAAATGAACCCAGAATGAGCTCACCGAAAGGGGTAAGATAGTATTCAACAGAGATCATATATATTCAATACCAACTATCATGTGATTACCATGTTCATAATAGTTGATAGCTGATTTCATTCATAATGTGACCACATACGCAGAATTTTTACAGTTTGTATATTTTCTAAAACGTGATAAACCAACCTGTGTTTGATATTAATTCTCCTGGAAAATGCTCCAGATAAATCACCAATCAGTTTCTCATATCTCGGTGGATTTTGATATAGATCGCTCTTAAGTATCTCAAGCAAATCTTTAACTTTATTACTTAATCCTGCTTGTTTTATTTTTTTTGCATCTTTCTGACATTGTTTTGTAAAGACAATTTTCCAACTCACAATTCAATTTCCTCTACGCATCCATCAACAGGAGTATCCATTCCTTCAATTATTGATTCGCGCATACCTGGAATTGATGTTAAAAAAAGTGTCTCCTGTATCGATTCCCAATCTTCTTGGGATACCAGTATAGCATTATTCTTTTTGCCCGTGATTTGAACGGGTTCATGAGACTTGGATGCTTCTTCTAATAATTTGTAAAGATTTGCTCTTGCGTTTGTCACATTAATTGTTTTCATATTACCTCAGTTTTTCACTAATAACGTACGTAATATAGTACGCAATTAAAATAATATTTTTTATTATCCAATGATGGTTTTAAAGGACAAACAAACCCCAGGCAACCACGAGAATGGGGGCGAGCAATCCAACAATGAGCCCTCCCTTGATGAAATCTTTTGTATCAATATTCCCGGAGACGAATGCAATGGCGTTGGGAGGTGTGGATATGGGCAGGCACATGGCTGCCGAAGCTCCAAGTGCTATGGGAATCACCACATGGGGACCGAACACACCACCGGAAGCCAATCCCATGGGAATAAGAATATTTGCTGCTGCCGTATTGCTCATAAAATTGGACAAAACAGTAGCAGTATAACTGAAAAGCAGTGCAAGGATAAAAATGGAATGACCTTCCATGGATAGGGATCCAACCAACCAGGTTGCAAGTCCCGTTTTTGTTACGGCAACCCCCAGGGATAACCCACCAGCCAGAAGTATGAGTACATCCCATTGCAATCGTCGAATATCCTCAACATCAATGACCCGCATGACAGCAAAAGCGGTAATGGGGAGAAATGACACAACAGCTGCAGGGATGCGATGCAATGGACCTGTCATCCAAAGGAGTATGGTGGCAATAAATACCACCATGACCAGAAGTTTCTTCCAATTCGGCAACGTAGCACTTTTATAATGAGTATCCTGAAGGGCATTAAGATTGATGGAACCCTCTCTGGAAGGATAAACACGAACAAGGTAAACCCACATAACACCCATGAGCAGGATGGCCGGTGGTAGTCCAATTTTCATCCAGCCCAGAAACGTAATAACATCCATTCCAAGGGTACCGGCAGCTATGGCATTTGGCGGGCTTCCAATAATGGTTCCCATCCCGCCGATATTGGCTGCAAAAGGCACCGCCAGGAGGATGGCTTTCCTGTAAGGGTTGTCTTTCCCCAGGGATGCAGAAATGGGTGCCATTACCGCCATCATCATGGCTGTTGTAGCGGTATTGGACATGAACATGGAAAAGGTGAATGTGATCCCGATAATGCCCAGAAGCACGATAGAAGGACGAGAACCAAACCATCCCAGCACATGCCTGGCGAGCCATCTGTCCAGTCGTGTTTTCTGTGCCGCTTCAGCCAGGATGAATCCTCCAAAGAATAGCCAGATGAGTGGACTACTCCATGGGCGTATGAACATTTCCCAATCAGATGATTCAGTAGCAAAGACACCACCTGGAAGTCCAAGTAATACTATTTCAAGTCCCATGACCAGGAGAGCCACAGCAAAAGCGGAAATGGCCTCAGATATCCATAATCCGGCAGCGAAAATGAGGATGAATAGAGTACGTTGGGCTGCAGGGTTCAATCCAGAATAGTGAGGCAGATAAGTAAGACAGACAGCAAGTATCAAGAAAAATGTAAATTTACCAAGCGCCTTTTGCGAAGAGAACTGCAGTTTCCCCCAGAGTCGTCTTCCTTCTCGTCTTGTATCAAGCATCAAGCCTCAATAAATCTCTATACTGTTCTGATTTTCAAGTACTTCAGAAGATTGAAGATTACCACGGAGACACACATCCCGAGGATGGGTGCAGCGATGTACAACCAGATTACACTCAGATCACCTGATACGAGGGCTGGGCCAAAAGACCGGGCTGGATTCATGGATGCACCAGTAACGGGTCCGGCAAAAAGGGCTTCCAGCCCAACTGTGGATCCTATGGCCACCCCAGCCATCAATCCAGTTTCTTTCGAACCTTCCGAGACAAAAAGGATAACAGTCATGAGGAAAAAAGATAAAAGCATTTCCATTCCGAAAGCACCACCCAGATTGATTTTAGGTATAGTGGCACCATAAGTGTCATGTGATGGAAACATGGTATGGAGAAGAAATGATGCCAGTATGGCACCGACTAATTGAGCAACGACATAGGGAGTTACCTGCTTTCCTGGAAATTGTTTTGACAACCAGAATGCAAAGGTTACAGCGGGATTGATATGGGCACCACTCACTTCACCGAAAGCATAGATGACCACTAGAACAACCAGTCCAAACACCACAGAAATACCAAGATGGGTGATGGTACCACCAAACAGGTCATGGATGACAATGGCTCCAGTCCCTGCAAAGACCATGAAAAAGGTGCCCAACATTTCTGTCAGGTATTTGTGATAAGGTTTCATTTTTTCCTATTTAAAGACAGAGAATGTACCACATTCCACAAATGGTATTAAGCGAAATGAGTGGAATAGAAGCGATTTGAACTGGTTTCAAATGCATATTTACACTTCCTTTATACTCATATTTATCAATTGTGAACACCATAAATCGAATCTAATTTTATCTGCTGTATTCGAATTGAAAAACAATGCTAGAGCAATTATCAGATAGATTTGATTCCATTTTCCGGAATCTGCGTGGACTCGGAAAAATCACTGATTCCAATATCCAGCAGACCTCCCGGGAAATACGCCGTGTTTTGTTGGAAGCGGATGTGAATTTCAAGGTAGCAAAAGCTTTCATTCAACGGGTGAGCGAACGCGCTGAGGGAACGAAAGTCATCAAATCCGTTAAACCCGGGGAACAATTCATCAAGATCATCCGAGATGAACTGGTGAACCTGTTGGGATCTGAACCGGTCCCATTGCAGTTCGGGAAAGTGAAACCTGCAGTCATCCTCATGGCTGGATTGCAAGGATCCGGAAAAACCACGACCTGTGCAAAGCTGGCAAATCAGTTAAAAGAAGCAGGAAAATCCGTTCTCCTGGTGGCAGCGGATGTGTATCGTCCTGCTGCCATTGATCAGCTGAAAGTCATGGGCAAAAAAGTGGGTTGCCCGG
This sequence comes from uncultured bacterium, assembly GCA_964344305.1. Lineage (GTDB taxonomy): Bacteria > Fidelibacterota > Marinisomatia > Marinisomatales > JABMOV01 > JABMOV01. The sequence goes on along the minus strand of CAYFMT010000002.1, from coordinate 78,610 downwards.
TGTATGATGAGGGGCAGGGGGATCCAGTAAAAATTGTCAAACATTCATTATCCCATGCAAAAAAAATGGGGATGGATGTGGTCATTATGGACACAGCAGGACGATTGCATGTGGATGAAGACATGATGACGGAAATTCAGTCTATAGCAAAAGTATCGAACCCGGATGAAATCCTCTTTGTTGTGGATGGAATGACGGGCCAGGATGCAGTGAATTCAGCAAAAGCGTTTCATGAAGCCTTACCGCTAACCGGTACGGTTCTCACCAAGATGGATGGGGATGCCAGAGGTGGCGCCGCCGTGAGCATTGCGGAAGTAACCGGTACGCCCATCAAATTCCTTGGAATCTCGGAAAAAATTGACGGACTGGAGATCTTTGATCCCAACCGTCTCGCCGATCGGATACTGGGATTTGGCGATGTGATCTCTCTTGTTGAAAAAGCACAGACTTCCGTGGATATAAAAGAAGCTGAGCGGTTAAGCCAGCATCTCAAAAAACAGCAATTTGACCTTGAAGATTTCAGGTCTCAGTTGAAACAGTTGTCAAACATGGGTTCCCTCAACAGCCTTATGGGCATGATGCCGGGAATGAATCGCAAGCTAATGAAGCAGGTTCAGGTGGATGATAACCAGATGAAATGGATGGAAGCTATCCTGAATTCCATGACAGTAAAAGAGAGACAGAACCCTTCCCTGATCAATGGCAGCAGAAGGAAACGAATTGCCCTGGGATCCGGGAGAAATCTGCAGGAAGTAAACCAGTTATTGAAGCAGTTTCATCAATTGCAGAAAATGATGAAGAAATTTGGAAAAATGCGCATGCCTGCAGCTGGAAATTTTAAAGGCGCTTTCGAACAATTTATGTAATTTCGTAATCAGATTTAATCCGAATTACGGCAATCACGAAATGTGAAGATTAAAATAAGGAGAAGATAGTTTGGCGACAAAAATCAGACTGAAACGAGTAGGAAGACGGAATCGGCCTTTTTATCGTATAGTTGTCATGGATTCACGCACACGCCGGGACGGTGCTGCGCTGGAGGAAATCGGATGGTATAACCCTATCACCAAGGATAAAGGTGACAATTATTCTATCAAGGAAGACCGTGTGTTGCACTGGTTAAAAACCGGAGCACAACCTACGGAAATAGCCCACCATTTATTTAAACGAGCCGGTATTGCATACAAATGGCATCTCATGAAGCAAGGACTTGATGAAAAAGCCATTGAAAAGGAAATGCAGAAATGGGTTATGGCCAAAGAGGCTGCAAAAGAAAAGAAAGCTGCTAAAAAAGCTGAGAAAAAAGCCGCTGCTAAAAAGGCAGAGGAAGACGCTCAAGTACAGGAAGATACAGTGATGGTTGACGAGACGGAAGAAACGACAGACGAACCAGCACAAGAAGACGTTACGGAAGATGTGACACCTGAGGCTGACGAAGAGCCCGCGGTTGAAGAACCTGCCAAAGAAGAAGTAGCTGATGAACCTACTGAAACACCTGAAGCAGAATCGGTAGATGAACCGACTGAAAAAGCTGCGGATGATGATGTTTCTGATGAGGAAGAAAAACCGGCAGAAACTGAAGAAGCTAAAAAAGATTCGGACGAAGAAAAAGCAGATGAATCCGAAGAACCGGAACCGGAAACAAATGAACCTGAAGCTGAAGAAGTGAAGGAAGAGGAACCGGCACCGGAAGCTGATCCTGAACCAGAAGCAGAAGAAGAAACAAAAGAAGAATCGAAAGAGGACGCTAAAGAAGAACCTGCTGAAGAGACAGATGAAGCAAAAGAAGATGAGTCTTCTGAAAAGGAAGCAAAATAGTCCAAACTCAAAGCGGTAGATAGCCAGACAAGGAGTACAGGATATGAAGGACTTCATCGAATATGTCGTAAAGCTGTTAGTGGATAAACCTGATGAGGTTGAAGTCAACAGCGTTGAAACGGAAAAGCGTATTATTTACGAATTAACCGTAGGTGAAGGCGATTACGGAAAAGTGATTGGGAAGAGCGGAAAGAATATTTCCTCTATACGTTCGCTTGTATTTGCAATTAATGCAAAGCAGGGGGGAAAACGCGCCCGTCTGGATGTTATTGATCGGTAGTAATGGATAACCTTTTCGCTATAGCAAAAGTCACCCGTGCTTCTGGACTAAATGGGGAAGTGCGTGTTAGACCGTTGTCTCGGTATTTTGAATCCTACGTAGAGGAAAAACCCCTTTTCATAGGACTATCCAAAGATATGAGCCGGGAAGTCAGGCTAGAGCAGAAAATTGGGATAGGAAAAAAAGTCCGGTTCCAGTTTGATGGTGTCACATCACGTGATGACGCCGAAGCATTGATTGGTCAATATGTGTATGCAGAAGTAACATCCAAGGATGAAATCCACTGGATTGCAGAAGAACTCCTTGGAGCAGATATTATTTCCAATGATGGCAATTATATTGGTGTGCTCTCTGAAATACTCTGGTTACCCAATAACGATGTGTATGTGATTAAGTCTGACAATCGCGAAATACTTATTCCAGTCATACCGGAAATTGTTACTCACGTGGATTTGGGTGGTGGGGTTATTGTTATCACACCAATGGATGGTTTGCTGGATTGAAGCAGATTGGTGTCATAACACCAGTCCCATCCGTCATTGAAACGTTGATTCAAAACAGCATGCTGCGGCAGGCTGTAGAAAAAGAACTGGTTCATTTTCATATTGTGAACCTCAGGGATTTCGCTGAAGGGAATTATCGTCAGATCGATGATACTCCTTTTGGTGGTGGTCATGGCATGGTTCTTATGGCAGAACCATTGCGAAAAGCCATAGAATTCCTGAAGAAGGAAATGGACTTTAATGAAGAGGGTCAAATTGTGTACCCATCTGCGCATGGAACACAATGGAACCACGATCTGGCAGTGTCAAGCAGTCGGGTTGAAAAGCTTATTTACATTTGTGGACATTATAAGGGCATCGATGAACGTATTATCGACGGTTATGTCACTCACGAATATTCCGTTGGTGATGTGATCATGTCCTGTGGAGAGATTCCGGCAATGATGATGATCGACAGTCAGGTTCGATTAATTCCCGGTGTGCTGAATACATGGGAATCTGCAGAGTCTGATACCTTTCCAACTGGACTGCTGGATGCACCTTATTATACGAAACCACGAGTGGTAGATGGACAATCTGTACCGGATGTATTGTTAAGCGGTCATCACGGTGACATAGAAAAATGGCGCATAGAGCAGCGCGAAAAGAGGACCAGGGAAAAACGACCTGACCTCTGGAAAAAATATTTGGAACAAAGAGAAGATTCGGAGAAAGAATCATGAATAAACTACAAGAGGTGGGAAAAGATTTCCTGAAAGAGAACTTGCCTGAATTTGATTCTGGTGATACGGTTGCTGTGGATGTTCGGGTTGTTGAAGGCGGTAAAGAACGTATTCAGCGTTACCAGGGAGTTGTCATTGGACGAAAAGGTGGCGGGGTGGAAGAAACATTCACCGTGCGGAAAATCTCCGGTGGAATTGGTGTGGAAAGAATTTTCCCCGTCCATTCACCCATGATTGCTGATATCAGCGTTGTAAGGCGTGGTAAAGTCCGTCGAGCCAAACTAAACTACCTGAAGAACCTAACAGGAAAAGCAGCCCGAATTCAGGAAAAACGGTAAACAACTCTTGACTGAAAAAAATCCCCTGGAATAAGGGGATTTTTTGTTTGAAACCGATACCAGATGAAATCACATGAATCCATAACGCTGGGTATGACGGGAATGAGCCATCTTCTGGTGCATTCACAAATGCTGGTTTTACCAAATATCTTTCTCGTTTTGCAGATCCAGTTTGGGGTAGGACTTGACACACTTGGGTTGCTGGCGACGGCAAGTGCCTTCATGTTTGGGCTTGGAGCTCTGCCTGCAGGCTACTTTGAAAGGAAAATCGGGGGTCGGACGCTGTTGCTTATCTTTCAGCTGGGATCGGCACTTTCCGCATTGATTATCGTGTTGTCCTCCTCTATGGTTGGGCTAACAGTTGGACTGATGTTCCTGGGGCTGTTCAGTAGTATTTACCATCCGGCCGGTTTGACCATCATCTCAAGACGTATTTCGAATCTCAGCAGGGGTATGGCTATTCATGGAATTTTTGGGTCGTTAGGACTGGCACTTGGACCTATACTCGCATCTGTATTCACTGAATGGTATTCGTGGAGATTTACTTATAGCACACTTATCGTGGCTCATGTTGTACTTGCCATCGCAACCTATACTCTGGTTCAAAGTCGACAATCGTCTTCTCCAGAGGATGATGCCACAGCATCCCCATCCAGGACCAATGTTAGAGCCCTGGCCATGTATTATGGAATTACCGTGTTGCTAGGATTTGCCTACACTGGGTTTACCACGTTTATTCCAACACATTTCGCGTTCGAAACTCGACATGTATTCCAGGGCTTATCCGATATCATCCGTGGTGGTTTGTTTACCACTGTTGTTCTTGTGGCAGGGATCATTGGCCAAATGATTGGCGGATGGTCCGGTGACAAATACGACAAAACCACATTGCTATTCTGGATCGTTCTGATCAATATTCCACTGTTTGCCATTTTGGGTGTAGTGACGGGATATCCCCTCATCATGTTTGGTATTCTCCTGGGTATCGCACATTTCTCTGCACAACCAGTAGGCAATTCCCTCATTGCGAACTTTACCAGCTCCCAAAATCGTGGGATTGGGTATGGTATCAGCTTTTTCTTTAGCTTCGGAGTGGGCTCACTATCTGCTGGATTGAGTGGCTGGGTAGCGGAACACTACTCCGTATCCATGATTTTTCCAATTCTGGCAATAATGTTACTTCCCGGACTCTGGATTGCATTTCGATTTCGTAAATTATAATCCAGATACTCCTTTAGTATGAAAGAAAAATTCACATTACCTTCCGTTGCAGAAGTGATTGCGGCGATTCCTGATGATATTCAGCTGCATGAGCATCATGTTACCATGATCATCCGTGAACGCATTGCTCATTTCCGTGGCAAATTGAAGAAAAATGAATCCCTGCCCGCAAGAGAAGTAATTGTCAATTCCATCGTAGAACATGTCCTTTGTTCCACACGTCCAAGCATGAGACCCATCATCAACGGAACAGGTATTGTACTGCACACAGGATTTGGGAGAGCCCCAATATCCAAAGATGTTCTTATGGATATGGCTGTAAAAGCTTCCGGTTATGTAAACCTTGAATTTGACCTGCCAACAGGAAATAGAGGAAATCGATTGGATCATACCAGAACATTGATTTCATCTATTGTTGGGTCTGAGGACTCTGCAATGGTGAATAACAATGCAGCTGCCGTACTCATAGCCCTCAATACTTTTGCAGAAGGGAAGGAAGTCATTGTCTCACGCGGACAGCAGGTGGAAATCGGGGGTTCATTCAGGATTCCGGATATCATTCAAAAAAGTCACTGCAAACTTGTAGAAATCGGGACCACCAATCGCACTCACTTAAACGATTATGAAAAAGCTATAACGAAGGATACAGGGTTAATCCTCTGGGTTCATACCAGTAATTACACTGTTAAAGGATTCACAAAAGATGTGGATCTGGCCGAACTTGTGGCATTAGGCAGGAAAAAGAAAATCCCTGTGATGGCGGACCTGGGTAGTGGTGCCTTCCTGTCTTTATCTGATCTTGGACTTCCCCATGAAATCCCTGTTGAGCAAATCATTAAATCAGGTGTAGATATAGCAACATTCTCAGGAGATAAACTCCTGGGAGGCCCACAATCGGGTATTCTTTCTGGAAAGAAAAAAGCCATTAAGCAGATTGTTTCCAACCCACTCTACAGAGCCATGCGCTGTGATAAAATAACCCTGACACTTTTGGATACCATAGTTCGCAGCTATAAAAAGCAGTCTTTCACTGAAAAAAATCTCGCATTACAACTTATGACAACTCCTCGTGATGCATTAAAAAATCGCGCCAGGGATATTCTTGAATCCATCGAGGAAACAAATGCCTATCCATTTTCCATGGATATCGTGGAATCTGATGTAGAAGCTGGAAGCGGGTCTCTTCCCGAAGAGAAAATGGACAGTATCGCTATAAAATTCACATCCAAGTCCATTACCCCAACAAAAATGGCATCACTTTTTCGCGAGGCGACCACACCCGTTGTTGGGTATATATCTAAAAATAAGTTCTTTATAGATTTGAAAGCAATCCTACCTGAACAGGATATCGTCCTCTGTCACATTATTGACGAGGTGAACCAGGCAATTACCGGGAATGTCTGAAAGGAATACGAAGAACTGGCAAATAGTGATCGGAACATCCGGTCACATTGATCACGGAAAAACATCCCTTGTATTGGCGCTAACCGGAACCAATACAGATCGACTCGCAGAAGAAAAGGCCCGAGGCATGACCATTGATCTTGGTTTTGCATTTCTAAATGACCAGATTACCATTATTGATGTCCCTGGGCATGAAAAATTTATCAGGAACATGGTTGCCGGAGTGGCAACCATTGATATGGCCCTCCTTATCATTGCAGCTGATGATGGTATCATGCCCCAAACCAGGGAACATGTGCATATTATGGATCTGCTTGGTGTGAAGACCGGTATCATCGCACTCACAAAAACAGATCTGGTTGAAGACAAGGACTGGTTGGACCTGGTGGAAGATGATATTCGACAAACATTGGCAAATACGTTTTTATCCGATGCACCTATTATCAGGACGTCAATATCCACGACGGAGGGTATAGAAACCCTGAGGGATACCATCCTCAATATGGCTGAATCCTGCAAATATCATTCAGACCGTGGATATTTCCGCTTACCTGTGGATCGCGTTTTTACAAAGTCTGGATTCGGAAGTGTGGTGACGGGAACAGTCATCTCAGGACAGATTTCCGTTGGAGATATGGTAGAAATTCAACCGGGGGATATAGTAACAAAAGTAAGGGGTCTGCAATCACATGGTGAAAAGACCGACACGGTATCTATGGGAGATCGAGCGGCAATAAACCTGCTTGGAGTAGATAAAGCAGATATGTCTCGTGGCACTGAGATCAGTTCACCGGAAAGGTTGGCCTGTACTTCGTCTTTTATTGGATACACAACACTGTTATCCGCAACATCATGGAAATTGAAGAATCGTCAACGTATTCGCCTGCATACTGGAACAACTGAAATACTTGGACGAGTGCAAATGGCCACACCAATGCTGGAATCTGGACAATCAGACAATGTTTATTTTCACATGGAAGAATGCCTGCCCCTGACCATGGATGATCGGTTTATCATTCGTTCTTATTCACCTATGGAGACGATTGGAGGGGGTATCATCCTGTATCCATCTCCTGAAGAGAAACCACAGGAAATGAAGGCATTGTTGGATGAGATTCCAGAAAACTGGGAAAAGAGGTTCATGTGGTTTGTCCACAATCGTTGGACCAAACCAATGACCAAGGATGAATGGTCCAGGTTTATGCAGCAGCCGATGGATAAAATAGAAGACTGTGTGAAAAAATACGACCTTCAAACCTTGACACAGTCGAAGGAATTATACCATGAGGATGATTTAGAAAAAGGTAAAAACTATATTTGTGACAGTCTAAAAACATTCCATAGTGTCCATCCATATCGTCCATACCTTGGTCGGAAACAACTACTGGATACATCAGGGATAAAACCAACTTATTTTGAATATATTATTTCGATTCTTTCAATGGAGAAAAGAATTGTACAGATTGAATCAGGACTTGCCCTTTCCGATCATACCATTGAATTAACAAAGGAAGATTCGAAGATATCCAATGTTTTGAAAACAGCCCTACATGAAAATGGATTTGAGCCCGTCCCATCAAAATCATTAGCAGTGACATCAGGGAAAAATATTGGACATACTCAAGAATTACTTCATGTGATGAAAGGACATGGTGACATTCAGGAAATACTGGAAGGATGGTGGATGACCACATTTAATTACCAGAAGCTTGTGTCATCATTACAGGAGTGGTTTTCCGAGCATGATACTCTATCCGTCACCGATTTCAAAGATATGACAGGATTGACAAGGAAGACGGCCATTCCGCTACTGGAATTTCTAGACAAAACAGGGATAACCATTCGCGGCGAAAAAGATAGAAAGTCTGGTGAAAAGCTATTGGATGAGGCTAATGGCTAAGCCGACAGAAAAAGGTACACCGCTCATGCGCCAGTATTTTGAGGTGAAAAAGCAACATCCGGATGGGATTCTATTGTTCCGAATGGGAGATTTTTTCGAGACGTTTAATGAGGACGCGAAACTCACTGCGAAAATCCTGGGAATTGTTTTAACGAAGCGGTCCAATGGTGCAGCAGCAGACGTTCCTTTGGCGGGCTTTCCACATCATGCCCTGGATAACTATTTGCCAAAACTGGTGAAGGCCGGTTACAAAGTAGCCATTTGTGAACAGGTGGAAGACCCAAAACTGGCAAAAGGAATCGTTAAAAGGGAAGTGGTGGAAATTGTCACGCCGGGTACTCTTGCCACCGTGGAGGATATGGGTGGTAAAAAGAATCATTTTCTCGCAAGTATTTCTCCAGGTGGTAACATGATGGGGTATGCAGTCCTGGACCAATCCACCGGTGAATTCTTTTTAGGTGAATGTCCTGAGGAAAAAATAGCCGAATCTCTGCAGCGATTTTCCCCCAGGGAGGTCCTGGTACGGGAAGATATTACCTATTCATTGACTACCTGGTTTAAAGCATTGCGACCCTATGTGACGCAATTGGAGCCGTGGATGTTTACCAGGGAGCAGGGATATCGGACCCTGGTAGATCATTTCCAAACCCAGTCCCTGAAGGGATTTGGTTGTGAGGATATGGATCATGGTATTTCAGCAGCAGGTGTTATCCTACATTACATCCAAGAACAATTGAATGGAAAACTGGATCACATAACGTCTATTCGTCCCATCGTCATGGAAGGCATCATGGGTTTGGATGGGTTTACGGTAAGGAACCTGGAAGTCTTTCACAGTCTATCCACACAGGGTACCCATGGAACCCTGGTGGATGTGTTGGATGAAACGTACACGGCTGGGGGTGGACGTCTGCTTCGACAGTGGTTGGTTCAGCCCATCCTTGATCTGGATGAACTGGAGGCACGTCAGGATACGGTGGAAGGATTTATCGAAAATACGACAGTTCAGGATGTCGTTAGAAAGAGTTTAAAGAATACACCGGATATTGAACGCATCCTTGGGAAAGTGTCTCGATTAAAAGTATCACCTCGTGAATTGAGAACGTTGGGCATTGTGTTGCAAGATATCCCTGGATTAAAAAACCAGTTAACGGACAGTGGACATCAAACTCTTGAATCAATGGCAAACTCATTTATCCCCTGTGATGAAATCGCTGAAGAGATTACAAACACGCTTAATGTAGATTGCCCGGCTCAAATCACGCAGGGCAATGTTATTGCCCACGGTATTCACCCTGATCTGGATTCTTTGAGGGAAATGGCCGCTGGTGGAAAATCATGGTTAGAAGATTTGAAGTTATCCGAGCGGGAGCGAACCGGTATCTCTTCCTTAAAAATAGGGTACAATAAGGTCTTTGGTTATTATATAGAAGTCACAAAAGTACACCAGGACAAAGTACCGGAAGAGTATATACGGAAACAGACACTTGTGAATTCTGAGCGATACATCACACCGGAATTAAAGGAATATGAGGAAAAAATCCTTAATGCAGAGTTTGAAATTGAGAAAATAGAAACGGACTTATTCCAAAAGCTGTGTGTCCAAGTCCTTGGTAAAGGGGATGTTATCCAATCCAATGCACGAATACTCAACAAACTTGATGTATTATCTTCCTTTGCCTACCAATCAAATAGAGACAAATATGTTCGTCCAATTCTTACAGAAGACAGACGATTGATCATCAAAGATGGTCGCCATCCGGTGGTAGAAAAATTGTTGCCGGCTACAGAGAAATTCATTCCCAATGACATATCCATGGATGGCGACACAAACCAGATACACCTGATTACCGGACCCAATATGGCAGGAAAGTCCACCTATCTCAGACAAATTGGTTTATTGATCATTATGGCGCAGATAGGATCCTTTATCCCTGCAAAAGAAGCAACTATAGGACTTGTTGATCACCTGTTCACAAGGGTGGGTGCAAGCGACAACCTGGCTGGAGGAGAAAGTACTTTTCTGGTTGAAATGAATGAAGCCGCCAATATCCTGAATAATGCCACAAGAAAAAGTCTCATTCTTCTTGATGAAATTGGCCGGGGAACAGCCACATTTGATGGGTTATCACTTGCCTGGGCAATTACGGAATACCTGCATGAGAAAGAAGATGTTAACGCCAGGACTCTGTTTGCAACCCATTACCATGAGTTGACTGACCTTGAGCATACGTTGGATCGTCTTGAAAACCACCATGTTGCTGTGAAAGAATTTGGTGATAAAATCGTGTTCTTAAGAAAAATCCTCCCAGGATCAGGCGACAAAAGCTATGGTATTCATGTAGCACAAATGGCAGGATTACCCGAAAGCATCATCCGACGTGCCACGGAAATTTTGGATTACCACCTCGATTCGACCCAGGAAAAAATTGGAACATTTCCATCGGAACTGTCGTCGAATCAGATTAATATGTTTGATGAACGGGAAGCAAAACTGAAAGAGGATTTAAAACAGATTGATGTGAATGATTTAACACCATTGGATGCCCTGAATCAATTGCATGAATTAAAGAAGAAACATGGGATATAGACTCTTCCATCTGCGGATAATATATAGCCTGTTAATTATTATCACGACCTCAGTATTGGGTTCAGAATGGGTAAAATATGGCTGGCAGCTCTATGACCAGGCAGGAGATGCTCATTTGGTATCCCTGGGTGGATCGCAAGTAGGAGACGGCCGACGAATAACGTCGATACTTTTAAACCCGGCACATACTACATTTGACATGAAAGACCAGGTGGGCTACTCACACCAAAGTCGATATGGTAACCTCATTCAAAACGATTTATTGTCCTTTTCTCTAAGGAAAGGGTTTGGACGTCCTGTGAATATTGTGTTGCTGCAACAGCATATCGGAGGAATACCCAATACGGAAAATGGGCTATTGGACTGGGGCGAAGATGGTATTCCCGGAACACAGGACTTGGGAGAGGGGAACGGCATTCTGGATGAAGGTGAACGATTAGATCCCACACGAATAAGTAATTTCAAGCAGCAGCAATGGGGATTGTATATCAGTACTACCTGGATGTTGCATGACTGGACAATGGGGGCAGCCATTAAGGGAATGTTCCATTCACTCGATAAGCACTTTGCAAATGGGATTGGTGTGAACCTGGGAGCGAAAAAACAACTGTGGCGGCAACTCTATTTTGGGGTAGCCATTTCTGACGCCACTACCTCATGGCTTGTATGGGACAATGGTACAGTTGAAAGGGCTAAACCGGTCCTCAACAGTGGACTGGCAGGGCATTTTACCTTACCAATCCTTGAGTGGGATTCCTCATTGTATGCTGACTTATTATTGGATGGAAACGGACCATCAAATGAAGACTACCTGTCCAATATTCGAGTGAGGACAGGTATGGAAATTTCTCCCAAACCATCCATCCGCATTCGAGGAGGAATTTCCGAAACCGGTTTGCTTGCAGGAGGACTGGGAATTTCCAGAGAAAATTGGACCATAGACTATGCCATGCAGTCACCACCCACACAAACTGACCTGGGTGCCACCCATATTGTGTCATTGGTATTCTCTCCAAGATGGGTGTTCGGCATGATGGGCGTAACCTATTAGTTTCTTCTATAGCGCAATTATCCTACATAACCAGCAATGCATACAGACTTTTTGTGTGCGGAAATCGATCAAAAAAATCAACAATACACTTTGGTCAAGTACAAATAAAATCAGTAATTTTTGAACTTCCTTCAAAATTGGAATTTATATGAAAAGTATGACTGGATTCGGACGTGGAACGTCCGGTAGAAGCCCACATCGAGTGGCTGTAACAATGAAAACATATAACGCCCGCTTTTTGGATATAAAAATTCGGGGATGTGATCATGATCCGAAGCTTGAATCTGACATCAGGGAACACGTACAGGAAAAAATCATCAGGGGAACTGTATACATCACAGTTGAAGCAGATAATCAACAAGATAGTAACCTGGCATTGTCATTCGACCGAAAGCGGTTTGAAGCCATGGAAAAAATCGTCATGACAATTCAAAAGGAATATGGTCGTCACCTGGACATTGCAGATCTGGTTTCCGCAGAAGATATTATGAAGCAAAACGATGATTCAGTGTTCCCAAAAAATGCTGTGATGAAAGCATTCTCACTGGCATTTGACCAGGTTCAAACCATGCGCATAAATGAGGGTGCTAGATTGAAAGATGATCTCAAGGATCGTATCTCAATGTTAGAAAACCTAATTGAGAACATATCGCATCATAATACTGGTGATTCCAGTTCACGCAAGGACAGGTTTGTAAAACGAATCCAGGATTTAATGGACAATGTAGAAGTAGATGAAACGCGTCTGGTCCAGGAAATTGCAATTCAGGCAGAAAAGGCAGATATCACTGAAGAGGTGATCAGGTGTCGGAGTCATATTTCCCAGTTTGTTTCATTAATGGATATGGATGAACCTGTTGGAAAAAGGTGCAATTTTATTCTTCAGGAAATGGGCAGAGAAATCAACACGATGGGATCAAAAAGTACGAATACGGATCTCACTAATTCAGTTATCCAGGCTAAGGATGAACTGGAAAAAATGAGAGAACAGATCCAGAATATTTTATGAAAAACCTCATCGTCATCGCGGCCCCTTCTGGGACAGGAAAAACCACTATTTGCAGGGAACTGCAAAAGCAAAACCCCAACTTCACATTTTCCATCTCATGTACAACACGACCAAAGAGAGATTATGAGAAAAATGGTTATGACTACCATTTTATTTCCATGGATGAGTTTATTGAATTGAAAAATGCAAATGAACTGGTGGAGGTTGAGGAAGTCCATGGGTATTATTACGGAACGAAGAAAGAATACCTGGATCAGGCAATCGATGGCCATCAGGTATTGTTGCTTGATTTGGATGTAAAAGGGGCCTTAACAATAAAGCAACTGTATCCTGAGAGAACAGCCCTGATCTTTGTGGAGCCACCCAGTGAACAAATCCTCATTGATCGATTGAAACACAGAGGATCAGATTCAGAAGAAAGAATTAAGGTTAGGCTTCAGCGTTTTCAAATGGAAATGAGCTACAAAGAACAGTTTGATTACGTTGTAATTAATGATAAACTTGAAGATGCTGTAAAGTCCATAAAAAATATAGTTATAAGTCAATTAAAAGGAGTGCAGAGTGGGAATTAAACCATTGCATATTCGCGAAGTAGAAGATCAAACAGAAGATATTTATGAAGCCGTTGTTGTCATGGCATCGCGCGCCCGGCAAATCCTTCGGGACAGGATTGTCGACCAGGCCATGCGTGAAACGGACCAGGAATCATTCGGTGTATTCGATACGGTACCTGAGATAGATCCGGCTGATTATGTTGAAATGCCAAAACCAACGGCTGTTGCTACAGATGAGTTTCTCGGTGGAGATATTACCTGGTATCAATCTGAAGAAGAATAGGCGTGTCAGACTCTGATCCTGTTCTAAACTACCTGGAGTATACCAGGGATGTGTACGGTGATGCACTTTACATGCCTGCTCATCAATCAACTGACATCCCGGCGAAAGATAATACTGAAACGCTTTCGGCCTATGATCAATCCATTAATTCCTGTACAAAATGTCACCTTGGAACCACCAGGACCCATTTTGTATTTGGTGTAGGAGATCCCAATGCAAGCCTTCTACTGGTTGGCGAGGCACCCGGCGCTGAAGAGGACAAACAGGGATACCCTTTTGTCGGTCGTGCAGGGAGACTACTGGATAAAATCCTCGCAGCTATCAACAGAAGCCGGGAACAGGATGTCTATATTTGCAATGTCTTAAAATGCAGACCGCCTGAAAACCGTGACCCTCTTCCATCTGAAGTTGAATTGTGCGAGCCTTACCTGTTGAAACAGATTGATATCATTCAACCTGTGCTTATCGTTGCCCTGGGACGAATTGCAGGGAAAACACTGTTAAAAATTGATGAGCCATTGAAAAACATGCGTGGCAAACTCCATGATTACCATGGAACACCGCTGATGGTTACTTATCATCCTGCTGCACTGCTAAGGAATCAATCCTTTAAACGACCTGCCTGGGAAGATTTTAAATGGGTGAAGAATATTCTGGAAGGAGCGTCCTAATTGGCAAAAGCTGATCTAAATGAAACATTAAGCGCACAACCACAGGCAATCGATGCAGAACAGGCCGTACTTGGTGCCATGCTCGCCAGTAAAGAAGCGGTTAGTAAAGTCATTGGTATCCTGGGATCAGACCATTTTTATAGAGATTCCCATGGAAAAATTTTTAGCAGTATGATCACGCTGTATCATGAAAACAATCCAGTGGATACTATATCAGTCATAGATCAGCTGAAGAAAACGAAGGATCTTGAAGAGGTAGGCGGAGCTTACTACATCACCGGATTGATGGAATCGGTACCAACGGTGGCGAATGTAGAGGGGTATGCCCGGATCGTCCTCGAAAAAGCGTTGCTTCGAAAACTCATCACAATCTCCCACGATATTGCTAAAGATGCATTTGATGATTCCGATTCGGTGGATGATATTCTGGATCGTGCTGAATCACAGATATTCAAAATCTCGGAAAACCGATTAAAAGGTGGTTTCCAGCATATTACTCCCATTCTTGAGGAAACTTTCAAGCAGATGGATGCCATCAGTGCCAAAGAGGGATCCGTCATTGGTGTTCCTTCCGGATTGGTGGATCTGGATGCAAAAACAGCAGGTTTTCATCCATCAGACTTAATCATCGTCGCCGGAAGACCTGGTATGGGGAAGACAGCCCTGGCATTATCCATTGCACGAAATGCTGCTGTGGATCACCATGAAGGAGTGGGAATATTCAGTCTTGAGATGTCCAACAGTCAGTTAGCCATGCGCTTGCTTTGTTCCGAAGCGCGTGTGGATAACCACCTTGTGCGGACAGGAATGCTCCCGAAGGATCAATGGAAGAACTTGAGCTTTAAAGCAGGGGTTCTGTCAGAAGCCCCTATATTCCTTGATGATTCACCAGGGATTACGGTCCTGGAATTGCGTGCAAAGGCAAGACGCCTGAAAACAGAACATGATATAAAAATGATCATTGTGGATTACCTTCAGTTGATGCAGGGTCCCAAAGGTGTGGAAAGCCGTCAGCAGGAAATATCCGTCATATCTCGATCTTTGAAAGCATTGGCCAAGGATTTAAACATACCTATTATCGCCCTCTCACAGCTTTCCAGAGCAGTGGAAAGTCGTACGGATCGACGTCCCCAACTTTCAGATCTTAGAGAATCTGGAGCCATTGAACAGGATGCTGACATGGTCATGTTCTTGTATCGTCCCTGGGTGTATAACAAGGATGATGAAGATATCCGTCACAAAGCTGAAATCATCCTGGCAAAACAACGTCATGGTCCTACGGGTGTCATCCCGGCTACATTTATTGACAGATTCACACGGTTTGAAGATGCAAGCGAGATGGATGATTTTGGAGGCCCTCCTTTCTAAATGCAAAATCCACTGGCAAAACTGGTCCCCCAACTCCTCGGTGAATACCCCCGTCCATTTATGGATTTGATCCAGAAGATCACCATCCCTGGTGGGAAGGAACTGGACAATATTCGACAGGAATTATGGAATGCATACCAGTTTTCAGCTACGTGCCATGAAGGCCAGAAGCGCCGAAGTGGAAAACCCTATTTCGATCATTGCTACGAGGTGGCTATTTCCCTTGCGGAATGGAAAATGGATTATCGTACGGTGATGGGTGGACTCCTACACGATGTGGTTGAGGATACGGAAGTCACAATAGAGGATTTGGAGAAACGATTTAATGAGGATGTGGCCCGTCTTGTTGATGGTGTGACCAAACTTGGTGGAATCAGTTTTTCCAGCAGAAGGGAAAAGCAGGCAGGGAATTTCATGAAGCTTTTGCTTTCAGTGGCGCAGGATTTGCGAGTTATTATCATCAAGTTTGCAGACAGATTGCATAACATGAAAACTATCCAGTACCTGCCTCAAATCAAGCAGCATCGTATTGCCATTGAGACCCGTGATGTCTATGCACCCCTGGCCCATCGTCTCGGAATGGCTCGTGTAAAATGGGAATTGGATGATCTGATTCTCAAAACATTACACCCCAATTCATTCCTGGAAATAGAGACAAAACTGAAAGCCAGTGCAAAGCAACGCACAAAATATATCAGCAGCGTTATAGAGCCAGTCAATTTGGAGTTAAATAAATACGATATTTCTGCTAAAGTGTATGGTAGACCAAAATCCCATTCATCCATATACAATAAAATGATGAGTCGGGGAAAAAATTTCGAAGATATCTATGATGTGTATGCCATTCGGATCATAGTGGATAAGGTGGAGCAATGCTACCTGACTCTCGGTGTCATCCACCAGATGTATTCCCCGGTGCAGGAGCGGTTTAAGGATTTCATTGCCATGCCTAAAACTAATGGATATCAATCCATTCACACGACTGTAGTTGGACCTGGTGGAAGAATGGTGGAGATCCAGATTCGTACAGCTGAGATGGAAAGTACAGCGGAAATTGGTGTGGCAGCACACTGGCGATATAAAGAGCAAGGGAAGAAATCCGCTGGGATAGACTCGGATATCAAATGGTTGAGAGAGCTTGTTGATATACTCCAGAGTGAAACATCGGATCCTGCAGAATTTATGCATCTGCTGAAAATCGATCTCTTCAATGATGAGATATTCGTTTTCACTCCTGGAGGTGACCTGATCCAGTTACCCATGGATGCGACGCCCATCGATTTTGCATTTCAAATCCATACAGAACTAGGGTTGCATTGTATTGGCGCAAAAGTAAATCAAAAAGTGGTTCCCCTGAACACCAAGCTAAAAAATGGGGATATTGTCGAAATAATTACTAGCCAGAACCAGCATCCAAGTCTTGGCTGGTTAAAATTTGTGGTGACAGGTAAGGCACGCAATCATGTGAACAAGTACCTCCGGAATATCCGTCAGGAAGAAAGCATTAAGCTAGGGAATGAAATTCTCGAAAAAACGCTTCGTCGTTTGAAAATGTTCAGTGAATTGAAAGCCGTGAAGGAATCCCATGACCAGTTCGGGTATAAAACCAGTGAATCATTTCTGGAGGCAATTGGGAATGGATCCATAACGATTCGTGAAATCTTTAAAAAGCTTAGACCTGAGGAAGAAGAAAAAGAGATTGATGGTGGTGATGACTCCGATCGATTTATTGATTATGCCAGGTCATCTGCTAAAGGAATCAAGCTCCAGGGTATCAGTAATGTCATGGTACAGTTTGCAAAATGCTGTAACCCAATTCCTGGTGATGACATGGTGGGTTTTGTCACAAGAGGGCGAGGTATAACGGTCCATCGTTCCGATTGCCGGAGTTTGCCATTGCTTTCGGAGGAATCAGACAGGCTCATTCCAGTTGAATGGGATGTGGCAAGAAGTGATGTATTTAAGGTAAGAATAAAAGTGGTTGGAGAGGACAATAAAGGGGCACTGAAAACCATGACAGAAGCCATATCCTCGGAAAACTCGAACATAACCAGTGTGGATTTAAAAGTCCGGGATAATATTGCAACAGCGTATTTCATTGTGGAAGTACGAAATATCAAACAACTGGACAGAATCATTAAAAAATTAACTCGAATTAAAGGTATTGATTACGTAGAAAGGACAGGCCAATAATGGACAAGAAAACCTATACGAAGAAGGAAATCGCAAAAGAAGTCGCCACCAGACTGGGTGGGACAATGGAGAATTCAGCGAGCTATGTCGATGAAATATTTACGGTCATGAGAGATATGCTTATGGATGATCGTCCTTCAACACGAATTGAGATCAGAAACTTTGGTGTGTTTGAAGTGAAGCAAACCAAGGCAAAACCTCGTGCAAGAAATCCACGTACAAACGAAGAAATATACGTTCCAGCTCATCGCAAGACACATTTTAAACCTGGTAAAATCCTGAAGGCATTTTTATCAAAACCCATCGGGGAATAACAGGGATAGAAGAGGATCGTTCAACGTGGGGCGAATTCTCGGGATAGATTATGGTGAACGGCGGATCGGACTCGCATTGTCTGATCCGCTTCATATTATTGCATCACCTTATGATACTCTGATTGGAGAAGCTTCCGATTCTCTCAGCAAACTTAAGGACATCATTGAAAGTGAATCAGTAACACAAATTGTATTGGGGTTGCCCATTGGAATGAAAGGGCAGGATACAGCTCTCACTGAAAAGGTGAGAGAATTTGCTTTACAACTTGAAGTTTTTTCATTGCCAATCCATTTTCAGGATGAACGATTATCCTCAGTTAGTGCACAAAAATCACTGATACAGCAGGACATTAAAACCGGTCATAACAAAGGACTGATTGACCAGCGTGCTGCTGCCATCATATTGCAGCAATTCTTAGACACCCATTCATTGTGAAATATCTGATTGGTATAAAACCAGCTTATCTTGCCTTAGTGTCGGGTGTGGTTACCGGTGTCTCTTATCATTCATCCTTTCATGTGGGTTTTTTAGCATGGATTGGATTGATTCCTCTGATCCATATTGTAACTACCCACTCTCCTCGTCAGTCTGCATGGTTCACTTATCTAGCGTCTGTTGCAGCAAATTTCATTGCCTTTCACTGGATTGGTTTTAACAGTGGTACAACATTTCTCCCTGTACTCCTTTCGTTAACAGGTGCGGTATTGTATCTGGGAATCTTCTGGGCAATTCTTGCATACATTGTATCCTTTATAAAAAATGATTTTTCTCCATGGATCACCCTGCCATTTGCCTGGGTTACCATGGAATGGATTCGTAGTCTGGGTCCCCTTGGTTTTCCATGGGCTAACCTTGCTCTGTCGCAGTCACAATACCTTCCGCTTATCCAGCTTGCCGATGTGATGGGAACATATGGAATAGCGTTCTGGATAGTTATGATCAATGTTGGATTATATTTAGCCATTACAGGTGGTCGACCCGTGAGATACATAACCTTCACGGTCATTTTGTTTGTTCTTATTGGTACATACGGGTTCATCCAGATAGAGAAGATTGGATCGCTACCGGTATCAAAACGTGTACATATTGCTGTAACACAACCCAATGTGGATCCAAATGAAAAATGGGACAGGGAAAACCGTAAAGCAGTATTTGCCTTAATGGACTCCTTACATGTGGAAGCCAACAAATTGAATCCAGATCTTGTGCTATGGCCTGAAACCGCATTACCCACATACCTGAAACTGTCTAGAACCAATAGAAAAAAAGTCCTTCGGCGTGTTATAGAGGGAAACACACCTCTGCTAACTGGAACAGTGGATAAAAAGTGGGATGAGAACAAAGAAGCGAGTTTTTACAATGGGGCAATTTTCCTTAAACCGGATGGATCCTATGATATGTATTCGAAAGTTTTCCTGGTTCCTTTTGCGGAATACATTCCATTGAGTGGGAGGTTTCCCATTTTGAAAAAACTGAATTTTGGACAGGGGAACTTTGTCCAGGGTGATGACTATACCGTTTTCAGGTATGATTCTACATCATTTTCCAATGTCATCTGCTATGAATCAAGTGTCCCGGATGTCGTGCGACGATTTATACAAAAAGGATCGGAATTCATTACCATTGAAGCCAATGACGGATACCTTGGGAACAGCACTGGTCCGTATCAGCATTTTGAATGCGCTGTGCTGAGGGCTGTGGAAAACCGAATATCCATTGTGAGAAGTGCCAACACTGGAATATCCGGATTGATTGATCCAGTAGGTCGAATTATCCACAAAGTCCCCATTGGGAAGCAGGAAATATTCCTCGCTAATGTAGATATTATTCCTTACCGTTCATGGTATTCAATCCATGGTGATAAATTTGCCATGATAACTGCAATGATAATGATCATCTTTATAGGAGGATCTGTGTGGAAAAGATTTCGCGAACAATAGTACTCATCATGATGGGATTGTCCCTTGTAACTGGACAAATTTCTACCGGTATATCTCCAGTATTATCGTCTCTGGTTATCCCCGGGTCAGGAGAATTTACACTCCAGCAAAATGATCGAGGCAGGGCATTCCTCTTGATGGAAGGCCTATTATGGTTATCGGTTATCTCCTGTAACAGCGCGTCAGATTACATGGACCAAACTATGAGAGGGTTTGCTTCAAACCATGCAGGAGTCCAAACAGCCGGGAAGGATGATCAATTCTGGATCGACATTGGTAATTACAATACCAGGGATGCCTTCAACGATGAGCACAGACGTTGGCGAGAGACGGATGCATTGTATGACATGACGGAAGAATGGAACTGGTCATGGGATTCAACACCAAGTCGGAAAGAATTTGAACGAATGCGGATTCGTCGTGACAGGTTGCATCTTTCAGGCAAATTCCTGGTTGGCGGGATTGTGATCAATCATGTTGTATCTGCCATAGATGCATTGTACCTAAACAGAAAACTTTCGAATTCAGGGTTTTCAATCTCCCCAAATTATTTGGGGAACAACGCTACAATTCAAGCTTCCATTCAGTTTTAGATGGTTGTGAATCCTCTGACATTACTTTGGATATTTGTGCTGATACTCATCAGTATGTTTAGTTTACAATCCTGGGTTTCTATTTTGACATTTTTAGCTGTTTTGTTGATTCTGACTATTCAAAACCGAACCCATGTTTGGGATAGGATTAAAGGATTCATGTACTATCTCCCACTCATGTATATTGTTTACTTAATCATTTCTGTTGGTATACTGGGATCAGACATTTCTCAGGCTGCCTCGCAAGCTGGATTTATATCCCTTAAATTTTTTGGAATGGTTCAACTCATGGCATTGTATTTATTATGGGGGAAAAATGAGTTAATTATTCCTGCTCTCCGTACCGGTTGGATACACATAAATAAACCATGGATCGCTGTCGAGAATATGTTCTTGTTCCTGGCACTGATTCTTCGATTTTTCCCATCCTTTCAGAAAGATTGGGAGATGGCTGCACAGTCTGATAAAGCACTGGGTATTCATCAGAACTTATCCCTGGGTAAAAAAATCGAGCATGTTATTAAACATTTACCAGTGTTGTTTACTGAGCAGTACCGGAAAGCAGATGACATTACCAATCAAATGATTCAAAGAGGCTATGGGTCTGTTGTACCAAGATCTATAGCATTCCCCATTGTATGGTCCCTCAGGGATACAATGACCATTCTTCTTTCCACACTTTTATTTATTGGATTTTTTGTTGGGTTTACGATATAAGATTACTCTGCAATACGACGGGTCGTATTTCCAGGGATGGCAGCTTCAGAAAACAGGACGCACTGTCCAGGGGGAGTTGGAGAAAGCCTTGTTACCATTTGGAGATGGGGAACGGGTAAAAGTCATTGGAGCCGGTCGCACCGATACAGGTGTACATGCCTGGGGACAGGTTGCCCATGTCGATCTTGAAACGGCCATTGATACAACCAGTATTTGTAAGGCACTGAATGCCACCACTCATCCATCTATAATTGTCGAAAGCGTGGAACAGGTTTCACAGGAATTCCATGCTAGATTTTCTGCTCGAGAAAGACATTACAGGTATCAGGTATACACAGGAGACAGCATACTGTATCGAAATCAATCCTGGCAGTTACCTGGCTTGGATATTTCTCACCTGAATCAATTGTCAAACCATCTTCTGGGTACACACGATTTTTTATCCTTTAGCAAAGTGAATCCGGAACTGGACCATTCACTGTGTACTGTTAAGGGAGCGCAATGGAAAAAGGATCATCCATTTATCGTGTTTAATATAGTTGGAAATAGATTTCTCCATCATATGGTACGGTATTTAGTAGGGACAATGGTAGAAGTAACCAGAGGAACGTATGACGAATCCGATTTTTTTCAATTGATTCAATCTCCCAGAAAGAATGTTCGTATTTTCAAGGCACCTTCAGAAGGTTTAATATTAACGCATGTTCACTATGAAGACTAAAGCCAGTATCCTTGGGAGTGTTATTCTAATGTTGCTTGGCAACATAGTTGCTCAGTCCATCTATGACTCAAGGGAAAATGCAATCACAAGGGCTGTAGATAAGGTTAGCCCCGCAGTAGCAAGTATTAATGTTGTGCAGTATCAGCAGGTCAGCAGTCAATCCCCATATGTGGATCCATTTTTTAATTACTTCTTCCCTTACACCTTGAAACCGCGAAAAGTGATGGGTTCAGGTTCCGGTGTAGTCATCAGTCCTGATGGATATGTAATCACCAACAACCATGTGGTGGAAAATGCCAGTGAAATCATTGTAACCCTTCCCGGTGGTGAAGAATACGAAGCAGAATTAATAGGATCAGATAAAGTGTCGGATGTGGCATTACTGAAACTGGAAGGTCACAGATTTCCCTATGCAGAACTGGGGGATTCTGAAGACATGATCATTGGTGAGTGGGTTATTGCTCTTGGAAACCCGTATGGTTTGTTTGCCATTAACCAGCAACCAACTGCAACCGCTGGAATCGTGAGTGCATTAAACATGGATTTTGGCCGCCAGAAGGGTGGACAGATTTTCCAAAATATGATCCAGACTGATGCCTCCATTAATCGTGGAAACAGCGGTGGTCCCCTGGTGAACGCTCATGGAGAAGTCATTGGTATCAATACATTCATTTATACAGGATCCGATTTTGACCAGGGATCTATTGGGATCGGGTTTGCCATTCCAATTAACCGGGCCATGGAGATTGCGGAAGAGTTAAAAAACAGGGGACGAATTGACAGGAGTTTTTCAACCGGTCTCCATGTCCAGCCTCTCACACGAAAAATTGCCGGATACCTGGATATTCCATTTACCCAGGGTGTCATTATCGTTGAGATCGAAGATGGGAGTACGGCAGAGAAAGCCGGGTTAAAACCTGCAGATGTAATATCGAAGGTAAATGGACAATCCGTTACCAGTGCGCGAGAAATTTTTGATGTCATAGAAGCAGATGATTTGAGACCAGGTGACAGGATCACCATGGAGATATACCGAGAGGGAGACAAGAAGCGTGTGAGAATGGAACTGGGAAAAGTGAAGGAGGACTAGCATTAGAATTGCACCAGAAGGATTGAAGATCATTGGGTTATTGATACTGGTTTCTTCAGCGATGATCATTCTTGATTTATATTTTCCACACCTATGGCTAAAAATATTGTCTGTGATCATGGTGATATTGTTGGGGTTCATTCTAAACTTCTTTCGGGACCCAATCAGATCAATCCCCGATGGCAATGGTATTGTTCTAAGCAGCGCTGATGGAAAAGTGGTTTCTGTAAAACCTGTTACATCAACTTTTCATGAGAAAGAAGCTCTCTTGATCTCTGTCTTTCTGAACGTATTTAATGTGCATACCAATCGGGTGCCACTGTCAGGTGTGGTTGATCAGGTCAATCATACCCCGGGAAAATTTCTTGCCGCTTATGACCACAAAGCATCCGATGAGAATGAGCGATCAACAACAGTGTACAAAACGAATCATGGACCAGTTGTCTTGAAGCAAATAGCCGGATTGATAGCCAGGAGGATTTTAAATTATTCCACTGAGGGCCGGGAATATAAAACTGGTGAGAAAATGGGATTTATCATGTTTGGATCACGAACGGATATTTTATTGCCGGTATCGTTCAAGGTTCTGGTCAAAGAAGGAGATATCGTCGTCGGTGGTGAAACAGTTATAGCGGAGGTGAAATGAGGCGAATACATCGTCGAGGAAAAAAAGGCATTAACAAACGTGTGATCCCCAATATCTTCACGGTGCTTAACATGTTTCTCGGTTTTCTGGCCATAGGTCAATTAATGGAAGGTAGAATTGAACTTGCAGGCTGGTTGATATTCAGCGCTGGTGTCATGGATGCCATTGATGGTAAACTGGCACGTATGATTGGTATTCCTTCAAAATTTGGGACGGAATTCGATTCTTTCGCTGATACCATTTCGTTTTGTGTAGCACCTGCATTACTGATTTATGTTTCCTGGGTAACAGGTTTACCCCCGCTTCTGGAAGGAATTATTGCATTTACACCAATTCTATTTGGAACCATCAGACTGGCACGATTTAATCTGCTTCAGGATGAAAATCCGACTCCCTATTTTACCGGATTGACCACACCACTTGCTGCATTGGGGTTATTCAGTTACTCACTCTTTTCTCAAGAAGTTTATGGAAACCTTGGTGACCCTCGTGTAGGGCTATTCCTTGCAGTATTATTCGGTGTGATGATGGTCAGTCCAATTCGATTTGGGAAATTTCCAATTCTATCGTTTCGCGTCAGTAAATCCAATTCCATCAGTCTTGCAGGCATTTTGATTATCCTGGTGGCCATAGCGATATGGAAAGGTGTAATTCTGTTTCCCATTTTTATATTTTATGTTAGCTGGAGCATCATCAACTGGATGATCCATCCCCATCGATTTGATTCGGTCGAAACCCAGATTCAGGAAGATTAATTATGAATAAACGTCAGCTATCCCTCGTATTTATTATCCTCATGATTGGCGCTATGATAGGAACAATACTGGGTCAAATCCTGGGCTGGATTCTACCTGAAAGTGTGGTGAAAGATTTTTTCCTACTCAGTATAAATTTCTCTCTTGGTGGACTCGTCGGTAGTGAATCTGGTGTGATTAACCTGGATCTTGGTTTCATCACAATTCAGTTTGGGTTGTCTCTTACCATCAATTTCACTACCATAATCGGGCTGGCTACGTCTTACTATTTTTTACGCTATTTCCGTTAGTGGTTTCCATTAAATTCCCACGGATTACAGGAGAAAAATATGAGTGACATGACTATACAATACGCAGTTTTTAATCTGGGATATGGAGAGATTCTGCTCATATTCCTTGTGATTCTATTGTTGTTCGGTGCAAAAAAATTACCTGAACTGGCCAAAGGGCTTGGACAGGGTATCCGGGAATTCAAAGGAGCTGTTGATGGCGCAAAAAAAGAGATTGAAGATGCTGCCAAGCAGGTAGATTTGGATTCTGACGAAAAAAAATAACATTTCATCCTCATCGGTTCTTCCATACCTTTATAAGTCATAACAATCTTTCTCCATGGTAATTTCTGGCGGAATTGAAACATTTCCTGAGTCCATACGTAATGTGCATTGTATTTCATAATGGAGAGGTATGATTGAGTTTTCCCATCCCTGGTATTTATTGCTGGGGATTTTGATTCCTGTCATTGCATACTACATGTATACGCGTGGAAAAACGCGAGAAGGATCCGTTCGTTTATCAAGTGTTGCGATCCTGCCGTTATCCATGATTCGAAAAGGGAAGGTAAAAATCAATGTCCTGAGGATTATTGAGTTAACCGTTCTTTCACTTATTGTAATGGGATTATCAGGTCCAAGAAAAATCGATAAACTACAGGAAACTACTGTTGAAGTGGTCGATATTATTCTCGCTGTGGACATTAGCAGCAGCATGCTCGCCGATGATTTTAAACCAAACAGGCTCGAAGCCGTAAAGGAAACAGCCAGGACATTCATTGAAAACCGCACCCAGGACCGAATTGGTATTTTGGTGTTCGCTGGTGAAACCTTTATTCAATGTCCCCTCACTGTTGATAAGGAGGTCCTTATGGAACTTCTCAAGGATATACAGATTGCTGAGCGGGAATACGACGGTACAGCCATCGGTATGGTTATTGCCAATGCTACGAATCGTCTTCGTCACAGTGATGCGGAAAGTAAAATCATTGTCCTCCTTTCAGATGGAAGCAACAATGCAGGAGAATTGGATCCCATTACTGCAGCTGATCTGGCAGCTCAATTCGATATACGTATTCATACCATAGGTGCGGGTACCAATCAGGATATCACCCACATCCCTAATCGTGGCTATATAAAAAATGAAATTGACGAAGAGACATTAATATCTATTGCAGAAAAAACGGGAGGACAATTCTTTCGTGCCACAGATGTACATGCATTGGAGAATGTCTATGCAGAAATAGATAATTTGGAAAGAACGGAAATTGAAATTAAAGAGTTCAATTTATACCGCGAACTATATGGCTTGTTTTTAATCCCTGCAATGATTCTTGGTCTGGTCCATGGATCATTGAACAAAAACTGGAAAAAAAGAATTAGAAAATGAGCTGGCGATATCCTGAAGTGCTGTTCCTCTTCTTGCTAATGGCAATAGTCTATCTTGTCTCTGCATGGATTCAGTCAAAACGGGATCCACTGTTTACATCTGCCCAAAAACGGCTGGTTGATGTGTTATTTTCAAAAGTGGATAGAGCAAAGTCGAAATGGAAGCAACGATTCATCAGTTTGGGGGTTGGATTTCTGATTGTTTCAGCAGCTGGACCTCAGATTGGTATTCGAGTGAAACCTATAGAACGGAAGGGTGTGGATCTGGTATTCGCTGTGGATGTTTCATCCAGCATGGATGCAGAGGATGTAGTACCCAGCAGACTCGAGAAGGCAAAATACGAAATTGGCCAGGTGGTTAGGCATTTGGAAGGTGATCGTGTTGCATTCATTGTTTTTGCTGGATCCAGCCATTTATACCTTCCTTTGACCAGTGATTACGAAGCAGCATTGTTATTCCTTGATGCCATTGATACTGATATGATTCCCACACAAGGAACGTCACTGGCTTCTGCATTAAACACTGGAATTTCTGCGTTTGGGGAAGAATCAGAGAAATACAAGGTACTGGTGCTTGTGACAGACGGAGAGGATCATGAGGGTGAAGCCATTGCCATTGCTGAAAAAGCCCAAAAGACCGGATTTACCATTCATTCAATTGGTGTTGGGACATCAACGGGATCCCTGATTCCATTGAAAACAAAAAAAGGGTTGAGGGCGGAATATAAAAAAGACAAACAGGGACGGCTTATTACCTCGGTACTTAATGAAACCATCCTTCGTGATATTGCCAACGCAGGAGGTGGAATTTTCATTCGATTTGATAATCGGCTTGCTACATACAGGGATTTGATGAAGGCAATTGATCAAATGGAAAAGAAAACCATCAGCACCCATGAGTTTTCGGAATATGAAGACAGGTATCATCTTTTTGGAGTCCTGTCGTTTTTAACTTTGGTTATTGGATTTACCTATCCAACACGTCGATATGATCAATAAAGGATACATAGTACCGAGATTACAATATTGGATGGTGCTCACCATACTGACAGGGATTGCATCTGCCACAGATGATGAAGGATTGGCTCGTTTCAAAAATGAGAATTTTGATGGGGCAAGGTCTTATTATGAAGGCATTATTTCCAAAGATGCCGAAAACGAGTCTGCATGGTTCGGATTGGGAGTAGCATCATACAAGCAGGGTGATAAAGCGACAGCCAGTAATGCTTTCAGGAAATTGGCCCTTAATGATGAAAGCATACTTCAGTCGAAAGCACTATATAATCTTGCCCACCTGGCTTTTGAAGAACAGAACATTCAGGAAAGCATTGCCCTGTTTAAGGAAACCATGGTCCTGGATCCCAATGATATGGATGCCAAGTACAATTATGAGTTCCTGATTCAACAATCTCAAAATGAGAATCAGCAACAGAACAATGGAAACCCACCGGAGCCATCTGATGAAGCCAAACGTGTGAAAAGGGAAGCAGAACGATTGGTTGAGATGAGGAAATATGAAGAGGCACTTCAGTTAATGAACGACCTTCTGCAGAGAGATGAGACAGCCGTATCATTTCAGGATTTTACAAATAAAATCAAGGATGTCTACGACATTATTGGCGGGTAAAACATGAGAATCCTTGGTATCATTATGACATTTTTCTCCATGCTAAGTGCTGCTGGCTGGGAAGATTTTTTCCATACAGCCGCCAATTACTACACAAAAGGAGAAAAAAGGAAAGCAGCACAGTTGATACAGGATGGGTTATACTATTACCCTGACAATCCTCAATTAAAGGCATTGGGTGGTTTATTGACTAATGATGAACAAGAGCAGAATCAGCAGCAACAGCAGGATCAAGGACAACAGGGCGATCAGGAAGAGCAGCAGGAACGGAATAATCAGTCCCAACAGGAGCAGGAGCAGAATCATTCCTCAATGGATGAACAAACCAGTGAAGAAGAACCGGGAAAGAATCAGGACCAGCAACAACCCCCTCATGAAGATGAGCAGGTTGAAATGGATGATCAGAAGGAGTCACTTTCGTCAGGAGAAGATTCTGAAGAGAAGGAAGATGTGGATAAAGCCAGCGCTGCGGCCATCCTGGATGCACTAAAAGATGATGAAAAAATTCATCAGAAACGTCAAGTTTCTAAAAAGACCACTCGGAAATTGGAAAAAGATTGGTAGAGATGATCCCTCTGAAGAACAACTTTATTCCTCTTTCCAAAACTCTCAGGGTTTTGCCATTACTCATACTAATCACTGGTCAGGTATTTGCACAAAAGGTGACGGCATCTGTAGATGCCCGATCCATCTCCATCAATGAAGTCATCACCTATACCATACGAGTGGAAGGGGCGTCAGATAATCCAAAAGTGGATATTTCTCCTGTATTGAAGAGTTTTTCACTTGTAAGTGGTCCATCAACTCAATCCAATATGCAATTTGTGAATGGTAAAATGACGTCATCGAGAAGTACCACATGGACCTTTATCGCCAATCGCACAGGAAAGCTGACAATCCCAACCCTGACTGTTAAAGTAGGATCCAGGAACTACCAATCAAATTCGATTTCAATCGATGTGACCGATTCTCCTCAGGAAAGTAATTCAAACAATGTATTTATCATTGCGGAAATGGAAGATGGTCCATTCGTTATTGGTGAGCAGGTAACGGTTACATATAAAATGTACATGAGTGTCAACCTGTCTTCTATCAATGATGTGAATTATCCTGAGTTTTCTGGATTCTGGGTCGAAGAGCTGTTTCGACCAAGACAATTGGACTTCAGGGATGCACAACTGAATGGACAGAGATACAAAGTGGCAACATTGTACAAGGTTGCATTATTCCCAACAAAGACCGGGGAAATTACTCTTGCCCCAATGATGGTGAATTTGAATGTTGAAGTAAAATCAAGGAATAGAAGAAGGAGTATTTGGGATGATCCTTTCTTTAACTCCGTGGATCCATTTAATACTGGTCGTAACTCCAAACAGACCATCGTAAGAACGAATGAAAAGAGTTTGGAGATACTGCCATATAAAGAAACACCTCCTCCGGGTTTTACGAATGCTGTTGGACAATTTTCAATCAGGACCAGTCTGGATCAAAATGAAGTGAAGTCCAATGAAGCCGTCACATTTACCGTTGAACTCGATGGCACTGGAAATATACCTCTGCTTACATTACCCGATATAATATTCCCAGCGGACCTGGAGGTTTTTCCACCAACCACTGAAATTGAACGGGATCCATTCAGGGATGATATCACAGGGAAAGTCAGGATAGAGTACATTCTTATCCCCAGGAATGAAGGTACTTACATGCTGCCGAGAGTAGATTTCCCATACTACAACCCAGGCAGTGAAACCTGGGAACGATCAGTAGCCAGTGCAAAACAACTGAAGGTGCAAAAAGGTGAATCCATGATCAATACCGGGCCGGGATTTACCAAAGAAGAAATTGTGCTTCTTGGGAAAGATATCCGATACATTCGTATGGATACACCAAAATGGAAATCTGATTCGACGATTGCATCAAAATGGATGATCATTATGTCCTATGGTGTTATTGCTATGGTCCTTCTGTTTCCAGGCATAACCATTCGCATGCAGCAAAAACAGCAATCTACCCAGAATCTGAGGCAATCCCGTGGAGCGTTAAAGAAAGCGATGAAGGATCTTCGGAAACCACAGGAGGATATTTTTAAACAATCTGCACAGACGACTTACCGGTACTTGAAGGAGAAATACAGTCTTGAGACAGAGCACCTGGATGCGCGATATATCGAATCAGAATTGAAGGACCAGGTGGAACACGAAACGCTGGAAAAGCTTGTGTCCCTGATACAAGTCTGCGATGCGGGACAATACGCACCTGGTGCATCAAGCAAAGCTGACTCGCTTCTTGATAATACAAAACATATTTTAAAGGAAATTGATGCTCAGTCGTAGCATGATTGCTGGTTTTCTATTCTCCCTGGGTTTCTCGCAAGTGGAGAGTGTGGATGAATTGTTTGCCTACGCCAACAATGAAATGGTGCAAGAGGAATTCAGAAAAGCAGCGGAACTGTACGAGGAAATTCTCTCGAAAGGATACCTTCATAAAAACCTGTACTACAATTTAGGAAATGCCTATTATCGTATGGGATATACGGGATTGGCTATCTGGTCCTATGAAAAGGGACTGTTATTAGACCCACGTGATGGGGATTTGAAATATAATCTGGCTATTGCCAATGCCGGAGTTCGTGACCGGATACAGCCACCAGATACAATTTTCATCGTTGAGTGGTACAGGGTAGTGTCAGCTTCATTTTCAATGGGGCAATGGATTTGGATCGGAATTGGCATGTTTTTCTTTGCAGCACTGTTATTCGTTTTCTACCGGTTGTTGCTGCCTAATAGCCTGGTACGCGTTGCGATTTTCCTGTTTGCAGGAGTTGCACTTATTGCCCATGGAATTGCATTGGAGCAATATTGGAATTTCCTGGACAAGGATGAAGGTATCATTGTTCAGTCAGAGGTATTTGCTTATTCAGCACCCTTTGATAGATCGGATTTAATGCTGTTTAAAATTCATGAGGGAATCAAAGTAGAAATGATTCAATCCCAGTCTGGTTGGGCAGAAATTATCCTCCTGGATGGCAAGCAGGGGTGGATACAAACCGATGGTGTTAGAAAACTATAACCCCATGTATTCTAAACTAATAAATAAATAGTATTGGAATACTGAATTGAATCACTGAAATTTCCCTTTAGTAATTAATCCTATGACATCCAAACTAACCACATACTTGCTCATTTCTTCTTTTCTGATAATTACCACAGGTTATACCCAGGATGAAAAAGAAAATAAGCCTGTGTTTGATCCCAATACCCTGAATGAACCTGAGTTAACATGGCCTACAGTGATGCATCCATTACTGCCTGTTGAAGATTTGGAGATACATCCAGAAAAATCTCCCGGGAGTGACCAATTAGTGAGCGGGTACAGGGTTCAGGTCATGGCCACACGGTTTTATGAAAAGGCCGATAGTCTGCGCTCCGTTCTGACGGAGTATTTTGGACAGGAAGTGTATATTGATTTTGAAGCACCAAACTATAAGGTACGTGTTGGGAATTGTTTGGTCCGTTCACAGGCAGAAGATTTACAGAAGGAACTTGAGAATAGGGGGTATTCCTCTGCATGGATCATTCGAACGCGTGTCTATGCAGAATGATCGGCGAGTTACATATTTCTTAACTGTCTGATTGACCATCCTGAATACCTGTTAATTTGTATTGCAGTGGAGATATTTTCTTCCGGGTTTTATCTATTTAAACATACCAAATCATGATCTACACCTTGGGTGATTGGTGTCAGTAATCGTAAATTTATAGTCATTTTTACAGGAGGATTATGTCTGGTCACAGTAAATGGTCGACCATCAAACGGAAAAAGGCTGCTATTGATGCGAAGCGTGGTAAAATCTTTACGAAAATTATCAAGGAGATTACCGTGGCAGCACGTATGGGTGGTGGAGATGAGGATTCGAACCCGCGGCTCAGACAGGCAATTATTGCGGCAAAAGGTGCTAATATGCCCGCAGACAACATCAAACGCGCCATCCAAAAAGGTACCGGAGAACTTCCCGGTGTTTCTTATGAAGAGGCTACCTATGAAGGCTACGGTCCCGGCGGGGTTGCAATCCTGATGGAAGTGATTACAGACAATAAGAACAGGATTGTGGCAGAGATCAGGCATCTGATGTCAAAATTCGGCGGAAACCTAGGGGAAAATGGTAGTGTATCCTGGATGTTTGATAAAAAAGGACAAATCATCCTACCTGCCGATGCTGGTGAGGAAGAGTCACTGTTTGAACTTGCTCTTGAGAATGGTGCTGAAGATTTTGAAGCGGATGATGATGTATTTACCATTACCACAGACCCCACAGAGTTAATGACAGTCCGTGATGGGATAGAAAAAAATGAAATCCCAATAGAATCTGCCAGATTAGAAATGATTGCCAAAAACCTGCAAAAGGTTGAAGGAAAAGATGCACAGAAACTAATGAATCTTCTGGAAGGCCTTGATGATCTGGATGATATCAATCAATTGTACACGAATATGGATGTAGATATCCAGGATGTCGAAGAGGATTCATGAGAGTGATTGGAATTGATCCCGGATTGTCAGTTACAGGATTCGGTGTATTAATTCAGAAACAGACCATCATTCGCTCAGTGTGTTATGGAACCATTCGACCACCGGCAAAGAAAGCACTGGCTTATCGATTGAAATACTTACATGATGAAATGATTTCCGTTATTCAGCAATATAAACCAAATGCCCTGGCTATTGAGGATACATTTTACCAGAAGAATGTAAAATCCGCACTTGCCCTTGGTCAGGCGAGAGGCATCCTGTTGCTTGCAGGAGCGAATTCAGATATACCATGTTCAGAATACGCACCCAGAAAAGTAAAAAAATCCATTGTTGGCAATGGGGCTGCCACCAAGGAACAGGTCCAGTACATGGTCCAGAGAATTCTCGGACTTCCAGATCCACCAAGTCCATTGGATGCTAGCGATGCACTGGCCATTGGAATATGTCACTTGAACCAGAATGGTGGGCATTATGCTTGAATCTATACAGGGTGTGCTGAAAAAAAAGCAACCCACATATGCCATTGTGGATGTGCACGGTGTGAGTTTCAGAATCCATATCAGCCTCCCAACATTTGAATTTTTACCGAAAGCAGGGACCAGAGTTACCATTCTCGTTTACCTCCATGTTCGTGAGGATATTCTTGACCTCTTCGGATTTCATTCGGAAAACCAACGTGACCTTTTTCGCATGTTAATTGGTATCAGTGGTATAGGTCCAAAACTTGCCATGACCATTCTCGCCGGTACCAGCCCTTCTGATTTTAAGGCTCGCATTATAGTAGGAGATGTTAAATCTCTAACCGTTATACCAGGCATAGGTCCAAAAACCGCAAAACGCATGATTGTTGAGTTAAAAGAAAAATTTGTGATATCTGATGACGATGAAAGCCTAGCAGGAATTCTAGGGGATTCAACACAATCTGATCTAATTAGTGATGCTATTAATGCCATGGTATCACTGGGATATTCACGCGGTCAGGCACACCAGGCACTCAAACGCATGGAAACATCGGGTGGGGTCCCGGGCTCATTGGAAGATATTTTGAAAAAAGCACTATCAATCATGATGTAGGAGTTATCGTGAAATTATCATCACAATTGAAAAAACTCGGTACTGAAACAGCTTTTGCAGTCTCTGCTCAGGCAGCAGATTGGGCTGGAAAAGGAAACAAAGTATACCCGTTTCACCTTGGAGATATCAATCTTCCCACGCCAGATAATATTGTTGAAGCAGCATCAAAAGCCATCGGAGATGGAAAAACTGGCTATTGTCCCGCTGCCGGTATACCTCAACTAAGGGATGTTCTTGCTGCTGATGTGGGTAAACGACGTGGTGTCGACTATGGAATGGAAAATGTGGCAGTACAACCGGGAGGGAAACCGGTTATTGGAAAATTTATTGCTGCAATCATGAATCAAGGTGATGAGGTACTTTATCCTAATCCGGGTTACCCCATCTACGAAAGCCAGATCGAGTTTCAAGGTGGTGTGGCAGTTCCATACGGATACATAGAGACTGACACGGGATTTGCCATCGATCTGGAAAGATTAAAATCGTCTATTACTGAGAAAACGACAGCCATTGTATATAACAATTATCAGAACCCAATCAGTGCATCTTCATCCCTGGAGGAAATGGAAGCCATTGCTGAGCTGGCAAATACACATGATTTGTGGATTCTGGCCGATGATGCATACTATGAGATTCGATATGGGGGCGAACCCAAGTCTATTGTGTCATTTCCGGGCATGAAGGAACGTACCGTGGTTTTGTACACATTCTCAAAAAAGTTTGCCATGACTGGTTGGCGGCTGGGTGCTGCTGTTGGACCCAAACATGTAATTGATATCATTGCCAAGTTGAATACCAACGCTGAATCGTGCTCGAATCATTTCATCCAGTGGGCCATGATTGAAGGGTTAACTGGGGATCAAAGAGGTCCTGAAAACATCCTTGGAGAATTGAAAAGAAGACGTGATATAGCAGTGGAGGAATTGAATAATATTGACGGAATTCAACTGCCCTTGCCAAACAGTACGTTTTATTTGTTTCCTAATGTCACAAAAATAATGCAGCGAAAAGGGTTGACTGATCTTCAGGATCTGCAGGATGGAGCGCTCTACAACACAGGTGTTTCATTCTGTACAAGAAATCATTTCGGAAGATCCCTGCCAAATGAAAAAGAATTCTTTATTCGCTTTGCGTATTCCGGGATTAATGTAGACGATATCCATGAGGGGATTGGAAAATTGAAACAATGGTTTGAACTGGGATAATTGCATCCATGAAGACTGCTCTTTATGATAGACACTTGGCTCTAGGGGCAAAAATGGTTCCCTTTGCAGATTATGTTATGCCCATACAATACAGTGGTATTCAAGCGGAGCACCATGCCGTCCGGAATCATGCAGGATTATTCGATGTGAGCCATATGGGTGAGGTAATGATCTCCGGGTCTGATGCAGAGTCATTTCTCCAAAACATGACCATTAATGATGTGCGAAAAATGAAAATAGGTCAGGCCCAGTATTCCGCAATGTGTAATCAGGATGGCGGTATTATTGATGACCTGCTAATCTATAAATATGAATCAAAGTTTATGTGTGTCATCAATGCCTCGAATCGAATTAAAGATGTGTCGTGGTTAAAGAAACATGTGCAGGGTGATGTGAACATTTTGGATGAAAGTGATTCTATCTCACTTGTGGCGCTGCAGGGTCCTGAATCTCGAAAAATACTCATCGATGCCGGATTTACTGAAATAGAATCTCTTGGATTTTATCATTTCATCGAATCAAGTTTTAATGGGTTTCCAATCACCATTGCGCGTACTGGTTACACAGGTGAACTTGGGTATGAAATATATTGTTCGGAACTATGTGTTGTGGACATCTGGGACGTGTTGATGGAAACGGGAACTCCCCATGGATTGGTCCCTGCAGGTCTGGGTGCAAGAGATACACTTCGCATGGAGATGAAGTATTGCCTGTACGGGAATGATATCAATGAAGCCACCCATCCGTACGAAGCGGGTCTTGGATGGATTACAAAACCAGACAAGGGAGAATTTATCGGGAAGGAATCCATTTTAACAAAAAAGGCACACCTATCTCGTCGACTTGTGTGTCTGGAGATGCAGGAACGAGCAGTACCTCGCTCAGGGTATCCCATATTTGTAGGAGAGGCGTCCGTTGGAAACATCACCAGTGGTACCCAGTCTCCATCCTTGCAAAAGGGAATAGGGTTAGCCTATATTAATTTGTCTCATACGAAACCTGGGAGTGAGGTTGAAGTTGAGATCAGGGGTCACCGTAAAAAAGCGATAGTGGTGAAACCCCCTTTTTATAAAAACGGTACAGGACAGGACTAAACCACATGCCAAAAGCCCATATTCTGAATGACCGTCCAATTCTGGTCACAGGCGGAGCTGGATTCATCGGATCCCATCTTGTGGATGCCCTATTGAATCAAAAAAAGACTGTGGTCACCCTTGATAATCTCAATGACTATTACAACCCGGCAATAAAACGGCTGAACATGCGGGCTCATGTTGACCATAAATCTTTTACGTTCGTTGAAGGAGATATTCGGTCACATGATCTTTTGGACTCCCTGTTTACTCGACATGATTTTGGAACGGTTATTCATTTAGCGGCCATGGCCGGAGTCAGACCCTCCCTGGAGCAACCCCTGCTCTATACAGATGTAAATATTAATGGTACTCAACAATTACTTGAAACCATGAGTCGTTTCCGGGTGGAGAAGTTTTTGTTTGCATCATCCTCCTCTGTTTACGGGAACAATGAGAAAATACCTTTTTCAGAAGATGACAGTGTGGACTATCAGATTTCGCACTATGGCGGTACCAAGAAAATGGGTGAAATACTGTGTTATCCTTATAGACATCTATTCAATATCCCCACCACATGCCTTCGATTTTTTACGGTATATGGTCCACGGCAGAGACCGGAAATGGCCATCCACAAATTT
This sequence comes from uncultured bacterium, assembly GCA_964344305.1. Lineage (GTDB taxonomy): Bacteria > Fidelibacterota > Marinisomatia > Marinisomatales > JABMOV01 > JABMOV01. The sequence goes on along the minus strand of CAYFMT010000002.1, from coordinate 42,123 downwards.
GTGAGAAAAATTTATAGGGGAGAGCAACTTCCTTTTTTTGGCGATGGATCCACCTCTCGTGACTATACATATATCGATGATATTGTAAAAGGAATACTGAAAGCCATGAAAACCGATGATGGTTTTATGGTGTATAACCTGGGAAATTCTGAACCAATTAAGCTATCTGAGCTTGTACAGATCATAGAAGAAAAAACAGGAAAAAATGCCAAACTTGATATCCAGGAAATCCCTGCAGGCGATGTCATCCAAACCTACGCGGATATTGGTCGGGCAAAACAGAGACTGGACTATGAACCTGATACACAGATGGATGACGGCATTCAAAAATTCGTGGAGTGGTACCTGGCACAATGTGACACAAATCCGGAGTTGTTTTCTTAGATCATGAATAACCGTCAACTGGAAATCCTGGGATTATTGATTATGGCACTTTCGCTGGTGGTGATCATCAGCTTTATTGGGTACAATCCCTCAGAAGAGCCCGGATTATCCCCTAGCGTCCTCATTGAAAACCCCATGGGAATTGTGGGTGTGTATACTGCTTATTTTGCCATCAAACTGGGATTGGGTTATGCGGTGTTCCTGGTACCGGTTCTCGGGCTTATATGGGGCTGGTGGATATTCACTAAGAAATCCATAACTGGATTGGTGAGACCCTCTGCATATGGCATTGGTGTTTTGCTGCTCGCATCTATATCCCTGGGGTGGCTTGAGACGGGATTCAGAGACCCGGAATATCTTGTGTACAATTATGCCGGTTTGACTGGTGGACTCGTGGGGCAACTTCTGGTTGATTTTATTGGATTATGGGGTAGTTTTATTGTTATCGGTGCGCTCTGGGTTGTACTGGCACGAGGGTATTTCGAGTGGAATTTCTCAAAACCCATTGAATGGATCCAATCAAGATTCACAGATTGGAAAACCACCCGCTCTGAATCCAAAGAAGTTGAAGCACAGGAATTGTCCAAGAGGAAACACACCGAAGACCTCATGGCCAAGATAGATGCTCAGAGGGAAGAAGAGTTAGCTGAAGAGGAAGAGGAGGAATTGGAATCACCACCTGGTGAAGTCAATGAAGAAATACCAGATACGTTGCAGGAAGAGGCTCAGAAAATCAGTACCATTCTTCAACCGACTCCACCTCCTGAAAAATCACCAGAATCCATAATGGATGAAGGTGAAGAAAAAGAACAGGAAGTGACCCTCCAGACAGACACTGAGGGTGAGAATATTGAAGTAGGTGAAATGGTGGTGGAAGATGAGGTTCAACTCGATGCCATAAAGGAGAGAAAAACACCAAAACGACAATATCAATTACCCAAATCAGGTTTGTTAACCACTCCAGTCAGAATTGATGATGGGTTGTCCAAAGATGAATTGATCGACCGCGCCAACTTCCTGACCCAATCCCTGGCAACATTTGGTGTCGAAGGCAAAGTGGTAAATGTTCATCCGGGACCGGTTATTACGTTGTTTGAGGTAGAGCCTGCTGAAGGTGTTCGTGTCAATAAATTCGTTCAGTTATCTGATGATCTGGCAAGGGTGATGGAAGCGAGCCGGGTTCGTGTCATTGCACCCATTCCTGGAAAATCCTCCGTTGGGATTGAAATTCCAAATCGAAATCCTGCCACGGTGTATTTCAAATCCGTTATCAATTCAGAAAAGTTCGCCGGTGCGGATTCAAAATTGACATTGGCAATTGGTAAAACAACTTCAGGTGAGATTGCCACATTGAACCTGGCAAAAATGCCTCATTTACTGATTGCTGGAACAACCGGGTCCGGTAAATCCGTCTGCCTTAATACCATCATTAACAGTATCCTTTACCAGGCCACACCAGAGGAAGTTAAATTCATCATCATTGACCCTAAAAAGGTGGAGATGACCCTGTATCGCAGCCTGGATAATTACTATTTATTAGGGACTGAGGATATTGATGAGCCAATTGTAACATCCACGGAAAATGCCATTCTGGCCTTGAAGGCCCTTGAAAAAGAAATGGATCGCCGCTACACCATCCTTGCAGATGCTGTGGTTCGGAATATTGATGAATACAATGAGCGGATGAAAAAGAAATCTGAACCCATCATGCCATACATCATCCTAGTGGTTGATGAGCTGGCTGATTTGATGATGATGAGTGCCAAGGACGTTGAAGCGCCCATAGCCCGACTGGCTCAACTGGCACGGGCTGTCGGTATTCACCTGGTCATCGCCACCCAACGTCCGTCTGTTGATGTAATCACGGGTGTTATAAAAGCCAATTTCCCTGCAAGGATAGCCTTCCAGGTGGCAACCAAAATTGACTCAAGAACCATCCTGGATACCATGGGAGCAGAAAAACTCATTGGTCGGGGTGATATGCTTTACCTGGGGACGGGGTCTTCAGAGCCTATCAGGATGCACAATGCATTTATTTCCCTTGAGGAAATCGAAGCCATCATGGATCATGTAATGAAACAACCCAAGGCAGACGAATTCAAGTTGGCGTCAGTGAGAGAATCTTCCGTTTTGGATGGTGACGTAGAGGCAGACCTGGACGATGATATGTTTAAAGAAGCCATCAGACTGGTGGTTACCCATCAACAGGGCTCCATCTCCTTAATTCAACGCCGTCTGAAAGTTGGGTACTCCCGTGCTGCTCGTATGATTGATCAAATGGAACAAATTGGTGTGGTTGGACCCTTCACCGGGAGTAAAGCGAGGGAAGTGCTTGTAGATGAATTATACTTGCAGACTCTGGACTAACCTGCTCCATAACATCCTCGTATCGTTTCTATTACTAACTGTAATACAGGGGGAAGATATCCCCAGCAGGATTCAACAATCACTTCAGGATATTCCTGGGATTCATGCCGATTTCTATATTGTTCAGGAACTGAATAGTGAACGGGTTCAACATGAGGGATTGATAGAGTTTATGTCACCAACGCAATTTGTTTATAAGACAGGGGATATAGTCATTCGCGTAGATGGGTCCAGCGTTTTTACCTATTCTCCTCAATACAATCATGTTATTATAGATACATATTATCCTGATGAATTCAATGCCCTTACGTTATTGAAAGGAAACTTTGACCGTGTTTCATTGGGGTCGGTCAAAGAAGAAAACCAGGTATACAGGCTTGACTTTACATTGAAAGAAACACCGTTTACAGGCATGGCAGAATTCAATAAGGAATCCCTGTATCCAACCAGTATCCAGGTGGATATGGATGACCTGGGATTCATCCAAGTTCATGTATCGAAATTTTTGGTAATTGAGAAATCTGTCTTGCTTGAACAGTATAATGACAATTTGAACGAATGGGAAGTGTTGGACTTGCGTGAGTAAAAAGATTTCCATACTGGCTGGGATTCTGCTAAGCATCGCTGGATTAGTGTACGCATTTAATGATTTGAATATTCATGAGATATGGAATTCACTTAAATCAGTCAATATTCCACTTGTGATTCTTTCCACTGTTGTGATGGTATATAGTGTCTGGCTTCGCGCCCACAGATGGCGGCTGATTGTGATGCCATTTAAAGAAGTAAAAACATCCGTATTGTTTGGATCATCCATGATAGGGTATTTTGGAAATGGAGTCTTACCCCTGAGAATGGGTGAAATTTTGAAGGGTGTAAGCCTTTGGCAAAAAGAACAGATAAGCAGGTCCACCATTTTTGGTACCATAATTCTTGAACGTATTCTAGACTTTGCAGGGTTGGTTGTGGTGCTAATAGTTTTCATGCTGGCATACCCTACAACCAAAACCCTGGGATTTGTGTTGTATGCCATCATCTTTGTTACCATAGCTGTCATGGTTTTTATTATCTGGCTTGGACAAACAACCATCCCCTGGGAATCCTGGGGCAATCGGTTTTCCATTCTCCAGAGTCGCGGTGGAAAGCGTCTTTGGGAGATTTTGGAGAGAATTGTGGAAAGCATTGTATCCATCCGTAAGACACATCATGCGCTGGAAATGACTGCCCTTACTCTCATCATCTGGCTCTTGTATTATGGGTATATTTTTGTCCTGGTTATTGCCATGGATATGTCATTGGGATGGATCCCGGTAGGTATCATTTTAATCGCCACAACTCTATCCATTTCTATTCCATCAGCACCAGGTTATATTGGCACTTATCATGCCGTCGTAGTAGCGGTTATGGTTGAAATGTTTGGGGCCAACCTTCATGATTCGCAGGCATTTTCTGTCATTTTGCACGCAGTTGGTTATATTCCATTTATCGTAATTGGTGCTTACTATTTTGTCCATAACAGTATCCATCTTGCTGATGTAAAAAAGAGTCATGATTAAATACGATACAATATTTCTCGATAGGGATGGCACCCTGAATCCCGATCCTGGGTATATACGGAATCTGGAACAATTTATATTTTATCCATTTACCATAGAAGCACTTAGCAGAATGAAGCAGTCAGGAAAGAGATTTTGTATCGTGACAAATCAGTCTGGTATCGGTCGTGGATGGATAAACCAGCAGGATCTGGATGACATACATAATTTTATCAAAAATGAGTTTAAAAAAAACATGATTCCTCTTCTTGATATTTATGTGTGTCCTGATGCTCCAAATCAACCTTCACTTCATCGCAAACCAGGTCCCGGTATGTTTTTAGATGCAGCCAGGGATCATGATATTGTTCTTGAGAACAGTCTAATGATAGGTGACAAACAGGCAGATATCCTTGCAGGAAAAAACCTGGAAATGAATACCATGCTGGTTTTGACAGGTGAGGGGAAAAAGACAAAAGTCGAGTTGGGTTCAGAATTGCCTACATATATTGTAAAAGATCTTTTAGACGGGGCGAAGGTCCTGGAGGGTGAGCACTCGTGAAAATCGGTGTATTAATGGGTGGAAATTCATCAGAGAGGGATGTGTCCATGGCAACTGGGCAGGCTATGGCTACTGCAGTTGCATCCCTGGGATATGATGCAGTTCCCATCGTTTTAAATGAATCCATAGAAGACATATTACCTATCATAAAACAAATGAATATGGTTCTCATTGCGCTTCATGGTGGTGAAGGTGAAAATGGGATCATTCAAGGAATGCTTGAATTGCTTGACATTCCATATAGCGGTTCTGATCCGCTATCCTCAGGAATTTGCATGGATAAACATGTGAGTAAGGTTCTTGTTGAAGCAGAAGGGATTGCGACTCCAAAATGGATTCAACTCCAGGAAAAAGACCCGGTGCCACATATTGATTTTTCCTTACCCTGGGTGGTTAAACCGGTAGACCAGGGAAGCACCGTCGGGTTAACCATTGTAAAGAACGCAGAAGATCTACAGACAGCATTGGATGCATCATTTTCCGTTAGTGAAAGAACCATGATCGAAGCGTATGTGGAAGGACGTGAATTAACTGTAACAGTTTTAGAGGACAAGGCTTATCCTATTGTTGAAATAATCCCAAGCCATGAACTCTATGATTACGAATGCAAGTATTCGAAAGGATTAAGTCAATACACTTGTCCTGCGGTACTCCCTGATGGTCTGGCAAGTGACATTAAATCAACATCTGAGAACATATTTAAGGTACTAAAATGTCGTCATTATGGCCGCGTGGATTTTCGACTGGATAACCAAGGGACATTTTGGTTTTTGGAAATCAACACCTTACCTGGAATGACAGAAACTAGTCTTGTACCAAAATCTGTCAAAGCTGCTGGAATGTCCTTCGAATCGCTGGTAGAGACTCTCATTAAAAGGGCCATGGATTAATGGAGCACTGGATTGCGGTCTACACCAAACCACGACATGAAAAAGTTGCAGACAGTGAATTAACCAGAAAAGGGTTCACCACATATTTACCTGTCATCAGGCAAAAAAGGAAGTGGAGTGACCGGACAAAGTGGATTGATGTACCCTTATTCAAGAGCTATATTTTTGTTCGTATTGAACTCAAGAATAAAATTCATGTTTTGGAAACAGCAGGTGTTCACAGGGTAGTGACATTTCAAAACAAGATTGCCACCATCCCTGAAGAGCAAATCCAGGCAATCAAATTCATGATTGAAGGGGGGTTCAATCCAGAAAACACGGATTACTTTGTGGTAGGTGACAAGGTTGAGATAATGGGTGGGCCCCTGGTAAACATTCAAGGAATTGTAAGTCGCATCGATGGTGAGGATAAATTCGTCATTAAAATTGATGCTATTCAGCATGCTGTGGCAGTGCATGTTGATCGTGGCTTTTTAAAACATATAAATTAATGACACAATTATACAATACAGCAGTAAGAGCAAAAGTTGAGTTTAAACCTCTAAAAGGGAACAGGGTGCGTTTGTACACCTGTGGACCAACCGTATATGATACGGCTCATATTGGGAACTTCCGTGCATTTGTTTTTGAGGATTTCCTAAAACGATCATTCACGCTCATGGGTTATGACGTCCTTCATATAATGAATATTACGGATGTTGACGACAGGACTATCCAGAGATCCATTGAAAAAGATATCCCCATAAGAAAACTCACTGAAAAGTATACACAACAGTTTTTTACTGACCTGGATCATTTAAAAGTCATCCCCGCTGATGTGTATCCACGTGCCACCGAACATATTAAAGAAATGCAGTCGATGATCCAAAAACTGCTGGACAAAAACCACGCCTATATCAGTGAGGATGGATCAGTGTATTTTGCCATTAATACCTTTGATAACTATGGAAAGCTGGCTCAGTTAGATATCTCTGGTCAACAAACTGCCAACCGCATCGTTGATGATGATTACACGAAAGAAAACCCACAGGACTTCGCTCTATGGAAGAGTTGGAAACCTGAAGATGGGGATGTTTATTGGGAATCACCCTGGGGTAAAGGTCGCCCCGGATGGCATATTGAGTGCTCAGCCATGTCCACCAGGTATCTTGGAAATTATTTCGATATTCACTGCGGTGGTGTTGATAATATGTTTCCTCATCATGAGAATGAAATTGCCCAATCTGTCTGTGCCACAGATAAGCCTTTTGTCAATATCTGGATGCACAACGAGCACCTTCTGGTTGATGGTGGAAAAATGAGTAAGTCGCTTGGGAATTTTTATACCATCGATGATCTACTTGAGGGAGGATTTACTCCCGAGTCTTTACGATATATACTGCTTTCTACTCACTACCGATCAAAAGTGAATTTTTCACTATCCAAGAAGCACGAGGCCATTAAGGCAGTATCCAGAATTCAGGAGTTTTGGAACAGAATATTAGAATTAAATCCGGTAGAAGGAGACAATCTCCCGGAAGAATCAACTCAGTTTCTGAATGCGCTTTCAGATGATTTAGATGCACCGCAGGCTCTGGGAGTTACATTTGACTTCATCCGTAAAATGAATCAAAAATGTGACAGGGGTACCATAAGTAAAGATGAAGTAACGGAAGCATACAATTTTCTGTCGCAGGTAAATCATGTGTTTGATTTATGTTCATCAACCACTGATATTCCGGAAATCATCCAGACACTGGCTGACAATCGTGAAAAGGCCCGAAAGGATAAAGACTGGAGTACGGCAGATAAAATTCGTGATGAGCTTGCAGCACATGGCTGGGAAGTTCGCGATACACCTACGGGCCCAAAATGCGTCCCCATCGAATCCTGATTTTTTCTTTTCTATTCTTTAGCAATTTCTCACAATCACAATATATCAAGGAAGTGGTGTATAATGAGTGGGGATTGAATGCTGCAAAGACTCAGATTGATAGTTGCTTTGGCCATAGATATCGCTTGGAGAAGCACCTGGCAAATGGTAAACCAGGGTTGATCCATTTTTTTCATGAGGATGGATCGATTTTGAAAAGCCAAGAGTACATATATGATTCAAACGGAATCCTTCTTCGGATGATTTTGACAAATGAGAAGGGTAGAATAGTCTGGACATACCATTTTGATTATGACCCAATTGTAGGGGACTGGATATTAGAGAAACGATCGCCACGAGGTAATTTTGAAGATCGCATTTATTTGCAGGAAGTTGTTATAGATACCAGTTTACTGGATGAAGGTTTTTATCTTGGTCTCCCGATGCTTTATTAAACCTGAATTTGCAAAGTTATATTTGTCAAACATGTAAAAATGGCAATGCGTTTCGAAGCAGGTGGGAGAAACTGCGTTAACAACGACAGTTATAACCATCAGAAGGCATCAAATAATTAATTTATAAAATTATAAAAAATATTTGAAAGTATTTTAATTATTTTTCTAATTTACGAGGCTCTGCGGCACGTAAAATACGTGCACTCGATCGTTAATTGACAATGAGTTGAAATTCAGTATGATCCAACAGCATTCATTTTTGAATGCCTGAGAATTTTGCCACCGTAGCTCAGCTGGTAGAGCGACTGATTTGTAATCAGTTGGTCGGGGGTTCGACTCCTCTCGGTGGCTCTTTCTTTCATATGGATATTTCGGGGAGATGGCCGAGCGGTCAATGGCAGCAGACTGTAAATCTGCCGGCGGACGCCTACGGAGGTTCGAATCCTTCTCTCCCCACAATGCGGGTGTAGCTCAGTTGGTAGAGCATCAGCCTTCCAAGCTGAGGGTCGCGAGTTCGAATCTCGTTGCCCGCTCAATATTTTAATGCTGTTTCACAACTATTGAATTCAGAGCCTGCCTACGTAGCTCAGTCGGTAGAGCACGTCCTTGGTAAGGACGAGGTCACCGGTTCAAGTCCGGTCGTAGGCTCTGGTCAGTAAAACATAAAATCGGTACGGAGGACGTATGTCGAAGGCAAAATTTGAGCGCACGAAGCCTCATGTAAACATAGGAACCATTGGTCATGTTGATCATGGAAAGACGACCTTAACAGCAGCCATCACACTGGGACAGAGTGCCCGTGGATTGAGTGAGGTTCGTTCATTTGACAGTATTGATAATGCACCTGAGGAGCGTGAGCGAGGCATTACTATTCAGACGGCACATGTAGAGTATGAGACGGCAAACCGTCACTATGCCCACGTGGATTGTCCTGGACACGCAGATTATATTAAGAACATGATTACCGGTGCAGCCCAGATGGATGGAGCGATCCTGGTGGTAAGTGCAGCGGATGGTCCCATGCCCCAGACCCGTGAGCATGTATTGCTGGCCCGTCAGGTGAATGTACCTAGTATCGTTGTATACATGAACAAGACAGACCAGGTAGATGATCCTGAGTTGTTAGAGCTTGTAGAGATGGAATTACGTGATTTGCTGAATGAGTATGAGTTTCCTGGTGATGATACCCCAATTATCATGGGAAGTGCCTTGACAGCATTGAACAATCCAAATGATGAGAATGCACAGAAATCCATTCAGGATTTATTGGAGGCATGTGATTCATTTATTCCAGAACCTGAGAGAGACATTGAGAAGCCATTTTTGATGCCGGTAGAGGATGTATTCAGTATTACAGGACGTGGTACAGTGGGTACAGGCCGTATTGAGCGTGGTATTGTAAAGGTTGGTGATGAGTTAGAGGTTCTTGGAATGGGAGCCAATCGTAAGACCGTATGTACGGGTGTAGAGATGTTCCGCAAGATTTTGGATGAAGGGCAGGCTGGAGACAATGCTGGTTTGTTGCTTCGTGGTGTGGATAAGGAAGAATTGGGTCGCGGGATGGTTTTGGCCAAACCGGGCAGTATTACTCCTCACACAAAGTTTAAGGCGAATGTGTATGTATTGAAGAAGGAAGAGGGTGGACGTCACACCCCATTTTTCAATGGATACCGTCCACAGTTTTACTTCCGTACGACGGATGTGACAGGTGTAGCGACATTACCGGAAGGTACAGAGATGGTTATGCCTGGTGATAATGTAGAGTTATCGGTAGAGTTGATCACCCCTATTGCCATGGATAAGGAACTTCGTTTTGCTATCCGTGAAGGTGGTCATACAGTAGGTGCTGGTGTTGTAACGGAGATCGTAGAGTAAGGAATCCTGTCGTGGCTGGAAACAGTAAAAGGAATATTATCCATATAGAAAGTACTGCTGGGACTGGGTATCGTTATACAATAACGAAGAGTCGCCGCAGACATCCGGAACGGGTTGAGTATAAGAAATATGATCCCATTGTGCAGAAACACGTCGTCTTTAAAGAGACGAAATAAACTGCGCGGATTCTTTCGGAACGAATTAGGAGCGTAGCTCAATTGGCAGAGCACCGGTCTCCAAAACCGGGGGTTGCGGGTTCGATTCCTGCCGCTCCTGCTTTTATTCTGCCGCATGCAAACAGATAGTGAGATAAATAGGAAATGATTAAAAAAACAAAGAGCTTTTTTGAAAGTGTACGTCTCGAGATGAAAAAGGTATCCTGGCCTTCATGGGAAGAGCTTAAGGGTTCCACATACGTTGTATTATCATTATCTCTGTTATTATCGCTGTTTCTGTTTATTGTGGATCTTGTTTTAAATCGCGCATTGAGTATCCTGTTATAGCATGGAGTGGTATACCTTAAGAGTTATCTCCGGCAAGGAGAAAAAAATCCGTGAATCCTTTTTAAAAGAGATTGAACATGTGGGCATGGAAGAAGTGATTCAGGAAGTTCTGGTTCCAACGGAAAATATTGTTGAAATGCGTGAGGGGAAGAAAAAAGTTAAGAACAAAGTATTCTTTCCCGGGTACATGCTCGTAAAAATGGATTTAAATAACGAAACACGTTACCTGGTGGAGTCTATAAATGGAATCCTGAGCTTTGTGGGTCCAAAAGGGGAGCCTCAACCATTAAAGCCTGAAGAAGTCAATCGGATTCTTGGGGTTGTTGAAGCAGGGGAAGGACGTGAAGTCATTGCACATCCATTTAAAGTGGGTGATGCTGTGAAGGTAATTGATGGTCCATTTATGGAATTTCCTGGATACGTACAGGAAGTGAATGCTGAGAAGCAAAAATTAAAGGTGTCGGTGAGTATTTTTGGTCGTCCGACCCCTATTGAATTAGATTTTTTACAGGTTGAATTGGAAAAATAAAGAAGAGCCATGGCAAAAAAAGTAGTTGGTTTTATTAAGTTGCAAATTCCTGCAGGACAGGCAAACCCGGCACCTCCCGTGGGTCCGGCGCTTGGACAGCACAGTGTCAATATTATGGAGTTTTGTAAAGCATTCAACGCAGCAACACAGGAACAGGCTGGGATGATTACTCCTGTCGAGATTACCGTGTATGCTGATCGAAGCTTTACATTCATTACCAAAACACCTCCAGCAGCAGTATTGCTGATTAAAGCAGCAAAAATACAAAAGGGATCTGGAGAGCCAAACCGTGAGAAGGTTGGTAAGGTTACATTGGATGATCTCAGGAATATTGCCGAGATAAAAATGAAAGACCTGAATGCCAATACAATTGACCAGGCCGTAAACATGATAAAAGGGACTGCCCGAAGTATGGGCATTGAAGTGGCAGAATAATCAAATGAAGACAACTAAAAATAATAAAGTTATTGCTGATAAATTTGATAAACAGCAGTCTTATGATCTTCATGAGGCAGTGACAATTTTAAAAGATTTGAAATACGCATCATTCGATGAATCACTTGATATTGCCGTCAACCTTGGTGTGGACCCACGTCATGCTGATCAGAATATTAGAATTACAACAGGTCTTCCACATGGATCAGGAAAGGAAGTCAGTGTACTGGTATTGACTCAAGGTCCAAAGGAAAAAGAGGCTGAGGAAGCAGGCGCTGATTTCGTAGGGAATAAGGAATATTTTGAAAAGATCAAAGGTGGGTGGACAGATGTGGATAAAATCGTAGCCACCCCGGATATGATGGCAGAGCTTGGTAAACTTGGAAGAATCCTTGGACCTCGCGGATTGATGCCAAACCCAAAAAGTGGAACTGTTACCATGGATGTGTCCGCTGCAGTGAAAGAACTGAAGGCTGGTAAAATTGAGTTACGTGTGGATAAAACTGGTATTGTTCATGCAAGCTGTGGAAAACTCTCCTTCGATACTGACAAGTTGGTTGAAAATGTAAGAACCGTGTACAGTGCCCTGCAAAAAGCGAGACCTGCAGCTGTAAAAGGCACCTACATGAAAAAATTATCCCTGTCATCCACAATGGGACCCGGGGTTTCCATTGATCTATCAACATTAAGGTAGTAGAAATGCCAAATACAAAGAATATAGCATCAGTTACAGAATTAAAAGAGAAGATAGAGAAAGCAAGCGCAATCTATTTCACGGATTACCTTGGTCTGGATGTAGCCAGTATTACGGAATTGAGAAAGCAGTTTTTTGAGACGTCTGTTGAGTATAGGGTTGTGAAAAACACTCTTTTGAAAATTGCTGCAGAAGAAAATGAAATAAATGGGCTGGATGATTTTCTAAAAGGGTCCACAGCGGTTGCAATTTCTTATGATGAGCCAACCACGCCAGCGCGTGTGTTGAAAAAATTTACGAAAGATCATGATCTCCCTAATGTAAAAGGAATTTTATTTGAGGGGGAGATTCTTGCAGGATCTGAATTTAAAAGAATCGCAGATCTTCCGTCTCGCGAAGAGTTGTTGTCTAAACTTGTGGCCATGCTGCAAAGCCCGATGACAAACTTCGTCCGTACCATTAGTGCACCAATGTCCAATGTTGTTGGTGCCTTAAATAGTTTAAAAGATCAAAAATCATAACAACGAATTAAGTTAAGGAGTGAGATAATGGCTGTTTCTAGAGCAGATGTACTTACTTATCTCGAAGAGGCCAACATGGTTGAGATTTCTGAGTTGATTTCAGAGATTGAAGAAAAGTTTGGCGTAACCGCTGCTGCCCCTGTTGCTGTAGCCGCTGCACCTGCAGCTGGTGGAGATGCAGGCGCTGCAGAAGAGAAAAATGAGTTTGATGTCGTGCTGACCGCAGCAGGTCAACAGAAAATCAATGTTATCAAAGTTGTTCGGGGAATCACAAGCCTTGGGCTGAAAGAAGCTAAGGAATTAGTGGACGGCGCACCTAAGGCGATCAAAGAAGGTGTATCAAAAGCAGAAGCTGAAGAGTTAAAAACTCAGCTGGAAGAAGCTGGCGCATCTGTAGAATTGAAATAAGGGAACCTACCATACCCTTATTCAAGGTTAACCCGTAACAAAGGAGGCTTTTTTGGAAGCCACTCATCGCGCATCAACGAAGAGACATTCTTTTCAGAAGATTGAATCTATCGTCGATATACCCGATCTTCTTTCTATCCAGACCGAATCCTATATGTTGTTTCTCCAGGAACATGCCATGGAGGAGCAGCGAGTACCCATTGGTTTGGAAGAAGTGTTTCAAAATGTATTTCCTATTGAGGATTCTCATAGAAACTACGTTTTAGAATACAAAAACTACTACCTGGGAACCCCTAAATATTCACCGGAAGAGTGTATTGACAGGGGTGTTACTTATTTTGCACCCTTAAAGGTGAAACTGGTTCTTCATATTACCAATGAAGAAAACAGGAATGAGTACGATCAATCCATTGAGCAGGATGTTTACTTTGGAAACATCCCTTACATGACACAAAAAGGTACTTTCATTATTAATGGTGCCGAACGTGTTGTGGTGAGCCAGTTGCAACGATCTCCTGGTGTATTTTTTGATGAGAATACGCATCCTAACGGTACAAAATTGTACCAGGCTAGAATCATTCCTATCCGTGGATCTTGGGTAGACTTTACCACGGATATTAATGACTGTCTGTTTGTCATCATTGACAGACGCAGAAAATTTCCTGTTACCATGCTGTTGAGAGCTTTAGGCTTTTCTACGAATGAGGATATTTTCCGTGCCTTTAAATCCATAAAGAATGTTGAGCTGAAAGGCAAAGCATCGCAGGAAGCAATTGGAAAATCAATTGTACGTGATTTGGTGGATGAAAAAACAGGTGAGATATATTGTGAAAGCGGTGCAGTAGTTGATGATGATCTTTTGGATGTTTTAAAGACTGCAAAAGTGAAATCTATCGATGTTGTGGATAGGGACAACGATTTTTATTCCATGCTCCTGTTAAATACCATGGAGAAAGACCCAACCCATAATACAGAAGAAGCCCTTGAGGTTGTGTACCAGTTATTACGATCGGGTGAACCACCAAACCTTGAAACAGCTCAGAAATTTATTGAGCGGATTTTCTTCAGTCCTAAAAAATACGATCTTGGGCAGGTTGGTCGTTACAGGTTGAATCAACAGTTTGGCCTTGAAGTACCTGTTGAAAATACTGTCCTAACCATGGATGATATTATTCAGGTTTTATCAACCCTTATCACCATGCGTAAAGGTGAGCGTGGTACGGACGATATAGACCATCTTGGTAATCGTCGAGTACGTACCATTGGTGAACAGTTAAAAGATCAATTCAGTACAGCACTCAGCCGGATGATTCGCACGATTCATGAACGTATGAATTTGCGTGAATCTGAATCAATTACTCCTCAGGATTTAATTAATTCCCGAGTCGTGACAACCGTTATTAACACCTTTTTTGGTACAAGCCAGTTATCACAGTTCGGTGATCAAACCAACCCGCTGGCAGAAATAACACATAAAAGACGTATCTCTGCACTGGGTCCCGGTGGTTTAACACGTGAACGTGCAGGATTTGAGGTGCGAGATGTTCATTACACTCATTATGGACGTCTCTGTCCTATTGAAACCCCTGAAGGTCCAAATATCGGTCTTATCTCATCACTGGCACTGCTTGCAAAAGTGAATCGGCACGGGTTTATTGAAGCTCCATATCGCGAAGTCTCATTGAAGGCAAAAAAAGCTATTGTAACTGATACAATTGAATATCTATCAGCTGATGATGAAGATAGGGTGCTTATTGCTCAATCCAATACGGATTTGAAAAAATCCGGGGAAATTGGGGAAGAAAAACTACGTGTTCGTATTCGTGGTGATTTTCCCATTGTTGAATCCAATGAAGTGGAATACATGGATGTGGCACCGAATCAGATATTAAGTGTGGCCGCCGCGCTGATTCCTTTCTTGGAGCACGACGATGCAAACCGTGCACTTATGGGATCAAACATGCAACGCCAATCCGTTCCACTGATGCGTCCTCAGGCACCCATCGTTGGAACAGGAATTGAATCAAAGGTAGCAATTGATTCCAGGGCAACCATTGTTGCTCCGTTTGACGGAGAAGTTGTTTATGTTGATGCTGAACGGGTTGTGCTTCGAATCGAAGAAATCCCTGATGAATTAAACCTCATAGACGGTCAAAACCTCATTGAATTGAAATTGAGGAAATACCACCGATCAAACCAGAATACCTGTCACAATCAAAAACCAATTGTCCGTGTGGGACAGAAAGTGGTGGAAGGTCAGGTGCTTGCTGACGGTGCTTCAACTGAAGGTGGACGATTGGCTCTTGGCAGGAATGTCCGTGTGGCATTTATGCCATGGCGTGGATACAACTTTGAAGATGCTATTGTCATTAGCGAGCGTCTTGTAAAGGACGATGTTTTTACATCCCTGCATGTCAATGAAATCGAATTGGAAGTCCGAGACACCAAACGCGGTGAAGAGGAATTAACCCCTGAAATTCCAAGTGTGAGTGAAGAAGCGACCAAGGATTTGGATGAATCTGGAATTATCAGAATTGGCGCCGGTGTAAAAGAGGGAGATATCTTGATTGGTAAGGTAACACCTAAGGGTGAAACCGACCCAACTCCTGAAGAAAAACTGCTCCGTGCGATTTTTGGTGAAAAAGCCGGAGATGTCAAAGATGCATCAAAACGAGCAGAACCTGGCATCAAAGGAACGGTCATTAATACAAAGCTTTTTGAAAAGCGTGGAACCAGGTCAAAGACTGAAGATCGGAAAAAACTTGAAGAACTTCAGCTCTCTACACGTGATCGAAAGAAATCGCTTAAGACCAATCGCGATGAAAAACTAATGGAGCTGTTGAAGGATCAAATATCGTTTGGTATTCGTGACAGGTCTTCAGGAAAGACGCTCATCAAAAAAGGAACCAAGCTTACTGAAAAACGCCTCAAGGGATATGACCTTGAGCGTTTTGCCCAGGATACACCCTGGGTTGAAGATGAAAAAGCATGGAAGAAAATCCGAACAGTTTGGCGCATTTTCCGGTTGGAATGGAAACGGATTGAAGATGATCTTGAGAGATCCATCTTCAAGCTGAGAGTTGGCGATGAACTCCAACCTGGAATTCTGAAACTGGCAAAAGTGTATGTAGCGAACAAACGAAAAATTCAGGTTGGTGATAAAATGGCAGGACGGCATGGTAATAAGGGTATTGTTGCTGCTATCGTGCCGGAAGAAGATATGCCATTTATGGAAGATGGATCCCCGGTTGACATTGTGTTGAACCCATTGGGTGTACCATCTCGTATGAATCTCGGTCAGCTTTATGAAACCATGCTTGGTTGGGCAGGCGATATTCTGGGTGTAGCATATGATACACCTGTCTTTAATGGCGCCACGCCGGAAGAAGTTGAGGTTGAGCTGAAAAAAGCTGGATTGCCATTAACTGGTAAAGCAGAACTAATCGATGGCCGGACAGGTGAATATTTCCATAATCCGGTTACGGTTGGGAATATCTATATGATGAAACTCAGTCATATGGTTGAAGATAAGATGCATGCACGTTCAACTGGACCATATTCTCTCATTACTCAACAACCACTTGGTGGTAAAGCACAATTTGGTGGCCAGCGATTTGGAGAGATGGAAGTATGGGCACTTGAAGCGTACGGTGCTGCGCATACATTGCAGGAAATACTTACGGTGAAATCTGATGATGTGGAAGGCCGTTCAAAAGTATACAATGCCATCGTGCGTGGAGAAGATATGCCACCGTTTGGTTCACCAGAATCATTCAACGTGCTTATCAAAGAGCTCCAGGGCTTGGGAATCGATATAGAACTAGACTAAGGGAGTGGATTTTGACTTACATCCAATCAACAAAAATTGATACCACACGCAATTACAATACTATTACCATAGGATTGGCTTCTCCGGAGTCGATCCTTGCACGATCCTATGGAGAGGTAATCAAACCGGAAACCATTAATTATCGGTCATATAAACCTGAAAAAGATGGTCTTTTCTGTGAAAAAATCTTCGGACCCGTCAAAGACTATGAATGTCATTGCGGTAAATATAAAGGTATCCGATATAGAGGTATTATTTGTGATCGCTGTGGAGTAGAAGTTACCAGGAAAAAGGTCAGGCGTGAACGCATGGGTCATATTACTCTGGCAGTCCCGGTTGTACATATCTGGTACCTGAAATCAATTCCATCAAAACTCAGTTATCTTGTTGGGTTGAGCACAAAAGACCTTGAAAGAATCATTTATTACGAATCGTTTATAGTCATTGAACCTGGTAAGAGTGGGCGTGAACCACTGGAAATGGTATCTGAGGAAGAGTACCTTGAGCTTGAAAGAGATTATGGGTATTTCGCCGCTACGGAAGAAGACAGGGATGATGAGAATTATTTTTATGCTGCCATGGGTGGGGAAGCCATTCGTGAAGTTCTATCGCGTCTGAACCTGTATGATTTACAGAAGAAACTCCAGGAAATCATCAATACATCCCGTTCCAAGCAAAAGAAGGAAGATGCCTTAAAGCGGCTGAAAGTCGTAAAAGAATTTTTACCGGACGGATTGAAAAAACGTGTCAATCGACCGGAGTGGATGGTTATTTCTGTCCTACCGGTTATTCCGCCGGAGCTACGTCCCCTCGTTCCTCTTGAAGGTGGTCGATTTGCTGCCAGTGATCTAAACGATTTATATCGAAGAATTATTATCCGAAACAATCGGTTGAAACAGCTGATGGAAATCAAAGCTCCGGATGTGATTTTACGGAATGAAAAACGTATGTTGCAGGAAGCAGTCGATGCTTTGTTTGATAACAGTCGCCGCCGAACCGCCATACGCAGTGGAACCAGACGTCCTCTAAAATCTCTGTCTGACATGCTTCGAGGTAAGCAGGGTAGATTCAGGCAGAACCTGCTCGGTAAACGTGTGGACTATTCCGGACGTTCGGTCATTGTTGTTGGACCTGATCTGCAATTACATGAATGTGGACTTCCAAAGAATATGGCATTAGAGCTATTCAAACCACATATGGTCAATGAATTGATCAATCGCGGTTATGCTCAAACTCCACGAAGTGCCAAGCTCATGGTGGAGAATCGTGAAGCTATTGTTTATGAAGTTCTTGAGTATGTTGTAGAAGATCATCCTGTCCTTCTTAACCGTGCACCTACCCTTCATAGATTGGGTATTCAAGCATTTCAACCAGTGCTGGTGGATGGAAAGGCTATCCGTATTCATCCGCTTGTCTGTGCAGCGTTCAATGCTGACTTTGATGGAGACCAAATGGCAGTTCACGTGCCATTATCCTTGCAGGCACAAATGGAAGCCAGAGTGTTGATGTTATCCAGTCACAATATTTTACACCCTGCAAATGGAAAACCTATTGCTATTCCATCCCAGGATATGGTCCTTGGGTGCTATTACCTGACAAGGCCAAAAAAAGGTGATCTTGGAGAAGGAAAATCCTTTGGGTCCTTTGAAGAAGTTAAGCTCGCGCTAGAAAATAAAGTGGTGGGACTACATGCAATCATCAATGTTCGAAGAGATGGTAAGTGGATAAAAAATACCACTGTAGGTAGAGTATTGTTCAATGATATTCTTCCTGAAGAAATGGAATATGTTGATGATATTGTGGCGAAAAAGCTTTTAGGAAAAGTCGTAAACCAGACTTACCTGCTTTCTGGAAACCACAAAACCGTAGAATTTCTTGATCGACTGAAAGAGCTTGGATTCCGCGTAGCCACAGAAAGTGGGAGTTCAATTTCCATCAGTGATATTATGATTCCACAAAAGAAGCACGACATCATAGACGATGCCGTGAAAGAAGTAGATGATATCCAGCAAAAATTCGAGCGTCACGTCCTTACGGATGGCGAGCGATACAACAAGGTGATTGATGTCTGGACCCATGCAACTAACAAAGTCGCTGCCACACTAATGGATGAACTGAAGGACGATCGTCAGGGGTTCAACCCCGTTTACGTGATGGCAGACTCCGGTGCACGTGGAAGTCAGGATCAGATCAAACAGCTTGCCGGTATGCGTGGGTTGATGGCAAAACCTCAAAAATCCATGACAGGTGGAAAAGGAGAGATTATTGAATCTCCCATTACGTCAAACTTCAAGGAAGGATTGACGGTTATGGAGTATTTTATTTCCACTCACGGTGCCCGTAAGGGTCTGGCGGATACAGCATTAAAAACAGCAGATGCCGGTTACCTGACTCGTCGTCTCGTTGATGTTGCCCAGGATGTGGTTGTAACAGAACGTGATTGTGGTACGATTAATGGGATTATGGTATCAGACCTGAAAGAAGGTGAAGAAATCATTGAACCTCTTGGCGACAGGGTCCTTGGGCGTACAATTCAAGATGATTTTATTGTCGATGGAGAAGTAAAGATCAAAGCCGGATCCATAATCAATGAGCATGAAGCCGATATTATAGCAGACAGTGATGCAAAGATTATTCGAATCAGGTCAGTATTAACCTGCGAATCTCGCGCCGGTGTCTGTGCAAAATGCTATGGATGGAATCTTGCTCTTCACAGGGAAGTGAATATTGGTACATCCGTTGGAATCATTGCTGCACAGAGTATTGGTGAGCCTGGTACCCAGTTAACGCTACGAACCTTCCATATTGGTGGTACAGCGACTCGTATTATTGAGCAGTCAGAAATGAAGTCCAAATATACCGGATTAATCACTTTCTCTGATAATTTTGAATATGCGGATGCTCAGGACGAAACTGGTTTCAATGTTCGACGCTGTCTGGCGCGACACTCCAAAGTGTTTGTTTCAGATCCAAAAAACCCTACGGATATCAAAACAGAGTTTAATGTTCCCTATGGCGCAAATATTCTTGTGAAAGAGAATGATAAGATAAAAGCCAATACAACACTCTTCCAGTGGGATCCATATACAGATATCATTCTTGCGCGTCAAACAGGTACTGTGAACCTGAAGGACTTCGTGGAAGGTGAAACTTTCCAGGTTGAAGCCGTAGAGGGTGGTAAAAAGCAAATGGTGATCATTGAATCCAAGAATCGCCAATTGAGTCCACATATTGAGTTAACAGATGCTGAGGGAAACATCCTTGCCGGTGGAACCATATTGCCGGTTGGAGCAACGCTGGTTGTTACCGATAAACAGGATGTTGTACGTGGACAGACATTGGTGAAGATTCAAAAGGATATTGGTAAAACCAGAGACATAACCGGTGGACTTCCGCGTGTTGCTGAATTGTTTGAAGCAAGAACTCCATCCAATCCGGCTGTTGTCAGTGAAATCAATGGTACGGTTCGCTTTGGTGAAACCAAACGTGGTGTCAGAAAGATTGCTGTAGAAACATCTGATGGAGAATCCCGGAAGTACAACATTCCTTACGGGAAGCATGTAATCGTCCATGAAGGTGATTTTATAACAGCCGGTACACCATTATGTGAAGGCGCCATTTCACCAGTGGACATCCTAAAGATTCTTGGACCGGGTGCTGTGAGAGAATATCTGGTCAATGAAATTCAAGAAGTATACAGACTGCAGGGTGTAGCCATCAACGACAAGCACATTGAATCAATTGTGAAGCAAATGATGCGTAAAGTTGTGGTGGCAGACGCCGGTGATTCAAAGTTCCTTGAAACAGAACGTGTTGACCGGCCGGATTTCTTTGCTGAAAATGAACGAATTTCGAAAATGGTGGTTGTGACAGATCCCGGTGATTCAGATTATGAAGCTGATATGGTAGTGGAAAAAGCCGAGATAACCGAGTTGAATAAATCCTTGAAGGAAGATGGTCAGTCTCCTGTCAAAACAAGGAAGACGAAACCGGCTACATTTGAACCCCTGCTTATGGGTATTACACAGGCATCATTAAACACAGAGAGTTTCCTATCTGCTGCATCTTTCCAGGAAACAACCCGCGTGCTAACGGACGCTGCGACTGCAGGAAAAACCGATACATTACGGGGCCTGAAAGAAAATGTAACCATTGGAAGACTCATACCTGCAGGAACGGGATTCCCCGATTTACAGTCCATTCTCGTGGAAGGTAAAGAGGGTCATGAACCTGTGCTGGACACACTTTCAGAAACACTGTAAAGCTCAAAAAAATGTCATTAAAAATGTCTAAAAAGAGTTTGATAGTATTTTCAATTCATCGTTAAATTAATGGGCTATATATTAATTTGCTATGCCGACAATAAACCAACTTATTAGAAAAGGAAGAAAGCGGGTTGTTAAGAAAACTGCAACACCTGCTTTAAAAGGGAATCCTCAAAAACGGGGTGTATGCACTCGTGTATACACGACTACGCCCAAAAAACCGAATTCTGCTCTACGAAAAGTAGCGCGTGTTCGGTTGACAAATCAGATGGAGGTCACTGCCTATATCCCTGGGGAAGGGCACAACCTTCAGGAACACTCCATTGTTCTGATTGAAGGGGGGCGTGTTAAAGATTTGCCTGGTGTTCGCTATCATATAGTACGCGGAACACTGGATACTTCGGGCGTGGCAGACAGAAAAACAAGTCGCTCCAGATACGGTGCAAAAAAGCCCAAGGCGTAATAATAAGCAATGAGAAGAAGAAGACCAGAACGAAGACAGATTTTACCGGATCCGGTATATGGCGATTTGGCCGTGGCCAAATTTGTCAATTATTTGATGCAAGGGGGTAAAAAGGGTGCCGCCGAGCATATTTTTTATGGCTCGATGGATATTGTTAATCAGAAAACAAAAACCGAAGGTATTAAGATCTTTAAAAAAGCAGTGGAAAATGCTTCTCCGCTCCTAGAGGTCAAATCCCGACGGATAGGTGGTGCTACATATCAGGTACCCATTGAAGTACCTAGGCATCGCCAATTTTACCTGGCTTCACTTTGGCTTATAAATGCCGCCCGCGGTCGTAAAGGTCGCCCCATGGCTGAGCGTCTTGCACTAGAATTGATTGCCGCTGCTAACAGCGAAGGTGGTGCGATCAAGAAAAAGGATGATACTCACCGCATGGCGGAAGCAAATAAAGCCTTTGCCCATTTTCGGTAAGATTTAAATAACGATGAAGCATATTCCATTAGATAAGGTCCGCAATATAGGTATCATGGCTCATATCGATGCTGGGAAAACCACATTGACAGAGAGGGTGCTGTTTTATACAGGACGCACCCATAAACTTGGTGAGGTTCACGAAGGTGGCGCCACCATGGATTGGATGGAGCAGGAAAAAGAACGTGGTATTACCATAACTTCAGCTGCCACAACCTGTATTTGGAGTGATCATCGTGTAAATATCATTGATACTCCAGGTCATGTAGACTTCACGGTTGAGGTTGAACGTTCATTGCGTGTTCTGGATGGATCTGTGGCAGTGTTTTGTGCTGTCGGTGGTGTGGAGCCACAGAGTGAAACTGTTTGGCGCCAGGCTGATAAATATAATGTCCCTCGTATTGCATTCGTTAATAAGATGGATCGAGTAGGTGCTGATTTTTATCATGTGATGGATATGATGAAATCTCGCTTGCATGCCAATCCGCTACCTCTGGTAATCCCAATTGGTGCCGGCGATATGTTTACAGGGATTATCGATTTGCTTTCTATGAAAGCAATTTTGTACAATGATTCTTCCCTTGGTTCACGATTTGAATATGCCGATATCCCTCATGATATGCTGGAAGAGGCTGAGCAGCATCGCCATCACCTGATAGAAGAAACCGCTGCATACGATGAGCATCTTCTCGAGAAATATCTGGCGGAAGAAGAGATCACCGTTGATGAAATTAAAGCTGCCATTAGAAAAGGTTGCCTGGATAACACATTTGTCCCTGCCATGTGTGGATCAGCTTTTAAGAACAAGGGTGTACAGAGATTGCTGGATGCTATCGTTGATTTCTTGCCATCACCTATTGACGTTGGTGCAGTCAATGGTACGGATCCTGATGATTCTGACATTGAAATGACTCGGGAACCAAATATTGATGAGCCTTTTAGTGCACTGGCCTTCAAAATTATGACAGATCCTTATGTGGGACGTTTAACCTATATACGGGTGTATTCAGGTCAGTTGAAAAAGGGTTCCTATATTTACAATCCAAACTCTGGAAAACGTGAACGTATCAGTCGTCTGGTGCTGATGCATGCAAATAAACGCGAGGACATGGAAGAAGTTCTGGCTGGTGAGATTGTGGCTGCAGTTGGATTGAAAACAACCAATACCGGACATACTCTTTGTGATGAAAAGAAGCATATTCTTCTAGAGTCCATGGATTTCCCAGAGCCTGTAGTTGAAGTATCTGTCGAACCTGTAAGTAAAGCCGACCAGGATAATTTATCCAAGGCTCTTGTAAAATTAGCAGAAGAAGATCCAACCTTTAAAGTGTCCACGAACCAGGATACGGGTCAGACAATTATTGCCGGGATGGGTGAGCTCCATCTCGAGATTCTTATTGATCGATTGCTTCGTGAGTTTAAGGTTCAGGCAAGTGTGGGTACACCGCAGGTAGCCTACACGGAAGCGATTACGAAATCTGTTGAAAATATTGATACAAAATTTGTGCGTCAATCTGGTGGGCGCGGGCAGTACGGTCATGTTGTGATCAACGTTGAGCCCAATGAACCAGGCAAAGGGTACCATTTTGAAAGCAAAATTGTGGGTGGTGTGATTCCACGAGAATACATCAACCCGGTGAATGATGGTATCCGGGAAGCATTAAAAAACGGTGTAAAAGCCGGGTATCCGATCGAGGATGTCCGTGTTGAGCTGATCTTCGGTTCTTATCATGAAGTGGACAGTTCGGAGATGGCATTTAAAATTGCTGGTTCCATGGCCATTCAGGATGCATGCAAGAAAGCGTCTCCTGTGTTAATGGAGCCTATCATGCAGGTAGAGGTTGTTACACCGGATGAATATTTAGGCGATGTGATGGGTGATGTGAATTCGCGTCGTGGAAAAATCGATGGTATGAATCAACGCAAAGATGCGCAGGTAATCAATGCATCTGTACCATTGAGCAGAATGTTTGGGTACGCTACGGATTTGAGATCAATCACTCAGGGTCGTGCAGTGTTCCATATGGAATTTTCTCATTATCAGCAGGTGCCTGCCAGCATTGAAGCTGAAATTATTGAACGTGTTCACGGAAAAGTGTCTTAAGGAGGACGTATGTCGAAGGCAAAATTTGAGCGCACGAAGCCTCATGTAAACATAGGAACCATTGGTCATGTTGATCATGGAAAGACGACCTTAACAGCAGCCATCACACTGGGACAGAGTGCCCGTGGATTGAGTGAGGTTCGTTCATTTGACAGTATTGATAATGCACCTGAGGAGCGTGAGCGAGGCATTACTATTCAGACGGCACATGTAGAGTATGAGACGGCAAACCGTCACTATGCCCACGTGGATTGTCCTGGACACGCAGATTATATTAAGAACATGATTACCGGTGCAGCCCAGATGGATGGAGCGATCCTGGTGGTAAGTGCAGCGGATGGTCCCATGCCCCAGACCCGTGAGCATGTATTGCTGGCCCGTCAGGTGAATGTACCTAGTATCGTTGTATACATGAACAAGACAGACCAGGTAGATGATCCTGAGTTGTTAGAGCTTGTAGAGATGGAATTACGTGATTTGCTGAATGAGTATGAGTTTCCTGGTGATGATACCCCAATTATCATGGGAAGTGCCTTGACAGCATTGAACAATCCAAATGATGAGAATGCACAGAAATCCATTCAGGATTTATTGGAGGCATGTGATTCATTTATTCCAGAACCTGAGAGAGACATTGAGAAGCCATTTTTGATGCCGGTAGAGGATGTATTCAGTATTACAGGACGTGGTACAGTGGGTACAGGCCGTATTGAGCGTGGTATTGTAAAGGTTGGTGATGAGTTAGAGGTTCTTGGAATGGGAGCCAATCGTAAGACCGTATGTACGGGTGTAGAGATGTTCCGCAAGATTTTGGATGAAGGGCAGGCTGGAGACAATGCTGGTTTGTTGCTTCGTGGTGTGGATAAGGAAGAATTGGGTCGCGGGATGGTTTTGGCCAAACCGGGCAGTATTACTCCTCACACAAAGTTTAAGGCGAATGTGTATGTATTGAAGAAGGAAGAGGGTGGACGTCACACCCCATTTTTCAATGGATACCGTCCACAGTTTTACTTCCGTACGACGGATGTGACAGGTGTAGCGACATTACCGGAAGGTACAGAGATGGTTATGCCTGGTGATAATGTAGAGTTATCGGTAGAGTTGATCACCCCTATTGCCATGGATAAGGAACTTCGTTTTGCTATCCGTGAAGGTGGTCATACAGTAGGTGCTGGTGTTGTAACGGAGATCGTAGAGTAAGGAATCCTGTCGTGGCAAAACAATCCATCAGAATCAGTTTAAAAGCCTATGATCATTCTTTGCTGGATAAATCCACAGAGAAAATTGTCAAGACGGCAAAATCCACAGGAGCCATCATCTCTGGTCCCATTCCTTTGCCTACAAAACGTTCAATATACACAGTGCTTAGGTCACCTCATGTCGATAAGAAATCGCGTGAACAATTTCAGACAAAGATTCACAAGCGTTTAGTGGATATCCTGAATTCAACACCAAAAACGGTTGAATCGCTCATGAAGCTGGATTTGCCTGCTGGTGTGGATATTGAAATAAAGGTGTAAAAATGCGTGGGTTAATCGGTAAAAAAATTGGTATGACACAAATCTACAATGACTCGGGGAAAGTATTACCCGTGACAGTTGTAGAAGCTGGTCCCTGCATTGTGACACAGGTTAAAACTAAAGAAAATGATGGGTATGTCGCTGTCCAGGTGGGATTTGACGAACGAAAGGACAAGCACACAACCAAACCCCAAAAAGGTCATTTTGATAAAGCAGGTGTGACACCCAAAAAGGTCGTAGCAGAATTTCAAACTGTTCCTGGATTTGATTATAAACCCGGCCAGGAATTTACAGTCACACTTTTTAAAGCTGGTGATCGAGTGGCTGTGAGTGGAACATCAAAAGGTCGTGGATTTGCAGGTGTAATTAAACGTCACAATTTCCAGAGACAAAATGTGACTCATGGTCAAAGCGAATACCTTCGTCACCCGGGCTCCATTGGACAGGCATCTGATCCTTCACGGGTTTTCAAAGGGATGAAAATGGCTGGGCATTTTGGGAATAAAAAGATTACCACAACAAATCTGGAGGTAGTCGGCATCGATTCTGACAAAAATCAGATATATATCAAAGGTGCTGTTCCTGGTGCAAATAACGGGTATATAACCATTACGAAATAACTGGTATGGAATTTCAAGTAAAAAAATTGGATGGATCTAACGATTCAAAAGTAAAAGTGGATAAATCCGTATTCGGTGTTGAGCCGAATGAGGCGGTCGTCCACCAGACAATTCAAACCGAACTTTCGAACATGAGACAGGGTACGCATGCTGCGAAATCTCGTGGTATGGTAAGAGGTGGTGGTAAAAAACCATGGCGCCAGAAAGGTCGTGGTGTTGCACGAGCTGGATCCACACGTTCACCCATCTGGAAAGGTGGAGGAACCGTTTTTGGTCCTGAACCACATTTGTATAAGAAATCTCTTCCTAAAAAAATGAAGCAGATTGCACGCCGAAGTGTTCTTTCCAGCAAGGCAAAAAATGATGCCATTGTTGTCTTGAATGCCATTGACTTGGATCAACCCAGGACTAAGCTACTTTCAGATTTACTGAAAAAACTCGGGCTTGACGGAAAGAAAGTTACCCTGTTAACAGGGTCCGTAAATGATAACCTGTTCATGAGCGCAAGAAATATTCCCAACGTAAATGTGATGACTTCAGTGGAAGCCAGTGCTTATGATCTTCTGGATAATGAAGTCCTTGTTTTTGATAAAAATGGACTTTCACTTTTAAATGAACAGTTAACGGTAAAGAATTAACATGTCTGATATTCGAGATACAATTATTCGACCGCTTTTTACAGAAAAGATGAGCGTCTTAGAGGAAACGCAGCGCAAATATGCTTTTCAGGTAAAGCCTGATGCGAATAAGATTACCATTAAGACTGCTGTTGAAATGCTTTTTGATGTGAAGGTTGAGAAAGTTGCCACCATGAATCGCAGAGGAAAAGCAAAGCAAATGACAGTGAGAAGTGGCGGTCGGACGATTAGAACACAGGGTAAAAGATCTGATTGGAAACGAGCAGTTGTTACGTTAAAAGATGGATATAAGATAGATCTGTTAAAGGGTGAAGGAGAGTTATAGTTATGGGCATACGTAAACTAAAACCCGTCACACCAGGAAGCAGATTTGCCACGCGTCCAGATTTTAGTGATATTACTACAGATAAGCCAGAAAAGTCACTGACAGTAGCGCTTAGAAAGACTGGTGGACGCAACAATACCGGTAGAATAACCTGTCGTCATAAAGGCGGAGGTCATAGAAGACGTTATCGGATTATTGACTTTAAAAGAAACAAGCATGGAATTCCAGGAAAAATTGCAACCATTGAATATGATCCAAATAGATCAGCAAATATTGCTTTGATTCATTATGTAGACGGAGAAAAGCGGTACATGCTTGCGCCGGTAGGCTTAAAGGTTGGTGATGACGTGTTGTCCGGAGACAATGCCCCACTAAAAGTTGGAAACGCTGTACCATTGAAAGCCATTCCAAGTGGTATGTTTGTCCATAATGTTGAGCTTATTCCTGGAAAAGGTGGACAAATGGTTCGTTCAGCGGGAGCTGTGGCTCAGATTATGGCACATGATAGTGGGATGACTACTGTGAAGCTCCCCTCAGGAGAAATTCGCATGATAAATGAGAATTGTATTGCAACTCTGGGTCAGGTCGGTAACAGGACTCATGAGCAGGTTGTTTCCGGAAAAGCAGGGCGCTCACGTTGGTTAGGAAAGCGACCAACGGTTCGTGGTGTTGCCATGAATCCCGTGGATCATCCAATGGGTGGTGGTGAAGGTAAAACATCCGGTGGTGGGCATCCACGTTCTCCCTGGGGACAGCCTTCAAAAGGATTTAAAACGCGCAAACGGAAGAAAAAATCGAACGACTTAATTGTGAAGAGGAGAAAATAGAATGCCTCGTTCATTAAAAAAAGGACCTTACGTTAATGATAAGCTGGTGAAGAAAGTTCAAGCAATGAATGATGCCGGCAAAAAGAAAGTGATAAAAACGTGGTCACGTCGTTCCATGATTACACCGGAATTCGTAGGTCATACCCTGGCAGTACATAATGGAAATAAATTTATTCCAGTCTATATTTATGAAAATATGGTCGGTCACAAGTTGGGTGAATTTGCCCCAACAAGAACATTTAGGATGCACTCAGGAGATAGAAAGAAATAATCATGGAAGCATCAGCAAAACATCGCTATATACGTCAATCCCCAAGAAAAGTGAGAAAAACGCTTGATTCTATTAGAGGAAAAAATGTTGGGATTGCATTGAATATGTTGCATTTCTCGCCTGAAAAAGCAGCGGAAACCATTGAGAAAACATTGCGATCTGCAGTAGCAAACCTGATGGTGAAAGCCGATGATAAAACCATGGATCCTGAATCATTGAATATCAAGGAAGCTTACGTGGATGGTGGACCGGCAATGAAGCGGTTTCGCGCTGCATCCATGGGTAGGGCATCCAGACTGCGTAGACCATCTGCGCATTTAACGATCGTCGTTAGTGACGAAAACTAGTCGGAGGAATTTTGGGTCAGAAAACACATCCAGTGGGATTTCGTCTTTCCGTAACAAAGGATTGGCGTTCAAACTGGTTTTCTCCAAAAGAAACATTTGCATCTGAGCTTGAAGAAGATGTTCAGATCAGAAAATATTTGGCAGCACGTCTTCCAAATGCCGGAATATCCAAAGTGGATATTGCCAGGACGTCTAAAGTTGTGACTGTTACCATTCACACAGCAAGACCTGGGATCGTTATCGGTAAAGGTGGGGAAGAGGTTGCACGATTGAAGCGTGAAGTAAAGCAGCTGACCAATAAAGACATCCAGATCAATATTTCTGAAGTAAAAAGACCTGAATTGGATGCAGCGCTAGTGGGCGCCAATATTGCCCACCAGTTAATTAAAAAGATTTCATATCGTCGAGTCGTTAATAAAACCATTCAATCTACCATGCGCATGGGAGCGGAAGGTATCCGTATCAATGTGGCTGGAAGACTCGGGGGTGCAGAAATTGCACGAAGTGAAAAATTCATGGAAGGGAAAGTACCCTTACACACATTGAGAGCCGATATCGATTATCACCTTACTGAAGCACATACAACTTATGGTGTTATTGGAATCAAGGTGTGGATTTGTAATGGTGTAATGCACAAAAGTAAATAATTATGTTAGAACCGAAGAAAATTAAATACCGCCGTCATCACCGTGGACACCGAAGAGGAATGGCCATGCGTGGCAATTATGTTGCCTTCGGAAGTTATGGTTTGAAGGCCATGGAACCGGGTTGGATTACTGCAAGACAGATTGAGTCTGCACGTATTACAATTGCAAGGGTTGTAAGAAAAATTGGAAAAATGTGGATTCGTATTTTCCCGGATAAACCCATTACTGCAAAACCGGCTGAAACTCGAATGGGTAAAGGTAAAGGTGCACCGGAGTACTGGGTGGCCAATGTAAAACCTGGACGAATATTGTTCGAAATTGAAGGGGTAACGAGAGAACAGGCAGATGAAGCATTTCGCAATGCCAGTTACAAGTTGCCCATAAAAACCAAAGTTGTTGAGCGCAGGGAGTTATAACGGCCATGAAGCAGACAATGTTAAAAGAAATGACCGTAAATGAGCTCGAAGTGAAGCTTCAGGACAATGTTGAGGCGCTACGGAATTTGCGTTTTCAAAAAGCACTTCAGCAACTTGAGGATCCATTGCAAATTGGAAAATTGAAAAAAGAAATCGCACAGATTAAAACCGTGCTGAGGGAATACGAACTGGGAATTCGTGAGACAAAGGATGGTGAATAGAATGGCTGATACACGAAAAAGGCAAACCCTGGTGGGTGAAGTCGTCAGCGATAAGATGGATAAAACCGTGGTTGTAAATGTTTCATGGAAAGTACGGCATCCGATATACAAAAAATATATTAGAAGAAATAAGAAATATATGGCCCATGTCGGTGCAATTGTTCCCAGTGAAGGTGATCTGGTAAAGATTTCACATACTCGTCCAATGAGTAAGAATAAACGATGGCAGGTAAGCGAAATTGTTCGTGAATCTCAAAAAATTGGATAAATGACGTGATTCAGCAAGAAACAAGATTAAAAGTAGCAGACAACACAGGCGCCAAAGAAGTCCTGTGTTTCAAGATACTCGGTGGGAGTAAAAGACGATATGCTTCCGTTGGTGACATCGTTGTCGTAACGGTGAAAAGCGCCATCCCTGGAGGCATGGTGAAAAAGGGTCAGGTTACCCGTGCCGTTGTCGTTCGTACGAAAAAAGAAGTGCGTCGACAGGATGGATCCTATATTCGGTTTGATGACAATGCTGCCGTATTGCTCAACACTGCAGGGGAACCAAGAGGAACACGTATTTTTGGACCGGTTGCTCGTGAACTTAGAGACAGTGGCTATATGAAAATTGTGTCCATGGCACCGGAGGTATTATAATGTTTGTCAAAAAAGGTATGACTGTCCGGGTCATTAGTGGAAACCATAAAGGTGAAGAGGGTAAAGTGCTTCATGTGTTTCCAAAAAATGATCGAGTATTGATCGAGGGGATTAACTTCATTAAACGTGCCACACGTCCATCTCAACAGAATCAGGCAGGTGGATTTGTGGAAAAAGAAGCCTCGATCCATGTGTCGAATATTATGGTAATCCATGCAGGGCAAGCTACCCGAATTGGGTACAAAATCCTTGAGGATGGAACCAAGGTCAGGGTCTCTAAGAAAACGGGTCAGGAAATAGAGAACTAACATGGCAGAACAAAAGAAAACAGCGAAGAAAACAACGAAAAAAAGTACCAAGAAGACTGATTCTTATATCCCTTCATACAAGTCATTGTATAAGGAATCCATCGTTCCAAACCTGATGAAACGATTTGGGTATTCCAGTATTTCAGAAGTACCAAAGCTGACAAAAATAAATTTGAATTACGGTATTGGTGATGCTAAAACCAATGCAAAGGCTCTGGAAAGTGCACTGGAAGAGTTAACATTGATCAGCGGACAAAAAGCGGTTGTAACTCGATCAAAGAAGGATATCTCGAATTTCAAAATTCGCAAGGGATTTCCAGTTGGGTGTACAGTGACATTGAGATCAAATAGAATGTATGAGTTTTTTGAACGGTTAAATTCTATTGCGTTACCGCGTACTCGTGACTTCAGCGGACTTTCGTTTAAATCCTTTGATAAACGGGGAAATTTTAATTTTGGTATTAAAGAACAAATTGTGTTTACCGAGATTGACTATGATAAAATTGATGCAATTCGCGGGATGAATGTTTCTATCACCACTACAGCAAAAACGGATGATGAAGCATACTGGCTGTTAAAAGAATTCGGGCTTCCATTGCGTGAAAAACCTGTTAAAAAAGTAGAAGAAGCTGAGGCAGCTTAATGGCAAAAAAATCATTAATCGTTAAAGCGAAAAGAAAAGAAAAATTTTCTTCAAGACGGTAT
The DNA here is from genome assembly GCA_964344305.1 of uncultured bacterium. GTDB lineage: Bacteria > Fidelibacterota > Marinisomatia > Marinisomatales > JABMOV01 > JABMOV01. Next base: position 10,491 of record CAYFMT010000002.1, on the reverse strand, counting down.
AACCGCTGTTTTAAATGTGGACGTCCACATGGATATATCCGTCGGTTTGGATTGTGCAGATTATGTTTCAGGGAAATGGCACTGCGTGGCGAAATCCCTGGTGTAACGAAGGCGAGTTGGTAAGGAGATTATTCGGATGTCAATGACAGATCCAATTGCAGATTTTTTAACACGGATTCGTAATGCAATGGCAGCGGACAAACGTTGGGTGGATATTCCTTCCTCCAACATGAAAAAGCGTCTTGCCTTTGTATTAAAAGAAGAAAAGTATATTGAAGATTTTCTCTTTATTGCCGAAGGTAATAAAGAAAATATCCGCATCTTTTTAAAATATGACTACAATGGAAAACCTGTTATTTCGGGTCTAAAAAGAGTCAGTACACCGGGATGCAGGATTTACGTGGGTGCCAATGAAATACCAAGAGTTTTGGATGGACTGGGTATTTCAATTCTATCCACATCAAAAGGTGTTGTGTCAAATAAGGCTGCCAATCGTTTGAATGTTGGTGGTGAACTACTTTGCAACGTTTGGTAAGTATATATGTCAAGAATTGGTAAAAATCCTATTCAGCTACCCGATGGTGTTAGCGTTGCCATTCAGGATGCGTTGGTTAAGGTCAGCGGTCCAAAGGGGCAATTAGAAGTTGAAATGCATCCTGATGTTCAGATTGCACAGAATGAAAATGCTATTGCATTAACAAGGAATTCGGATTCACGGAAGCACCGTGCATTGCATGGTACCATGAGACAGCTCGTAGCAAATGCAATAGAAGGTGTTTCACAGGGGTATGCAAAAGAGTTAGAAATCAGAGGTGTGGGGTTCCAGGCAACAGTGGAGAATAATCGAATGATTTTACAGCTTGGTTATTCTCATGATATCATCTTTGACCCACCTGAAGGGATCACACTCGAAGCTAAACGGACAGAGATTACCGTATCCGGAATAGACAAACAGCTCGTGGGTGAAGTTGCAGCAAAAATTCGTTCGTTTAGAAAACCGGAGCCTTACAAGGGTAAAGGGATTCGCTACAAGGATGAATATGTAAAAATTAAACAGGGTAAAACTGTAGGTAGCTAGGATGGCAAAATCAAAAAAAGAAATCGCACGTTTATCCCGTAACAGGAATCGAAGCAAAGGTGTGGCAAGGTTCCATCCTGAAAGACCTCGTTTATGCGTATTTCGAAGCAACAAGCATATTGAAGCTCAGATTATTGATGACTTTAATGGCAATACCATTGTGGCTGTATCCACATTGGATAAAGCCATACGGTCTGCGGTAGAGAAAGCTGGAACCAAAACAGATTCCAGTGTGCTTGTTGGAAAAGAACTGGCTAAACGCGCGAAAGCAAAGAAAATTGAAAAAGTAGTATTGGATAGAAATGGATTTACCTATCACGGTCGTGTGAAAGCCCTTGCGGATGCGGCGCGTGAAGGTGGCTTATCCTTTTAATTGTGGAGACTCGGAAATCAGATGATCAATCCAGCTGAATTAGATTTACAAGAAGAAATAGTTGTCCGAATTAAACGGGTAGCAAAGGTAACATCCAGAGGTAAACGTTTTCGGTTTACTGCACTGGTTGTCATTGGCGATGGAAAAGGACACGTTGGTGTTGGACTGGGAAAAGCAAATGAGGTTATCGCTGCCATCAATAAATCCAAGGAAAATGCGAAGCAGAGTATCGTGAAAGTTCCTGTGATTAACGGGACGATTCCACACAAAATCATTGGTAAGTATGGTGCCAGCAGCGTGATGTTAAAACCGGCATCACCAGGTACAGGTATTATTGCAGGGGCAGCAGTTCGTGCCGTTATGGAGCAGGTCGGGATTCACAACATTCTCACAAAAAGACTTGGTTCAAATAACGCATTAAATGTTGTACGTGCCACCATGGATGCTCTGATCAACCTGCAGGATGCTGTATCCGTGGCAGGAAAGCGTGGAATAACCATAAAAGAAGTTTTTAATTGATATGCCAAAAAAATCAGCAAACAAAACGTTACGAATCACCCAGGTAAAAAGCCTGATTGGACACAATAAGAAATTTGGCAAGACGCTGGAAGCTCTTGGTATTAAGCGATTAAATCACACTGTTGAGCATACAGATACGCCATCGATTCGTGGCATGGTACGAAAAATTGATTTCCTGTTGAAGGTTGAGGAATTGTAATGAAACTTGGCGATTTAAAGCCCGCTGAAGGGTCAAAAAAAGATACCAAACGTCGTGGTAGAGGACCAGGAACCGGTCTTGGAAAAACGTCTGGTCGTGGTCACAAAGGGGCTGGATCAAGAAGTGGGAACAAGAAACGTGCCTGGTTTGAAGGTGGTCAGATGGCACTTGCCAGACGTGTACCAAAACGTGGTTTTTCCAATCATCTTTTTAAGAAAGAATATCAGATTGTAAACCTGACATCAGTGGATAAAATAGATGGTGATACAGTTGATTCTCAGGTATTGTATGAAAACGGTCTCATTCGTTCTCCTTATAAACCCGTCAAAGTGTTGGGTGACGGGGAGATCGGACGTGCTGTAAATATTACTGCAGATGCTTTTAGCGCTGGAGCCATTAAAAAAATTGAAAAACAGGGAGGCAGTGCGAACGTCCTGTGATTGATAAGATTCAAAATATCTTTAATATTCCCGAATTACGTAAACGTATACTTTTTACGTTTGGTATCCTTATAGTAGTGCGAATAGGTGCTCATGTTCCAATCCCGGGCGTAAATGGAGAAGCACTTGGTGCAGCCATACAAAATTTCTCCAATACACTTTTTGGGTTATATGATTTGTTTGCCGGTGGAGCATTCCAGAAAGCCACTCTCTTTGCACTGGGAATCATCCCCTACATATCTGCATCCATTATCATTCAGCTCATGGGGTCAGTTGTCCCTTATTTCCAGAGATTGCAGAAAGAAGGTGAAGAGGGACGGAAAAAGATCACTCAGATTACTCGCTATGGAACCGTTTTTATCGGGTTAATGCAGTCTTATGGTGTCACCATATTTCTGAAGAGCATGACGGCAAATGTAGGCGGAGTAACCGTACCGGTAATTCCAAACCCTGGTTTCGTGTTTACATTCACTGCCATGGTCAGTCTGGTGACGGGTGTTGTTCTTTTGATGTGGTTGGGTGAGAGAATTACAGAGCGCGGAATCGGAAATGGAATCTCTCTCATCATTATGATTGGTATTATGTCAAGATTCCCCAATGTGGTTATTAGCGAAATCACATTGATTCGCGAGGGTGTCCGATCCATTTTATCAGAGTTTATTCTTTTTACTATTTTTATTGTTATTGTTGGCATCGTTATTCGTTTAACCCAGGGAACCCGTAAGATCCCGGTTCAGTATGCCAAACGTGTTGTAGGGAGAAAAGTATATGGTGGTCAATCAACTCATATTCCTCTCCGTGTAAATACGGCCGGTGTTATGCCCATTATTTTTGCCCAATCTATCATGTTTATCCCGACAACTATTGCTACATTTTTCAGTGAATACGAATTTATGCAGAGTGTTATGAGATGGTTTTCTTTTGATCACCCATTTTACTGGCTCGTATTTGGATCTATTATTGTATTCTTCACCTATTTTTATACGGCTATAGCTTTTGACCCTGTTCAGGTTTCATCAACCATGAAGCAACAGGGTGGGTTTATTCCCGGTGTAAGACCTGGAAAGAAAACCGCAGAATACATTGATAATATTTTAACCCGTGTGACACTACCGGGATCGATTTTCCTCGCACTAATCGCTGTGGCACCTTACGCCATTATGAAAGCGGCGGGAATTGGGTATGATCTGGCCTCATTTTTTGGAGGAACCAGCTTATTAATCATCGTGGGTGTTGCACTGGATACATTACAACAAATTGAGTCGCATCTAATGATGCGGCATTATGACGGCTTTTTGTCAAAAGGTAAAATCCGCGGTCGTCGGCGGATGTAACCATGGTTGCGATCCGGTCTGAACGCGAGATCGAGCTCATTGCTCGCAGTTGTCAAATTGTAGCGGACACGCTCAATTTGCTGGAAAACCATGTGAAACCCGGTGTTTCACTGCTGGAGCTGGATTCAATGGCTGAGGATTTTATTCGTTCTCAGGATGCCCGACCGGCTTTTAAAGGGTACATGGGATTTCCCAGTACTCTTTGTATGTCAGTAGATGATGAAGTGGTCCATGGAATCCCAAGAGAGGTTGAACTGAAAGAAGGTCAGATTATTGGGATCGACTGTGGTGCAGAAAAAAATGGTTATTATGGGGATTCTGCAAGAACATTTGCAGTGGGTGAAATCAATGAAGAAAAAAAACAATTGATGCATGTAACCCAGAAATCTCTGTATAAAGGAATTGAAGCTGCAAGAGCAGGAAACTTTGTTTCCGATATTGGTCATGCTATCCAGTCATACGTGGAAGGTCATGGTTATTCTGTTGTGAGAGAACTTGTGGGGCATGGAATTGGCACTCAATTGCATGAAGAACCGCAGGTCCCAAATTATGGTCAACCAAGACGGGGACACCCGCTAAAACATGGAATGGTAATAGCCATCGAACCCATGATTAACATGGGAAAAAAGGAAATTGTGACAGACGGTGATGGATGGACTGTTCGCACGAAGGATGGATCCATGAGTGCTCATTTTGAGCATACCATTGCTATTCTGGATAATGGGCCGAAAATTCTGAGCGTAGGGATAAATCATGGCTAAAGAAAAACCCATCACAATTGATGGCATTATTAAGGAAACGTTGCCAAATGCAATGTTTCGAGTTGAAATTGACATTGGTGGTAATAAGCATGAAGTGCTGGCCCATGTAAGTGGGAAAATGCGTATGCACTTCATCAAAATATTACCGGGAGATACAGTTACGCTCGAAGTGTCTCCATATGATTTGACACGGGGACGTATAACGTACCGTCAGAAGTAGGAATATTATGAAAGTTCGTCCATCTGTTAAAAAAATGTGTTCCAAATGCAAGATCATCAGACGCAAAGGTGTGGTTCTGGTGATTTGTGAAAATCCTAAACATAAACAAAGACAAGGCTAGGAGTCTCAATGGCACGTATTGCCGGAATTGATATTCCACGAGATAAAAAAGTACCGTATTCACTTCGGTATATCTATGGTATTGGCTTAACCACAGCTAAAGAAATATGTGACAAAGCTGGTGTAAACCAGGAAATGCGCGTGAATGACCTGTCAGAAGAAGAGGTTACTTCTCTTCGTAACGCTATCGCGGAACTTGACGTAAAAGTCGAAGGTGAAAGCAGATCCGTTGTCGCTATGAATATCAAGCGATTAAAGGATATTGGCAGTTACAAAGGTATTCGTCATAGAAAAGGTTTACCAGCAAATGGTCAGCGAACAAAAACTAATGCGCGGACACGAAAAGGACGCAAGCGGACAATTGGTCTGGGCCGCAAATAGGCAAGAAAGGATTATTCATTGGCTAAACGTACCGACGTTAAACGGAAAAAGAAAAAGAAGGGCAGTGTTGACCCATCCGGGGTTGCCCATATTAAAGCGACGTTTAACAATACCCATATTACATTGACTGATAAGTTCGGAAATGTGGTTTCCTGGGCAACAGCTGGAACATCTGGTTTCAAGGGGTCTCGGAAAAGCACAGCTTATGCGGCTTCACAGGCAGCAGAAAATGCAGCTGCTGAAGCCATATCCCTGGGGTTATCAAATGTTGAAGTGCGTGTGAAAGGTCCAGGCGCAGGTCGTGAATCTGCCATTCGATCGCTCGCAGTAGCCGGATTAAATATTACATCAATTAAGGATGTAACACCCTTACCGCATAATGGGTGTCGTCCGCCAAAACGCCGCCGCGTATAATCAGGAGTTTGATGCATGGCAAAGTTTAATGGAGCCAGAGGTAAACTGGTCCGCAAGTTTGGAGAAAATATATTTGGCAATTCTAAATACGATCGATTGCTGAATAAAAAACCCTATGCACCAGGACAGCATGGACAGTCAAGAAGACGACGTCTCTCAAATTATGGAATCCAGCTCAACGAGAAGCAAAAGATCAAGTTTATGTATGGGCTGCTGGAAAAGCAATTTCGTAACTATTTCAAGAAAGCGGATAAAATGGCTGGCGAGACCGGTACAAACCTGCTGCAACTTCTTGAAAGTAGATTGGACAATGTAGTGTATCGCCTGGGATTTGCTCCATCAAGACCAGCTGCAAGGCAAATGGTCAGTCATCGGCATTTTATTGTGAATGGTCGTTCTGTGAATATTCCTTCTTTCCATGTTAGGCCTGGAGATGTTATCCAGGTTAGAAGTAAAAGCAAGAAGATGGATATTATCCTGGAGTCCATGAGAAGAATTAAAGGGGACATTGAATTACCTTGGCTTGAACTGGATAAAGCAAAGATGTCCGGTACGTTCATAGCGATTCCTGAACGGGATCAAATGAATCTGACAGTCAACGAACAATTAGTTGTAGAGCTTTACTCTAAATAAACGACAGGGAACTTATTTTATGGCTAACGATCTAGACTTCAATATTGGAATTGAAACATTAACCTCGAATGATACAAACGGACGATTTGTACTGAAACCGTTACAACGTGGATATGGTGTTACACTTGGTAATGCATTAAGGCGTGTGGCGCTTACCAGTATTCCAGGTGCTGCAATAACCAATATTAAAATCGAGGAAGTACAGCACGAATTTGCTACGCTGGAAGGTGTACGTGAAGATGTTGCCGATATCATTATGAATTTAAAGGGTGTCCGATTCAAGCTTATGGATAATAATCCAGACAGGGTCATGATAAAGCTTGAGGGTCCCTGTACCTTCACCGCTGCAGATATACAGGCTGCCAGTGATCAGTTTGAAATTCTGAACCCGGATCATTACATAACCGATGTCAATGATAAGGGTATTCTGGAAATTGAAATTCGCATTGGTATTGGTAAAGGATATGTACCTTCAGATGAAAATATACTGCCCAATTCTCCAATTGGAATGATTGCAATTGACAGTATTTTTAATCCTGTTACGAATGTTACATACAATGTCAGTTCTCTTCCCGGAGAAAAAGAATCAAATGAAGCTCTGACACTGGAAATAAATACGGATGGATCCATCAGTCCTATTGATGCTTTGAGCTATTCTGCATCGGTTTTGAAGTCACATCTATCAGTCGTAGAGAGTCTCAGTAAACCGGAAGTGCTTGAGGTATCTGACAATCTTAGTGAAGAAACACTTGCTACACGCAAGCTGTTACGATCCACCATAGATGAAATGGAATTATCGGTTCGTAGTTTCAATTGTCTTCAAGCAGCCGGCATTAAATACATTCACGAATTGGTGAATAAGGAAGAAAATGAAATGCTGAAGTATAAAAACTTCGGTCGCAAATCATTAACAGAGCTGGTTGAAAAACTGGATGAAATGGGCCTCCATTTTGGAATGGAAGTTGATCAATATTTAACAGAAGAAGTGTAAAAATGCGTCATCGGAAATCCACAAAAAAACTTGGACTTAGCACAAAATCACATCGTAGTGCGATGCTATCGAATATGGCAAGTTCATTGATTGAGCATAAGAGGATTAAAACCACCCATGCTCGTGCAAAAGAACTTCGGCGGTTTATTGAACCACTGATCACATTTGCCAAGCGCGGCGATCTTCATGCTCGCAGGATGGTGTTGAGGAGTATCAAGCACAAAGATGTGGTTCATACCCTCTTCCATGATATTGCACCCGTCTATGCCGATAGACCTGGTGGGTATACCAGAATCACCAAACTTGGGTTTCGTGACAACGATCGCGCTGCTGTCTCCATGATTGAATTGGTGGATATGGAAGGTGTTGGTGATGAAGGAGCAAAGCCAAAAGAAAAGAAGGCGAAGGCTGAATCCACAGAATAACTCATGATTTGATTTGAGATACGTGATTCAAACTGTATTAAGGGCAACAATCATTGTTGCCCTTCTTTTTTCCCCCAAAGCACTGACTGCTAAAACATTTGACCATACGTGCATGTGGGTAGTGCGGAATTCAATCCTGTCTGAGAAAAATATCGCTGATGTGGTGGATTTTGCAAAAGCCAATGGGATTGACAATCTCATTGTGCAGGTTCGTGGACGGGGAGATGCATTTTATTCTTCATCACTCGTCCCGAGAAGTGCTTTACTACGCAATGATGATTTTGATCCACTGGAAACCATGATTTCCTATGCACATGAAGCCGGGATAAAAGTCCATGCCTGGGTCAATGTGTACGTATTATGGTCTGCGGGACAGGTACCCTATACCAATGAGCATCTATTCTTTAAGCATCCAGACTGGTTTGATACAGATGGATCTACGACAAAACCATTGGCATTGCTTGAAAAATACCGAAATGGAAATGGCAAGGATGAGGGGATCTACCTTGCACCACATCATCCCGATGTAAATAATCACCTTGTGGCTGTGTTCAGGGAAATAGTGGCTAAATATGATATTGACGGGTTGCACCTGGACTACGTTCGGTACAAAGATTCGCAATATGGCCAGAATGAGAAGGCTTTACAGAAATATGCAAACTCTTCAGGGGAGAATCCTTCACTATTTCTATCATCAAAACGTTTTTCCGGTTCATCTGACCACCAGTTTGCTGCCAAGTTATCTCGCTGGGGAGATTACAAGAGACAATCCGTTACCAGTTTGGTGAAGAAGACACATAAAATGATCGAAGAGGTTAGACCGGATTGTATTCTGTCAGCAGCAGTCAAGCCGAACTTGTATGAAGCCAGGGATAGATTTCACCAGGAGTGGGATGTCTGGCTTGCAGCAGGTTACCTGGACTGGGCCCTGCCAATGAATTATACAACTAGCCTGAGGGGGTTTGCTAAAAATATCGATATTATTTACGATAATTTACCGGAAAAATACCGCAAACAAATAATCATGGGTGTCGCTACTTACAACCAAAAAGCACCGGATGCTGCTGACAAGATTAAATATACTAGAATAACACGGTTTCCGGGTATTGCATTGTTTTCTTATAATGTCCTTGGAAAAAATCCCAGGTATATTGAACCATTGCGACGAATAATTCTAAATAATTAGTTTTATAGGATTTAAATATAGAATCTGCCATAATGGCGAATACAGGACCAAAATATCCTATAATATAAATAGAGTATAAGCGATACACCATATAGGTGATGGTTACATGTCACACGGTATCCCGCTAGTATAAATAGTGTATTATAATTCCTGTTTCCAATTGTATTTTCCTCGCGGTATTTAGAGGGGAACATAAGTAAATACCACGTATTTGAGAGGTAAGCCATCCGGCAAAATTTTCCGAGCGCACTTGTAGGTGAAGTGCATCCAAATCACGGTATTGCTTATGTGTTTTAATTTTGAGACTAAGACATATCGGCACATACATCAAAGTTGTCCTGTTGGTGATTGGATGGTTTGCATCATCACTCAGCAGCAACACCTTTTATAATCAAAAGACAATTGACGGGCAAATTGCGCCCGTTATGGCATATACATCGAGTGATTCCATCCCCTATGGAAGCGCTATTCTATATACATCCTTTCAAAATCAGCCCTTGACCCAAAACCCAAAGACGTTGAAAACCTTAATTGATAACTCCTCGGTTAGAGATTTTGGTGTCGAAACATTTATATCCCCTCTTAAAGGTTTCGATTCGACAAGTGGTTGGGTCAAGGGCATTTCTTATAATTATGAAACCCATGGTGAAAATGGTGATTGGTTCATTGAAACTTCCTTAACCATGTCTGGACCTTATCAAAATGGAAGACATGGAAGGGGCAACGGCTGGGGTGATGATGATGACGACGATGATGATGGCAGCGACTGGGGTGATGACGATGACGATGATGATGATGACGGCAACGGCTGGGGTGATGATGATGACGATGATGATGACGAAGAAGAAAATGGGATTATTGTTGTTAAAACAGTTTCCAATGATTCTGTCACAACAGGATCGATTGTTACATATACGGTTTCCCTAACCAATAATCATGGGAATAGTGGGTGCGGACATGGACACCATCACAACGATGGAATACGAACTGTAGATACAATTATTGACGATTTACCATACCCATTTACTTATATAACAGGGTCTGTAGGTGGATTCATCAATAGTGATCCGGATATAAATGGGAATCAGTTATCCTGGGATGGCTATTGGAGTCTCAACGCTGGTCAAACCTTAACATTTACATTTGATGTGCAGGTTGGGTTTACTCGAGGAATGTATGAAAACAGTGTAACCGTCTGGGACACTGAAAACTATTCATTTCCAACAGGATTCACTGCACCTGTCCAGGTTTTTGGACCTCAACTACAGTTGTCGAAATCGGTAGATCGTTCTAACGCTACACCAGGGGACACACTTACCTATACAGTGTATTACACCAATGTTGGTGATGATATTGCAACGTATGTGTTTAGTTTTTTAATTAGCCGGACTATTTTGATGTAAAAGCTAAGGTGATA
>CAYFMT010000001.1:0-233760 GCA_964344305.1 uncultured bacterium | reverse complement strand
GTGTTACCTTTGTATTGACATTCCTGTGTTACCCATGTCTTGAAACCGTACCACAATGTATATTTTAACGTTGAAATTGAATTGTAAAAGGATAATTATGAGTCGATATAAGGAATTGAAAGTGTGGCAAGAAGGAATACGTCTTGTCATAAACTGCTATGATTTATGTAAGCAACTTCCAAAGCATGAACGATTTGGGTTAATAAGTCAGGTACAACGAGCAGTTGTATCCATCCCGGCTAACATCGCCGAAGGTAGTGCCCGACAGTATCGAAAGGAGTTTCTGTATCATCTTTCTGTAAGTTATGGTTCATTAGCAGAACTTGAAACCCACCTTGAAATAGCTCAAAGATTGGGATATGTGTCAAAAGAAAGTACCAGACCCTTATTGAATCAGTGTACCGAAGTTGGTAAAATGCTCAATGGATTCGCAGATCTATTTCCCCATAAACTGACACCTGAAAACTGTTAACTGAGTACTGTCAACTGAACCCTGACCATGTGTGGCCGTAAAACAATCACCCGGGACATGCTCTCCATCATTGAAGAATTATCCATCGATGAATGGCAGGACCCAGACAACTATTTTCCCAGCTATAATGTGGCGCCGACACAGGTGTCACCCATTCTTGTGTACAATGGGAAACGTATTGTCACCCCTATGCGATGGGGATTGATTCCAAACTGGGCCCGGGATGAATCCATGGCAGCGCGAATGATTAATGCCAGGTCTGAAACACTTTTGGAGAAACCTTCCTTTAAAAACCTCGTTCATCGTAACCGTTGTATCGTGCTGGCAGATGGTTACTACGAATGGAAACGGACGGATGACAAGCGACAGGCATATTACATCAGTCATCCCGATGGAAAATTATTACCCATGGCCGGGTTGTGGGACAGGTGGAGAAATCCTGATGGAAAACTGATCCTGTCCTACACAGTCATTACCACAACCCCGCAATCAGAAATATCATATATTCATAATAGAATGCCTGTGATTCTGGGCCGTCACCTTGTTCAATCATGGTTGGATTGGAAAACAAATACTGCAACATCTGTTCTTCCATTATTGACTCCATTTGAATCCACCCTGAAGCATCATCCTGTATCATCTTACGTGAACTCGCCTAAAAACAATGACGAGTCCTGCATTGCACCAGTAACTCTAATGTGAAACTGCACCCATCCTAAACTCATAAACATCTAACATTGGTGCCGGGTTTTCCCTTGCGACACTATCAATATGTGGCGAATTTTACTGGTCTTTACTGGACACAAAAAGCGACAGATATTGAATAAAACATCGTCATCCCCGCGACAAAATTGCTATATACATCTCTGTGTCCAAATTTCAAACATTTCACACATAATGAAACCAAGGAGAAACGTATGAATCGTCTTACTACTTTGTTGTTGGTTCTTATAACCCCATTTGTCCTGTTCGCTCAGGGTACTGTATCTGGTACAGTAACTGATGCAAATACCGGCGAAGCTTTAGCCGGAGCCAATGTAGTGGTTGAGGGAACAACCATGGGTGCAGCAGCAGACGCAAATGGTAGTTTTACTATTAACAACATGTCGGCAGGCAATTATACTGTTACAGCTTCAATGATTGGGTATGCGTCTCAAAGCCAGACCATAAATGTTAGTGGTGCTGTTACGGTTGATTTCATGCTTGAAACATCTGCACTCGAATTGAGCGCATTAGAAGTGTTGGCATCACGTGCTGGTGAGAGAACGCCGGTTGCATATACCAACATCTCGAAAGAAGATATGGAGGTTCGCCTGGGATCTCAAGATATTCCAATGGTTCTGAATACTACACCTAGTGTTTATGCCACCCAACAGGGTGGTGGCGCCGGAGATGCCAGAATCAATGTTCGCGGATTCAATCAGCGCAATGTTGCAGTTATGATTAATGGTGTACCACAGAACGATATGGAAAATGGATGGGTATACTGGTCCAACTGGGATGGTGTTGGCGATGCCACATCTTCTATCCAGATGCAACGCGGTTTAAGTGCCGTTAATCTCGCCACTCCATCTATTGGTGGTACCATGAACATCATCACAGATCCAACACTCTTGAAAGCCGGAGGAAAATTCAAACAAGAAATAGGAGCTGGGGGCTTTCTAAAATCCACCTTGAATTTCAACACTGGTTTAATAGCAGATAAGTTTGCCTTCAGTTCAACAATTGTACGTAAAACTGGTGAAGGTATTATCGATAAAACTTGGACAGATGCATGGGCTTACTATTTTGGGGCCAGTTATGCAATGAATGATGCGAATCGGTTCGAACTATATGCAATTGGTGCCCCACAGCGTCATGGTCAAAATCTTTACAAACAGAATCTTGGGGCTTATGATTCTGAATTTGCTACATCTATTGAGGGCTATGACGAAGCTGCTGTTGCAGATGATGGAAAATTTCGCGATGAAGGTGAAGCTGGTGGTGTAGAATTTGGCCGCTACTTCAATCAAAATTGGGCTCCAGTAGATGCTTCATACAAAGGAAAACAATACTGGTACATGTACGGTGCACGTACAGTTGATCGTCATGATCCTGACTTTCTTAATGAAAGAGAAAATTACTTCCATAAACCATTGGTTAATCTGAACCATTACTTAACTATAAACAATCAAATGAGATTGTCCTCAATCTTATACTGGTCTGGTGGCTCAGGTGGTGGTACTGGTACATACGGAAAAATCCCAACTTTGGACGCTGATGGAACGCTTGGCGATGATGATTACAAGTTTTATTATGGACGTTCACCCTGGGTAAGAGATTGGAATACACTTATCGCATACAACTCTGGTACTGAGGATACAGTTTATGTTGATAAAACAGCGCTTCCACGTACGCACGGTGATGGGAATAATCAATCCGTCGGTATATTAAGAAACAGTATTAATCGCCAAAGCACAATTGGTTTGATTTCAAAATTAAACTATGATCTAAGTAGTGCAATTAAATTGCAGTTTGGGCTTGACTGGCGTTCTGCTGGTATTGAGCATGCTCGTGAAGTCCGCGATCTAATGGGTGGTGATTATTACATGGATTATGCCGATGAGAACCATCCAAATGGAAAACGTGTAGAACTTGGCGATATCATTGCATACCATAACAACACCACTGTCGACTGGATTGGTTTTTTTGGGCAGGGTGCTTATGAAGCAGGTCCGCTATCTGCTTATGGTATGGCTGGATGGTCATCAATTGCATATTCTTATCAGAATCATTTCACTGTTGAAGATGCAATTGTAGAAGCTGATCCAATCTCTGCTATGCAGTATAAAGGTGGAGCTATGTTCACTCTTTCAGATGGATTAAGTGTATTTGCGAATGCAGGTTATGTCGAAAAAGCACCAATCATGGACAATGTTATCGATGTTGATGGTTATGTTGCAACTGATCCTGCAAATGAAAAATTCATAAGCTTTGAAGGTGGACTTAACTTTAATTCTGCAATTTTTGCCGCAAAAGCCAATTACTATAACACAAATTGGGTTGACAGAAACCTAACAAAGTCAGTTACAACGGGTCAGGGGTCAAGTGGTGACACCGATATAATTTACCTTACTGGTGTAAATCAGATACACTCTGGTATTGAAGTCGAAGCTTCTGCTCAGTTAATTAAAATGCTACGCTTTGATGCTGCTTTTAGTATTGGTGATTGGAAGTTTGACGGTGATGCTGAAGGTACTTATACTGAATACACTGGTACCGGCGTAGAACAGACAGAATATACTTATGCACTTGATGGTCTTTTTGTTGGTGATATGCCTCAAACATCTTATATGTTTGGTGTGACAGTCACACCAATGGCCGGTTTACGTGCTCAGATCCTGTACAATATGTATGACAATAACTACGCTGACTGGAGTCCTGCAGCTCGTGAATATGATGGCGATGATGCAAATGCTGACAGAGAGCAAGTTTGGCAGGCGCCTGGTTACTCAAAGATGGATTTACATCTTTATTACGATTTACCTATTCAACTTGCCGGTGCTAAACTGCAAGCATTTGCCCATGTGTTTAATGCCCTTGATGCAATCTATGTACAGGATGCAGTTGATAATAGTCAATACAACAGTTTTGGTGGTGATCCGCACGATGCTGATAATGCTGAAGTTTTCTTAGGTACTCCTCGCTACTTTAATGCAGGTGTCACAGTAAGATTCTAACTTTACAAGCAATCCACATAAGAAAAACCCCGACACTTTCGTGTCGGGGTTTTTTATACACTTTGGTAGTGACAATACTCTCACCAAAGTAAATTTCCAATATCAATAGGCTCGTTGTGCCCAAGATATGTTGGATTAAATCAAAAAACGGGCTTCAAACGTCTATCCAGTATGTCACCTTTCGGATTACGCAGTGTGATGAGTAGCTCTTTCTGTTGTGGATTATAATCAAACTCTTTTACATGAAGTAACTGATCATCCTTATCAAAATATTCAATATATGATAAGTTTTTCTTTTCTTTATACCATAGCCGATGCCAGCCGATAAGACTATCCTCTGCTGTAAAATAGTAGGCAGTTATTGCATGTTCATAGGCACTGTTCTTCAGGGATTTTCCAGTGCTATATGCAAACGAGTAGGCATACATATACACCCCAACTTTATCGTACACACCCAAACGCTTGATAACCCTGTGACCTCCATCCATGGTGAATACTGCACTCCAACCCGGACGTAGATCGCTTACATCCGGAACATATTTATGGGGGTCTGTTTCAACCAATGATGTTCGTAAATGATAGGTCTCCTTATAGGTTGTATACAACCCAAGGGAGTCGCGTATAAATGTGGTGGTTTTGATGGGATTGTCCGGTGATTCGAAATAAGTAACGGATGCCAAAACTCCCGATCCGTCATAGGCGGCCTTGTAAAAATCAAGCAGTGCATCCTCAGGCAAAACGGGAACGCGAAGTGTGCTGCGGAGTGGATCCCAGTGTCTGAAGTATCGGGGTCTGGTAGACTTGCTGGTACTGATGCGTTGTCTTTTCCTTTCCTTGATTGTCACAGAATCCGATGTTAACTCAGGGGCTTCCTCCCGAAGGATTGCGATGATTTCCTTCGGGCGCGTATCCTCCATCAGGAATGTATCGACCCGGGCAGGTTCAAGAGCCAGCGTATCACCGGAAACTGTATCTTCCACTGAGTCCACCACATCATCCATAATCTCTTCAGAAATATCAATCACTTCCTGTTGCTTAGTCTTGTATTTCCATCGATTCCAGAAAAAGGCATTTTGTACCACCGGGTTTTTAGGATTCATCTCAGCCTGTTGATCTGGCGTCAATGGTATGAAAGGAGGAATCGAATCCCGGGATGATGGAGAACCAAATTGAATAGTTTCTGTAATGCTGGGAGTGATATCCCTCTTTTCAACTGCAATATATTGAATACCTATAATATCACCATTTGATGAATATGTAACCTTGAAATGGGACCTGTTCTTCGCTACTGATTCACTGATTTCATCATTAAAAACCGTTTGGGGATTGTCCCCTGCCAAATAATACTTAACAATAGATTTATCCTGGGCAACCAGAAGACAAACCATCATCCCTGCAATCCACCAGGATTTCATTACAGAACCCAGGTGAGTATACCAACCAGTGTGATCACCATGGCCAACCCGATCCATCTGCTTGCATGGACAGATTGCCGGTACATTCTCACCTCATCATCGATACTCTGATAATTCAGCGTTACGTCAACAACTTGTCCCTTTTCAACCAGGACTTTTACCGTACCCATTCGAATAATATCGCTGACACGGCGATCCTTTGGCAGGATGGCGGTATAAGGGTTTTCTGAATCGGGAAAATAGCTGATCCTGTGCCACCCCGGGGTTACATCGATGGGGGTTTCGATATGTGAGGTTCCCACCAGAAGCCCATCAATATAAATGGGCAATCCCTTTTCATCGGTATAAATGCGGACGGCCGTTCTATCGGGATAATCCAGCCAGTTTATTTCCTGCCCCATCAGTATAGAAATACAGGCTACAATAATGAGACTGTTCGTCTTACCCATTTGTTATGGCGTTTATTTCCTGCTGGATGGTGGCAACCTGAAGGGCAATGTCCGTTGCATCTTCCCCGGCTGTTTCAAGGTCTCTGATTTTAATACGGAGATGTTTGATTTCTTCTCGAAGTGGTTCCAGTTTCAACATCCTGATACACTCTTCAAGGATTTGATGACCTTCTTCATTCTCCTGGAGGGTTGCAAATATTTCTGAAAGTGCTTCTCGCTCGTTCTCTTTAGAAAACTGGTCCAGTATGGAGCTGAACGGTATCCGTGTCTCATATACTGGCAGAAGAGCCTTTGCTACTTTTTTAAGAAATGGATCTGTGAACCAGTCCAGTTGAATTTTCTCTTTTGCCTTATCTCTAATGGACCTGTCTTCACCAAGAAGAATCCGTATCAGTTCAAGTTGAGCTTTTTGCGATCTTGTCCTGAATTCCAATTTTGTAGTGTCCGTCTCTTTCTCGCCCGGTCTTTGTCGCTGATGGGTCCTTCTGATAAGTGCCTGCAATCGTTTTACCAGGTCTGTTTCATCAATCCCCAGGCGTTGTGACAGATCGCGAATAAGATCTGTGCGCACTAGCGTATCATTGAGTGAGGCCAGTTGGCGGAGAATATCATCGATAAATCGGGAACGCTCATGTGCAGGTTTATCCAGGATGCGGGCTTGATCGATTTGAAACGGAATTATTTTCTCTGCGTTTTCCATTTTACTCAAGATGGATGAAGCGCCTTCTTCCTGAACCCAGTCATCAGGATCCATATCGCTTGGTGGTTGCAGGATTCGAGGATCAATTCCACCCGCAAGACATAAGTAGGCCGCACGAATAGCCGCATTTGTTCCAGCCGTATCACCATCATACAATAATATAACGGATTGGGTAATTCTGTTTAATTGTTGAACATGTCTCTCCGTGAGAGCCGTGCCTGAAATGGCAACCACATGGTTAATCCCGGCCTGATAAAGTCTCAAAAAATCTGTATATCCCTCCACCAGTATGGCCTGTGATTTTTCCCTGATATGTGGGCGCGTGGCATGAAGCCCGTAAAAAATATCGCTTTTTCTATAGAGTTGTGTTTCCGGTGAGTTCAAGTATTTAGCAGGATCATCTTTGCTTAGGGTTCTCCCCCCAAAGGCAACAATCTTACCGGCCCTGTCATAAATGGGAAACATGATTCGATTTCTAAACCGATCGAACACCCCACGATCATTTTGAGAGAACAACCCGGACTTATTGATTTCTGACTGAGAGAATCCCTGTCTTTTTACTTTCGACAGCAGGTCATCAAAGCTGTCCACTGCAAAGCCGATTCCAAATTCCTGGATAGTTTTCTCAGGTATGTCGCGATTCGCCAGGTATTCCCTTGCCATTTTTCCAGAATCTGCTGACAGGTTTTCCTGAAATATCTGACTGGCTGCATCATGAATTTGATACAATCGACTCCTAAGTTCGCTGGAGGATCCTCCCCCTTCAATTTTGACTTCAATCCCGTACCTGTCACCGAGTTTTTGTATGGCATCCACAAACTCGATTTTCTCATATTCCATGATGAAATTGATGGCATTTCCACCCTTGCCACATCCAAAGCAGTGATATATCTCTTTATCAGGAGCAACGCTGAATGAGGGAGTTTTTTCATGATGGAACGGACAGATACCAAAGTAATTCCGTCCGCGTTTTTTTAAATCCACATATTGAGACACTACATCCAATATATCGGCAGAATTCCTGACCCGATCAATGGTCTCCTGGGAAATGCGACCCACTAGTCGTTCTCCTCTGATATAATTCCATAGATCATGAGGTTTTCCAGATATTTCTCACCTTCATTCACCGGGTCTGCCCAGCCAAAAAATCGAATGACCAATTGACGAACCTGGGTTGTTTTTTGAACCACCATGGAATTTTTATGTAGTATCTCCGACCAGTTTTTCATGGGTGAAATGTCCACCAGCCAAATGAACACACCAATGATCACTCCTCCTTTCAGGGCACCAAACAGAAATCCCATGCCCTGATTCACCCACTGGGTTGATCCCGAAACAATTAGATAGTGAACCAGATGGGTAATAAACCGGGTTAGTAATAAAGATAACCCAAACAGGAGTGAAAATCCCAAGACCAGTGCAACCCCGGGGTCAAGAATGAATACGTTCAGAATAAGTCCGGCGATATCAATGTACCATGTTAATCCTATAAGGCTTGCGAGAATCAGCCCGAGAAACCGTCCAAGTTCATCCACTATTCCTCGGTTAAATCCTACCCAGCCCAACCATGCCATAAGGAATCCCGCAAGTATATCTAAGAAATATCCCATTCCTGATTTGGTGCATTATCCCAGTAGTTCTTTTACAAATTGCTGTGCCAGTTTACCATCAATACGTCCGGCCCCTTCTTTCATCAAAACCGGCATGACTAACCTCATGTCCGCCATGGATGTGGCACCCGTATCATTTATAATTCGCTGCACAAGTGCTTTTACTTCCTCCGGGGATAACATACTCGGGAGATAAGCCTCATACACAGAGATCTCATAGGCTTCTTTTTCTGCCAGTTCATTTCTCCCGCCCTTTTGGTATAGATCAATGGATTCTTTTCTTTGCTTTACAAGCGATTGGAGAATTTTTATTTCTTCCTCCCTGGAGAGTTCATCCCGTTTTTCAATTTTTTTATCTTTCAATTTTGCAATGGCACTGCGTAATGCTGTGGATTTTTCCTTTTCACCAGCTTTCATTGCAGCATACATATCTTTCTGTAGATTGGCAAATAACGACATGCTGTCTCCCCTATGCCTGATCAATGCGTTTCATGGCCATCAGGCATTGATCCTTGTTCGTTTCAAATCCAATAAACCGCCGCCCTCTGGATTTTGCAACCACACCTATTCCTCCGCTTCTGGCAAATGGGTCAATAATCCAGCTAAGTTTAAAGCTGCAAGTATCAATAATGCGCTCCAGAATTTGAACCGGCTGATCGTCCTCAATAACCTTGGTGATATCGGATTGAATATCTGACCACAAATTTGTCTTATCCAGTGATGATCTCTCCGATACAGGTTGATTATCAAACATAAAATCTTCTGACTTCGATGCAAACCAGATATCAGAAATTGAGTTGCGCCAGGTGGTTGTCTTTCCAATGTCCGGCGCTTTTTCATTTCGCCATGTAATACGAGTCTGGAGGTGAAACTGATTGGTGAGCAGGGATTGGTACATTCCAGAATACCGCCAGTCACAGATAAGATAAATCATACCCGTCTGCTTGAGTACTCTCCTGGATTCTTTCAACCACTTCCTGTTCCACTCATAATACTCCTGCAACGTCATGGTGCTACCACGATCATCGCGACCTCTCCAGGGATTTTTTGGCGGCTCAGCAATAACTAGGTCAAATGAATTGTCCGGTAGGTTCCCCAATCCGGTAACAGCATCACCGTGAAACATCCCTTCGAATTTCTGATCCGCTGTCATGTTGATATCTTCAACCGACTGCAGCGCTGGCAGATATCTGTTTAAGTCTGATAAACTGAGCCCAACATAAGGCTCCAGTGGATTAAAGAACAGTGGGTTAGCGCCTTCTTTCAAATGACTTGACATAGGCGAAATTTAGGACGCTGAGTCTTATGATTGGTAGATGTATGATTGAACCCAGACCATAATATGAATTTTTAGCAATTGTATTATTCTAAATACAAAACTTTCCTGGTCTGTTTTTTCCCCTGTGCATAAATCGTAATAACATATGCTCCAGTTGAATGGTTTTTTGCATTCCATGTTTCCCTGTAGTGTCCAGCCAATCTTTCACCCAGAAACAGTGTCTCTATTTCCTGACCAAGTATATTGCTCACGCTGATCCGTACGTGGGTTTTCTGGTAGACAGAGTATTTCACTATAATTGCAGTATTAAATGGATTTGGGTATACAGATTCTATACTTACATCTTCAGGTGCTTTGAAAGGCTCAACCTCGTCCTTTATACCGATAACTGGTTCCATATCCCTAACCATTCTGACATGGTTATAAATTCGAATCACATCACCTTGAGGGCCATTACCGTATGGCCAGTCATCCGGGTTACCTGATTTCGGGTCATTTCTCTGTGCCCCGGCACCGTGGACATCCAATAACTGATAACTACCCGAGTTTGGTGGCAATTCCATCCATCCTAATGCTTCCCCGAAACAGATGTAAACTGCGTAACTCCCATTTTGCATATTTACATGTGTCGTACCTGTCCAGTAGAATGGATAGTTGCCACCACTTCCTTCATCCATGATTTCTGAACAATTAAACAATGAATCTATGGCAGGTGAATTAGTGGTTTGTGGCGATCGAGAATAGTCAACAATGCTATGGAGTTCCTTTGCATTAGGTAATCTCCAATCATTATAACCCAGAAAGTTTTCCGCATTCTTTTGCTGTACCCATGCCAGTGCATCTTCCCAGTTTAGTGAATCTTCGCTATCATTTTTCATCCACATTAGGTCAGTTGAATAATCTGTAATGGTATTATCACCATTATCCAGGAAATCATTCATACCGTATAACACGTTTCCTCGAACAACGTAAACATAAAACTGTTTATCTTCGGTTTGACCTGGCATTGGTCCTGTTGGATATCCCTTAATTCGACCGTCAGCAAAGTTCACACCGAACATGGTTTCATCGCCGTTCATTGTCAATCCTACATACAATGTAGATGTTGCCATTTGTGAGTCAATAATTCGTTCACCAGCACTCTCATCTCCATAAGCAAATTCAAAGTAACTTGTATCAATGAATGGTGTCAATCCATCAGTAGACCCATTGTACCCACTAGGATCTATCCCTGAAAACAGCATAAGAGAATATTGCTCCTTTATTGAGGGCAGTCTCCAATCAGTATATCCTGCAAATGTGAGCGTATCGGCATAGATCAGGGCTTCTTCAAAGGACATCTTGTCACTGTAATCGATAATACCATTCACATCTGTATCACAGGTATACCGCCACATAAGTCCCGTGACATTATCTGAAATAGTACCGTTTCCATTATTAGTGTAGGAAGGCGTATTACCTGTATAGTGAGCATCCTGTCCGAAATATGGTTCATTATAATTTGGTTCGGTAATCTCATTTTCATCATTATAAAATAGGGTCTGGCTCGTCTCTACAATATTGTATGACTGTGCGGATAGTATATTCAGGAGTGAGATAATGCCAACGTAACACAATAGCTTAAGCATGATTCACCGATTGGTTAGTTAATAATATTAGAAATGGTTGGTGACATAAAGTTAAATCTGTCTGCCAGAACAGATTTGTATGACAATGTAAAGGGTTGCTATTCCAACCGAACTTAACGGATTTGTCTTCGAAGCGCCCGGGGTTTATCCAGAACCTCACGAATCATGAAACTGTATTTCAATCCATCTGTATCTCTGAGCATGTGAACCAGATGCGTGTTTGCGGATTTCCGGGCTGTGGTTTTTGTAACATGGTCAGAAATATCCTCTTCTTTGCCAGGAACCACTAATGAATCAATGGTGGGTTCAAAACCGGAATGAAATGAACCAAGCTGATCTGTTACTTCGTCAAAGTTTTTTTCCTGTTCAGGGATTCCTGAAAGATGAGAATCAAAGGGAATGGGATCTTCCTGTTCCATTCTTTGATAGTGTTCATGAGCAACTTCGTGCTCTGGTTGAAATTCTTCTGAGACCGATTCGAGGGGCTGTTCTTCTCCTTCTTTTTCATTCGATTCCTCAAGCCAGTCACCACCAAAAAGTTCCTTGAAGATCTCATCCTTGCTGGCAAACATGGATTTTGGTTCAGGTCCCTCCTGTTCCTCCATTTCTTGACGGGCATTGGACTGCTGGCGCTTTTTCATAAGCGCCGACAGTCCATATAGAATCAACAGAAATACCCAGTATCCGATACCCTCCATGGTTTAGTCGTCATCCTCCTCATGATGACTTTTTGAATCCTCACCGCTTTGGGCGATAGAATCTCTCATGGCCGTATCGGCCTTTATGTTGTGCATATTATAATAGTCAAATACACCTAGATTGCCTTCGCGGAACGCTTCAGCCATGGCGCGTGGGACTTCCGCTTCTGCTTCAACCACTTTGGCGCGCATTTCCTGCGTTCTGGCTTTCATTTCCTGTTCTTCCGCTACAGCCATGGCGCGGCGGGTTTCAGCTTTTGCGCGTGCAACACGGAGATCCGCCTCAGCCTGGTCTGCCTGAAGCCTGGCACCCACGTTCTTACCAACATCAAGGTCCGCAATGTCGATAGATAGAATTTCAAATGCCGTTCCTGCATCCAGACCTTTATTGAGCACTGCCTTGGAAATAGCGTCAGGATTTTCCAATACCTGGGAATAGGTTTTCGCAGACCCAATAGCGCTGACGATACCTTCCCCGACCCGGGCAATAACCGTATCATCGGTGGCACCACCAACGAGACCGGGAATATTGGTTCTCACGGTCACCCTTGCCCTTGCCTTTAACTCAATTCCATCTTTTGCCACGGCAGCAAGGTAACCTTCCTTGGGAGCATTGATGACTTTGGGATACACGCTGGTCTGGACAGCGGATTTTACATCCCGACCGGCCAGGTCGATGGCCGTAGCTGTTTCGTACGTAAGAGGAATTTTTGCTTTTTCTGACGCAATGAGGGCAGACACAACATTCTGTACGTTTCCACCGGCGAGGTAATGGGTTTCAAGCATCTCCGTCATGACCGATCCCAGTCCGGCCTTTTGAGAATTAATGACACCGTCCACCACAAGTCGTGGTGCAATCTTCCTCAATCGCATCCTCACGAGATCGATGATGGTGATCTTGCCTATTCCCAAACTGACAATAGACTGGATCCACAACCCAACGGGTACGAAATAGAATAAAAGAAATAGTACAAATATGAGTACTGCAAGTAGAATAATACTGATGAAACTAAAGTCCATGATTTACCTCATTCTGTCGTTGATGATGGACGAACAACCACTCTGTTTCCATCCACCGATATGATTTTTACCTGAGATCCTTTGTCGATAAAGGATCCCTCGCAGACAACAGATATACGTTTGCTGTCCACGTATGCCCATCCTGCCGGATGCAAATCTGTTTCTGCTACCCCCTTTTTCCCCACAAACTCCTCAAGTCCAATGGATGTGGAGTAGCCTTTTTCCTCCTTCTGACCTTCCGGTGAAGTGAGTTTTTGCCAAAATTCTGTTTTTATCATGAGTCGAAATAGAAGGATCAATGCAATGAGCGCTCCAAATATCCCGATCGTAAATCCAGTTAATGCCATGGATGCCACTTCTTCCCCTACCGGTACTGACGGTAGTAACAATTCGTATAATCCCCAGAGGACAAAAATAATCCCTGCAATCCCTGCTATGCCAAAGCCGGGAATCACCAGGACCTCCAGCAGAAGTAAAACCACACCGAATGCCATGATGAGCAAGTCTGTCATGGTGGCCAGTTCTGCAATATAAGATGCCCCCAGGGATAACAATAAGCATGTGAGTCCCACACTGCCGGGTATTCCCCAGCCGGGACTTTGCAATTCAAATAGAATGCCCAAAAACCCAAATGTCATTAGCAGGGATGCCACCACGGGGTGTGTTAGAAATCGAACAAAATTTTCACTCCAGTTTTCCCTGACATCGGTAATGCTTGCGTCGGTATATCCCATGGCTGTTAGCACATCGTCAAATGTATCATGCTCTCCGTCAGCAATTCCATATTTAATGGCCAGTTCCGTGGTCAGGGTAATAAGCTTTCCTTCTTTCCGTCCTTCAAGATCGGACACTTCCACAGAATCTCCATCAATAATGAGATGGGTGAAGAACAATTCTTCATCCACCATGCCTTTTGCAATATCCGTATTCCTGCCACGACTTTCTGCTGTGGATGCCATTTCTTCGCGCATATAGCTAATGACTTTTTCGCTGCCTTTTGTGCCCTGCATGTCCACCGCTGTTGCCGCCCCAATGGTTCCACCCGGTGTCATGAAAATGGATTCGCAGGAAAGCGAAATCAATGCTCCTGCAGAAATAGCCCTGCGATTGATAAAAGCTACTGTTGGAATATCCGCATCCAGAATGGCATCTTTTATCTGTGTCGCTGCATCCACACGGCCACCAAATGTATCGATGTCAAAAATGATGGCTTTTGCATTGTTCTTTTCTGCATTTTCAATGGATCGTTCTATGTAAGGAGGCAGCCCCAGATCAATGGTTCCCTGAATGGGAACGCGATAGATGATATCGCTGGCATGCATGGTGGAAAAAATAAATGAAATTCCGAGGAAAAATTGTTTCATATTCATTGTGTGATTTTACTCGACACAGGCTGTTAAAATCAATCTTATATGCAAAAGAAATAGAGAATCAAGATTCTTCAATCTCTTTATAGATACGTTCCTTAAAGTTGAACTCCCCTAATATTGCTGGTAGTACAATAGACAATAGCAGTTGTCGAAAAATATTGATTCTTTTTTGACATTGTAATTGACTTAGATTCCCAGAATACTAATCACAATTTTTTTCGTTCAATTAGCGATAAAACTTTTTACCGGTGCCGGCAACATACATAATACTAAAAGGAATTCAAAAAATTCTGGTTTCTTTGAAGCCGGCACAACGATGGACCCTTTCAAAATGGCTCGCAAAACTACTTTATTATTTTTTCCCCATTCGTGAAAGCACCGTTCATAAAAACCTCCACATAGCTTTTCCGTTCCTGGACCATGATACTATCTCCCGAGTGTCGTCCAGGTTGTACCTTCATTCATCCTGGAATCTGGTTCAGTTCTTTGCATTGCCCACTTCCTATGAAGAGGCAGATTTTTCTGTCCGCGGTAAATCCCTAATCCAACGTGCATTGACAGAGCAAACAGGTGCTATTATTGTGTCAGGACATTTTGGAGCCTGGGAAATGCTGGCAGCCTGGCTGGGTAGGGAGTTTGAATCTGTCGCCGGGATCGTTCAAAAACAACGAAATCGGGGAGCCCATAAGTTTTTCAAAGAACTACGTGAATCCGTTGGAATTATTCACATAGACAGGAAAATGAACCCAAACCAGATGACGGATGTTTTAAAAAAGAATCACATACTGGTAATGCTCAGCGATCAGGATGCCCGGAAACATGGTGTGTTTGTAAATTTTTTCGGCAGGAAATCGTCCACACCAAGAGGTGCCTCTATATTCCATTATCGGTCGAAGTCACCAATATTTTTTGCAACATGTTCCGTTAAATCTCCTTTTGAATATTCAATAGAAATTCATGAAGTTCACCTCCCTGATAAACGTGATCCCGTGGCCCTTACACAATCCTTTACCGGACAATTAGAGAACGCGATTAAGAAAAACCCTGATCAATATTTCTGGTTTCATAAACGGTGGAAAACAACAATACATAAATGAAACGAACGCATATTCATGATGCCAGTATGATGCAACAGGCGATATCTGTTCTGAACAATGATGGGTTAATCGTTTACCCTACAGATACGGTGTATGGCTTTGGAGTAGATACAACATCAAAAAGTGCCATTGATTTTCTGAACCAGGTAAAAGGTCGATCTGGTCCTGTGAGCGTTATAGCGCCAGATAAAGAAATTGCGCGGCAGTGGATGAATATCAGTGAAACTGACTGGTCCAGCATTAAAAACATTGTTGGGGGCGCAACTACCGTTATTGTTCCGGTTTTACCCGGTGTGGTTCACCCTTCCATTCTGGGTAATAACCATTCCCTGGGAATCCGCATTCCACATCAGCCTGTTATACTGGAGCTTGTGCGAGCATTTGGTAAACCGCTCACGACCACAAGCGTAAACAGAACTGGACAGAAACCCCTGAATGATCCTGATGAGATCGATGCTGAATTTGGGTCTGAGGTCGATTTACTCATCCAGGGTGAATCCCGGCCAGAACCTACCGCTTCAACTATTTATCGTTTAACAAACGGAGAACTGGAGATTTTAAGGCCATGAAATTTTTCCTTCTTGTTCTTTTGTCTGTATCGACCCTTGTTTCCCAATCCCTTCCCTATCCATTAAGGAGTGATGAAACTCTTACGTACAATGCAAAATTCAAAGTGATCCCAGCAGGAACTGCGTCACTCACTCAGGTTGGGATGGCACAGGTTAACAATGAGAATACCATCCATGTGGAGTTTATTGCCAAAACAGGAACGGTTGCTGATCGATTATTCAAAATTCGCGACAGGATTGATACATGGCTTCGTATTGATGATCTTACAACTGTAAAACAGGTAAAGAAAATCCGAGAAGGATCCTATAAAAAAAATCGTTCAATGACTATCGATAAGGCGTTAAATGCCATTATCACAGAATCTGATACTGTTGCAATTAATGGTGAGATTCGAGATACGTACTCGCTGCTATACTATTTGAGAACGATTCCTCATGTTATCGGCGATACATTGTCTTTCACAACTTTCAATGACGGTAAATACACTTCATTTAAGGGATCATTTCATCGGAAAGAGACCATTTATGTCCCTGCCGGCAAGTTTGTATGCAATGTATTTAAGCCTTTCAGGGTAGGCAAATCCCTTTTTAAAAATGAGGGCGATATGATTATCTGGTTTTCAGAGAATAACCATCATATGCCCGTCCAGATTCAGATCAAGCTGAAATTTGGATCCATGATTCTGAAATTGACGGATTATACTTATAAGGAATAAATTTATCCGGCAAATAATCTTGCCACGTCATTATAAATAACCGTGACAAAGAGCAATAACAATAATGCCATTCCAACCTGTTGAATCATCAGTTTCACCTTTATGGATAGTGGTCTTCGGATTATTGATTGAATAAGAATAATTAATATATGGCCGCCGTCTAGTCCAGGTATTGGCAAGACATTCAGGAATGCCAGGTTAATACTAAAAAAGGCCATAAATGCCAAGAGTGGAATAGCTCCTGCCTTTGCTGTTTCACCCGCTATTTGAGCGATGGCTATGGGGCCTCCAAGCTCCTTCACCGAGGCATCTCCCGTAAAAAGCATGGAAAGGCTGGAACCAATCAAAGCCAGGGAACCAACGGTGGAGATTGATCCCATTTTAAGTGCTTCACCCATACCAATATCCAAATATTCTATTGTTGGATAAATTCCTATGGCACCGAGGGTATCAGGGCGTCCATTCACCATGGATAATTGCCAGGCTGTTTTGAACGATGCATTCATCGTTTTACCCTCCCGTTTCCATTTCAGATCAATATTCGTGTTGGGAATCTTGTGAATAATCTGACTCATTTCCGTCCACGATGTCACTTTTTTCCCGTTCAATGAGACAATTTCGTCACCAGCCATGAGACCGATTTCGGCGGCGGGCATCTCCTCAATAACCTGCGATATAACAGGAACATCCTGAATTTCAGGCCGGCCAGTATGGTATGCAATCCCTGTATAGATTCCAATGGCCAATATAATGTTCATGATAACTCCGGCACTCATGACCCAGATTTGTGCGAGGTTTGATTTGCTCATCAACTCATCGGGCTTATGCTCTACGATAGTATCAAGACTTTCATCAATGACCCCAGCCATTTTTACATAACCACCTATGGGTATGAGTGCCAGGCAATACTCTGTACCACTTCCTTTTTTAGTCGGACGTGAGATGCTTGTCTCCCAAACGGGAGACCATAACCATGCATCTTCCATTCGTCTATAGAAGAAAATCTGTACCAGCCATCCACCGGGAATGGATGTAAAAGATATCAATCGCGGTGGAAACCCTATGGAAAACTTCTCAACACGAACCCCCACTGATCTTGCTGCAAGATAGTGCCCGAGTTCGTGTACAAACACCAGCACACCTATTACAATAATGGTTGCCCACAAAGTCGTCATTTTATTTCTCCACGTTTTAGAATATCACTTGTCCATTTTTCAAGTGCCAGTAAATCATCCATTGTAGGATATTCAACAAATTCATGTTTTGAGATTGTTTCTTCAATCAATCTGGGGATGTCCATAAATCCTATCTGTCTCTTCAAGAACATATCCACAACGTGATCATTGGCAGTATTCAGGACTGCCGCTGTACTGCCGCCTGCCTTTAACACATCATACGCCAGTTGAATACATGGAAATCTGTTCATGTCCGGTTTTTCAAATGTGAGAGTTCCAATGGCCGATAAATCCAATTGTTCCCAATCCGCATCAATATGATCCGGGTATGTAAGGGCATATTGAATGGGTACTTTCATGTCCGGCACGCCAAGTTGGGCTTTGACAGAGCTATCAACAAATTCTACCATTGAATGGATGATGGATTGAGGGTGTACCACAATATCAATATCTTCAGTTTCCATTTGAAACAGCCATTTTGCTTCAATGACTTCCAACCCCTTGTTCATCATCGTGGCTGAATCAATGGTGATTTTCTGCCCCATATCCCAGTTTGGGTGTTTTAATGCTTCTTCTGGTTGAATAGTTGTAAATGTGGACAGGTCTCGAGTTCGAAACGGTCCTCCAGATCCTGTCAGGACAATACGCTTTACCTGATCCAGAGATTCACCCACAAGACATTGCCAGATTGCTGAATGTTCGCTGTCCACAGGGAAAATGGCGGCATCATTTTTTTTCGCTGTTTCGGTAATGATGCTTCCAGCCATTACCAGACTTTCCTTATTGCTCAATGCCACATTAACACCGGCTGAAACTGCCCGGTATGTGGGTTCCATCCCCGGTGATCCGACCAGGGCATTCAATAGAATATCGCAATTTGTCCTTTCAGCAAGTTCGAGTACACCGGAGCGTCCCGATAAAATTTCAACGTCCAACCCTGCCAATGCCGCCTTTAATTGGTCTATGTGGGTTTCATCTGCCAGACATATCGTTTCCGGGTTCAACGCTCTTGCCTGTTCTACAAGTCTTTTCCAATTTCGATTTGCAGATAATGCGACAATGGTATATCCTTCTCCCAGGTGGTCTAAAACATTAATCGTGTTTTCTCCAATCGAACCTGTAGAACCAAGGATGGAAATACGTTTATTCATCAGTAAATATTAAACCCTATATCTGCTGAAATGACCCAAGCATCTGGGTGCCATGATACCCTTGGAACCAGAGAAACAGACCCAAGGGATAATATGAAACCAACTATCAACTTGTTATGCGAATCCTTGAATGTTTTTTTCTCTCCACTTGAAAAAGAAAACCTGCTTGATGTTACGCGATAATCCAGCCCAAGAATCATGGGAACAGGTCCTACCTCCCTCTTGTGATACAATCCAAGATTCGTTGTTCGAAGCCTCAGAAAGGATGACCCTTTAATATGTGAATTGGTTAGTGAAACATACCATGGTGAAAGTGATCCCTCGTTTAACATAACGCGAATACCGTAGCCCGTACCAACCACAATATCGTTTCCGGATCGGAATGCCGTATACAAACCACGTAACGAAAGGTTGCCCGAGACCGCAATGGTAGCAAATCCAAATGGGATGAGTCCATTAGAAAGTTCATGGTTTATTTGGGTGGTTGTGAACCCGGTTACCATTCGGGAATTTGACTTGAGATCCATCATGTCATGCATACCAATCCCTGAGGAAAGGCTCATTGTCAAGGCGCCAGTTTCTGTTTTTAGTCCCGTGGGTAGTGAATCAGGAAAACTAAACTCCAGCCATTGCGCATTGGAAAGTGATACAAATACAAAAACCGTAGCAATGGCCTGAAAAAAGCGGTAACGGTCAGATAATGCCACGAGACGATGACGAAATAAAAGTTGAGATTTTGTCTGCCAGGGGATGATTGTATGATTCTTCGATTATTTTTAATGACTCAGTTCGTGGCAAATTTGAACGGAAATACTGTCTATAAATCGCTTTAATCAATTGTCTGTCTTCTCTATTAAAACCACGACGTCTCAAGCCAATACTGTTTATGCCTGAATATTGAAGTGGTTCTCCTTGAGCCAGGATATAGGGTGGCACATCCTGAACGGCCCTGAAACCCCCTCCAACAAATGCATGGTCTCCAATTTTTGCAAACTGATGTACCAGGACACCGCCACCCAGGTTTACCCATTCACCAATTTCAACATGCCCTCCAAGGGTTGCCTGATTGGCGAAAATCGTATTGCTGCCGACAATGCAATCGTGGGCGATATGAACGTAGGCCATGAGTAGGACATCATTTCCAATTTCAGTGGTGCCATGGGCAATAGTACCACGATTGATGGTGACAAATTCACGAATGGTTACATTGTTTCCAATGTGTGTTTTTGTTGGTTCACCGTTGTATTTTAGATCCTGTGGGGCTTCTCCTATTGAGCAGCCATGGTAAATAGTGCAGTTGGATCCAATGGTTGTTCCACGGCATATTGTATTGTGATTTCCGATGCGGGCATTGTCCCCGATTTTTACACCATCCTCAATGATAGTGTATGGACCTATATTGATATTTTTTCCAAGGACAACGTTTTCCCCAAGAATTGCAGTGGGATGAATCTGGTTTGGAATGATTAACCTCCGATGCGGTCAACAATATTTGCCATGAGGATACCTTCTGCCACGATGTTGTTATCCACATAAGCTTTGCCCTGAAGACGAACAGCCCCCATTCTGATTTTTACCAGTTCCATTTCCAGGCGTACCTGGTCGCCCGGTATAATGGGCTTACGAAAACGGGATTTTTCCACCGCGGAGAAAAACATATTCTTTGACATGGGGTCGTCCACTGTGTTCAAGACCAGAAAGGCACCGGCCTGTGCCATGGCCTCAAGAATCAACACGCCGGGCATAACAGGTTGATTTGGAAAGTGTCCAACAAAAAATGGCTCATTGATGGTGACATTCTTTAGGGCAGTGAGCTTTTCTCCTGGTGTCATCTCAACAATCCGATCAATCAGCACAAACGGATACCTGTGTGGCATCAATTTCAGAATGGTCTGAATGTCAAATACATAATTAGACGTTGCCTGCTTCTGGTATTTTTTCTGCAGGACTTTTTTCTCATATTCTTTTCGAATCAGTTTTACCAGCTCAACATTGGCAGCATGACCACTTCGAGCTGCCATGACATGTCCCTTGATGGGAATCCCCAGGAGGGCTAAGTCGCCAATTAGGTCCAGTGCTTTATGGCGAACAGGCTCATTTTTAAATCGAAGTTCCTTGCCGTTTAATACACCATTTGCACCGAGAATTAATTCTTCTTCAATATCAAATAGAGATTTCAGTTTATTGATCTCATCTTTGTCAATGGTTTTATCCACAATGACAACCGCGTTGTCCAGTGCCCCGCCCTGGATCAGGCCTTTTTCCTTCAACTCTTCGATTTCGCTCAAGAAACAGAATGTCCTGGCAGGGGCGATTTCCGTGGCAAATGTGTCTTCGAGGTTATACACAGACGTGTACTGTGTTCCCAGGGATGGGTATTTATAATCCACCATAAATGTGACACGGAACTGGTCTGATGGCAAAACATGAATGTCCACACCGCGAGAAGGATCTGTGTAGGCAATAGCCTGTTCGATTTCCAGCACTTCTCTAGGCAGGCTCTGCTCCTGGACGCCTGCTTCCTGCAATGCTTTTACAAAATCAATGGCACTACCATCCATAACCGGAGGTTCTTTACCTGTCAATTCGATGAGGATATTATCCAGGCGCAATCCAGTGATGGAAGCCAAAACATGTTCGACAGTATGGACGCGAATACCGTTCTCTTCAATTGTTGTTCCTCTGGAGATATCCACCACATGTTTGATATCGGCTTTTATTTCGGGACAGCCTTCTACATCAGTCCTCACAAACCTGATTCCATAATTCTCCGGTGCCGGTTTAAACGTAATGGTGGATTCAACACCGGTATGAAGTCCTTTGCCGGTGCAGGAGACTGATTTTTGTATGGTACGTTGATTACGTGTCATTTGAACCAACGAAGTTAAGGTGTGCTTCAATTTTTTCAAGACGCTTTTTCAGGTGCTGAACCTGGCTGTATATGGCATCCCTGCGATGAGCATCTCGAATTTCCCTTGCAGGCATTCCGGCATATACTTTTCCGCCTGGCACCGATTTAGTCACACCGGTTTTTGCCGCAAACACCGCCCGATTCCCAATGGTAACATGAGGGGCAACTCCGGCCTGTCCTGCAAAAATGCAGAAGTCCCCAATAACCGAACTGCCAGCGATTCCCACCTGTCCTGTAATGAGACACCCTTTGCCAATTTGTACATTGTGAGCAATATGCACCAGGTTATCCATCTTGGTACAATCATCAATTGTGGTGCTACCAATCGTTCCACGATCAATGCTGCAATTGCTGCCAATTTCTACCTGGTCACCGATTACCACATTTCCATTCTGCGGAATCTTGACGTGGTCAGACCCTGATTGGACAAAACCAAATCCATCTGAACCGATGGTCGTGCCGCTGTTTATTATGGCATTGCAACCAATCCGACAATCCCTGTAAATCGTCACATGGGAATACAGGATGGATTCTTTTCCTATGATCACGGATTCGCCAACCACACAATGGGATCCAATCTTTGACGCATCACCAATAACGGCTTCTTTTCCAATCACACAGTACGGACCAATTGAAACATCTATTCCTATTGTGGCTGTATTATCCACAATAGCTGTGGGGTGGATTCCCGGTTCCCAGTCCTGCTCAGTAGAAAATTTTTCCAGAATCCTTGCGAAAGCCAATTGTGGATTATCGACTATTATTCCGCTCTTATCTCCAAGGATATCCTGAGTCTGGACAATAATGGCTGAGGCATGTGTTCCTGAAAGGAATTGCTTATACTTCGGGTTTGCCAGGAAAGTTATGGTACCGGTTGTACCGGATTGAATTTCTGACACGCCGGTGATAACGATCTGTGGATCACCAGCCACAGAACCGCCTACCAGATCGGCAAGTTCACGAAGTGAATACAAGGGATTTTAGTTTACTGTGATGCGTCTGTTTTTCTCAACTCATGAAGCACATCATCTGTTAAATCATGGGTTGGTTTACCATAAAGTAAAGAGACGGAACCATCGAAAATGAAATCATAGCCCTTGGAAATGGCCACATTATCAACGGCACCCTTTACCTTGGTCAACAGCTCATATTCCATGGTAGCCTGACGTCGATACAGTTCTCCTTCGGGTCCAACTTTTTCAGCCTGGAACGACTGAATGGCAAGTTCCGTATTCTGAATTTCCTGTTCCTTTTCCCGACGCCATTCAGGGCTGCTCATGAGTCGTTGTGATTCATAAGCCTGCTTCAGGCTGTCCAGCTCCTGGAGTTTTTCGTTATATTCAAATTGTACTTTCCTGAATTCCAGCTGCAGCTGGGCTTCTGCTTCTTTGAATTCTTCAAATTCTGTGCGAATTCTTTCTGAAGCAATGTATCCAATTTTTACTTGTGCCGATACCAATACAGGTATTGTTATGATCAACAATACAAACGTATTTATTATGTTTTTCCGGTTCACAAGACCCTCCTATGTATTAAAATGGTTGTCCAAATGTAATGGTATAGGTCCACCCCTCAGGTTTATTATCCCCTGAGATATCATCAAATCCATACCCTACGTCAAATCCCAACATCCCAATCATGGGCATAAAGAAACGGATTCCAACTCCTGCACTCCGTTTCATTGAGAATCCATCATATCGATGGAGCGAAAATGGTTCTGTCAAATCACTGTTGGACCATACATTCCCCATTTCGGCAAATGCCAATCCATATACCACAGGATTTTCAGAAAATGGAAATCGAAACTCAGTAGATAACTTCATCATTGAATTCCCGCCTAACGGTCCACCGGAACTTGTTCGAGGTCCAATGGCATTATCAGGATAACCCCTGAGCATATTCCCATACGGAATGCCGTTTCCGCCCATCACGAAGCGTTCATCAAATGGAATAATTGAATGTGATCCATCTGATGCCTGCAGTCTCTGGATGGTACCCAATTTCACAGAACTCATTAAAACAAATTTAGAAAAAGTAGGTGTAAACCACTCTAAGTTCAAAACATGTTTATGGAAATCTTCATTTCCACCGAGGATACCACCAGACAGTGATGTTTCCCAGACCATTCGTGATCCACGGGTAGTGAATTCCGGCCTATCGCGGCTGTCTCTTGTGATAATCTGCGTCAGGCTGATACCGGTGGATTTGGCGCGAGACGAATCATCCGGTTCAGAATAACCCAAATACCGTTCAATATCTGATTCTGTCCCCTCATAATTCTTCTCACTGATACGGAATGCCCAGTTACCACGGAAGAAATCATCCGGCCAGCGGAATCGGCGACCCCAGGATAGCGACCCACCCAATACCGTGAAATCCAGCGGGTAGTAATACTGTGTTGATGCCCCGCGGAATGTATAAAAGATGGACGCTCCTACGAGATTTGGTGTATCATAAATCATTGGGTCGGTAAAACTCAGGCTGAACGAGTGGTATTTGGACGGTTTAGCCGTACTGTAGAAATTGTATTGAGTACCTACATTAAAACTGAGCATTAACCGTTGTCCTAATCCCCTGAAATTTGTGAATTCAAGACCGCCGCCACCCATCATACCGTATTCTCCGGTGAACCCAATATTGGCATTGGCTCTGTCAGAAGATTTTTCCTCTACCACTACTTCAAGGTCCACCTCATCTTCATCCACTGGAAGGACATCTGGTACCACATTTCCAAAAAAGTTTAATATCCAGATTTCTCTCTGACTTCGTATAAGCTTGTCGCGATTGAACACATCACCCGGATAGATTTTCATCTCTCTTCGGATAACATTTTCCCGGGTTTTTGTATTACCGGAGATATATATATTCCTCACATACACCTTATGATTTTCCACGATGGAGAAATGCACATCGAGGGAGTCATTTCCTACGGGAGAAATCTGTGGTGTAATCTGACTGTATATGTAGCCCCTGTCCATATAAAGTCCCTGAACCCGGTCAAATACGGCAAGATTGAAATCTTCCTCGCTATAGACATCCCCACGATTGATATGAAGCCGTTGGGCGAGTTCCTGTTCGGTGAACAATGTCTGGCCTTCCCAGGTGAAATTTCTAAACGCATATTTCGGGCCTTCATTGATGCGAAGGACTAAATTCATGTGCTTCTTGTTTTCATCGTAGAACAGAGTATCAGAAAGTACTGCGAAATCCCGGTATCCTTTGTTTCGATAAAAAGTGCCAAGGGCTTTTACATCCTCATCGTATTTCTCTTCATCATAATATGATCTCCAGAAAAGATACCAGCGTTGTTGTTTGGTCTCTTTTAATGCTCTCCTGAGACGAAAATCTGAAAAAGCCTCATTTCCTTCAAAATGTATTTTTCGAAGTTTGACTTTTTTATTTTCCTGAATAGTGAACACAAGGTCCTTTGCGTTTTCACGCATTTTTTCCGATTTGATAGTGCCCTCTTCCGGATCCGTCAATTCTGCCGTTATTTCTACCAAAAGATATCCATCTTCCGAATATACTTTCCTCATGGTCTCAATGGATTCTGAAATAAGGTGTGGACGTATTCGCTGACCGGGTTTTAACTCCAATTCTTCATCAAATTTGTCATCCTTGATCTTCTTATTGCCTTTATACATAATCTGGCCAAGAACGGGGTTTTCCTGGACAACGATGGTAAGCTCAACACCATCT
Organism: uncultured bacterium; assembly: GCA_964344305.1. Classification (GTDB taxonomy): domain Bacteria; phylum Fidelibacterota; class Marinisomatia; order Marinisomatales; family JABMOV01; genus JABMOV01. The sequence continues at coordinate 208,082 of CAYFMT010000001.1, read as the reverse complement.
GAAGCTTCATTATCCAGGCGAATCTGAATGTCCTCAAAAAGCCCAAGTTGCCATAACTTCTTCACAGCCCTTGAAAAATCTCCGGGTTTTATGGTGTTACCTGCATTCAATCCGGATGTATACCGGATCATGGTCTCAGGGGTAAGGGTATTCCCTTCAATTTCGACTTTTTTTAAAATGATATCCTGTTGTTGTGAACTTCCAACAGTCAGGATACTTAACATTAATAATATAAATAAACCGTTACGGGTCACGCTAAATCCTTTATCTGTTCACTTACTTTGCCAAATCGCCTTTCTCGGGATTGAAACTCAATAATGGCTTCAAGTAACTGTTGTTCCCGAAAATCTGGCCAGTAAGTATCCGTGATATACAGTTCGGTATAGGCAGCTTGCCACAATAAAAAATTGCTGATTCTATTTTCGCCACCTGTGCGAATGAGCAGATCGGGATCTTCCATAGATGCCGTATACAGATTGCTGGAAATCATTTCCTCACCAATTTCTTCCGGTAGCGTAGATCCTGATTTCACGTTTTCTGCAATAAGTCTTACTGCGTTTACTATTTCCTGTCTTCCCCCATAGCTCAGAGCCAGATTTAAATTCAATCCGGTGTTGTTCCGGGTTTTTTCAACACCTTTCAACATGCCTTTTCTGGCGTCATCCGGTAGATCATACAAATTTCCGATAGTGGAAAATCGAACATTGTTCTTATGCAAACTTTCAATTTCTGACTGGATAGTTCTAAGCAAAAGTTTCATAAGGGCAGACACTTCCATTTTCGGTCTGTTCCAGTTTTCTTTTGAAAACGTATAGAGAGTTAAATGTTTGACGCCAATATCTCCTGCAACTCGTGTCACTTCCCTAACAGAGTTAATACCTTCCCGATGTCCTGCTACGCGATTCTGGTTGCGTTCTTTTGCCCAGCGCCCATTACCATCCATAATTATGGCAATGTGTACCGGAATTTTTCCATGAGATAATATCTTCTTTCTTAAATCGGAATTTGTCATGTGTAGCAGCGGATTACCGAAGAGAAAATGCGGGCGAAATTACCTCAATGCTTTCCGGCAGTCAATGAATGAAGTGCGGCTTAAGTTTCAAGGTTTAAGATCCAAGTTTTAATGAAAAATTGAAGGCAACGGTAAGCGGTAAACTCATTTTCCTCTCACGTCATCCTTAAACCTTAAAACTTGAGCCATGAAACCTCTTTCTTAAAACACCAACCCGTACTGAGTGATAAATTGAAGAAGAATGGCCTGTCCTATGACGCTTGTGCCACAGGCGATACCTGTCGATATAATTAAGTCCTGCATTTGCAGTCGGCGAATGATGTAGAAAAGTGTGATAATCAATGGTAACAAAACTGCCAGTAAAATCCCGACTCCCAAAAACCACCAGTCTTGTGGTTGAAAAAATACATGTATGGGCTCAAACTCACCAAATCGTGAGCTGGTTTTTCCACCCACTACCTGATAAACATCCCACATCAATCTCAGGATTAATGAAGAAACCAGTGTCCCATAGAATCTCCCCTGGTGATTCATTTCCTTCTCGCGTGGAGACAGTAGCCCAATTACCAGAATCGACAATGTCATACCCCATAAGATCATTGCCAGAAAAACAATAACCATTTGTTCAACCGGTATGATTTGTCCAATAATTCTGAACAGCAGTAGCATGCCCAGCACAATAACAATCACTGTCGGAAATGCAGATATATATTCCCTGTGCTTATAGTACAATACGAATCCAACGATCGCCACAAGCCAGAACAATGAAGAAATCTGAAGCTGGGTGTTGGGGTTTAACCACCATAATGTGAGAATCGCCAGGGTCCCTGTGATAGAAAGAAGAGTCATTCCTTTTCTCTTGGCTATTCGAGTTTCGCGCGAAAGGAATATTGCAACCGGAAATACGGCTGCAAAGGACACACCGGAAATTATAAGGAATACCTGTATGCCAATAAGCATATTCAGGATGAAACAGCGTGTATCACTTTTTGGGCAAGGGATCGATACAGGTCTGCGGCGGTGGAATCCTGGTGGGCTTTAACAAATGGAACACCTGTATCTGTTGCTGTCATGATTTCCTTTGTAAGGGGAATTTCTACCAGTAGGGGAACCTCAAGCCTATCACTTTCTTTTTTCCCGCCACCTTCTTTAAACAGATCCATTTTCACTGAAAAACGACCTTCATCGTCCACCGTCACTTTTTGTCCATTCATTTCGATAGAATCCGCACCTTTTGCAGTTCCTTCAATGAGAAAGCCTGACATGTTTTCAACCACCCCAAGAACCGGAGCATTTACTTTTCTAAACATGTCTGCTCCCTTTCGAACATCTGCAAGGGCAATATCCTGTGGCGTGGTTACAATGACGGCTCCACTTACCTGAACCTTCTGGGTCAATGTTAATTGAACATCACCTGTGCCAGGGGGTAAATCCAGAATCAAGTAATCCAGGTCTCCCCACAGAACATCATTGAAAAACTGTTCGGTCATTCTTGCAACCATGGGACCTCGCCAAATCACCGGTGTTTCGTTGCCGCTGATAAACCCGAAACTCATGACCTGCATACCGTCATAATCCAGTGGAATCAATTTCCGCTCTCCGGTTATTGTTGGTGTTTCATTTATTCCCAGGATGATGGGCAAAGAGGGACCATAAATATCCAGATCAAGCAATCCAACTTTATGCCCTGCCTGCTTTAAAGCCATGGCAAGATTGGCTGCTACGGTGGATTTCCCTACGCCACCTTTTCCGGAAGCCACAGCAATGATATGTTTTACATTCCCATGGACAACTGAGGGTGCCTGCTGTGGTTGTGACCCCAGATTTGGTGCAGGTGGTCCATCCAGTAAGTCAATGGTTATAGCAGAAAACATATTCATTCCAGCAATCGCCTTTTCCACTTCCTGCTTGATGATTGCTTTTTTCTCCTCCTGCTGGGTCGATACTTTCAGTTGAACTTTTATTGATTTCCCTTCAATGGTGATGGATTCCACCATTCCAAAGGATACAATGTCCCGGTTAAACCCGGGATATTTCACCTGTTTTAAAATGTCTAATACTTGTTCTTTATCCATGAAATCTCCAAAAGTAAAAACGGCTGTTTACACAGCCGTTTTCAACAGTGATATGGTGTATGGGCTATCCGTCGTACTCCCGATCGAAATAGTCGTAATTCATCTTGATGTATTTTGTCCATTCTTCAGGAACTTCACTTTCTTCAAAGATAGCTTCTGGTGGACATTCAGGTTCACAGGCACCACAGTCGATACATTCTTCAGGATCGATGTAGAGCATTTTCCCTTCAAGATTGTTTTCGTCATATCCTACTTCATCCCAGGTGTCTTTCGTGGGATGTATACAATCAACAGGACAGACTTCAACACAGGCGGTATCACAGGTTCCGACGCAAGGTTCAGCAATAATATATGCCATTGTTTGCTCCTAAATTCCGTTACAAAAATTTTCGCTCCTCTTGGAGCGCTGAAAAGCACAGAAAAGTTACTGTTCTTTGGGAACAGATTAAAAAGGATAATTGCGTTTACTTTAGAATCCGGATTATCGTACTAATCCAAAATCTCTCTTGTAACTTCACCCTTAAACCTTCCAATTTATCCTTCGTTGTTTTAACACAGAACGTCATTTCATATGCAATCACCGATCCGCCATAACATTTTCTTTCTCTGGCTGGCTCAGACCATCTCTGCAGCGGGAGATGCGGTGTACAGTATTGGACTCATGTGGCTGATACTGGATATCACAGGGTCTTCAACGGCTACTGGACTTGTGGCCATGAGCGCCTATCTCCCGGCCATGCTTTTTGGTTTGTATGCAGGTGTTCTAGCCGATAATCACAGGCGCATGATGCTTATGATTGCCTCTAACCTGCTTCAGGCACTCTCAGTTGTAATGATACCCATTCTGATAATCCTTGGCCATGAACATGCACTTTCGTTTGGGATCCTTGCATTCATCCGTGCCACATTTGGAACACTGTTTCCTCCATCTCTCAATGCCTTTATTCCAGAGATCGTTGATGAAAAACACCTTGTGCGTGTGAATTCACTCATGACCACTTCTCAACAATTTGCCTGGTTCCTTGGTCCTGCTCTGGCAGGGATATTTCTGCAATGGATCTCCCTCACCTCCTTGTTTATGGCTGATGCCATTTCATTTTTAGTCGCTGTTGTTCTGCTGCAGTTTGTTCGCGGACCCAAAATAAAAGCCAAAAAGAAAAACGAGCATCATGCATTGAGGGAATTACTCAATGGGATACAGTATACATACAGGCACTCTTTTATGGGATTTTTAATTGCCCTTACCATTGTAAACAATTTGTTTATCATGGGACCTGCCCTGGTTGGGATACCAATTTTAATTAAAAATGCTCTGGGGGGTGGCGTGGCAGATTATGCCCTCGTGGAATCTTTTATGGCTCTCGGTATGCTCACCGGAACCATACTGGTGTACATGATTGGAAACCGTTTATCTTCTGGGCTCTTGCTTCTTGTTGGGATGTTTCTTGATGGAATTACATACAGTGTTTTTTACTGGGTTACCAGCGTGGAATTGGCGTGGATTTTTATTTTCATCCACGGGATTGGTATTCCATTCATTACCGTTAGTCGCACAGCTCTCATTCAAAAACATTCACCCAATGCGTATCATGGGCGGCTGTTTTCCATGGTTCATCTATCTGTTGTGGGAGTCACCGCCCTTTCATCGGCATTAATAGGAATTCTTGCAAGTACCATGGATATTCGTGTCATATTTTTTTGGATCGGAATCGGCGCTGCTTCCTGTAGTATTGCAGGATGGCTGCACCCAAAAATGAGACATCATTAAAAAATTGCAAGCGATTGTGGTTTGTTCCAAATCTTTCACTTGTTACTGGGCTTTCACTGACTAAAACTTGCCCCATGAATTCAGCAGATTATTACCTGGTCCTTGATTCCGGTACCTCTTCTACGAAGGTATTTGTCGTGTCTAAAGATGGTCAAATCGTCTTTACCAATCGCAGGAAGCACGCCCTTCATCGTCCTAAACCCTTTTATGTTGAAAGCGACGCTGAAAAAACACTTCACGTATGCAAAAACCTGCTGGAAACCGCTCTGCGATACGTAGTGGAACATCATGGCAATGTGATCCGTTGCGGATTAACGGTTCAGCGATCCACGTTCCTGTTCTGGAATGCAAATACTCTCGCCCCTCTTACACCTGCCCTCAGCTGGCAGGACAGCCGCGCCAGGGATATTGTGTCACGTCTATCACACAAGTCCGAACATATAAGGGATATAACAGGGGCTCCCTTGAGTGCACATTTTGGTGGCCCCAAATACACCCACTTGATTGAATCGATTCCAACCCTGAACGCGGAGATTCAAAGTGGAAATGTATTGTTTGGTCCTCTCAGCTCATATATCGCCCATGGATTAACAGGTCAAGCTTTCGTAGATGAATCCATTGCCTGTCGATCCTTATTTATGGATATCGATACCTGCACCTGGTCCCCAGAACTCATGCAGGATTTTTCTGTTGATCCAGCCACATTGCCCCCATTAACTCCCACCCTGCATGACTTTGGCAATATATCCCTCTCTGGAAATACATTCCCCTTGAGTTGCGTAATAGGAGATCAACAGGCCGCGCTTATAGGTCAGGGAGGTACAAAACCTCAGTCCCTGGCCATGAATTTTGGAACCTCCGGATCGATTCAATTCAATACTGGGGCCACTCCGAAACATATTCCAGAATTATTGTCCAGTGTTTTATACTCAAATGGGGATGAGAGATATTATCTCCTTGAAGGAACCATCAATGCCTGTAATTCTCTCTTCTACTGGCTGGAAGAAGAATTGTCCATCCCTCATGAAGACATGCTTTGGCATGATCGGTGTGAAGGTCAAACAACTCCTGGCGTCCTTGTACCCGGATTTATCGGCCTTGCGGCACCGTACTGGACAGACAGGTTTGATACAATTCAATATCAACTTGATAACGTCAATACAAATGAAATCATCCGTGCTGGTATGGAATCCATTGGCTTCCTTGTTTATGATATTGTCCAATCCCTGGGAATGAAACTCGTGGAGGAATCATCCATCATTACAGCCAGCGGTGGTGGGGCACGACCCCCACTTTTACAGTTTATTGCTGATCTGCTTCAGCGTCCTATCGGGCATTCATCCATTAAAGATAGAACCGCCATGGGCGTTTTTTATCTTCTATCCAGTCTGGACCAGGAAACAGCCAGCACATTGAAGACTGATTACGATCAACTGTTCGAACCAAAACTGGCGAGCAACACCGTCGCTGAAAAAATTGCACAATGGCATGAAGCCCTCAGTTGTGCAGGTATTCAGGTTAGAATGGTTTAAACTCTACCAGAATTATTACAACCATTAAGCCCAGCAGCATGAGCCTGTTGAATAAAAGTGCTGGCGAAATATTGTTTTTATCTTCCAATAGCTTTTGTGCTTTCACGCGCAAAACATGTCCCAGGCCAAAAACGATGATCCAGAGCAGGATTTTAGTGTGCATCCAGCCAAATTTCAGATAACCCATATCCATGAATATCATTATCCCACCTGTAATGAGAATGAGAATCCCAAGGATAAAATCCAACCGTCTCACAAAAAATAGTGCTGCTTTTTGAATAGCGGGTTCCATATTCCAGGTGGAATTGTTCCATAAAAATTCCCTAGAGAAAATCAGCCCAACCCACCCGGCAATCAGAATAATATGCAGTGTTTTAACAAATAGTATCATGTGTTTCTCCTTAATTCGCTATGGCTTCATCTAGTGCGTGAACCACCATGAATGCACCAGCATCAACAATACTTTGCTCCCATTCGGGAACCCTGCAAACAATAATGGATTCCATCCCATGGTCATTCGCCACCAGCACATCCTGTACCGTGTCACCGACTATAATCATGTCCTCATATCGATAGGCTTCACCGAGGATCTCCCAGGCTCTTTCTCTCGCCACGGATGGGAGACCCATTCGGTCTTCTGCATCGTCCCCAAATGCCCCGAATGGAAACCGATGAAATAGATCGAATTTGTTTAATTTTATTTCTGCGCCTCTTTTAACGTTTCCTGTTAACAGGCCGACAGCATGTCCCCGATTCATTACATGGTCTAGAAATCGCACAGCATCCTGGAAGACTTTACCACTCTCAGAAGCGTTATATTTTTGAGAAAATCGATGGAGGTACGTCTCCAGAATTTCCCCAATCAATGCATGCGCCTCACCATTGAAGTTTAGCTTATGAAGCGCGTTTCTAATAATGACCAAATCCGTGAACCCGGCAACATCGCTTATTTGAAGATCGGGATTCTTGCCTGTTTTTTCCTCAATGGCTGTATTAATGATCTGTCTGGCATCAGGTCCCGGTGACAGAAGAGTTCCATCAATATCAAACAGGTAGAGTTTTTTCTTTTTCACTGGATTAATCAGAAGGGGAAAATTGATTGAACAACACCCCTTCGTTCACTTCCTGAACAACCGTCTGTCCAAATAGTTTTTTTACAAGTGCAAATGCAAATTCCATGGCCGTACCTGCTGATTGACCTGTAATAACCAATCTATCAACTTCTACACGATTGCCGGAATGGTTTCCTGATTTGATTTTTTCTTTCCATGCCGGGTGGGACGTGACTGAATGATCATCCAGAATCCCTGCCTGGTGAAGGGCAAATGGCGCAGCACAAATAGCACCAACGGGTGTATCGTTCTTGACAGATTGTTTAATTAAATCAAGCAGTCGTGAATCTTCCGCCAGTGTTGGGGCACCCGGCACTCCACCTGGGAGCACAATCATGTTCCATTCCATATCCAGCTCTTCATCAAGGACGCTGTCTGCCACCATTCTAATGCCATGTGACCCTTCTACATTTCGTTTTAGCAATCCTGCGGTAACAACGTTGGCTCCAGCCCGTCTTAAAATATCGATAATTGTTACAGCTTCAATTTCTTCAAATCCATCCGCCAGTGGCACCAGTACATTCTTCATATCTATTCTCGTTTTATATGGTCTTTCTCTATAATCAATCTGGTGAGCGATAATCGCGTCAGGCGATCTATCTTAAATAGTGGTCGAACCATGGGGACCACACCGTTTTCAGCAAACCATGATGGTATATTTGAAAATCGATTTTCTGCTTCATCTCTCGTTTCAAAATCCCCCCAGCATACAATATAACAGGAGCGACTGTCTATATCCCTGGGCAATAGATACATGTCTTCTCTATTGGGTAAAATAGATAGGACCGTATCAATGGTGGCCCTGGAGCAAGCCGTCATAAGAACAATCGTGAAATGGTCCATATATGGTTCTTTCTCCATTTTCCATTTTTCCGCTGCCAGGGCATACTCGCCTAATATCAATAGTGTGTCCGGGTCTGTTATCTCTACCAGAATTGTGTCAGGAACGTCATCCCTGATTTCTACGGTATCCAGAGGTGACCACTGTATGGGGATCGTATCGATGGTCAGGACAGGTTCATGTTCCTCCGTTAGTATTCCGGGATCGGGTTCAATCATTGTGTCAATTATCGGTTGTACCTCAGCTACTGGAGTATCCATTTGGGTCGGTTCGGATTCAACAATTGCTATGGTGTCTACTTCTCGGTCAAGTGTATCCGGTATTTCTATTTCTATATACTCAACAATTGTTTGAAATGTATCTTCAGGGATCACCATAAACTGAGTGTCTGGTACTACCGTATCCAACGCTACCAGTGCAGTGTCAGGGGTAATGGTGAATCCGGTATCCGGGAGAGGTTGACTTGTTAACAATGTGTCTGTATTTACTGAATCCACCTGAACAATAGTCGTATCGGGAAGAACGACCGCGTGGTCAATCACATCTGTTTCCGGTACTGGAGAATCAAATATTTGAGGAATATATACCAGGGCAGCTATTACCACAACCAGTAGCACTGCTACCAGGGGAATTAGCTTAATATAGTTTAGTCTTTTTTTTTAAGATCGTCCGAACCGGACAGGTTTTCTGTGGTAATTCGATCAAGATACCCGGCAAGATCCATATCTTCTTCCTGATTATCATCATCTACCGGGGGCGTGTCAACTACGTCATCATCGGGAGAAGAATCTTTTTCTTCTTCCTCCATCTCTCCATCATCACCATGGTACATTAATTCACTGATTTCATCCCGCTCTTCACGAATTCGACTTTCAGGGGCTCCATTTTCCTCCATGATGGCAAGCATGGCCAGGGCTTTATCGTATTGTTGGCGAATTTTTAAATGCTCAACCATTTCAAATGAAGCCATATCTGGCGCAATTTTATCGGAATCATCCTTTTGGGGAGACTCGTCCTCTACAGAGGACTGTTTAAAGATTTCTGTCAGTTTTTTCCCGGCTGTTGCAACAGCATCAGCCAGTCCCTCCACATTTTCTTCCTCTTGTTCTGACTCTGAAATATCAGGTGTTTCATCTTCGATATCTTCTTGTGACTGATCACGAATTTTCTGGATGAAACTGGGAACCACTTCATCCTTCTCACCAATAATGAAAGGCTCGTCATCATCGAGAGTTAAATCCTCTGCCATGGCATCCGGCTGAACAAAATCATCCTGAAGTATGTCTTCCGTCTCGGATTCTTCATCTTCCACAAGAAAATCAGGTTGAGGCGGAGGTGTGTACTCAGGTGTGATTGGGGTGGTATCCACCTCGGGGACCGCATGGTCAGTATCTTTTTTATCATCTGGTTTAAAGGAAGGCTCAACATCAGTGCTCTGAGTTGTGGGGATATCAAAATTCTCCGGTATGGGGTCTTGCGTATCCTGTCTATCGAATATATCCAGTAATTCGGATGGGACAGAAGATGAACCAATGGCACCACCACTGCCTCTGAGCGGAATGATTATCTCTTCAGGCTTTCTATCAATGCCCGGAGTAAGAATCAAATCTATTATTTTATTGGAAATATCTTTTGTAGTAACCCATTCGCTCCAGTCCTCATCGGGCATCGCCTCTCGGTTGGCCGGTGTATCAATCGTTGTAGGAATAATTGCGTGCGCACTCACACCGTATGCATGGTTCTCCTGCCAGATTGTTTTTGTGAGGGTGTGAACAGCAGCTTTGGATACTGCATAGGGGGCAGCATTGGCCATGCCATCTTCACCAGGAAAACTGCCAAAATTGATAATCCGTCCAAATCGATTCTTTTTCATAGATGGCAGAACTGCTCTGCTGCTGTTCAACGCAGTGATGAAATTAACAGAAAGCATCTGTTTCCAGATATCCAGGGTAGCGTCTTCAATGCTTTCCCCCATGTGAAACCCGCCAGCTGCATTTATCCATGCATGGATGGGGCCTGTGAGCGAAATGATTTCGCGAACAAGAACACGAACGGTATTTTCATCAGATAGATCGGTTTTTACAGTATACAACCCCTGCCGGGTTTTCATTATTGAGGAGGATGGGCCACGGTGGATGGCTACCACTGTCGCGCCAGATGACCGGAGGCTATTGACAAGGGCGCCCCCAACATTGCCGCCTGCACCCGTCACTACACATACCATTTCTTTTATTCTCATCGTATTAAAATTATCCCGATATGTGTCCGTGGTTTTGAATAGTGGATAGAAAATTTGGTGCTATCATGAATGAGATAATTTACTAATCTTTTCTTTTACTGTGTCCCGTAATTCTTCAACAGAAAAATCTTTGTAGGATTCAAATGGCATCGGGTCTCCATAGACTACCCGAATCAATCCAGGTCGAATAGTTTTTCTGTTTTTTGGTTTTGCCTCGTAAGCCCCAATCAATCCAATGGGTATAATGGTAGCGTGTGTATGAAGCGCGACATGAAATGGTCCCTTTTTAAATGGACTCATTTCCCCGGTCAGAGTTCGGGTTCCTTCCGGTGAAATCATGCAGGATGTTCCATTCCGAATTACATCTTCCATAGCATCAAGACTGTGAATAGCTTTTTTCAGGTTTGAACGCTTAATTGGAATGACACCAAAACGTTTAACAATACGACCCCAGATGAACCACTTGAACTGTTTTTCTGCCCCCACTCCCGTTACATAGTGTCGAAAGGAGCCCTGGAGCAGAAACCCATCAAACATTGATTGGTGATTAAACATGTACAGGTATGGACCACTCGTTTTCGGAATTGATCCTTCTATGATAACCCATTGTCCACTGGCCAGCAGAAATACTCGACTTATGATACGTGTGAGGGGATAAAGATTTCTTGGGTGGATAAATATAGCAACGGTCAAGTAAACCAAGGCCGACAGAACAAAAACAACTCCGCCCAGCGTATAAAAGATAATGGATAGTGCATATTTAATCATGTTTCTTCCATTGTTGCTTGTCTAGTAATTCGAATAATTTGTGATTCGCTTTTGGAAATGCATGAAGCGGAACTTCATCTTGTGTGATCCACTTTGAGGTATCCGGTTGAGTGCGCGGTAGTTGATTTTCCGGTATACAATGATAAAGGGAAAGGTGGATGGAAAAATGACTGTATGCATGCTTCACCGTACCCACTTTGGTCGTTGGAAGGACTTTGATTGAACACTCTTCATCAATTTCACGTATTAACGCCGTCACTTCTGACTCGCCTTTTTCTACTTTTCCACCTGGAAATTCCCACAGCCCTCCCAAATGTTGTTTTTCTTTACGTTTTTGGATATAAAAACTTCCATTTTTCCAGATGATTCCAGTGACAACATGATGGCATGGGGTCTTTTTCTTCTTTGCTCGAATGGCAAAATCAAGCGGATTTGTTTTGGCGGCCTTGCAATGGATTCGTATTGGGCACTGATTGCATAAAGCAGTCGATGGTGTGCACAGGGAACTCCCTAAATCCATCAACGCTTGATTAAAATCACCTGGTCGATTCTCTGTTATCTTATGAGAAAGAAATGTGTGAACACGCTTTTCATTATACCTTGTGTCATGCTTGATACCCAGAAGACGGTACCCGATTCTTTTGATGTTTCCATCAACAGCAACTCTGGGCTCATTGCGCACAAGGCTTAAGACCATATTCGCTGTGTATTCCCCCACTCCCGGCAGTGATTGAAAACTGGCTTTATCCAGCGGGATTTCTCCATGGTAATGGTTTTTAATCGTCTTTGCCGCTCTGTGAAAATTTTTACATCGATTGTAATAACCCAATCCTTCCCAAATTTTAAGGCAGGAATCCAGAGTCGCATCAGCTAGATGCAAAATGGTTGGAAATGTTTTCATCCATTTATTGTAATATGGAATGACTGTTTCAACCTGAGTTTGCTGCAACATAATCTCAGACACCCATACTGAATATGGGTCGCTGTTTTTACGCCACGGCAAGATCCGCTTATTCTGGTCATACCAGGCCAATAAATTGCTTTCCATATTTGTATTATACAATTATTGTTTATTTAATCTGATTTTAGATAACGTCCAGTGCAGGGTAAGCAATGTTTCCTTGATGTCTTCTCTCGCATCTTCCGTGATTTCCTGAGCCACAGAATCTCCCAATGAATCAATCTGGGATTCAATGTTCTCCAGAAGTAATTCTCCCGTTGGAGACAGCGTGACAATTTTTGCACGTCGATCCACGGAATCACTTGTTCTTTCAACCCAGCCTTTATTAACCATTGTGTCTATCAATCGAGTCATGGTGCTGTTGTCTACCCCAGAAATGACGGCGAGAGTGGACATATCTATTCCTTCATCCGGGATAGAGGAAAGAATAAGGATTTGCGGCAGGGTCAGACCTGACAGTGAAATGTGTTTTCGAAAAATTGCCTGAAGATCCTGTAGAAACGATTTGAGGAGTTCACCATATTCCATAGTTGTATATTACAACTATATGGTAATATAAGAAAGAAAAGAGTGGCCAGTGGGCTTCCACTGGCCACAAGTGGAGCCTATTTACCCAAAACAGTCATAATGTCTCGCTTATGTTCTTCTTCATCCATAAGAATGTCTTCTAAAATGCGTCTTAATCCATATTCTCGTAATTGCTCTGCCTGCCAGATACGTTCCTTATAGCTGTCAATAGCATTTTGCTCACCCTTCAAGTCCTGCTGAAGCATGGTGATGGCATCAGGAGCAGTTTCTATTTTTTCTATTGAAACTGACGGATCCCCACCTAAAAATGCGATTTGCTCAGCAATACTCATGGCATGGGCCATTTCTTCCTGAGAGTGAACCACAAGCTCTTTGATTATACTGTCATATTCAGGACCTGTCATAACCGCCGCATGATTGATGTATTGTATTCCTGCGGCGTATTCCCATTCCAGGTCTTTGTTTAATGCGGCAATTAATTGCTCACGTGTAATGCTCATGTCTTCTCCACTTCTGTGTTTTCACACGTTATGATTTCAAATATTTGTCGAACCAGTCAATAATGACAGATAATCGTTTTTCCCGTCTGTCTGGGCGTCCATGACGTGACAACCCGTGGGGTTCTTCTGGAAACCGAACGTATTCCGTGTCCCTCTTCAGGTATTTAAGTGCCATATACATTTGGTCTCCCTGCTCAATATTGCACCTCAAATCCTGCTCACTGTGTACAACAAGGAGTGGTGTGTGGCATTTCTCGATGTAAGTGATGGGGGACCATTTCCTGTAAGTGTCGTGGTTATCCCATGGTGAACCACCAAACTCATAATGCATATCCCAACCAATATCCGAATTTCCGAACATGCTTGATAAATCTGATACGCTCCGTTGTGTCACCGCTGCTGCAAAAGCATTTGAATGCGTGACAATCCAATTGGTCATGTATCCGCCGTATGAACCCCCGGTTACTCCCATGCGGGACTTGTCAATAAATCCCATGGATACAACAGTGTTAACTCCCGCCATCAAATCTCCCATTGCCGGCTCAGCCCAGCAGGCAGTGATAGCATCCGCAAATTCCATTCCATAGCCCTGGCTTCCCCGTGGGTTTGTGTACAACACCACATATCCATTGCTGGCAAAGGTGAGCATTTCATGGAAAAATGTCCTTCCATACTGGCAACGGGGACCACCATGAATGTTCAATATGAGTGGGTATTTTTTCGAGGCGTCGAAGTCAGGTGGTTTTACAAGCCATCCCTGAAGCCTTTGATCCCCATTGTTGAACCAAATTTCTTCTGGGATATGGAACGCTCTCTGGTTTATATAGGCTCTGTTTAAACCCGTTAGTTTTCTGGTTTTTCCAGTATCCATATTCATACAATAGAGTTCATCCGGGGAATCCAGGCTGGCATTCTGGAATGAACAGATTGTCTTCTCCCTGTTAAATGAGAATGAAACCACTACATCTTCTTCCTGAGAAATACGTTCAACAATTCCGCCCTGAATATCTCCTTTCATCAACCACTGGCGGCCTTCACCAGCAATCATGTAATAAACTGATTTCGCATCTGAAGCCCATACCGGTGAAGTCAAAAGAAAGGATGGTGTCAGGTCACCAAGTGTTAACGGATAGGCAGTTCTATCCAGTGATGAACCAATAGATTTGTGTCCTGAGCCATCCATGTCAATAATGTTCAGTGTGTAATTGATTGCTCCCCAGCTATGGTAAGGTGTCTGATGTCCAAGGTATGCCAGGCGCTGACCATCAGGAGATACAGTCAGCCCTTCCTTTGGACCTTCCGGTGCAGGGATTTCCATTACATCACTGCCAGTTGCTGATACCCGGTAAAGACAGTTTTCTTCTATCCGATGTTCCCAATCTTCAAAGCGATTTGAAATAAACACCAATTCTTTACTGTCCGGCGTCCAAGCCGGGAAACTGTCATTAAATTTTCCGTCAACAAGCTGCTTTGCTTGTCCCGTTCTTGCGTTTGCCACCCATAGATGGGTGTATTCGCTGTCGAAAAAACCATAGCCATCCAACCGATACCAGAGGCGGTCAATATGCCGTGCTACAGGTGTTTCAATTGAACCATCATCCTTTACTTTCTTTTCTTTACCCATGGGATGATACAGGAAGGCAATGGAATTTCCATCCGGAGACCACACAATATCGCCAATGGCTCCACGCTTCAGGTTCGTGAGGGTATATGCTTCGCCACCGTTCATCGGGAGTATCCATAGTTGATCCCCATGGTCTTTCTTCCTTAAGAATGCAATGCAAGACCCGTCAGGTGCCCAGCGAGGGTTTCTATCGTTTCGTTTTCCATGAGTCAATGCACGTGGCTTCCTGCCTGTATTTTCCACCATATACAGCGTCGTATAGTATGCTTTATCTTTTTTATCCATTGTTTCCACAACAAAGCATGTTTGAGAGCCATCCGGTGAACACTGTGGATCTCCAACAAGTTTGAAACGATACAAATCCTCAACTTTTATCCGCTGTTTTGCCATATTATAACCTTATTGAATATGTGTTTTTAAAAAATCTGCGTGCTTCAGGAAAAGTGATTTTATTTCTGCCATTTCCTCCTCCTTGACGGCAGTATGCCCAATGACATACCAGTGATCCATCTTCAATGGTGGCATGGTATACCACTGTCCGGGTATCAAGGGTTCATTCTCCCTATATTCGGCTATGGGGTCAGGACCATTGGCCCCGGTAGTAGGTCCCCGTTGTGATTGGGTATTTACAACACCATCATTTTCATACCAGGTTGAGTCGGTTGTGGATCCATCCAGCCAGAAAGCATGTTCTCTTCCAAGGCGACGCGCTTTTGATTTTAAAATGAGGTTTAAATCTTTGTTTGGAATGTGAAAGCCCGTTGTTGAGTCAATATGTGTGGCGGTAGTCGTAAATGAAAAATAGTAAATGGTTGGATCTGCCTGAACCAGAGAATTAATGTCCCTTGCACCGTTAATACTTAAATCCCAGGCGCTGATGTTTCGGGTATCCCATGCCGGATGCTCCCGCATGCGTTTGTAATAGGACATCCAGTTTTCATCCTCTTTCCTTTTGAAACCCCAATGTTCCAGGTCGAAATTATAAAATTTATTCCCAACCACTGCAGCCAGACCAATGAAGTTTTGCAGAAAAGGCAGTGATCGCGTGACAATATTGGAAAGAGTTGTTCCATTGTGTGGAGCAGAGATGGTGGTGATAGACTTGATCCACCCTGAATAGACATCACTGAACAGTGCTGAGGAGTCTGTTTCTGTTTGCGCAGAATCAAGATAGAGGATTGTCTGAAGTTGATACTGAAGCAGCCGTGCTGTCTGACCGCCCATACTATGACCTATAATATGTACAGGGTGTTCTGAATCCCATTGAGGATAGAGACCTTCGTAGACTTTTCCTTCCGGTTTCTGTTTAATTCCCCAGCGGTCTGCATGAGCCTTCCCATAATCAACCTGACCACCTTTAATCTGATAAAATGTTTCTACAGCCCTTTCCCAGTTGGATGATACAGGTCCAATGGATACCGTGAATACTGTATGACCTGCCGCTTCCAGTTCTGCTTCCAGGTCCTGTGTTCCGCCCCAGTAATAATAGTGTCCCATTTCCTCCCGACCCCAACCAAGGTACCCATGTATTAGAATAATTGGATAAGTCGATTGCGCCGATACAAAGGAGAAAATTAGAGTGGTGATAATACGTCGTAACATAATCGTTGCATTCAAGGATAAAAGTTACATGATTCGAAGATTCTGTATAAAGAAAAAGGAGAGAAACCTTCCAGCCTGATTGGCTGGAAGGTTCATGTTTGTTGGGTCACTATGGGGTTCTTATTCCCCACAAATTGTTTCAATTAGGATTGCACACACTTTGTATGGATCCATGTTGGCTGCTGGACGTCGATCTTCAAGGTATCCTTTTCCTTCATTGGCGGTTTGCATGGGGATACGAATGGAAGCCCCACGGTCGCTTACACCATAACGAAATTCATGGATGGAACACGTTTCATGTAATCCTGTCAATCTCTCATCATTGTGGGCTCCATAGACGGCAATATGTTCTTCGTGACGTTTGCCAAGTTTTTCACAGGCTTCTTCTACATATTTGTATCCACCATCTTCACGCATTTTCTTCGTGCTGAAGTTTGTGTGAGCACCAGCGCCATTCCAGTCACCGGCTACCGGTTTCGGGTGAAGCGTGGCTGATGTACCGTAATCTTCGCCCAATCGATACAGTAACCAGCGAGCGAGCCAGATTTCATCTGCCACTTCCAATGCACCCAGCGGTCCGATTTGAAATTCCCACTGTCCCGGCATCACTTCTGCATTTACTCCGGAAATCTCAAGCCCAGCCCTTATACACAAATCCATGTGTTCTTCAACGATGGGTCGTCCAAATACTTCATCAGCTCCCACACCGCAATAAAAGGGTCCCTGTGGGGCTGGATACCCACCATCGGGCCAGCCCAGGGGTGATCTTCCCTGGAAAAAGGTGTATTCCTGTTCGATGCCAAACCAGGGCTCATGATCGATGAATTTTTCTGCAACATCCCTCAATTGTGCTCTTGAATTTGTGGGATGCACAGTTCCATCTGCATTCATTACTTCACACAACACTGCAATATTGTCCCCACCCCTGATTGGATCCGGGATAAATCGAACTGGTTTGAGAAGACAATCGCTGAAATTTCCCTCCGCCTGCATGGTGCTTGATCCATCGAACCCCCAATTGGGTATGGATGAAATGTCCTGAATGGGTCCATCAATCACCTTTGTTTTTGAACGTAGTTTTGATGTGGGTTTATGCCCATCCATCCATATGTACTCAGCTTTTATTTTTCCCATGGTCTTCTCCCTTCCTATTTTTCTTTAATATTGAGTGCCAGTGTTTCCTTATAGGTTGACAACACAATCATTGTCTGGGTTCTCATGACACCTGGCCATGCCTGGAGATCTCGTAAACACTTTTCAAGTTCCGACGAATTTTTAACCCTGACCTTCAAAAGATGACTGCCTTCACCGGTGATAGAATGGCATTCCAGCACGCGGGTTTCATCTCTGGCCAAATCAATGATCTCCTGATAATGCTCAGAGGATGCGCTTACGACTGCAATGAAGGCCGTCAGATCATATCCCAGAGCCCTGGCATCGACATGGGCACTAAAAGATGTGATGATATCAGATTCTGTTAGCTTCTTAATTCTCTCTGCTGTTGCAGGGATGGATAACCCCACTTCCGTGGCAATTTCACTGGCCGTCATTCGAGCATTTGCCTGGAGAAGGTTCACGATATGGATATCTTTTTGGTCAATCATTGGCGGGAAAATATATCGCAATGGACAGCTAATTCAAGAAAATATTAGTATATATTATACAATATTATAAAATATTTAATTATCGAGAGTATTTATATTAATTATTTCTTGTGATCGGGCGTTGTTTGATTAAAAATAATACCCCCATTGCAGGATCATCCTCGGGTACCAGAACGATTCTCCTTCTGGTGGGTGAGAAAGCCAGACTGGGAAATAGACCCCCAGCTCAAACAGGGATTGCGATTCAATCCCTATACCGCCAGCCATAAACCCGTTTATTGATGTTGTAAGCGATTGGAGCCTGTCTGCAACGCTTCCGCTTTCTTCCGAAACAAATGCAAGGTCCATGTAAATCATCGGCCACGCAAACCAGTCTGTTTCATACCCAAAACTGAACCCTGAACCTGCTACAGTGTTCCACCACAGGTCAGGGTTCTTGACAAAACCACGATACAATGGCACGATGTCTCTTCGGTCTTTCCATATCCTTGGAAGATACTGTAACCTGTATCGCAAAATATCCTCACTGCTTTTATCCCAGGTGAACCCAAATTCCACATGACCTCTTGCAATAATCCAATCCCACAAATGCTGTTCGCCATCTGCTGCGAGAGTAAACCGTGAACTGTTGAACGCCTCTTTATCTCTGAGACTGTGGGCAAGGAGACCAAACACCTGGATCATATATCGTCTATCACCTGAGTAATAAAATCGTTTAAACTCTTCAATGATACGGTATTGAATTCCCCTGTCCCACCATCCATAAGTCAGTGTATCGGTATATTCTACGCGCTGGATTTCCGTTACAAACCTGTTGTAACGAGAAACGCCTGATGTAAGGTAATAACTTGGTTCTCCTATATAATCTATGAGCGATAGGATTTGGCGATTCCTTGGCCAGGTATAATCGATCATGGTCTTCCAGTATATCCGGTGTATGGATGATAGCGGTGTGCTGTATGAAAAATTTCCGCCCCAATTATTTTCCGGCATTCCGGTAGAAAATGTAATATCCAGATTAAACCTGTTTTGAAATAGTGCCGGCATTATGGGCATCAGGTTTAATCCCAACCCACCCGAGATCCTTAACCCAAGGCGCCAGTGCTGTAACCAATCCTTATAAAACCGGGGTCTGTAAGAGATGGAATAAACATCCCACGATGGTCGCCCAAGCAGCGGCCGGAAAATCAGTCGCCTTGGCCAGCGATTGTTAAATCGATTCGCATCATACATCTTATTCTCTGGATCAATCAAAATCAGCTTGATCGGATCCTTGCTGGTAAATACAAGGCTTTTGTTTTCTGCCATATTTACCTGCTTTATTCGAAGGCTGTCATTGGTGGTAGTAATGGCCAGTGCGTCTACCGGGATACTCCAGTCCCCATCATATTCAGTTGTTACTTTTGTCTCCCATTGATGGGGAGATTTCTCCTCACCCTCAACACTGCGAATCTGAAAATCCGGCCGGATATTCGTTGTAAGGGCCAGCCTAAAATTATCTGCAGTTCCCTTGCCGCATATCTCTTTTACAATATCAATGAAATCATCTGTGGCAGCATATCCATATTTGTACCGGCTCAAATACAAATCAACAATCTCATCCATTACATCGGATCCCACCGTGTGTTCAAGAATCTGAAGGGCATGACTGCCTACCACATATTGTGAATACAAATGGCTGCTAGTCTCCCAGCGAGTATGCTTTCCCGGTTCAAATTTCGGATAGTCCACCCGATCTCCCATAACCTCAAGTATGACCCGCATCCATTCATCCCGTGTCATGTGCCTGTATCGAAATCGCAGCTGTTTAAATACATTCGTCTGGTTCTGAATCTCTTTTTTGGTTTCATCAAGCATTCGCTGCTCATATCTCCACACATAGAATTCTGCCAGTGATTCATTCAACCATATCTCATTTGGTTCTGTGGCACCCACATAAAACCCAAACCATTGCCTCGCCAGTTCATGGGAGATAGTGGGCTCATCCAGTAAAACCGGATGAAAAACAATTAAGTTTTTCCACGAGATAACCCTGGCGGGTAGATCCTGGAACGCCACAACCGTTAGTTCATTTTTTGGAAAATCACCTAACCAACCATGGTAGACATGCAACACTGGATCAATCATTTTCAATGCATTTTTTAGAACGGGTTGTTGATTTTTACCCGTGACAGCCGCTCTCAATAAAAATGGCGAATCCTCTGATTCAATCATTTCTGTTTCAGTAGACGCAATAAACGCAAACTCATTGACATTCGTTTCCACAAATCGGTACGATTTCCGTCGTACGGGTTTACTGGTGACCTCATTCTCCCGGCTGCCCGATACAACATCCATATCTTCCGGGACAGTGATATCTACATTGTAATCCCCTTTTGCCTGGGGATATCCAATGGATACATTGTGATGGTCTTTCATCCATCCATTATTGTGAAAACACTCAAGGGTTGGATAAAAATGCTGTGCAAGAACCTGAATCGAACTGGAATCCTGACGGATTTGAGATAACATGGGATCTTTAGATGGGGCTATCCTGGTAGAAAATTGGAAATCAATGATAATGTGCTCACCCGGTTTCAATGCTGGAAACAACCCCAGTTGCAGGTAAGGTGTTTTTTCACCGGAAATTCTTATATCGCGAGTCGCTTCAACTGATTCCAGAGATAAGCCCGTTTCGCGCGCATTCGGTGTTAATCGAAAATAGAGTTCACCTAATGGCTGATCCCAGCTGTTTGAAATGTGGACGGAATTTTTGCCTATGATCTCAGCCGTCTCTTCATGAATTACAAGCTGACAGGACAGGTTGTAAACAACATTCAGGTGATTTCGTGAATTATTATCCGGAAACAGGTACCCAAATAAAATCAGAATTGCGACTAACCAAGAAACCTTCACCCTATAATTTAAAAACGGACATCACATCCAAATCCATGAATCCATCCACCTGTCCCAAACATATAGGAACTAACGTTCAAATCTATATCGTCTGCATGAAATGTTAATCCAATTCCCGAGCTCCCAAGATAATCGTTTGTGAGATTTACCTGGGTTACCTGATTTAACTTTTCTGTTGATGTGCCCCATTTCACGGTGACATGTGGTGATGCATAGATTATACCACCAATTTTTACCCAGATCATATCCGTAGATTGTAGCTGTCCAATATCACTAAAAACTGTCATGGGCAAATGCTCCAGTTTTTTTGAGACGCCCACAACGACGATCTCCGGCAATGGCTCCTTTTCCCTGGAGTATCCATTCAAAACAGCGCCTTTATTCTGGATGCTAAGCCCCAAACGCAGATCAAGTTTCTGGATATAATACATCATCCCTGCTGTTATTGTGATCAATTTTGAGTTATAGGAGGAGAGTTTGCTGATATAATACCCGGCAGTCACCCCATATCGGAGTTGTTCCTGGAAAATGGATTGGCTGTAACTGCCGGTGAACCATGTGTCTGATGCAGTATAGGTTCCGGTTGAATTGCCACTTTCATCGTATCCATCAAAAACGCCGTAACTCAGGGTCCTGATACCAAACATTGAAACGGTGGTATTACCCGGCAAAATAAACCCGATCTGTCCGCTTCTAATACCGGAGGGATACCCAAGCACACCCAGCACAAATTCCCTGGATTCACCAAAAATCGCCGCAGGGTTCAATTGATCACTTGCGCTGTTTGGTATCACAGAGCCTGCACCTACCGTGGCAAGAGTATGGGCATGATACCATGCATTTAATCCACCATATGCATGCTGGGCATTGGCCGTTACCATTAGAATAAGAGTCAGGAATACGAACTTTATTTGCTTCATTACATGAGTGAGACAGGATCCACATCCAGATGAATCATAAGCCCACCCTTTCTAAATGTTTGGAGCTTTGGCAATACAGTTGATGAAAAAAGCCGCCTCAAGACTGTACCATTCGGATCTTTATCCTTGGATGATTTAAAAACAATCTGTGACCGGAATCGACCCCGGAGTCGCTCACGATAACACAGAGCGGGACCCAGTATCTCTATCCCGCTTCTTTGAGGTCTAATACCTGCTTTGAACCGTTGTGATGCTTTCAATAATTTATCCAGATCTTTCCCGGAAAATTCAATTTTTATTATCCAACTGAAGGGCGGATAATTTAGTTCCTGTCTTTCACCCAGGGCGATATTGTAATAATTCCTCACATGAAGTTGAGATGCATGCTTGATGACTGGATTGTCCTGATTATAGGTTTGAATCACCACTTCTCCTGGTTTTTCCCTTCGTCCAGTTCTACCGGCAGTTTGATAAATAAGCTGGAAAACACGCTCACCTGAACGAAAGTCAGGCAGCATAAGTCCCATGTCTGCATTTACAATTCCCGCCAGCGTTACTTTTGCAAAATCCAGACCCTTGGCAATCATTTGGGTGCCCAGAAGAATATTGCCTTTTCCACTTGAAAAGTCTTCCAGAATGCCTGTGAGCTTTTTCGTGGAGGTTGCTGTATCCTGATCTAGCCGAAGGACTTGTATCCCGGGAAAGGTACTGGCAAGCAGTTCTTCAATTTTTTGTGTGCCCATACCGGCAAGTCTCAATGATTCGCCCTGACAGGAGGGGCACTGATCCGGGATAATCCTCTGTAGATACCCGCAGGAATGGCACTGAAGTCCACCATGTGTCTTGTGATAGGTCAGGGCCACATGACAATGGGGACACATGAGAATTTCACCACAGGAAAAGCAATGAAGCACCGGTGCATATCCACGGCGATTATGAAGAATAATACATTGCTCGTCTTTGTTTAGCCTGTCCTCTATTTTTTCAAGAAGCAGTCCACTGAATATTTGCCCTGTCTTTCCAGATTCCTCTATCTCACTCTTCATGTCTACCACATGCACATGGGGATATACAGCGCCGCCATAACGCTCAGGGAGGCTAAGGTATTTCAATTTTTTGTGGGTTTGGTTGTAATAACTCTCCAGACTTGGGGTTGCACTGGCCAATAACACTGTGGCATTTGAAAATGTCGCCCTAACCAGCGCCACATCTCTTGCATGATACCTTGGGGCAGGTGACTCCTGTTTAAAGGTGGGTTCCTGCTCTTCATCGACGATAATTAGCCCCAGGTTTTTAAGCGGAGAGAAAATGGCACTCCTGGCACCAACAATGACTTTAAAATCTCCGCTGCACATTCGCTTCCATGTCCATGCCCGTAGTGCCGGGCTCATTTTGGAATGCCACAACCCCACGGATTCACCAAAAGCGGATCGAAATCGTCCTCCAATTTGCGGTGTCAGTGATATTTCAGGTAGTAAAACAATGACTGACTTTCCCTGTTCTAATGCATGTTCCGCTGCCGCAATATAGATCTCGGTCTTGCCACTTCCTGTAACACCGTGCAATAAATGCGGAGTATAACCCGAGTTTGAAATGCCTGTATTTATCTCAGACAATACCTGTTTTTGGATTTCTGAGAATTTGATGGTCTTTGGAATGGGTTTAAAGGTGAATCCCGTTGTGTCTGGAATATCTATTGAATCAACCAAACGAATGAGGCCTTTTTTCGCCAGTGCTTTACAGACAGTTAAAGGGCTGCTCACCATTTCACCATATTCAGACAAGGAAGAACTGCTACCCTTTGATAGAATAGATTTTAATAGCTGAGTTTGGGCCGGTGCATGTCTCACCAGTGACCAGTCTACTTGTTGCTCAATCGGTTCTACCCTCCATTTTTTTCTTGGCTCATAAGAGGCTGAAAGCCTGGTGGGCAAGACCGTTCGGGCGACCTGTCCAATGGGAGTAAAGTAATACTGGCTCATCCACTGGATTAATTTCCACAAATTATCATCCAATACAGCCTGTGTATCTATCACGCCTGAGATGGATTTTATTTTCCCGGGGTAGTTTGATTTTTCTATTGTCGAGACCACAATCCCCTGAACATTTCGTTTGCCCAGGGGGGCTCGAACACGAACCCCTGTGCATACCTGTGATTCAAATTTAGCAGGGATACTGTATGTAAAGGTTTGATAGCTCGATATAGGAAAGGCAATTTCTGCAAACATGACCAATAAAATTATAGTTGGTTATAGAGAATAAAAAGTTTTGTAAAAATCATAATGATAATCACAGGGATTTCTTCCCTGGGAATTTAGAGCCCTATAAAATATGAAACAGTTCTAAATATACGTTTGCAGCAATCTATCTGATTTTGAAATGAAACGGCATGGTGACCTGAACATTGACTCGTTCCCTCCCCATGATGGCCGGTTCGAATCGGGTATTCATAATGGCTGCAATGGCTGCTTCACCAAATCCATAAGGATCGGATTTTGCCTGAATCTTTGCATCCTGTACCTCTCCATCCCTGTCTATAAAAACCAGAATGTGTACAGTGCCTTCTATGCCCATATCCAGTGCAAACTCAGGGTAATGAGGCTTTATGTGAGTTATTGGTACCGGTTCAAATCCATGAATTACTTCGAATTCATTACCATTGTTTGTCCATATTTTGTGGATAGGTGCCGGTTTATAAAGCCTAAAATCAAATGGATTATTGACCACATTATCTATCGGGTCCGGTTCATCCACCGGATTCAATATTCCCGGTCTAACTGGCTCGGATTTAGCAGGGGGTTCCAATTCTGTAGGTGGTATGATTGGAATGTTCCTGTCAATTTTGGGAATAGCCTTTGGCGCCAGACCATTTTCTATTGGTTCAGGAAAGATATAAAAAATCATCCCAACCGAAAGAAGTGTGAGAATGGTTGTTGTACGGACAACTATGTTATAGTTCCGCTCATGTAGCGATAGCGATGTATACTGCATATTTTCCTCCCACCGTTTAATACATTATAACAGAACCCGTTTAAAAAATGCTATAAAAAAATCCCATCATTTTCATGATGGGATTACAATTGAGCTATTATTTAGTTAATTCTAGTTTTTCAGTTTGAAGTTCACGGGGATAGAAATCCAAACACCCACAGCTCGCTCACGCTGTTTTGCTGGTTTAAACTTCGTGTTTCGTATGGCCTCAATGGCTGCTTCGTCCAATCCTGTATTTGGTATGCCTTTTAAAACAATCGTTTCTTTTACGCGTCCCTTCTCATCAATAAAGGCCTGGATAATGACCACGCCTTCAATCCCTGCTTCCTGGGCGATTTCAGGATATTTTGGTGCAATGGGTTTCATAGGTGTGGGAGGATCATCGTAAGGAATAAACCTAACCTGTGGACCGCTTGGTGGTGGTGGTGGGGCATCCCATGCCTCAAATGATTCAAGATCCGTTTCTTCAATGGTTAAATCATCAGCAATATCTTCACTTTCAGACTCAATGGGCACTGAAGGACGTGCGGGAGGTGGTGGACGATCAAATTGCTGTGTTTGTGGAATGTCAATATTCTCAATAATTATTTGCTCTGTCTCTTCAAACTCCACGGTATTTATAAACCGAGGAAAAGCCAGGAATAATCCTATCAAAATTCCAATTCCAACTACGCTTGATGTGCGAGATGTTACAGGGTAATTATTGGCCAACGGATTGGATGACATATCAATCCACCTCCAGTTTAGCCGAATAATTCAATTTCAATGCATCTGCCTTGCGTAATTCGCCGTGCAGTTTTGAAACATTTTCCATCTTCGCAGCCAGGTCAGCTTTTAGGGAAACTGTGATCTGGGGATCTGCAGCACGTTTGTCGTACATGACATCCCTAACATTGTTCATGGCATACAGTTTATCCTCAATGGAAACCAGTCCATCCTTGGATAACCAGATGTGGGCAATATGGCGTTTGCCTTCCAGTTTTTCAATCCGCTTTGCTTTTGGCAGATTCACCTGCAACCCGGCATATTCACGGAGGACCGTGGTCACCATGAAAAACACAAGTAGCATAAAAATAATATCCGGCATGGATGCCGTAGGGATTTCACTGGAAAGTTTAGTCTTTTTACTGAATTTCATTATTCTGTATTCGCTATGGATATGCGGGTTGCGTTGGCCATTTTCAGCTGATCAATAACACGGATATAATCTGTGTATTTCGCCTGTTCGTGGGCCTTCACAGAAATAATTAATTTGCTGTTTTCCTGAAGTCTTTTTTTCACTTCCCTATTGATATCTTTGATTTCAATAGGCTCTTTTCCAAGCAGAACTTTTCCGGATGAGTTCAGAAGGCAATTAAGAATGTTTGTCTTCTTAATTTCCAATTCCTGACCTTCAGCCGGTAACACAATGCCCAATCCTTTTTCTGTATCAATGGTGGTGGTGACCAGAAAGAAAATAAGGAGGAGGAAGGCAATATCTGCCATGGATGAGGTTGGAATTTCTCCGCCTTTAAATCTGCGCTTTTTTAAGGCCATAGCAGAGATTATTTCTTCGCTTCAGCTTCGTAAAGATGGTCTACAAGACGCACAGACTGTTCTTCCATATCCAGGATGAGTTTGTCAATCCGGGATACAAAGAAATTCTGAAACATCTGAATGATCATGGCCACAATGAGACCAAATGCTGTTGTGAGAAGCGCCTGGGAAATACCACCGGCAACCACCGCAGGGGAAATGTCGTTGGCAGCTTTAATAGCGTCAAATGCTGCAATCATACCTATAACCGTCCCCGTAAACCCAAGCATGGGAGCAATGGTAACAACGGCATTCAGCCAAATCATGTTTTTCTCTAAAAAGGCCATCTCTACTGCGCCGGCATTTTGAATGGCTTTTTCTACTTCGCTTAAGCCGCGATGCATCCTTGTCAATCCAGCGTGAAAAATTTCGGCGACAGGACCGCGAGTGGATTCACACAGTTCAACGGCAGAATCTACACCATTTTCAGTCAGTGTTTGCTGAATGTCAGCAAAGAATTTCTTTGAGTTAATTGAGGACATGATAAGAGAGTAAAGTCTTTCCAGGGAAAATGCCAACCCAAAGACCAATGCCACCAGGATTGGCCACATAAAGGCACCACCTTGATTAAAATAGTCAACCATAATATTCTTTTATTCCTCCAAATTTTCTTGTGTTCGTCTGAAAAATTATCACTACATCCATGGAAAGTCAATAAACCTGAGCATCAGGGTAGAGATTTTTTATCACCAACGAATTGTCTGGCTTCGTTAAAGTGCTCCAATGCTCCCATCACCTGGTTATCATTGGTCAATCGAATACCCACTGCTTCATTTCGACTCCAGAGCGCTCCGGCTATCTCTGCCTTAATGTTCGATATCAGCACAGATTTATCTGTTTCAATTGACTCCAGGTCATAGGGAATTTCGTTTTCATCCAGATACACGATGAAATCATCCAGGTCTTTGTCCTCCAGGGCCCAGTTGGATTTAAAATCATCAAAATCAGAAAACGATCCTTTTGCTTTTTGTGCGTATTGGGATGACCAATTAAAAATTGGTCGTTTGGAATTCCACAACAATTTACGTGTTTCCTCAAGGGATGTGTTTTTAAATGGAAGATAGACATCAGGTGTAATTCCACCCCCACCATATACAGTCCTTCCTGCCCTTGTGGTATACTTCGGAAGCGTCTCCTTCAATGAATCCAGTTTCTCTTCCCTGTTTTTTTCGTACAGCTCTTTGTAATAAGCATGTGTATCACCATTCTCGAATGGACGCTGAATCAGGCGTCCACTGGGAGTGAAGTACCGTGCAATGGTCACCCGTATTGCTGATCCATCCTGAAGGGGTATTTGTCTCTGTACAAGACCCTTTCCGAAGGTGGTTTCACCCACGATAATTCCGCGATCAAGATCCTGGACTGCCCCTGCAACAATCTCGCTGGCACTTGCAGACCCACGATTAACCAGAATGATAACAGGAAAATCATCCTCTCCGGTCCTGGTATCTCCAACATAGACCTGTTCCACATCCCTTCGTTTTCCCTTTGTGTAAACCAGGGTGTCTTCCGAAACGATGAATAAATCTGCAATGGCCGCAGCCTGATCAAGATATCCCCCACTGTTGTTTCGAAGATCAAACACCAACTGGGTCATGTTTTCAGAGCGCAGTTTGGCCAGTGCCGATTGGACTTCTTTGATAGATGTGGCGGAAAACCTTGTCAGCCAGATATAACCGGTGGTATCATCCAGCATCACGGCTGCTCTGACACTGTAGATGGGAATATGATCCCGAATGATGGTTACATCAAAAGGTTTCTTTTCTCCGGAACGACGAATAGTCACATCTACGGATGTGCCCTTTGGTCCCCGAAGTTTTTCAAACACTTCCTTTTTGGTGATCTCAAACGCATCTTCACCATTGATGGCAATGATTTTATCGCCGGGCTGCAACCCTACTTTTTCTGACGGGCTGTCAGCCACAGGTGCAATAACGGTGATATAGCCATTCAAAATATCAAACTCTATACCGATCCCCTGAAAATTTCCTCTGAATTGTTCATCTATTTCCTCCATCTCTTTCGCAGGGATGAACACGGAATGTGGGTCCAGCTCTTTCATGATTCCCGTGAATGCTCCATCCATAAGATCTTCCATATCCACGGCTTCGAAATACAGCTCATTGATGTAAACCAATATCTGATTCAAAACCTGCATTTTGTTTTTGATTGTGGAAAACGGATTATTCCCATAGGAATAAGCCATTTTTGTGAATGGAATCAACACCAGGATGGTGAGAAGAACTCCTGTTATCAAGGAGACAAGGATAGGTCGGTTTTTTTCTAATCTATTTTTCATAAAATGTTGTGGTTATTCTATTAGAGGCCGAAGTAGAGCATCGTTCGGATGGCAATCCCCTGCAATCCCGATTCAGGTGAATCGCTGATGGGTACCCGGTCATTCAAATACCATTTCCCTGCGCCAAGTGTTCCTTTATGAAACCCGACACTGATACGGAGACCCATGCGATCCATGACCTGCCATTTAATGGCTACATAAGGCTGGAAATTAAAAAAGGTTCCACCAATGGTGGAGTACTGGGACGTAAGGGGAGCCGAGACAAGTCCACCGCTCTGGACACCATTAAATGCGCCCACGCTGTCCACCTCATAGTAGAGTGTGCTGTCCACGTACTGACCGTAGAGGTTGTTAAATACTGTGCCCCACCGTGCCGTACCGGAATGTTGATCCAGGCTGAGATTAACAGTTCCCAGCCCAAACATGGCGCCTGTTGCGAGTTCTATATCCCGGAGGATCGGCATGACGTACTCAATGGAAATAGCGCCAAGTGCAAAGGAAAACCTTGCCTGTATGGTAGGTGAAAAACCTCCGATATAGGAAATGGATGTGTCCGGCGTATCTGTGATATTGGATGGAATGCTTTGAAAACCGTCTTCGGTGTCTCGATTGACAAATAATCTCACATCGGGTACAGAACTGATACTCATGGCTCCAATCCCCGCATAGCCACCCAGTCGCCAGCGTCCTGCCATATGGGTAAAGGCCTCGCCGCCCTGCATGACGAATGGAGAAGAAAAATTATTGGGGTTCAGTCCTGCTTTTTTTATCAGGGATGCTCCGGGAATCGAATCCAGAGAAATGTACATGGGGCTGTATCCGATGCCTCCGCCTACATAGTTCTCCATGGGATACATTCCTGATTGGGCGTTTAAGGACCCAATAGGAGAAATAATTATCAGCAAATATGTTATGAAAGCTATCCGCATTCTACCTCGATCACATCGTCTCAATTTAGGCTATCATCTCCTTTAATCGAAAGGTAAATATTTAGGATCATCCTTGGGGTTGATCTGGTTCTAATAAGCCCCTAATAAATAATGAAACATTATCCAGTAAACTATCCCGTGTTGACTCATTGACAATATTGATAATCCTGCTTCCAATAACAACGATATCTGCCAACTGGGAGGCTGTCCGAACCTGATCTACCGAAGATATTCCAAAACCCAGGGCAAGCGGTAACTGTATAGTCTTACGAACTCTCTTTAAATATGCGCTTAAATCTGAATTCAGTTCTTTTTGTTCTCCTGTTGTGCCAGCTCTGGACACACAGTACACAAATCCGCTGGAAACCCGGGCAATTTCCTTAAGTCGTTCTTTCGGTGTAATCGGCGATATGACTTGAATGGCATTCAGGTCATTTGTTCGACAGGCGTCAAGAAAATGTTCCTGGGGTTCCTGGTGGTAGGGCATGTCAGGTATAATTAAGCCATATCCACCTGCCTCCTTCGTTCGTCTACAAAATTGTTGTACGCCATATTTATAAACAATATTGAAATAGGTCATAAAAAGCAAGGGTGTGTCAATCCTGGCAGATAGCCGTGCCATGAGATTGACACAATCTTCAGGCGTGGTCCCCTGCTCAAGAGAATGCTGGTTTGCCCTCATAATCGTTGGGCCATCAGCCACAGGATCAGAAAAAGGTATTTGTATCTCGATAAATGAGACCCCGACCTTTGACATGGCAAGCACCAAGTTCTCAGTGTCCTCCATTGTTGGATACCCCGCCACCACATGTGTCATTAGGGATGTTTTTTTATTCGCTGGTGTCATCCAGTGTATCCTTCAAAAACGCATTGAAGTTTTCTTTATCCCTGTGTTTCGTTACAATGAACAGATCTTTATCGCCACGACCTGAACAATTGACCACGATGGATTTGTCTGAGGATAATGTTGGAGCAAGTTTCATGACTTCCGCAAGGGCATGGAGCGACTCCAGCGCTGCGAATATTCCTTCATGTTTTGCCAGGGATTCATAAGCGGCCAATACGTCTTCATCTGTGGCATATGTTGACTGGACCCGGCCCGTATCCACAAGATAGGCCAGCTGTGGTCCCACGCCTGAATAATCAAGTCCCGCTGATATGGAATGGGTTTCTTTTATCTGTCCATGTTCATCCTGGAGGAATTTGGATTTAAATCCCTCAACCACGCCCGTGCTGCCTGTCTGAAAACGGGCGGCATGATGGCAGGCATTACCGGACTCTGAAATACCTCGACCTCCTGCTTCAACGGCAATCATTGAAACATCCCAGTCATCCAGAAATGCATGGAATAATCCCATGGCATTGCTGCCACCTCCAACACAGGCTATAAGCATATCCGGTTTCTTTCCAATAATGGTTTCGGATTGATATTGAACTTCCTCCCCTACGATTTTTTGAAACCAGGTATTCATCACCGGATACGGGTGCGGTCCACAAACAGTCCCCAGCAGATAGTGGGTATCCAGTGGGTGTTGAATTAAATCCCGTAAGGCTTCATTGATGGCATCCCTCAGAATTTGACCTCCGTTCGTAACGGGAATAACAGTAGCCCCCAGTTGCTCCATCCAGAAAACATTGGGGCGTTGTCGTTTTAAATCCCTGGCCCCCATGTAAATAGTGCAATCCAACCCCATTTTTGCTGCTACAGTGGCTGTTGCAAGCCCATGCTGACCAGCACCTGTCTCAGCAATAATACGTTTTTTCTGGAGTCGCTTGGCCAGCAGTATCTGTCCAAGACAGTGATTGATCTTGTGAGCCCCTGTATGGTTCAACCCTTCCTGTTTCAAAAATATTTTTGCTCCGCCCAACTCTCTTGTAAGGTTTTCACAATAGACAAGGGGTGTGGGCCGACCCGAATAATTCTGATAGAGGTCTAGCAGGCTTTTTTTGAAGGTAGCATCTTTTATCGCCTCATAAAATGCAGATTCAAGCTCTTCCATAATGGGTGTCAGCAACTCTGGTGTGTAGCGGCCACCATATTCGCCAAAATGGCCTGTTGGATTCAGCATGTAATCTTTCAGGGAATTCATAAAGTTGTTTCCAACTGTTTAATCTGTTCTACAATGGCTTCTATTTTTGATGGATCGACCTGCCCATCTGACTCAATACCACTGGCCACATCTATCCCTGCTGGATTCACAGCTAAAACAGCATCTCTTACGTTGCCGGGATGGACACCACCGGCCAGAAAAAATGGAATGTTCACGTCAGACAACAACGACCAGTCGAAACCTTTACCGCTTCCGGGGCTTGGTCCATCAATGATTAGCGCATGGGTACAGGTTCTAAATTTTTCCATGGATGCAATATCTGAATGCTCTTTTACGGCAAGGGACTTCAAGACAGGTTTCGTACACTGTTGTATATAATCAACCGGTTCGCTTCCTGAACACTGGATATAATCAAGATCAACCTGTTCTGATATGGACACCACCTCCTCAAGGGATTGGTCCTGGAAAACACCAACTACAGACACAGTCGATACTGCAGTTGATATTTTTCTACCTAGATCCGCATCAATTCGGCGCTTACTTGTTGGAACAAAATTGAGTCCAATATAATCAACACCCAATTTCTCACAGAACAGTGCCTGTTCCACGCTACGAATTCCACATGCCTTAAACGAAATCTTCTTCATGACAAAAGTGTTTTAATTAACGCTTCCCTGTTGCTGCTTTTCATAATACTTGTTCCCACAAGGATTGCATCAATTCGTGGCGACAATTGGTCCACATCCTCCCGGGAAGAAATTCCGCTTTCAGACACAATTATTTTATTGGCAGGGATGATCTCCGCCAGCCTGTTCGTTATCCCCAGGTCCGTCACAAATGTGTTCAAATCACGATTGTTTATTCCAATGATGGATGCAGAAGTTTGAAGCACTCGAGCAAGTTCTTCCTCATTGTGAACTTCACAAAGGGCATCCATACCCAAGGATATTGCTATGTCAATAAAGTCCTCCATCGTTTCCTGGTCCAACAGGGCTGCAATGAGAAGGATGGCATCTGCGCCATGGGATCGGGCTTCATAGATCTGGTAGGAATCCAGGATAAAATCCTTGCAAAGTATCGGGATAGTCTCTGTCTGAATGGATACATCTTTCATCCAGTCGAGATTGCCATGGAAATATCGTTCATCCGTAAGAACTGATATGGCGCTTGCACCTGATGATTCATAGGATTGAGCGATCGTGACATGATCCACTTCTTTTTTCGCAATTTGTCCGCTGCTGGGGGATGCACTTTTTATCTCCGCAATTAAAGAGATTCCTTCTTTTTCCAGTGCTTTTATAAATGATCGGTTGCTGGGATCAAGGTCCCTCTGTATTTCTGTTATTGATACGGCATGTTTTCTTACTGCTATTTCATGCTTCTTGTTTTCCGCGATTTCCCTCAGTATTTCGGGTGTAGATGACAACCAGATGATACGTTGTAACAATTCAGCGGCTTTTCCAGATTCAATGGAATTGGCGGCCATCTCCATGCCTTCTTTCAATGTTTGTACCCTGTCTGTCATTTTTAAAGTCAGTGCAGTATTGACAAGCACAAGGTCCCGGTGTCGCGAAGAGCATTTCCCGTCCAGAATATCCCATACTATTTTTGTGTTAAATGCCGCGTCTCCTCCCTCAATGTCCTGGAATGTGCAGGTCTGTACACCAAAATCCTCCGGAGCAATAAAATAGCGGTCTATTGATCCATGGTTCATCTCCACAATTTCTGTTCGACCGGTTAAGGAGACTTCATCTAACCCATCTTCTCCCCGCACAATGTACACTCGCTCTTTCCCAATCATCTTACAGACTTCAGCCATGGTGACCATCTTATCTTCAAATGCAGTGCCAATGACCTGCTGAGTCACATCCACGGGGCTCAATAGGGGGCCCAAAATATTGAAGAAGGTGGGTTTTCCAATTTGTTGACGTACGGGAGCAAAATGCTTCATGATCGGATGGAATAATCGAGCAAAAAGAAAAACAAGGTTCGTGTCCCTGTACATTGATTCCAGCACAACCGGGTTTTCTGAAAAATGAATTCCAAGTGATTCAAGGAGATCAAAACTCCCAAATCTGCCGCTGGCGGCCTTGTTTCCGTGTTTGGCCACTGGAACGCCCAACGATGCCAGCAGGAATGATGAAATGGTGGATGTGTTGATTCGGGATAGTCCGGAACCTCCCGTTCCGCATACATCTATGGCGTCAGTGATGGATAACTGTACCGGTCGCTTTGATTGCAGAAACTGTACCGCCTCACCCAGTTCTGCCACAGACTCATCTTCGTGGTTTGAGAGAAAAGCAACCTGCTCATCCACAGATAATTCTTCCAAAATGGTTTTTTCCAAAAATTCTGTAATCGTCATGTCGGGTTATCCATAAGCCTTCAGCAGATTTTTTATCATTGTTAAACCGTGGTTCCCCTGCATGGTGAGAACAGATTCCGGATGAAACTGGACGGCCTCGATTGGGAGCGTTCTGTGCCTTATTCCCATCACAATGTCTTCATGGGTGGCTGTGATCTCAAAACAGTCCGGTATTTTATCACCAATTAATGAATGGTAGCGACCGGCCTTGAAGTTCTGTGGAAGACCCGTGAAAATGGTTTGTCCATCATGCTTTACTGGCGATGGTTTTCCATGCACGGGTTCACAGTATTTTAGAGAACCCCCAAAGTGTTCAATCAGTGCTTCATGTCCAAGACAAACCCCAAAGATAGGAAAATTGGTTTCATATTGTGCGATGATACTCATTAGGTTCCCCGCATTGGAAGGAACTGAAGGGCCCGGGGAAACAACCATTATATCCGGATCAATATCTGACAGAAGACCGGGTGAAATTGTGTTTCTAAAAACCGTTGTTTTGCATCCCAATAATTCAAAATAATCCACCAGATTGAATGTGAATGAATCAAAATTATCTATGATTAGGATATGCGACATGGTTAATGGCTGTGTGAAAATGTTTTCAGGAATGCATTTGATTTATGGAGAGTTTCCTCATATTCTTTTTCAGGATCAGAATCGTACAGAAGTGTGGCACCTGCTTTATAGGACATTTTCCCATTTTTGATATGTGCCGTACGAATAATGATCCCTGTATCCATTTCCCCAGAAAACGTCAGGTATCCAATGCTGCCACCATAGTAGCCCCGGCGTTGGGTTTCGTGCTTTTCGATGGCAGTCATTGCCGCTACTTTTGGTGCACCGGTCAGTGTCCCGGCATTTGAACAGGATATAAGCGCATCCAGTGCCGTAAAACCCTCTTTTAATTCACCAGAAAGGTGCGTCACTGTGTGCATCACATGGGAATATTTTTCCACAAAGCGATAATCCTTGATCTTTAATCCAGGTTTGCATATTCGGCTCAGATCATTTCTCCCCAGGTCAATGAGCATATCCAGCTCTGCCCGTTCCTTGGGATGCGAAAGAAGCCCCAGCATGTTTTCATGATCCTCTATTGGGTCCTGACCCCGTGGGACGGTTCCGGAAATGGGACGCAGGTGTGCTATATTGTTTTCCACCCGGACCATCATTTCCGGTGAAGCACCCACCAGGGATTCATCACCAAAATCAAAATAAAAGAGGTATGGAGACGGATTCACTTCTCGATAGATTAAGTACAATCCATAGGGATCACCTGAGAAATCTGCTGTTAGGGTATTGGCAAATACCACTTCAAACAAGTCTCCCTTTCGCGCATATTCTTTTGCCGTGTTTACAAGATCGACATAGTCTTTTTTCTCCAGTGAAAATGATGCCTGCTGAATTGAATAACCCGGCTGGTTCGTCTCGCTGTTTTCCAGCTCTTTTTCCATGGCATTAATGGCCGTTTGCACCTGAGTGACAGAATTACGATAGACAATGATCTCTGCACGCTCTTTCAGGTGGTCAAAATAAGTAAATGTGTCGTAGAGAAACAGCCTGAAATCACTAATATCATTTTCCGGTAATAGATCCGGGATATCTTCAAACAAACGAATGAAATCATAACTGAATGCGCCATACAGACCAAGCTGTGCTCGTTGCGGAATCCTGTTTTTGTCGATCATTTGCCGAAGTATCTGAGCGATGTTTTTACGGGTTGACCGCTCCCTTTCCTCCATGGGAGTCTTATCCTTTTTGATTATACCTTTGATAGTGGATTCATCAATAAGAATTTCATCCACAATGTTGTCGTTATCATTAGATATCCACTGAACGTAATCTTGCCCTCTTTCATTCAACAATTGGATGGAAAAGCTGTCATCTTTCCCGTTGATTTCCAGAACCGGGTTTACACCAATGAGGCTTAGGCGCCCATAGACATCGGATACATCCTTGGATTCGAAAATGAATTTGTATTTGTGTTTAACATACAGTTTTGAAAACACCTCATGAACAGGTATGTATGGAATTTCCTTTATCCCCTCAATGATATCTGGAGAAATATCTTTAAACCCTATCATGTCATTTTGTCTTTTCTAATAATCGAAGTACCCGTTGGATACCATGATTACCATATTTTAATTCACGAGAACCCCTGGTAACTGTGGCAATGCTTACATTCAACTTTTCTGCAATGGCCCTTTGGGGCATTCCATTCTGGAGCAGTGTGAATATTTCCAACCGTCTGGATATTTCTTCTCGTTCGACGGGAGTAAGGATGTTTTCAAGAAATTCTCCTGCCAGGGACTCTGAATCAATCAGCGCTATTGCTTTGTTTAGTTTTCGTTCCAGTTTCATTTCGAGCGTGTAATTGTGTACTAGTAAGTTAGTACACTAGCACCGCGCCTTTGCAACTGTTTTTTTGTGGAGCGAATATTGGATCCATTTTATCAATTCACTATACCTGAGCGATGTGTTAATGGAGCCTCTGGGTAAACCCGTGGTGTCATTAGGATCCGCTTGCGTGACGTAAGCTCGTCTTCGCCAATCGTGAAGGGAACCATCCCGCCGCAGGGGAAGGCTTTTCAATCCATCCCCTGCGGGCGGGGGTTCTGCACACACACTTACACTGTAAGTATGCTCAGGCGGATGAAAATCCCTGTTTTCTCTTCGGTCTTTTCCTTGTATAATTGAAGATGGTAAACCTATATTTACGTAAAGTTGGAGGTAAGGGAACGGGTAAACAAGTCGGTTTGCTCGGGCACAATCTATGAGAAACACAGCTTTTCAAACCAAGAATTTCATGAAATTCCATGGTGTCTTCCTTTCTCTTCTAATCCTGTTTACAATCCATAATCTTCATGCACGTGATGTATATATTGAAGGTGGATTGGATCAGGATGGAGATGGTAAACAGGAATTTCTTATTTGGTCTCCAATGCCTGGAGACTCCACACTGTCCTATGCAGAAATGGGAGAGACTTCCCTGGAGACGCTCTGGTCATGGTCCTATGCGCCAGAAAACTCATCTCGCATTACCGATGTAAAACTATCGGATATCAATGGGGATGGGTTTCAGGATATCGTGGCTGTCAGCCGATCCATCTATGGTGAAAAGGATAAAAAAGAGCCCTGGTTATTCATTTTCATATCAGATGGAAATACCTTCTCACTGGAACCGGCCACAGTATCAGAATCATTGAATGGTACTGGCAGAACACGCTCCACCCTTCTTGATCTTTTGTCAGAAAATGGCCAGACCTTTGCTGTAATGGGTGAAGGAACTCCTGACCGACAGGCCGTTACGTTCAGCGTTCATACAAACGGTGTTGAAGGTGCAGTTGATAATGTTCAGCATTACAGGTCCGGATTGATTTCAAGCGGATATGGCCAGGTATTTGCCCAGGGCCTACAGGTAGAAGATCAACATTTTATTCTGCTGTTCAGCCTTGAATCCAATCTCCTAAAAACGGCAGTGTTTTTGCTCGGAAATCCAGAGGTGATTTTCGAAGATGTCCTGGTTCTTTCAAATGCAAAACAGGTTATTGGTCCTGGTGTAACTCATGCTGTGGATGAGATGGGGAATGAAAGTCTTCTCATTCCATTTAAGACCGGGGAAGTCTATTCGCTTTCCTGGGATGGCAATGAATTCGAACTCAGACTGAACGAAACATTTAATCCCTTCCACTGGCCCGGATCACCATCGTCACTGTTCTCCATCTTATCCAATTATCAACGTCCACAACAGGATGAGGAGCCTGAGATAGAGCCCGAGATGACACCTCCATCCTTCGAGATTCAATACAGTGACACAGTAAAAATTGGAAGCACATTCACCACCAGTATTGCACCGGATTCGGGGAAATCTTTTTACAGTTTTACCTGGTTATCCACACCGCCGGCAGGTGCCACCCTTGATCTCCCAGCCCAAACTATATCCTGGTCACCAGACAGACAGGACATTGGTTCTCATCTTTTCGCATACAGGCAGGAATTTCGTCTCGGAGAAACTGTCACACAGTTTGAAGATGAAAATGGAACCCGCCACCAGGTGGTACCAGAACTGGAAGAAGTTGAAACCGTGTTTGCACTTCTGGTTGAAGACACCATTTCTGTCACAATGGATTATCCGGATTCTGCCGTTTTCGAAATGGAGCCCCCAAGGATGTTTTCCCTGATCGTGACAGTTCCCTCGGCTCTGGAAAGTGATCGATTCAGGTTTGAAGGAATTTCTCCTTTTGGAATCATGGTTCATGAATCAAAAGAAATACCTGGAACCGGCATGAAGCTGGTTGGGCATGATATTATTGCAGACCTGAATCGGATTGAGACAGATACGGAGGTTCATTTCAGGTATTATGCAAGTGACACCACACAAGATTCCGGGTCTACACTCACCATCATTCATGACCTGGAAAGTAACATCATGTATATGTCTGCTGCACCTGAACTGGATACGGTACAGCAGTCTTTCCATCCTGAAGCCTGGGATGAAGCCCTCTACAACTATCCGGAATATTTCTTTGAAGGATTTCCGGCATCAATGAAAATGGATTCATCAAGACAATCCCTGGTTTTTTCCTTTGAAGAAGATGTTCAAACCAATATTCTGAATTCATCTGTCATGATGATGAGCCCTATGGATCCAACCCACTGGCTCAGTCTTTACATGGATGAGGGTGCCCTGGCTGAAATTCGCGGTGAAGTAAAGGTAAAAGAAAATCAATCCAAAAAGATCATAATCCATATTGACTTTTCAGGGGATTTCTTTCCGCAGATGCTCAGGACACGCATGTCCCATGACTCGGAAGAACCTCCTCTTTACACGGCCCCTGTTACACCGCTTCCCGTAAGAGATATGATGGAAATTGAGACTCCGGACTCTACGGTGGTGCCCACAGATTCAGCTGTGGTGGAGTCTGTTGCTCCGGTAATGCTGGATAGCCTCAAACTGGACGCTGATACGATTTCTGTGATGATGGATACGACTGTTACCACTTCGGACACGTTAATGCCATCCCTCCCGGCTGATACAACACGAACGGACAGTCTGGATCAATAAATCATGCTAAGACGCCTCCTGGTATTGATCGCAACGTACTGCATCGTTCTTTATGGTGAAGATTATAAGATACTCCATATGGTTGGAACATATGACCTGGATGGTGATGATCAGATTGAATTTCTAACGCTAGAGGCTATTCCGCCGGATATCCATCTTGCTAATGTCCTGCGCCATTACGAAATGGATGCTGAGGGCTACCAGGACCTGTTATGGGAATTGAATGCCCCCGATGGTCAACTCGGTCATTTTGTAGACCTGACTATCGGAGATCTTGATGGTGATGCTGTACCTGAGCTAATTACCATTATGAATGTTTCCAGTTCTGCCGGAGAGAGACTTCTCCAACCCATCCTGTATGTTTATCCCTGGGACGGATTTCGCTTTCACGAAGAACCATCCATGTCATTACGTTTATCAGGCGACCAGCCCTTTGTCAGGTGCCAGAATATGGGTATCCTTGATTCAGACGGGGATGGGGACCAGGAGGTTGTTGCGTCTCTCGGTGCTCCATCACGCTCAGTGGCAGTCGTTGACATGCGAACCGGCGGGGATTTGTACATAAAACATCAGTTACAACCTACTTCGTTCCGAACCGGATCAGGGTTTGTTCACGTTGGTGTCGTGGATTATGACAGGGATACTATGGATGATCTTATCGTTTATACCCGCGAGGCCAACACAATAAAAGCTCTTGCTTATTACAATACGGGCGGCGAATTCGAAGAAGGTACCCTGGTGCAGGAAACCATCGAAGGGCTGGATAAGCTTCTTGTCCAAAAAGTGGTAGAAACAGACTGGGACAATGACGGTTTCAAAGATATTCTTTTGCCTTTCCAGTCCGGACATATCGTTGCGCTGACACTTACACCAGAAACCACCGTTATTGATACATTACCCGTGGATGGTGGTCCTCTTTCAGATCTAAACGCCGGGGACTTCAATCAGGATGGGCTGGTTGATTTGTTACTGGTTTCAGGTGAAATGAACCTCATGACCCTCATAACGGGCACAGATTCCACTGAGTTTTCCTCAGAGTATTTCTCGCTCGAGAGCGATACAGAGGATATGCAGGTGTTCACCACCCTGCCCCTTATGAAAATCGGGTTGTATCTTGGATCGGTTATCGGAGCCGGATGGGACGGAGAATTCAGCGGCATGTTTATCACCGACCTGGGTTTAAGCCCCGATATGCAGGTTCCGGAGTTTCTTGCCGATCCGAATGTACTTACTCCAGAAGAAGAGGAACTCCTCACAGCCTTCCCTGAACTCACGCCTGACCAGTTCTCATTGCCACAGGTTCCAAAACCGATTCGTACCACAGGACAGCCATTGCCTTCTGGAATATTACCACGGCATATATTGAGGGTAGATCAGCCTTTTGCCTATACCATCCCTGAAGAAGAGGGTGAGTTGTTTTACTCCTTCCGGTGGCTTCAGCCTCCTCCGAAAGGCATGTTCTTCCATTATGATACAAAATCCATTCTCTGGACGCCGGGCGAGTCCCATTTGGGTGCATTTCAACTGGCCTATCATGTCGAGATGAGGATTGGGGAAACGGTTGAAGAAAATCCCGTGGAAACCGATTCGTTAAAATCCTACGAAGTGAAGCCGGAACTGGAGGGGTATGATGAATACCTATGGGTATATGTCAATGATCCTCCAGTGTTTATCTCTGAGCCTGCTGGGACGGAGTTCGTGGCCAACAGTGTATTCTCCTATGAACCCATTATTCGTGACAGGAATGATGGCGAATTCATACAAATCGATATGGAAATCTATCCAGATGGGATGACTCTGGATACTGGTGTTGTACACTGGATGACAGACAGCTCCCATGTGGATGTTTATGATGTGCGACTCGTGGCCACGGATGGTTTTGACAGAACAGCACAGGAATTCAAGCTATTCGCCCGTGCCGGTGTGAGAATCATTTCAACTCCAGACGGCCATGGATCTGTCAATGAACTCTATGAATATGCAACAGAAGTGTATCATCAGGATCTGCAAAGACCTGTATCTGTCCTGCTTTCAGAAGCCCCTGATGGTATGGAAATCTCCGACGCCGGCATTATCACGTGGACCCCTGAATCCACCCAAATTGATACACAATATGTCACCATCGTTGCTCAACAGGGGGTGGCCACTGATACTCAACGAGTGAACATTTTTATTAACCACCCGCCAATTGTTACGTCTGCCCCTCCACCCATGAATCTTGTCAATGTTGGTGATACATGGGATTTTCAGATAGAAGCCGAAGACCCAAACCTGGCTGATAAACTTGTATATACCGCTTTTGAGATGCCTGAAGGTATGCGTATGGATCCTTTCACAGGTCGATTGAAATGGGACCCCACATCACACCAGGTGGATTTTTCTCATCTTCGAATGGAAATCAGTGATGGCTCATCCACCAGAATGATTGAAGCGGATTTCTTTGTGAATTCCCCCATTAAGGTTGTCTCCATCCCGCCATTACAGGCCACCGTAGGTGAGGAATACGTCTACGAGGTGATGACCACAGATCGAAACCGTTCATCCCTGCTTCCCTTCAACCGGGTGGTGAAAGTTGCAGATGCAGGTAATACGCGATTGTATTCCGTCAATATTTCAGATGATATCTACCGGGAGAACATCCAGCGGTATATCGGCGATTGGAACAACGCAGAGACTGTGTACCTCACCGATCCGGACATTCCCGAAGAAGAGCCTGTTTCAAGGTTAAACTTGAAGAAATATGTTCATTCCATCTTTTATGAAGATGAGCGATTATATGTCCTTGTACTCACTCTGGATGAACGCACGGTTAAAATCAAGGATGTGCTTTGGGAGTTTTTCCAGGGTAGCCAGGGAAAGCCGCCCCGCGTTGTGGTGGAAAAACGATCCATGGTAAGGTACTCCGTTGTGGATTTCCCAGAAGGAATGATTGTAGATGAACTCACAGGCACCCTCCATTGGACACCCACAAAAGACCAGGTAAATAACCAAACGATAACTGTGGTAGTCTCCGATGGGTACACCAAAGACGAACAGACATTTGAAGTCTATGTGAATCATCCCCCTGCGATTGTGTCAAATCCTCCCCCCATGGGACTTGTGGATGAAGTCTTTACTTACCAGGTTCAGGTGGAAGATGCCAACGAGGATGCCTATCTGGAGTATGAGTTGATCAAGGGACCGCAGGGTATGCAGATGACCCGGGAAGGAAAGATTGTCTGGGTACCGCAGGCTTCACAGATTAATAACCACATGTTTGAATTAAAGGTATCTGATGGTTATCGCGAAGATATTCAACGGCATAAAGTGTTTGTGAATATTGGTCCCAGCATTATTTCATCGCCAAAACCCGTGGGGTTAACAGGTTACGAATACCGTTATCGGGTTACGGCTGAAGACCTGAATAAAGACAATATCACTCTCCGTCCTGTTCGGTTACCCCGGTATGCACGGTTTAATCCAAAGACTGGAAATTTCCGGTGGAAACCGCGGAATAACCAGGTAGGTCCCAATGATATTATTATCCTTGCCATTGATGAACATGGCGCCACCACCACACACAGTTTCCAGATTCATGTTTTTGAGGACCCAAGCGCACGGCAGTTTGTAAATACCAGCTGGCCACTCATGCTCACATTTGTAGGTGTTATGTTCGCCTGGAGTGTTTCTCAGATGTAGGGGTTGAGTGATACGGACGCTTTTAACGTCCGTATCCATTCTCTTTAAACTAAACTGGCTTTTAAATATTCCCGATTTAATCGCGCAATATGCACAAGGGAGATTTCCTTTGGACATTCCACTTCACAGGCACCGGTGTTTGTACAGGCTCCGAAGTTTTCCTGATCCATGGCAGCGATCATATTTAATGCGCGGTCTTTTCGTTCAATCTTCCCCTGCGGTAACAGGGCCAGCTGACTGACCTTGGCACCCACAAACAGCATGGCTGAGGAATTCTTGCA
Source organism: uncultured bacterium (assembly GCA_964344305.1). Taxonomy (GTDB): domain Bacteria; phylum Fidelibacterota; class Marinisomatia; order Marinisomatales; family JABMOV01; genus JABMOV01. The sequence goes on along the minus strand of CAYFMT010000001.1, from coordinate 164,870 downwards.
TGAGGCCACACAGGCACCACATCCAATACAGGCTGCAGCATCCATGGCTTCATCTGCATGGGCCTTTTGGATGGGAATCGCGTTGGCATCCTGAGCACCGCCGGCATTGATGGAAACATACCCGCCAGCAGACATAATCCTGTCAAAAGATCGTCGATCCACAATTAAGTCCTTGATAAGTGGAAAAGCTGTGGCTCGCCATGGCTCAATAACAATGGTATCTCCATCCTTGAAACTTCGCATGTGAAGCTGACAGGTGGTAACACCCCGAAGTGGACCGTGGGCACGACCATTGATCACAACACCACAGGTTCCACAAATGCCCTCACGACAATCATGATCGAACGCAACCGGTTCTTCACCTTTAACAACCAGGGAGTCGTTTAACAGGTCCAGCATTTCAAAAAAGGACATGTCGCCGGAAATGTTATCCATTTGATAGGTGGCGAAAGAACCCTGGGCATGTCCATTTTCCTGCCGCCAGATTTTTAATGTCACCTTCATTATTTGTAACTCCTTGATGTTAGTTTAACATTGTCAAATATCAGTTCCTCTTTGTGCAGTGTTGGTTCACTGGAATTCCCGGTGTGCTCCCACGCTGCCACATATGCATAATCTTCATCATTGCGCATCGCTTCGTTTTCTTCTGTCTGATATTCTTCCCTGAAATGACCGCCACACGATTCATTGCGATTCAGGGCATCTCGCGCCATCAATTCACCCAGCTCGAGGAAATCAGCAAGCCGTGCCGCTTTTTCAAGTTCGGTATTCATGGCATCGGCTTTCCCTGGAATACGTACATTATTCCAGAATTCATCCCGAAGCTTTGGAATGAGCTCAAGGGCTTTCTTTAGTCCCATTTCATTCCGAGCCATTCCCACGTATTCCCACATGATTTTCCCGAGTTCCTTGTGAATATCATCCACTGTTCGGTTTCCCTGGATGGACATGAGTTTATCCATACGGTTTCTGGTATTTTCCAATGCTTCATCGAAAGCCGGATTTTCCAGTCCGACACTACCACCGTCCTGACTGGCAAGGTAATGACCAATGGTATAAGGTATGACAAAATAGCCATCTGCCAATCCCTGCATAAGGGCACTGGCTCCCAGGCGGTTTGCACCATGGTCCGAGAAATTCGCTTCACCAAGCACAAACAAACCGTCGACAGTGGTTTCAAGATTATAATCCACCCAGACACCGCCCATGGTATAATGCACGGCAGGATAGATTCGCATGGGAATCTCATACGGGTCTTCACCGGTGATCTGCTTGTACATATCAAACAGGTTTCCATATTTCTCTACCACCCACTGCTTGCCATTTCGATCAATGACATCCTTGAAGTCAAGATACACAGCAAGTTTTGTGGAACCAACACCGTGGCCCTTATCGCACATTTCTTTTGCACGTCGGCTGGCCACATCCCTTGGGACAAGATTTCCAAATGAAGGATAGATTCGCTCCAGGTAGTAGTCCCGCTCATCTTCAGGAATATCATTCGGGTGACGATCGTCTCCTGCCTTTTTGGGGACCCAAACCCTTCCATCGTTTCTCAGGCTTTCGCTCATGAGGGTCAGTTTGGATTGATGATCGCTTGAAACAGGAATACATGTTGGATGAATTTGTGTAAAGGATGGGTTGGCAAAATAAGCGCCCTTTTTATAAGCCCTCCAAGCCGCCGTTGCATTGCATGCCATGGCATTCGTTGACAGGAAGAATACATTGCCGTATCCGCCGGTAGCGAGAATGACAGCGTCAGCTGCGTGGGCGTCAATTTTACCATCCACAAGATTCCGGGTGATAATACCTTTGGCGTGACCATCAACCTTTACAATGTCCAGCATATCATGTCGGGGATAGAATGTTACTTTCCCAGTATTCATCTGCCGTACTAGGGATGAGTATGCGCCAAGAAGCAATTGTTGACCCGTCTGTCCTCTGGCATAGAATGTTCGCGAAACCTGTGCGCCGCCAAAGGAGCGGTTATCCAGCAAGCCCCCATATTCTCGGGCAAATGGAACACCCTGGGCCACACACTGATCAATAATATTGTTGGAAACTTCTGCCAGGCGATACACATTGGCTTCACGCGCCCGGTAATCACCGCCTTTTATGGTATCATAAAACAACCTGAAAATGCTGTCGCCATCATTGGGGTAGTTTTTCGCAGCATTGATTCCACCCTGAGCAGCAATGCTATGAGCCCTCCGCGGTGATTCATGGTATGAAAAAGCTTTCACATCGTAACCCAATTCTGCCAGGGATGCGGCTGCTGATGCCCCTGCAAGACCGGTTCCCACAACAATAACTGAGTACTTCCGTTTGTTGGCAGGGTTTACAAGTTTCAAATCAAATTTATGCTTGGTCCATTTTTCAGCCAGTGGACCTTCAGGAATTTTACTGGTCATGGTCATGTTAAAACCCTCCTTTCAACAATCCGAAATAGATGGGAATAGAAACAAACCCCAGGGGGATCAGAAGCCAGAAAACAGCGGATAACCATTCAATGAGTTTCCCGTATTTATTGTAGCGAATCCCAAATGTTTGAAACGCAGACTGGAACCCATGGCGCAGATGAAACCCCAGCAGAAACATGGCTATAATGTAAAATAGGGTAACGAGAATATTTCCAAACCCTATACCGGTGCTCATGACGATATCGTAAAAATGCCCACCTTCATGCTCAAGCTGGAATTTCCACCATATCGTTGCAAGATGAACCACAAGGAAAATAAAAATGATGCTGCCTGTGATCATCATGGTTCTTGAGGTAACGGGGCTAGTCTCGTTTCCTCTGTTCACATCATATCTGATCTTTTTGGATTTCCTGTTTTCCAGCGTCAGTCGAATACCGGTAAAGATATGACCGAGGAAAATGAGTCCGAGTACAATCTCAATGACACGAACAACGGGCTTAACTGTTGAAAGAGCCTCCACGTATCCATTGAACGCATCGGGACCCCCAAAAAGGACCAGATTTCCAATGAGGTGGATAATAAGAAATGCACAGAGGAGAATTCCTGTAATGGCCATTTGAATTTTCTTGCCGATAGAGGAACTGAAGAATGTGACAAACCAATTCATGTTATCTCCAGGGATGATGGGTGTTAATGTGTTTGTTCATTTTAAAGAAAACAACAAGACAAAAATTAGGACTCCCATGTCCCCTTCTTCAATTTATAAATACAGAATACAGTAGACTTTATTATTTAAGAGAAAGAAAATCTAAATCGGTGCTATGATTTAAATTCGACCGGCCAGCATGGCTCCCAGGTGGCTGCCATAATACACTCCTGCTACTGCTAACCCGGTGATGGCAATATAAACCCAGCGGTGCATTGGGTTTTGAGGAAGTGTACCATGAAGACGAAATCTCCACACAAATGCAATAATAAACAGTAGTATGGATAATATCTGCATAGAACCGTGTGTTGAAAACACATTCCACGGGGTTTCCATATGGCCTTCATACTGGTCTGCTACAAATCCTGTAACAATGGTTCCCAGGGATGAAACCAGCGCGAATATCAATGTCCAGAAGCTGGCGAAAGAAAATCGATCATCTTTCAGGTAAATGGACAATACATCAAATAAAAATACCAGTCCGAAAAAAGCGATTGGGAAATGCACAACAAGTGGGTGTAATTCATCAAATGGAATCATTCTTCTATATCCTCCAGTTTTAAACCCGCCCATCCACTGATCATTAACAGGAACAGCAATATAAATGCCAGCCAAAGAAAGGGGGAAATATGAATGTAAACAAGAATATATATGATGGCGCCTGCCAACATGATTCCCAATGATCCCTGAATGGCTTTACGTGCCATGGGTGTTCCCATGCGTGTTACCAGAACAAATGCTGCTGATAAACTGCCTATTGAAAAAACCCACCAGCCGAAAAATCGATAGATGGCTGTAAGGTAATCCGGGAGATAATCATTCACTCTCTTTGAAAACAACTGGTCAAATGTTCGATGAAGTAATTCTTCATTGGCCGCTCTGTCCAGCATCCATGGTTCTTTAGACATCATCCACATGAGCCCCAGAACTATGGCTGATAGGCTGATAATCAGGATAGGTATCCATGTAAGGTTGTGATAGGTTGATGCTTTCATGGCGCGAATTTAGTAGCAGTGAAAGGGAGATGGTAGCGGCATGAGTCATTTCCTCGAACCCCTATCACACATGAGCACATTATCTTTTCAATATCCATGTGAATTCATGTCTAAGTTTGACCATGGGATCGCTTAAGAACCATATTCTCATTGCCATGCCCCATCTCCAGGATCCGTATTTTGGTAAGTCTATCGTGTTCATCACCGAGCACACGAAAGATGGCGCCATGGGTCTTATTGTCAACAAACCATTTGAAGACATGGAGATCAAGCAACTGTTTACGGATGTGTTTGAGGATAAACAAAATCTGTTAAAAGTTGTGCCACGTGTGTATTTCGGTGGCCCTGTCATGGTTGAACGAGGAATCCTTCTTCACTCAGGAAATTACAATACGGAGGGCACAGTCACTGTAACAAGTGATTTTGGACTCACAAGTCACAAGTCCATTTTGGAAGATATCTCAAAAGGTGACGGTCCAATACATTACAAACTCATGCTGGGTCATGCCGGATGGGCACCTTTTCAACTAGAAAAGGAAATTGAAGATGGTGACTGGCTCTTGCAGGAAACAAATCCTGAATTCATCTTCAAAACATCCCCTTCTTCCATGTGGGTTTCTGCCACAAACAGCTTTGGAGTTGACATTGCCTCATCAACGGGTCTGAGTGGACAGGCATAACGTCAAATCCAATTATCTTTTCAATTAATGGATCTTGCACAATTAAACTCTTTCTTGAATCAACACATCTGTACACTTCTTTATTTTTCCACACCTGATTGCAATGTTTGCTCCGTCCTCCGGCCACAGGTTGAAACATTGATTGAGGAATATCCCCGTTGGAGTTTTCAGTATATCGATATTAGCAAATCTCCCGAAATTTCAGGGCAATTTCTTGTGTTTGCCGTACCAACCCTTATCATGATGGTAGATGGTAAAGAAGCCACTCGTTTCAGTCGTCACATCAGCATGGGTGACCTGAAGGAAAAGATACAATTGAATTCCGGGCCGGGTTAAAACCCATATTCATTTCCCCATACTCGATGTAATTTTGTTTATGAAAAAATACCTGCCCCCCATTGCAGTCATTGTTGCAGCCATTCTATGGAGTTTCGATGGGTTTATTCGGCAGGAACTCTATGCCGTTTCAGCCTTCCTCATTGTAACCCTTGAACATGGGCTCGGCGCCATCCTTTTGTTCCCGGTATTGTTCCGGGGCCGGAGGGAATTATACGCAGTAAACCAGCGCACCTGGGCATCTGTGTTATGGATCAGTGTTTGTGGTGGCGTCCTTGGGACATTTTTCTATACAAAAGCGCTAAGTTATGTGAACTACATCGATTTGTCCGTTGTGGTTCTTCTCCAAAAATTCCAACCATTGTTTGCTATTGGGCTTGCATCTGTTATACTGAAAGAGCGTATCACCCATCGATTTCTCGGTCTGGCAGGGATGGCTATTATTGGGGGCTATTTCGTTACATTCGGCAGTCAATCCATATCCGACTGGGATGACAAAACCATCATAGCGGCATTGCTGGCTCTCCTGGCCGCCTTTGCCTGGGGAAGCTCTACCGTTCTCGGCAAACACGCATTAAAGCGGCTCTCCTTTCCTGTGGTAACATCATTAAGGCTGTTGGTGACATTTGTCGTTGGTGCAATTATTTTTACTTCCACCCAACCCCTTGAGCTTGTACTGGAAATATCCCAGCGCCAATGGATCATGCTCATCCTGATTGTATTTACAACCGGATCACTGGCATTGTTTATTTACTATTATGGGTTGAATAAACTACCGGCCTCACACACGACGATTTATGAATTGTTCTGGCCTCTTTCCGCCGTGGCTCTTGATCTGTTTGTCCGGGGACGAACACTAAGCATTGTTCAGATTCTTGGTGCTGTGATCCTGCTATCAGCAATTGTCATGCTTCCTCGCGAGCAGGGGTCCAATGCCTAGTCGCCTGTCGAAGTCGCAGCTGCGCAAAAACCTGCTGCTGAATTCAGTTCATGAGTATTGCTGGGGATTTGGAATCGCCTTTCATAACACCTATGCTGTTGTTCCTCTTTTTCTGTACAAACTTGGAGCCCCAAAAATTGTCATCCTGTCAGTCGCTGGATTATTTAGTGTGCTTCTTGCATTGCCACAATTTGTCACGGCAATACTTGGCCGAAATATTCAGAACCAGAAATTGGCTGCATTTGGTGTGCACATGCTTGCTCTTCCACCTTTGTTTGTAATGGGGTTTACGTTCGGCGTTTTTGCGCCTACAGGGTCGTCTGCGTGGATATTCTATTACATCTGTTTTGTTCTTTATGGTTTATCCATCGGAATTCTCCTTCCTGTTTGGGCAAATTTTGTCCAGCTTGTTACCAACAGGGACAGTCGTGGATCTTTTCTGGGGGTTTCATTCATGTTCAACAGCATTGGTGGCTTTGTAGGCGGTATTCTGCTCCGGTTTATTCTTTCCAGGGATATTGCTTTTCCCAGGAATTTTGGTTACGGATTTTTTATCATGATGGTAAGCCTGTTTCTGGGAACTCTTGTATTCCTGTGGTATGACATTCGCACACCATCGGCGCCAAAGAACACCCTGTCTGTATCAGACTATATTAATCAGGTCAAGCAGATAATTCGGTCACATAATAACTTTAAGCGGTATATCCTGGCGCGGATATTTTTTACGGCCAATTTTCCTGCTGTCAGTCTGTATGCAGTATATATGCAGGACAAGTTTGGTTTTGCCATCAGCGAAGCCGGCATATTCACCATCATTAATGTGGTGGCATTCGGATTGGGCAGTTTTATTATCGGACGACTCGGTGATACGATTGGACACAAAAACGCACTGGCACTTTCATTCTTGTCCCATCTGTTCGCGTTGGCAACCGCATTGTCCGTCACATCCATGACGGGTGTCTACGCGGTTTTCTTTTTGCTGGGATTTGGGCTTGGATCTTTCATGCCCACATCCCTGAATATGATTTATGATTTCGCCGGCGAAAGGGATAACAAAATCTATATGGCCCTGCTGGATACATCCCTGGCACCATTCACTGTAGTAATGATCATACTCGCAGCCATGGGTGCCCGGTTGGGCACGCCCTTTGTTCTTGCATCAGTGGGGGTGTTACTTGTGATCGGTTTAATGTTGTTGCTCACCTGGGTAAAGGACCCAAACCACCAGGATTCTGATACCCCTATAATTGAAAACTATCATTGATGGCCCGTTGCAAGATTTATAGAAAAGAGTTAGAATTTACTTGCATTTACTTTGTCGCCCTGTGAAAATTACATACACCATGGTATTCAATAGACGCACGACTACCCTATTCATTCTTGGATTATTTACCCTGCTGTTTATGCAGGCCTGCCGAGAGAACCCTGAAAGGCATCTTCAGCTGGGAAACTGGTATCTACAGCGAGGCCTTCTGGATGAATCTGTTTTAGAGTTTAAAGAAGTTACCCGCATTTTAACCACGGATATACAGGGGTTAACCCGTGAAGAATTTGGTGTCCTTACCAAAGCCCATTACAACCTGGCACTGGTCTATACAAAAAAAGGCTGGTGGAACGTGGCGCTAAAGGAAGCGGAAACCTGTTTTGAGCTGCAACCCACAAAGGATAATTATAACCTTGTGGAATTAATTCGACAGCGCGCAGCCGTTGAAACAGCCGATTCAGATAATAACTGATATATTTCCGTTACTGAAGACTCTTTACAATCCGATAGAATTTTTCCTGAAGGGTTAATCCCGTCAAGGTCACCGTTCTTGTTGGTGGCTCACCAATTCCATTTGTCCATCCATAGACTATCCCCAATGGGACCGTGAAAAGGACAAAGCCACCCAGTTCATCAACACCGGTTATTAATGAGATTAAAAGTGGGCCACAATAACCGATGGCACACCCTGCAAGACAACCGGAAACCCCTTTCCCAACGCTATTGTTTCCTTCATAGATGATGATGCTGTTCATCTGAACAAGAGGTATAAGAACCGTTGTATTTGAAAGGGTTCGCCTTCCAAGGGGGCTTCTTGATTTTTTATCATATAAAAAGGTGATACCTTCAGATGAAATGGATTGAAGCTTTACTTTTGAGTATAAAGAGCCGTCGATCAACTTGATATCTGCCATCCTGCCTCCCAAAAATGTCATTGGAAGTGGTGTAACATTCGGTGGCGATTCCACAGGCTCCCCTGTCAGGGGATCAAATTCCACACCTGTTGTTTTAGATTCAATTATCTCACCAGTAGTGGGGTCAAATAGCATGGGCACCTGTTGTTTCTGTAGAGGAACTGGTGGTGGACTTGGTCCCTGTGTGCTTACTGAGACGGATCTTGGTTTATAGAAGTTTAACCCAACGGATCCGGAAACCACAAATGTAGAATAGGAATTTTCATCAACAAGAATATCAGTATAGTCGTGTACGATTGATCGTCCGGATGCGAGTGTACCATTAATTTCAATCTGTAGGGCAGATTTTCTGGAAGGAAACTCGCCCCCCAGGGTAAGACCAATACCGCTGGTGATTTGTGTGTGGGCAATATCATCCTCAATATATTGCCATAGCCCATTCTCGTAGTAGTTGATATAATCAAAAGAGGACATTTGACTCAGTGAGTACAAACCATGAAAACCTACATAATAATCATTGTTCTTCGTTGTTATGGTCGTAATGGATGGCCTGAAATGAATTCCATACCCATGGGTGCTTCTGTAATACCTGTCAGATTGGGGAAGCAAGGTGATTTCCGCCTGACCACCCATTTTTAATCCCATTCCCTTTTTTGTCCAGGAATACTTCCGGAGATCCAGTCCTCCTGTATAACCAATGGTTTCACCCTCACTTCCAAAGCCAATTCCACCAAAGAGTCCAAGTTCTCCCCAGGGTTTTCCTCTTAAATAAGATATTTCACCCCGGAGTCCCAGTGCTCCAGGAGTTTGAAGTGCATAGTCCATTGCTTCACCAGTAATATTTAGTGTGCTGCTGGCGGAAAAGACTGTTTCCTCATCCTTAAGTGCGTGTTGTGTTCTCAGGTGTGCATTGTTGTAGCATCCTGTCAGTATAACAGAAAAAGCAATGAGTAAAAAAATGTTCTTCATTCGATGGACAGGTGAATTTCTTTCATAAAGATGGTATATCCAAAATACAGACCAACCCCGGCACCAAGGGATCCTGCCAGTGCCTGTTGGGTTGTGTTGGAATCTGCTGAAATGAGCATGGTAGCCCCTCCGGCAAAAGTCCCGCCAAGAATGGAAAGACCCAGCCCCATCACAACCTCCATTTTCCCTGGTTTAATGGTAATGGACTGTATATCATTGTACGCTATCCATTCTCTTGGGTCATTTTCAAGCACCAGCGATGATTTCCCTGCTTCAATCAAGCGTCCGGTTTTTATGGATCCATCATCCATTACAATGGTGGCATTGTAATCTATCGATGTTTTCAATTGCTTCTGGATTCGCAATTCCGCCAACATCTGATCCGGGTTCTGATCAGCAGATAGCGCCGATGCAATCATCCCTGCAATAAGGATTGTGTTGAGGAAACGCATAATCAGCCCTTAGTTGTTAGAGCTCAAAAAACTCCCAGTAGAAATCTATATACGGCTGCTGGAAGTGAATGCCAAACCGAAAAGACTCATTCACAGCATACAAGAATCCGAAATCAAAATCAAACATGCTGTACGTGCCTTTCGGGGAATCAAACACAAAGGGGGTGTCATCCGCGAGGTAATCTTCCGCCACCACATCAAGGTTCCTTGCCTTGTTCCCATTATCCGCCCAGATAGATCCAACAAATTTCAGGTTTTTTCTCAGGTCATATTCGAAGGACATCCATGTTCGGAACGGCACTTTAAAGGCTGCGTCGCTACTCCACTCATAGGCAGGATTTAGTGCCGGATAACCAGGCCACATCTGTGTTTCGAACCCGATACTCCACCCCACTTTCCCTCTTCCACTTTCTCTGGATCGTCTTTGAGAATAAACAACATACATTTCCACAAATGTCCCCCGGGCATCCGGATCTTCCATAACATCTGATACGCCCAGCGTATCTTCATCAATTTCATTCAATTTCATATTATCCGATTTGCGAATGACCGCCTGTGAGTATTTCGCCACAATGGTATTGAATGGATATCGGCGGTGAAAACCGGCTCCCCAGGCTACAGCCACTTCCTTTGTGCCGGTCTGTCGATGGTAAAATCTGAAATGGGGATGAACATTTAAATCACCGGAAAAGTTTGAACCAAATTTTGTCTTTAATAGAAACCTGTCTGTAAACCCGTAGCCAAGGGATAAACCGCTAACATAAAATGTATTTTCTGACAAGGTAAAGGCCACCGGATCCAGGAAGACATTGATAAGTTGGGCTTCTCCCGTGTAAAATTTTTCCTTTTCCTCTGTCCATGGAACAAGCTTCCCACCATGAAACCTGTCCATACTCTGTATATCTTTTTTTGAAATAATAACATCACCATATTTGGACCGTATTACCATTTCTTCCGGGGTCTCACGTATGACTGGGCCTATATATCGTGTGTTGTCTTTCTTGGTAATCCGTGCCTTTTCTTCTAGAATGTCTCCCGTGGGAATATTTAGCAGACCATCATCTGTTTCTATCTGGCATACGCCCGATTCAATATGGATAATGGTCCCACGAATGACATTGCCATCCACAAGATGGAAGCGCTTTGACATCCCAACCTCAAGGATATCTGCCAGCACCGGTTCGTCCTCCATGACAGCTTCCATTGGGGCTGATTCGATCTGTTTAGGTTTCGGTGGGTTGCTGCTTTGAAATGCTGAAATGAGTGCGGCGCCTTCACTTTGTGTAAGCTCGTAGATGTGCTTTCCATATGTGCTCATGACGTATGCATCCAGGGATTCATTGTCAAAACCAACGCGGAATGCCAGGGTTTCAATGGCGCTTTTCTGGGTAAGAAGAATGGGATCTGTTGCGCTCTGAGAAAAGACAACACCCCCAAGTAATAATACAGTTAACATGATTTGAGTGACTTTCATGTGGCCCTCCAAAATATATGATTTGGAGAAATATACAGAACATTTAACAGAAAATCACTAACTATGCTAGGGGCGTGTATAGACAGCAAACACGATATTGCCTCGGTAAAAATCCTGCAGATGAATCCGCTCCCACCCCTGTGTTTCCATGATGCGAAGCAGTCCACCTTCTTCCATCCACTTCAAGTAACTCGTATAGTGTTCCTCATCCGTATTGGATTCAATCCAGTGGATTGCTTTTTTCATGATCCCTGGTAATAATCCATTCTGTACAGGTATGGCAAAATCTACTACAGCCAGCTTCCCCCCTTCGGTCAGAAGCCGTTCCACCTCTATAAGCTCTTCCAGGATAATATCCATGGGTTTTTCATGAAGAGCAAACTGAGACAGAATACATGAAATGGAATTATCCGGAAATGGGGTCTTTGTTGCGTCTCCGCATACACTTCTTCCAGAGGTTTGTATGCTGGCCCTTTTCACCATGGACATGGACAGGTCAAGCCCATACGCAGATGTGGTTTCCGGGAGCAATGAAAGTTGATGTCCCGTTCCACAACATAGATCCACAAGTATGCCCGGGTTTTCAGTCAGTATCCAATCTGTAACGCTATTTCTTATCTTTCGAATTAACGGCGTCAGCAACAAATCGTAAATGGGAGCAATTCGTCCATAGAAATCTTTTTCAGACATGGGTCAGTTTATGAATCCTTATGAATTGTATCAACCTGTCACCTCCAATACTATAGAGGACTTATACGTCCTAAAAAGCGTTTGGAGAACGTGGGACGGATTTCTATCTTCCGAGCCTATTATGTCATTAAAACTCGTTGTATTAGCAAAACAGGTCCCTGACACACACAATGTGACGGCGGACGCCATGAAGGCCGATGGCACCGTGAACCGTGGTGCCCTTCCGGCAATTTTTAATCCAGAAGATCTTAACGCGCTCGAAATGGCACTGGAGATCAAAGACCGAATGGATGCCACGGTCACGGTCATGACGATGGGCCCACCCCGGGCAGCCAATATTCTTAGGGAAGCCATGTACATGGGTGCCGATCAGGGCATTCTAATTACCGATCGTCATTTTGCCGGCGCTGACACCCTTGCCACATCCTATACACTGGCATTGGGAATCGAAAAGATTGGTGGCGTTAATCTTATTCTGTGTGGCCGGCAAGCCATCGATGGTGACACGGCACAAATTGGTCCCCAGGTAGCCGGGAAGCTTGGCATCAACCAGCTCACCTATATTGAGGACGTGCTGGATGTAACCCAAAAAACCATCACGTTAAAGCGCACCCTTGGCCGCGTAAGTGAAACGGTTAAAACATCCCTGCCCTTGCTTATCACGGTGACATCCTCCGCCAATCGCCCCCGTACTTTCGGCGCGAAACGGCTCATGAAGTATAAAAAGGCTCGAACCTCCATCGAAGCAGAACAGGAAATCAAAAAAAGTTCTGCCACAGGTGAATATGGGATGGAATTGCTTGAGGATGAAATTGCCCGAAACAGGCAAACGCTAATAGATAAGGGATTGTACATCGAAACCTGGTCTGCAGATGATGTGGGTGCGGATCATGAACAGATTGGGTTGCCGGGGAGCCCAACAAAAGTGAAAAAGGTTCAGAGCGTTGTGTTTGCAGCATCGGAATTAAAGAAAGTGGACCCATCGCCGGATGGGATTCGAGAAATGATTGTAGAATTAATTGAGGATCGGACTTTTGGTTAAACAAGTGGAAAACGTACTGGTCTTCATTGAAATGGACCATGGTCACGTAGCGGAAGTAAGTCTGGAGCTTGTCTGTCAGGCGAGAGAGTTAGCCGATACTCTATCCGTTGGGGTTGACGCTATCGTCCTTGCAGCAAAAGATACAGATGTACACGGTAAAGATATTATTTCCTACGGCTGCGATAACGTGTACACCGTTCTGGATGATCGCCTGGAATTTTATGAAACCATTCCTTATGCACAGATTGTCAGTGATTTCATCCGCGAGACCCACCCTCAAATCGTGCTGTTTGGTGCCACGGCCATTGGCAGGGATATGGCCCCTCGCGTGGCCAGTAATCTTCGCACAGGATTGACAGCAGATTGCACTGATCTTCAAATAGGTGATCATGAGGATAAAAGGCAAAAGAAAGTTTTTAAGGATATCCTTTACCAGATCCGTCCCGCCTTTGGCGGTAATATTATTGCCACCATTATTGCCCCGGAGCACAAGCCTCAAATGGCCACGGTGCGAGAGGGTGTAATAAAACTTCAAGCACCTGATAAAAAACGGAAAGGTAACATATTGCCTTTCGAAAACATTGATTGGGAGTCCATTCCATTTATAAACACTGTCCTCGAGCGAACCATCCATGAGAAAAAAGTCAACCTGAAAGGTGCCAGCATTGTGGTGGCCGGTGGTGGCGGGGTATCCAGCCGGGACGATTTTGACCTTATTAAGCAGCTGGCAGAAACACTGGGCGGCGTTGTTGGCGCGTCCAGGGCCGCCGTGGATAATGGATACATCGGTAAAGAGCACCAGGTTGGACAAACGGGAACCACTATTCGCCCAAAACTTTACATAGCCTGTGGAATCTCCGGTGCTATCCAGCACCGCGCAGGGATGGATCAATCCGGTAAAATCATTGCCATAAACTCCGATCCCGAAGCACCCATATTTCAGGTGGCCCACTACGGGATAGTTGGGGATTTACACAAAGTCATCCCCATGATGATTAAAGCCTACAAAGGAAAGAATTGATCATGGCGAACTATTTCAAAGATACACCAGATATCCAGTTTAATCTTGAGCGTGTAGGCCTTGAAGCTCTGGCAAATCTCATGGAGAATGATTACTCCGAATCAGAGGCATATGATTTTGCTCCTTCCAATGCAGAAGAAGCCATCGAGTATTACCTCGATATTTGCAACCTTGCAGGAGAATTATGTGCGGGGCCCATTACAGAACGCGCACGTCAAATCGATCGCGAAGGAAACACTGTTGAAAATGGAAAAGTGACCTACCATCCTCTGGTAGAAGATAATCTCAGGGATTTTAAACGTGCCCAGCTCATGGGTATATCCCTGCCGCGAGAATATGGCGGACTCAATATGCCCCAGGTGATAAAGCTTGCAGTGCTGGAAATGGTGTCGCGGGCAGATGCCTCTCTCATGAACCTCGTGGGATTACAGGATATTGGCGAAACCATCAACGAGTTTGGTTCCAAAGAGCAAAAATTAGATTTTATTACCGGTCTTGCTTCCGGTGATGCCACGGGTGCCATGATCCTTACAGAACCTGATTCTGGTTCCGATCTTCAATCCGTTCGCCTTACAGCCATTCCTCCCCAACCCGGTGAAGATCCAAATATCTGGCATCTGAACGGCGTGAAGCGATTCATCACGAATGGAAATGGCGACACACTCCTGGTCCTTGCTCGCTCCGAAGAAGGTACGCATGATGGCAGAGGATTATCCATGTTCGTTTGCTCCAAGGATGACACGATTTATATCCGTCGCCTTGAAAACAAACTGGGTATCCATGGATCTCCAACCTGTGACATGACCTTTAACAACACACCGGCATTCCTCGTCGGTCAACGAAAACGCGGATTGATCAAGTACGTCATGTCCCTGATGAATGGGGCCCGCATGGGTGTCTCAGCCCAGGCCATCGGTATTGCAGAAGCTGCTTACAAGGAAGCGAAGAATTACGCCGAAAGCCGAATCCAATTTGGCAAACCTATTATTGAATTCCCTGCGGTGTACGATATGTTGACGGACATGCGTCTGAAAATTGAAGCCGGGCGGTTATTGCTGTATGAATCGGGACGTGTAGTAGACATGTTTAAAATTCCTATCGCACGGCTGGAAGAAGCCCGAGAAAAAGGTGATGCACCTGATCTCGAGTTGAAAAAGCAGATCAAGACATACGAACGCCTTGCTTCTGTGTTAACACCTCTGTCCAAATATTATAATTCTGAAATGAGCAATGAGGTAGCATACAAGGGTATCCAGGTCATGGGTGGCAGCGGGTTCATGAAAGACTATGACATGGAGCGCTATTACCGGGATGCCAGAATTACCAACATTTATGAAGGGACATCCCAGCTTCAGGTGGTGGGAGCCATCGGCGGTATCCTTTCGGGCATTATGGATGGCATATTTCAGGATTTCATGGATCATG
Source organism: uncultured bacterium (assembly GCA_964344305.1). Lineage (GTDB taxonomy): Bacteria > Fidelibacterota > Marinisomatia > Marinisomatales > JABMOV01 > JABMOV01. The sequence goes on along the minus strand of CAYFMT010000001.1, from coordinate 149,542 downwards.
AATACCCGCGAAAGCTTAACCCTATTGTTCGCGACGCAAAAGCCATGGTTCCTCTATTGCATGAAGCCATTGCGTTTGTGAAGGAGAAAAAGGATTCAGAGTACACGGATTATGTGGCAAAGCGACTTGTGGATATGACCCTGGATATTTATCAGTCTATCCTTTTCCTCGAGTGCTCAGAAATGAATGAACGAAAAGAGCACATGGCTGCGGTGTGGGTCCGGGAAGCCGGTCTTCGGGTGACGTTTAATCATCGGTTCATACTGGAAGATCGTTACGAGGTCATTGACCTGCATAAAGAAATTCTGGATTAGTTTCCCCTTCAACAGTCCTTCAATTTCCCTTAAACATCCTCCTTGACATTTTTTTTGCTACCTTCCATTTCAGATTCAGGGGCATGTTAGGAGATGTGAGCAATTGTCGATAGAACCGTTTTCTACGATAGGTAGTTTCCTCTCCCGAGTAGATTTTAATTCCAAGATTTAGAAATCCTTTGTTCAACTCATCCAGCGACATGTTCTTTGGCTTTACATTGGGATCAAACAATGTGCATAATTCCCAGGCCTCTTCCTTCATAAGGCGTTTTTCTTTTTTCAGCCTATCATACAAAGGCGTTCCGGGAAATGGTGTTAAATACGTGATCTGAATTTCAAACAATCCCGTCTCCCGTAAAAAGCTGTACACATCATCGAAAACCTCCTGTGTATCTCCATCCAGACCAAAAACAAAACAGCCATTTACAGTAATTCCATAAGATTGAATTTTTTTGATGGCTTCCGCATATTTATCTACCTGATCCAGTTTCCAGTTGTTCTGGAGTTCCAAGCCGTTTACACTTTCCTTCCTTGGGCTTTCCAAACCAATTAGAATTTGTTTACAACCCGATTCCCTCAGCAGGGCCAATAATTCATCATCCTCTGCAACGGATAAATCTGTTTCTGTAAACCACGCAATGTTATAGGGAATCAGCGCCCGAGCCAGTTCTTTGCTATATGTATGGTTCACAAAGGAGTTATCATCTGCAAATTCTATGAATGGGCGATCCCATATTTTTTTAACGGCTTCCAATTCCTGTATTACTTTGTCTACAGGTTTTACTTTGTACCGTGGAGAAATCAAGATGGAGCTTGCGCAGAATTCACAGGACCATGGGCATCCCCGGCTGGTCTGTATGGTAATTCGATTGTATTTATGGGGATCCAGCAAATCGAATCGCGGAATAGGTGCCTCAGATAGATCATAGGGTGCATCCTGCTGGTACCTATTCTTCAGGGATCCGGCTTTGAAATCCTCCAGCAATGTTGGCCAGACAGGTTCACCCTCTCCAATAACTACTGTTGTGCAATATTGCAATGCCTCATCCGGGACACTGGTAACATGCAGTCCACCCATCACCACTGGAATTCCACGATCAGAATAATGCTTTGCCACATCATAGGCTTCCCATATTTGGGCGGAGAATGAACTGATGGCAACCAGGTCATAATCCTCTGGCAATGGCACGGGATCGCGAAAATCCTCCACTTCATGGTATTCAATATCGAATTCATCCGGTGTGAGGGCTGCCAGCGTGAGTAAACCCAGGCTGGGCAAGCTTGCAATGGTTTTACTTCGTTCAACAAAACCCGGAAGATTAAGCCCGATTTCCATGAGTTCTTCATTGTGGGCTCTCACGCCACTCATGGCAATGAATCCAATTTTCATGACAACAGCCTGTAAATGGTCAGTGTCGCCGCGATGATCAGGCATCCACTGGGAATGTAGAATAGCAGCTTCAAGGTCTGAAAGTGAGGAATGACGAAACAACATAGGGGCATGCTGATGAGTCCTAACAGATACAACACAGAGGCGACCTGCAGATAACCTGGTGCCGGAGCTGCAGCTGTAAAGGTGAAATAAAACAGTATATTAACAACACCAATGGCAAAAAGTGCCACGTGACCCAGGCGATACATTCGGCGTTGAAGACCATCGTATCCGCCGAGCCAATCTCGATTAAAAAAACTGAATGTCATTCCCATGAGTCCCCCAACAGAGAAACTGAGAAAAACACCTATCCAGCCACCAATCAGGTTTGCGTGAAATGATGTAAGGGCAGTATCCAAAACTTTGTTCTCCTTTAGGATCGATTTAGTGCAGGGTGATCTTTCACAAACATGACAAAGAAGACAAGAAAGCACACATCGCAAACACCCCAGATCAGGAACATATTATGCGGTAGTCCACCCGGGATTGTGTAGTAGTACAGACAGAGTAGGACATAGACGGCTTTGTAGATGATCCCGGCTTTTACCATATCAATGTTTCGAATGGGATTAAAAGAAACAAGCAAATACATGATGCCCTGGACAAACACAAAAGCCGCTGTTAAGTGAATGTACGCAATTGTGGGCGGGTACTCGATATTGTATGTGGAATAAATCCATTTATAGAAAAGAAAAAAGGCTCCCCCTAAAAGCAAATCATAGATACCAGAAATCATGAATCCTTTTTTGTAGAATGATAACGTTCTCATATCGCCTCCCTGTTTTTAGTAAAGTACCGGATATTTAAACCATTTTCAATACAAACAAAAAGCCCCTGCTCAAACAGGGGCTTATACAATTCGATGTGCCTTTGGATCAGTAGATGCGGCCGGATCTGTGCTCGCCTCCATCCACATAAATGGTGGAACAGTTAATGAAATCTGCCTCCGGCTTCAATAACATTGATACGGTTCCTGCCACATCGTCGGGAGTGGTGGTGCGTCGCATAGGATTCCTATACTCAGTGCGCTTTACCCAATCCTCCCAGCGATCAGAAATTTTTGTGAGTGCGCGTGTTGGTGTCACACCTGCCTGGATTGCATTGGCCGTTATTCCAAAGCGTCCCAGCTCCCAACCGATCTGTCGAAGGATGGCTTCCATAGCCACCTTGGCCACGCTGACAGGTCCATACCCCTCCATGGCCACATAGTTTCCTTCGCTGGTGAAACCCATGACCCGTGAACCCTCTCCAAGCAATCCCGCATCATGAAGCCGTTGGGTCCAGTAAAGCAGGGATGTTCCCATCACATGAACTGTCATATCCATCTGCTTACGAGTAACGTGGGTTTCTCCCAGAAGGTTCATGGTCGTGCCAAATGCGATGGAATGGAGAAGCAGTTTTACCGGTTCACCATCGGTGATCTCGCGAATGATATCCACCGCTTCGTTCATGATATCAATGTCAGCGGCATTTTTATTATAAAAATGCACCCTTCCACCATTGATCTCTGCGATTTCATCGCGCAATTTTTCAGCCTGGCGTCTCACCTCACCACGATCAAAATGATACCCGATAATACCGTAACCCTCTCCTGCTAACCTTTTGGCAGTCGCGCCGCCATGTCCAGCAGAACAGCCCAGTATCACAACCCATTGTTTCATAAATACTCCTTTTTGAGGCGCGAAATTTAGAGGAAAGCCTTCCTCGTACAAAGCCTCAAGCATTGATATTTCGATATTTACGTCAGGGGGATTATACGGGATTTTTGGATAATGTGTTAGGGTTCCAGGGTGCTAATGTGTTCGAGTGTTAACGTGTTCAAGTGTTATGGTGTTCACGTAATCGTTTAGTTCATGAATCACGTGGACATTGTTTTGTGGAATCAAGAAGGGGCCGGTGTAATTTTCAATCCATTTTTAACCCTTAAATAAAAGAAAATATTTCTCCTATGGCAAAAGGCGTCACACCTCAAAAAGAAGACTTTGCAGCATGGTATACCGATGTCATCACAAAAGCCGGTATGGCAGACTATGGCCCGGTGAAGGGTACCATGGTTATCAAGCCTTACGGGTTTGCTCTCTGGGATAACCTGAAAGAAGCCCTGGATAAAATGATCAAGGAAACGGGACATGTAAATGCCTATTTCCCCCTGTTTATCCCCAAATCCTTCCTGGCCCAGGAAGCAGAGCATGTAGAAGGATTTGCGAAGGAATGTGCCATTATCACCCACACACGCCTCAAAGCCGTGGATGGTGGTGTTGAAGTGGACCCGGAATCAAAGCTGGAGGAGGAAGTGATTGTTCGTCCTACATCTGAAACGGTTATCTGGTCCATGTATAAAAAATGGATCCAGTCCTATCGCGATCTACCATTACTCATCAACCAGTGGGCCAATGTGGTGCGGTGGGAGATGAGGACAAGGCTTTTTCTACGGACCACAGAATTCCTCTGGCAGGAAGGCCATACTGCCCACGCAACTGCAGATGAAGCAGAAGAAGAAACCTTGAAAATGCTTGAAGTATACAGACGTCTGGCAGAAGATGTCCTGGCCATCCCGGTCCATACCGGAAAAAAATCAGAATCAGAGAAATTTGCTGGAGCCGAACATACCTATTGTATCGAAGCTATGATGGGGGATAAAAAAGCCCTTCAGGCCGGGACCTCACATAATCTGGGACAAAATTTTGCAAAGGCATTTGATGTTACTTTCCAGAATACAGAGAATGTGGAGGACCACGTTTATGCCACAAGCTGGGGCGTCAGTACCCGTCTTGTGGGGGCTGTTATCCTCACCCACGGGGATGACAAGGGGCTGCGGCTCCCTCCACGGGTAGCGCCCTACCAGGTTGTGATTATACCCATTGCCCGGGATGGAGAGGCAAAAGAACGGGTGAGCGATTTTCTTGCTCCAATTCAAGATGTCTTCTCTGAAAACCATGTGCGATATTTCGCTGACTGGTCCAATAATTCACCGGGATTTAAATTCAATGAATGGGAAATGAAAGGCGCTCCGTTGCGTATGGAAGTGGGGCCCCGCGATGTTGAAAAAAACACTGTTGTTCTTGTTCGCAGGGATACGGGAGAAAAATTGTTTGTTCCAGTCGAGGAACTATCAGACAAAATATCTGCCCTTCTGGAAGATATTCAACATTCCCTCTTTGAACAGGCAAAACGCTTTAGAGAGGAAAATACCCACTCTGTTTCATCCTATGATTCCTTCAAGAACATCGTTGGAGGCGATGGTGGGTTTGTCCGTTGTGGATGGGACGGTACACCAGAGACAGAGGCGGCCATTAAGGAAGAAACCAAGGCAACCATTCGACTCATTCCCTTCGATGAAAAACCAGAAGGGTTGACTTGCATCTATTCCGGGAAACCCGCTGCCCATGAGGTGATATTTTCAAAAGCCTATTAATGGTTCGTGTACTCTTGCAGGGATGTGGTATACTATATCCCTGTTATATTATATTTATTTCTACATGATTGTTCACACACCGGCCATTGTATTAAAACGATTTCCATACAGTGATACCAGTATTATCGCCAACCTGTTTACAAAAGAGATGGGGAAGGTAAGTGTCATTGTAAAAGGAGCGAGACGAAAAGGGTCTGCCATGGCTGCCTGCTTCCAGCCTCTGAATCATCTGGATGTGGTGTTCTTTCATAAAGATACCCGCGAAATTCAAACCCTGAGCAAAGCAGAATTTCTTTCTACATGGTCACGGTTTTCCCTTGATCTGCAAACGGTCTCCCTGGCGCTGGCGCTGCTGGAAATCACAGATAAAACCATGGAAAAATTGGATCCTCATCCCGAATTGTTTGAAGACCTTGTTACTATTCTGAAAGCCTTTAATGACGAAACCCATCCGCGAAATGTATTGTACTGGTTTTACCAGCTCCGGGTGTTGACGGTCATGGGGTTTAAACCGGATATTGACAATCTTGACTTACCGGAAAATAGCGTTATCGCAGGAAATGATATGGCAAGACATATCCTTGGGTTATTGCTGCATACAACTTTGGACGGGCTTCATGAAATCGCTGTGGATGCAAAAGGAAAAAAAGCCATCAATGACTACATTTATTCTCAATTCAAGAGACATGTAGATGGAATGAGCGATCTGAAATCCATTGCCGTTTTAAGGAGCTTGACTCCTTGAATCAGGTTTATTCCGGTGTTCTGGATGCATCGAATGGAGAACCAAAAATCCTTTCGAAAAATGGTTCTGCGATTCTGGAAAACATTCCCATCTGGCAGGGATACATCAAACACTGGGATACGCAGGCTGTCCATGCCCGATTTCTAAATCAGAGAGATTATGAGACGGGACACCCTATCCTTATCGTGTGGCCACGGACAGCGCCCGTTGAGGAACCCTACATTGAGTTTTATTATAATGAGCGTCTTGTGAAATATTCTGCCTCATTCTTTGGCCACAATGCCATCAACATCAATGGGGCTATTTACAATTTTTCGCATTTGATGAATGAAAATGAAATCATGGCCCCGGAAGAATATTTTTACCGTCCAGCGCTGGGAGAGTTTGCCCCATCGCCGGATACAGGACAGTTCGAAATAAAACCTGATGGGACAGCCTATTTTGACAAGTTTGGGCGAAACTTCATGCGTACGATACATTGCGTACGAATCCGGGGGCTGGATGTAACCGCATTCAAGCACTACTTGAATCATCAGTTGAATGTCATTCATTCCACACCTCCCGATCCGAAGGAACCGGAGAAATATGCCGATTTCAATTTTGTGTTCCGCAGTTGTGCCACCATCATTCGGGATGGATTTCAGGAATGTGGTTTACCGGAGGTGTCTGGTAACATACCCCTGGATTTGTTTGTGAGTGCTGCCTACCATGCGCTGAAAAACACCTCCCTGGAAACAGAGGTATTTACCATGCCCCAACTCCATGTGATCGAAGCGCCACCCAGCGTTATGACACCCATATTGAATCCACGGAACAGATGGCGTTATCTTTACGTAAAGAAACACCTGTCATGAGATATCAATTCCAATCAGAATACGGACAGCATTCGTGGAAACCGCGAATGTTTACCACAGCAATAAAACTGCTCATTGGTGCCAATATTGTCATGTTTATCCTTAAAGCTCTCACGGCTATGTATAATGTAAACATGGTGGGGGCACTGGGACTGTCTCCCCAGACCATCTGGCCCATGCTCTGGCAACCCATAACCTACATGTTTATTCATGGGGATATCTGGCATGTAGCCATTAACATGTTTGTGCTGTGGATGTTTGGTTCCGAACTGGAAATGATCTGGGGTCAACGATCTTTCCTTAAGTATTTTTTTGTGACGGGTATTGGATCGGGGCTTGTGTGGGTTCTCTTTAATATGGGGACTTCATATACAGTTCTTATTGGAGCCAGCGGGGCTATCTACGGTATCCTTATGGCTTATGGTTTGCTGTTCCCAAATCGGACAGTCTATCTCTATTTCCTTATTCCTATCAAAGTAAAATGGTTGGTTCTCCTTATCGGCGCTATTGCATTTTTCTCTTCATTCAATGATACATCCAACATCAGCCACGTGACCCATCTGTCCGGAATGATCCTTGGATATCTATATTTGAAAAAAGAATGGAAGTGGAATAAAATGTCTGTCTCTGTTCGCAGGAAGGTTGTGGAACTCAAATCTGCCAGAGATGAACGAAAACAAAAGCACATCCACATGGCCCAAAAAGACCTGGACAGGATCCTTGATAAAATAAATGAGTCAGGAATAGACAGCCTTACTGAAGACGAAAAGGATGTTTTGTACAGTTCCAGCAAGCGGTTGAGCAGAAACCGGCCCAAGGACTAGTACCCCCACTTTTATCTCCCCTCGACAGAAAAAAAATAGAGGGAGTGCCTTACCGTGTCAGTACAACTTTCTGGATTTGTTGTGTGTTTTCTGTCCGCATGCGCAGGAAGTAGACACCGCTCGGGGCGGGCATCCCTTCCTCTTTGTTCCCATCCCAGTGAATGGTATGATCCCCAGATGGCATCACATCATTCATCAGGGTTCTTATCTCCTCTCCAAGAATAGTGATTACATCCACCTGAACAACCTGAGGGGAGCCAACGGAAATTTGAATAGATGTAGCAGGATTAAATGGATTCGGGTATGGCCGCTTCATAGATATACCCTTACTGTTTGCCATCACCACTACGGGCATGTGTCGGGTTTCTATCCCGTTGTAATCCACATCAGCTAAAACATAGATATACCTTTCCCCCGGGTGAACCGCTTTATCACTATATGTATAGTTGGTACCATGAGTTGCTGATCCCTGGCCCCGTAGACTTACGTTGTCCTTGTAGCTGGACACGGCTTCTTCAACATCCCTGTGGGAACGATAAAGAACAAACCCAAGATTATCGATCTCTGACTCGGTTCTCCATGATAGCTCAATATGTCCCGCCTTTGAAACACCTTTAAAAAACGTTAACTCGACTGGTAGTGACGAATCATCCCCCGTCAGTAAAATATTGTCCAGCGCAATGTCTTCGTCCCCACTATTAAGAAAGAATGTTATTTTGATATCAAGCTCACTTCCTGACGATGGAATGGCCTGTGAAAATTGAGTGAATGTGTTTGTGATGGCCGTGCCGTCCCCTACTCCATCATAGTCTGAATCAATACGAGGCTCACCGTTTGTTCCACTGGTCAACTCACTTTCGATATGGATCAGGTTTGAAAAATCACCACTGTTATCCATGTCATAATCAATATGCACATAGTCAGATGCATCCCAGTCCTGGTTGCTACCATCGTCATCTTCTGCAACATAAAGACTGAATACAAGATTCGTATATCCTTCGATGCTGATGTTATTGATTTCCAGTGAAACAGGGAGCACGGCACCTTCTCCGTCAATATCCTGTGCCGCAAAATAAAAGCCATCGGTGTTATTAAGTGATACTCCTGACATATGTGATCCATCTGTCCGAAGGAAATAATCAGAGCCTGAATCGGTGAATTCTGTAATGGATGTCGTGTATCCTCCGGTGGATTCAAAGGACAGGGAGAGAATCTCTGCGGAATGTGTAAGGTTAAAAATGACAAATGAAAACGCAATACATAGCAGTTTCATGGTGACTCCTTTACCATTGTATAGATCATGTTAATTGTTATAAGAAATATCTGATCAATTTTACATAATATGTTATTTCTCCTCAATGAATATCTGGGGGATTTCCATCTTCTATATTCCCCAAACAACATGTAATTTTCATAGATGAACCCACAAGAACCAGACCCCTATGAGCGAATCCATTTCCACTCGGACAATCTTCGGCATTGTCATTTTTTCCGTCCTCGCTGCATTTTTTGTCGGCGGGGTCGTTGGGCTCTGGGGAAAAACCGCCCTTCCTGAAGAACATCACCGCTGGTTTGAAACTCTATCCCTGTTTCTGGGACAGGGTTTAATGATTCTACCGGTACTTTATTTTCTATCCTCCAAAGATATTCACATTAAGTCCGCGTTACGTCTCAATCCAATTGGGAGAGATACAGTCGTGGCGTCCATCATTATAGCTGTCGGTGTTATTATTCTAGTGGATGAGTTTGATCGGCTAATCCAGATTATTATCCCGCCCCCGGAATCACTTCTGGAAATGTCAGCACAGCTGGCATTTGATGGAACGATGACTGCGTTTATTTTATGGATTACCATTATCCTCATCGCCCCACTGGGTGAGGAACTTGTTTTTCGCGGCTTTCTTCAGCGATCCCTGGAAAATCGATGGAAGGATGTTACCCGTGCTGTGTTGATCACCAGCATGGTTTTTGCCATGGTTCATTTAAACCCATTCTGGATTATCCAAATCTATTTTCTGGGGGTAGTCCTGGGATATTTAAGCTGGCGCACAAGATCTGTATTGCCGGGGATGATCGTTCATGGGTTAAACAATGCCCTGGCCCTGATTCTTTCGCAGGGATCATTTGATGGATTTGAAGCAATATACACATTCAAGGGACATGTCTCTCCAATCTGGATTGTTATTGGAGTGGTGGCTGCTGCAGCCGGTTTTAAATTGTTGCATACCTCAACGGAGAAAACGAAATGAGAAAAGAACTATATGGTCACGAAATAGCCGTCATGCGGGATACGTTTCGTCGTTTATTGCGACGTCATGCCCGGACAAATCTCATCAAACTAATCCAGAAAACACACCCGGCTGACCTGGCGGTACTTTTCCGGTATTTCGCGGAGGAAGAACAAAAAGCCATATTCCAGCTCTTCTGTGAAACAGAACAGGTTGATGATTTTCTTAATGAGGTAGACGATTCCATGGTCACCTTCCTGCTTGAGGATGAAGAACCTTCCAAAATTGTAAGCATCTTTGAACATCTCGGGTCCAATGACCAGGCCTTTATTTTGGGACTCTTACCTGAAGAATTGTCTTCCCAAGTTCTTGGTTTGCTTCAACGGGATGAGCAGGAAGAAGTAGAAGAACTCATGGCTTATCCGGAAGACAGTGCCGGGGCCATGATGTATACGGAAGTGTTCACTCTCCATGAAGATACCGTTGCCAGGGATGCGGTTATCGCCCTGCAGGACCAGGTAGATGCTGAAATGGTGTTCTACCTTTATGTCATAGATGATGACAGTCGTCTCGTTGGGGTTATCTCCCTTCGTGATCTAGTCACCACTCCACCTGAAACGCCCCTGGAAGATTTTATGATTAAAAATGTCCATACAGTGCTGGCGGAAACGGACCAGGAAGAAGTGGCGCGAGTAGTCTCTCGTTATAATTATGTGGCGGTTCCAGTGGTAGATCGTGAAGGGCGCCTTCTGGGAATTGTTACCGTGGATGACGTGGTAGATGTGATCCGTGAAGAAGCCACAGAAGATTTTCTACAGATGGCCGGTGTGGGTAAGGACAGGGAGATTTTATTGAAATCCCCGTGGGAAAGTGCCAAAGCTCGCCTTCCCTGGTTATTCGCAAGCTGGATTGGCGGTGTGGTGGCTGCCACTATCATTGGCGTGTTTGAACATGCGCTCCAAACCATCATAGCCCTGGCGGCCTTCATCCCCGTAATTATCGGCATGGGCGGTAACATCGGTACCCAGTCATCCACTATCATCGTGCGTGGGCTTGCCACAGGTCGTGTAGACTTCGGGAATGAAATGAAAACCATTTTCAAAGAAGTGCAGGTGGGTTTAATTCTTGGGGTTCTCTATGGATTCCTTTTGGGGCTCTTCGCCTATTATCGCTTCATGGATGCACCCGTTATGCTGGGTGTCGTTGTGGGATTAAGCATCGCTGCTTCCATGCTCATCGCCACTACCATTGGTACCTTCGTTCCCCTCTTGCTGAAAAAGCTGGATATTGATCCAGCTATAGCCACCGGGCCCTTCGTCACCACCAGTATCGATATCCTGGGGGTTGCGCTCTACTTTGGCATTGCAACCGCTTTATTGCCCACGATTTAAGTTCCTGTCCTTAAATAAAACCGGACCATGGAAGACGCGGACAAACCATTAATAGATTTCTGGATATTCGGACCCGAACGTGGGTGTCTCATGAGAGAAATACCCATAATCAGACAGATGGCTCAGCATCCATTCCAGTTTCGGATTTTCTCACATAAAAAGCACGAGCCTCTGATCCATGCTTCATTGGGTGGGTTGGATTATACTATGGTGCCATATCCTTCCGGGCTTTCCCTTTTCTATAAGCAAAACCTTGATATAGCCATCTACCGCACCCTTGCATCCCTTATGGTGTATGCCCTGGTGACTTCTGTAAGGCACTATCTGTTGTTTCGGAGGGAAATTCAACAGAGAACCCCATCGCTTGTTATCAATGATTATCTTCCCTTTGTACCCGTTTATGCCCAGATGCATCGCATTCCCGTAGTCGGTATTTATAATTATCGGATACAATACACTTCCCTCGGCAAAGGAGTCTTTAAAAGAATTCTGTCCCGGGGAATCCGATTGTTTTTTTCCCTCATGTATTCCCTTCATGATCCCATGATTGTGGAACAGATACTTCCAGAGAATACAAATAATGGTACCAGAGAGGTTCCCGTCATTGCAAGAGGGGTGATTGAAGAGAAATCAACGGTAATGAACCGTTTGGGTATCGATCCGAAGGATACTGCCATATATCTTTCACTGGGTGGTGGAGCCACAGCGTTAAACGAAACCCTTCTCGGGCAGTTTGAACGCATGGGAACATCCCGTGGATGGAAAATCTTTCTCCACCCACGATCAGAAAAAGAATCAGATTGGCTTACAAAGCGATTTCCTTCGTTTTCGCTCATTCCCTATGACTGGGTTGAAACGCAGGATGTCTTTCAGTGCATGTCTACTGTGGTGGCCCGTGCCGGATTTACCACTGTGGCAGAATGCATTCGATTGAAGATCCCGCTCATCCTATGGCACATGGAAACACACCCGGAAATCCGGGAAACAGAGGAATACCTGGTATCCAATAATCTATGCGGTGGTGTGATTTCTGAGTCAGATACTTTAGAAAATATTGAATTGAAAATTCTGGCATGTTTAACCAATGCTTCACTCCGGGAAAGATTAAATTCCATTCCGTCAGATGGCGATTATCAGGCGAAGAAAATTATTCTCGAAACATATTTCCCATATGAATCTCTTGCGTAAAACAGGTTTAACAGGCGTCCTTTTTTTTCTGATGCTTTCTTTTGCCAGCGGGCAAACCCATTATGTGTATCTATCCCACCCGGTTTACCGGGTTTTGGACTATCTTGATGCTTCAGGCTCCATCTCCCTTCCACATTACCAGAAACCTTACACGCGATATCATGTCAGACAACTCCTCCAGCATGCCTATGAGAAAGAGCCAACGGATCTCCTGCGGCGATACCTGACGGAATTTGAAGATAAGGACAGGCATTTGGTTTCCTACAACAGTCATGGTTCAGAATTCCTTGGAGATATTATTGTTGGTTGGTCCACCCGGTCAGATAAAAAATCTGTTCCATACAACCGTTTTAATACAGGTGGTAATATCCGAGGACACCTTGGTTCATCGTTTTCTTACCAGACAGATATTGTTACCACCGTTTTTCTTGGCAATTTAAATCTGCTGGATGAATACAGGGTTTTTGAAGAGTTATCACCCGTAAAACATCACCCTGACCAATCCATCGCATCCACCGACTTCAGTGAGTCCCAGTTGATAGTGTCTGCACCATGGGGACACGTTAGTTTCGGCAGTGATCTGCTCACCTGGGGTCCAGCTTCCAGCGGAAACCTCCTTTTGGATATTGGTCCCTACGCTATGCCCAATATACATGCATCTGCACATTTTGGATTGTTTCATTTTACCAAGTTTTTTGGTACGCTGGATAAATTATATCCTACGCCTGTTGCCGGTGGGAAAGAATATCTTGCAAGTAACAGGACTTTTGTGGCTCATCGACTGGATATGCATTTTAATGAAAGATTTCATGCCGGTGTAAGTGAGGCCATTCTTTACAATCGAGAGTTAGAGCTTTCATATCTCAACCCGCTAATCCCCTTTGCAGTAAGTGAAGTACAAGCAGGTGATTCAGATAATAACCTGGCTTCGATAGATGTGTCTTTCAAGCCCATTGATAATATGACCGCCTATGCAGAATTGCTCATTGACGATGTTGATTTTCAGCAAAACTGGTTCGAAGATTATGTGAACAAATGGGCCATCCTGGTGGGGACCCAATGGGCAAACCTGTTTTCTATAAAGCCTTCGCTTTTAACCGTGGAAGCCATACGGGTTGAACCCTATGTGTTCACCCACCGTGACACCGCAAATCATTACGAATTTTATGGTCAGTCCATTGGGTATGATCTGGAACCCAACAGCCTGAAGTATTTTCTTTCTTACGAATTTTTCCATCACCACAACCTCTGGCATGACATGTCTTTTTCACTGACTTACCACGGAGATGGTGATCGCATATTTGGCAATCCCGAGGACAAGCGGATGAAAAAGCAATTCCTTAAAGGGGTTTACGAATCACGAATGGACCTGCATTATAATTTACGCTACGAATTTTTTGAGAACATGTGGGTTGCCCTTGGACTGCATTATACATCCATAGAAAATGAGAAGGTAGACAACACACAATCAGACTATTCCGGAGACCGGGAGCGCCTTGGGGTCTCCGTCTCACTTTCTGTCAATTATTAAAATGATACGTGTACTGATACCGATCCTTGCCTTCTCATTTTTACAGGGCCAGGAGTATGCCTTAAAAGTATGGGGATTTACCTGTGGGTCTATTACCATGGATTATAATCGGAATGACAGTCTGGTATTTGAAACGCAGTCCGTTGGAATCGTGGATGCCATCTGGCCTTTTAAGAATAAATACACCACAGTGCTGGATTCGGAATCCTTTGGAAGCCTCTTCTACAAAAAAAGGATTCGGCAGAACAATACGGACCATCGACTGAAAGCATCATGGAATCCTGATAAAGGCTTCTACGAAATAGAGAGAAAAGACACCCTGGATCGTGCCGAGCCCGTGGAGACTATTTTTACATCCCTCGCCAAGGTACAGGCACTTCGCATGGAAGAACTGGATACAAAGTGGTTTTTTGTAGATCACGAGGGTGTCCAGTATCATGCCCGTTTTCTCTGGGCGGACAGTGTAAATGTCTGGATTAAAAGTGATTCTATAATGTGTCATCACTATCGCCTGGATCTAAATCCAACAGGGCGTGGACGAAAAATCCTTGACCAGACCGATTATTTTATGGAAAATATCGTTCGTCCTGACATCGTTCGACAGCTCTGGGTGACATCAGAGTCTCCCAGTAAAATCGTAAAAGCTGCCGTATCCAAAGGATCCTTTACATTCGAGGCCGTTTTGAATGAGTAACAGTGTTCTACAGCGATATCGCACACATATTATTCTATGGATTCTTATACTTGTATCCATCATTGCGGCTCTGCAGCTTGGCATTGATAAAAAAATCGTCGTTTTTGCTACGGTAATCATCGGTGTTTTCACCCAGGCTTTCTCAGGAATTATGGCCATAATAGCCCTGGTACCTTTTATAGGTCCCTTTATTGTGAAAATACTGGCGATTCCAGTTTTCTGGTTCCTCAATGCCACTGGATATGTGGTATCTGCCGTGGCTATTAAAAAAGGGTACACACGGGAACTGGCTAAATCTCGGATTGTGACTCTCGGACTGCTTATTGGTATCGTTCTGGGTTATATCCTTGGGCATCTCGTTCCCATGCGGTAACCTGACGGTTGTAATTTTTATTATGAATATTCTTATACTTCAGGGACCTAATCTCAATCTTCTTGGGAAAAAATCCTCTCTCATTGGGCAGCGAGTGACCCTTGACAAGGTGAACAAAGCCATTCGATTCCATGTCCGTAACAAGGATATCGATCACAAGATCTTCCAGACACATTATATTGAAAAAATGATCACCACCATCCAGCGTCAGCGCAACTGGGCGCATGGGATTATCCTTGCTCCCATGTCCTGGGCCAGGTATGAATGGACATTAAGGGAGACGCTGGCTGTTGTTGGGCTCCCAGTGGTGCAGGTTTTCCTGGATGAAACATTCAGTTTTGGTACTATGCCTGGTGATTCCATACTGACAGATGTGTGTATTGACACGGTTTCAGGTGAGCCCGTGGATGCCTTTATTGGTGGTATTGACCGCCTTGTGGACCACCTTCATGCATAAGTGTTTCTTTTCGGTTTTATCATTTGTGGCAGCCATCGTGATTGTTGGCTGCTCTCCCACAATTCCGGAACCTGCACCCTCTTCTTCTCCTAAGTTGTATTTCAGTGACGATTCCCTGGAGGTATTCGTATCCATGGATAAGACCCATCCGCGACTGACTGAGACGCTTCAGGGAATCCTGGATATCCCATCAAATACAGTTCTTCGGGTTGTGGAAAAGTCTCTGAAAGACATTGGTCGTCCACCCGTTTCTACAGATTCAATCCCAACAGAGCTTCTGGCTTATGGGCTTGTTTCCATTCGTCAGATAAGTGAAAATGAAATCCGAGCGGCCTTTTCTATTCCATTGCCATCCATTATTTCCATTTTACACAAGCATGAATCCTCCAACGCTCATGGGTTTATTTATCCCCTGTTTCAGCATTCACCTGAAATCCCAGATACATCGGTCTATTCCAATTTGAGGTTGTTGCTTCCATGTGAGGATGTTCCGGTTCCTGATAACCCTATTCTGCTTCCCAATGCTCCTCGCTCCTATCGAAACGGTACCCATCGTGGTATTGATTTTTATGCAAATTGGGGGTCTGATATTCGTGCCGTAGCTGATGGGGTGATTATACGCGCAGATCATCACTATGAAGAGGTGGCTCCTGAATTCAGAGAAGCGCTTCTTGCGCTAACCACAGAAGTTGGTCGTACACCGTCAGATATATTTGAACATATCCTGGTAGGACAATCTGTCTATATTGATCATGGATTGGAGTTGATCCCGGGGTACCGCTGTATTTCTATTTATGCCCACATGTCCCATATAGATGAAGACATTCTGCCCGGGACGTCTGTTCTACAAGGGCAGGTACTGGGGAAATCAGGAAATTCGGGTACAAAGCCCAGTACGCTTGGAACCAGAGGTGGGTCCCACCTTCACTGGGAACTTATCCTTCAGGATGCAAAAGGGGAATACTACCTGGGGCAGGGTGCTGAAAACATCTATAATCTTCTTACAAGGATTTTTGCTATCTAGATAAATTCTTTAGTAATAAATAAATGTGTTGTAAAAAAAACAGGCGGTTTTTACACCGCCTGTTTTATTGTCTTGAATGAATTCGGTTATTAGAAATTCACGCCCAGACTAAGAACGCTATTTCCGTCGAAGTATTCAGTGGATCTGTAAGCATAATCCAACTGAAATCCGACACCGATTAATTCATAATTGATACCGAAACCAAATGATGTTCCAAAGAGGACATCATTTTCATCCAGTTCCGTATCGCTTCCGAGCATGGCACTGTTCATACCTGCGCGCAGGGAGAACATATTCATCAGGGTGTATTCACCACCCAGACGCAATTCGTCATAGCTGGTATTGTTGCTGATGAATGAGGATGCCAGCAAAATGGATCCACCCATTTTGTAGCTACCGGAAATGGAGTAGGATGATGGAAGTTGATCATAGGCAGCTTCTCTATCAAAGAATTCTGTAAAATCATCTTCTGTGGCCTGTGTTTTAAGCCCTGAACCGGAATAATGCATATCCGAACCAATGTTCTTAAGTACAAGGGCCAGTCCTAATCCGTTGATATTGGCAAAGTCTGTGTACTGTACACCAATGTCAAATGCAACAGCAGACGCAGAAGCACGCGGGATGCTTTCATAGACCATTTTTGATGTCACACCAAAATTGATCCGGTCTGTAAACATTTTACCATAGGTTACAGCCATGGTCATGAATGTCGGTGAGAAATTCGCACCGGTTCCATCCATTGCTTCTACAGTGGTTACAGGTATATCACCAAAGTCCAGACTTTTTACAGATACACCAATATTTCCGAAACCGCCGAAATTGGATCCTACAGCCAGGTAATTCACGCTGATGTCTGCAATGTAGGACATATTAGAGAATGTCCCATTCGCAGCTGTCACAGCGCCCATACCGGCTGGATTCCAGTAAACGGCATCAACACCATGTGCATAAACCAGGTCTGCTCCAGCCATAGCCACATTTCGAGCACCTACAGGAATATTTACCTGTGTTCCTGCAGTGGTTCCCAGTCTTGCCTCATCCCCTGCAAAAAGGAGAGTAAATGCCATGGTCATTATTAAACACGTTTTAAATATCTTCATCGATTAGACTCCTTAATAGTATTTAACGACCTGGTTAGGTTGAACGATAAATAGTTTCAACACCTTCTGACCCAGATTTTGACCATCAACATCCAAATCAATGTGTGCGATGTACGCACCTGATGCCACAGGCAAATCACGATGATTCCTTAAATCCCATCTCAAGTACTGGGAAGTATCATCCTTATCCAGAACGCGAACGATTTTACCATCAAGTGAGAAAATTCTCACCGTGGCCATTTGCGGTAAGTGAGTAAAGGTTACAAACTTATCGAACCTGTTCGTTTCCTGCGAGTTTGCAGCATAGTATGGGTTTGGATAGACGTTGATCATGTCTACGTCTGCTTCAGCAATGGCTGTTGAAGACATATTTGAAGGTGCTCTGAATTTGAACACGTCACTGGCAGAATTTGCTTTTGCCGTGGTAAACTTGAAGAAATGGCTTTCTGTCAGCTGTGTTCCAAATTTGTCATAGTTGCCGGCAATTGGCAACGCACTTACACCACCACCGGGATCACCATTTGTGGAACCATCGGCATTCAATCCATAGTATGCACCAAAGAAGGTGGCTGTAATGTACGGATAGTGGAATTCACCAGTTCCGCCACCCCACGTGGTGTTGGCAGAGGTACTCAAGTCACCATCTGCAGCGTACTGTGCTTCATTGGCCGGATCATAGCTGATATCATTACCGCTTGCATCATAGCCCTGCCAGCAGTAGATAGGTTCCCAGGCCTCAGCACCAAAGGTGGGGGTTTCCCAGTCATCGGCACCGTTTACAGTCCAGGCACCGTCACCGTTTGTGTCCCAGAATCCGGCGAAGAGTCTGATCGTGTCGCCTTCAGGGAATGTAACGCGGTAAGCAGCGAATGGGGCGTAAACAGGAAGGCTGTTTACAGAATCTACGTGGAGTGCTTCAGAAATATAATCCCATGTATAGGACTGTTTGCTGAAGTCGATGATCACATCGTCCATGCCCCAGTAATCAAAGCGGTCATAGTCTCTTGCGTAAGCAGGCAGGTTAACATCACCGGCACGGTTATCAAGTATTAAACCGGTTTGACTCAGGCTGGGATGAATGTGAGAATCAACGGTTCCATCAATCAGGTCGCCTGATGTGGCACCATATTCAGCAATGTCCACAATGCCCAGTTCAGGACCGCTTACCACAAGCTGGATACCATCCACAATGGGTTGATCCAAATCGCTTTGGGAAGAGGCCTGTCTATAGGCTGGAACAAGAGCTGCGCTCGTAGCAGAATCTGTAACAGTGTAATATGTGCCATACAGAGTATCGCCATTGGTGTGTACCCAGGATGTGTCATCTGTAAAGGATACGAGATAAACGTTTCCAGTCAGTTCATCTGGGTTTACAACCGTTGCAGATACAATACCCTGGCTCGGCCCCACATGGGAGACATCCAACGCTGCGTTGGCTTCAACGGCATATTCAGTTCCGACTGGAGCAGGTGTCAATGTAACACCCACAGCCGTCACAGGAGATTCCAGGGCCTGATCTTCAATAAGATCTGGTGCGGCGTTATAGTTGTACGCTGTAACAGCGAAGAAATAATCAGAGCCGGTGTAGAGAGGCCCACCTGTTAAATGGTTATAGTCGATGACCATTTGACGGCGAACACCCTTATCAAGACCATATTGTACAGGAACATTAACTGTTTCACCGTACTCCGGTAAGAACACATTCCCATAAACTGTCTGCACTCCATCAACAATATCATATGTTGCAATGAGGACAGCGTCTGATTTTCCAGATGTGGCTGTTGGAAGCTGATACACGTTGTATCCCTGGAAGGAATACCCTGCTATCACTGCGCTTTCCGTTGCCATGGCACCTTCTTCGTCACTGCCCCAGTCAAGGATAACCTGGTTATCCAATGGTGTTGCTGATAGACGAGGTGCTGGTGGAGCAGACGGAACTGATTGGAATAAATCATCAAACAGTGTCTGCGCAACTGCATCGGTATTTTTCAAGTCCGTAATTGAGGACAGGTACGTATCACCCAGTCCACCAACAAGGGCCGTCACAACATCCTGTGTGTCACCTTCAGCCAGTGTAAAAGGACCAGCATTGATAAGCATACGACGGTCACCCGGGTTACTATCAAGATGACCTGTGCCTCCCACGGGATCACCAGAAAATGGGAATTTAGTTGGGTTTCCATTCTCATCCTCCCAAGGTGTTGGGTTTGCCAAATCATCAATGGGTGCATAACCGCGCATGAGGTTATAGTATTCGCGTGCTGCTTCAACTTCTCCATAAGGACCCGGGTCTGAGTAGTCTCCACCTGCGCTGAAGTACCCAAAACTGGATGCAGGCAGGTTTTTATACCCAGGTTTTCTCTGGAGATTAAAGATAGCTGTGTCTCCGGCACTTGGAACAATAGGACCTGCAAAGAAGTCATATCCCGCTGCGGGAGGTGCTAATCCGTAACCATCATAGTCACCATCGGTGGCTTCACCATTGTATGCGTACATCATGCTCAGCGATGTATCAACACCAATAAGGTCATTTGAATACGCACCAACATCAGGATCGCTCCAGAGGGAGATATATGCGTCAGTTAGATCGCCATCACCTTTGTTGATAATCCTGATCTGCTTGAACACGATCTGACCTAAAGATGCACCGGGCTGGTTATAAGCCCAGAGGGTCATTTGCTGCTCAATACCAATGGGGTCTGTACCGTACAGGTCATTCGTTGTGGTCTGATTAGCATCGGTGATGACAAACCATACTACCTGATCTGCATTGGCAATACCCGGTGTTTCACCATCTGCTGGATCATAAACACCATCGCCATCAAGATCATAGAATGGGGCGCCAATATCTGTTGGCCATTCATTCCAGTCTTTTTCATACTGATCCATGACGGCCTGGATGTCTGCATCTGTTACCTGAGAAACGGTTTTCTCATACAACTCAGCAGCATCCTGACGGACCTGGGCAGCTGTCAAGGTTGCGTAATCTTTTCGAATTCTGAAAATACGCACACTTGGATCAACGGCTGATGTGATATGCTCACCATTCATGATGTAACCGGCTTCCGTACCTGTACGGTAGATCTGACCGGATACTTTCAGATTTCCACCCTGGTAACCTCCAACCAGCACACCGTCGAGGTAAATGGCAGCGGCTGTACCACGGGGGTACAGACCACCGGAGTTACCTCCAGGAGTGTGAGCGGATTCACCATTGTCTCTCTGCCAGTAACCCCAGTTCCCTATGTTTACAAGGGTTCTTTCCGGGTCATCGGCAAACGTTTTTTGTGATGAAGGTGTTTGCATCACGCTTCCATCACTATTATAACCCCTCGCAAACAAACCGCTGATTACCAGGAGTCCTAATATTACTATAAATGTTTTTCTCATTTTATCTACCTTTCTTTCGCCAAACACTTGGATTAAAAGTTTACCGTCAGACCAAGGAAGATTTGTCTTGGGGCGCTAATCAGTCTGCCCCCTATATCAGTCCGATATGATTCATCGTTGTCAATGTTTACAGCTTGATACAGCTCTACATAATCATCAACACCGTTTCCATCAACATCACCACCGTACAAATCAATAAAGGATTGTGAATAGACAGGATCGGTAATAAACCCGTCGTCATCTCCACTACCCGTTGCCTGATAAACGTTCAGAACATTCCGACGATCGAATAGGTTGTTTACTCTCATAAATACCGTTACATCCACCATGGATACGCTGAATGTTTTATCCATGCGAAGATCCGTATTGAAGATCCACGGTGTCTGTGAATCACCAATGGGTTCCAACGCTTCACGGCTTCTGGTATCCAGCATGTAGTCAACGCCTGCGTCGTAGGCATCAACCTGACCGCCAACCGGTCTGTAAACATGGGTGTAGGCATGACCGCTTGAGAAGTTAAAGAGCACGTTTGCTCCAAGATTCTCAAAGACAGGTCCACCATCTTTATCGCCAAAACGATAATCCAGTTTCACTGAACCAACATGGGGCTGGTTGAAGTCCACGGGCATGATCATCTGTGGTCTCTGTGATCCGCGATCCACAGCAGATATATAAGATGTGGATCCACTACCGGTTGCTTCTGCTGCTGAGAACGTGTAGTTCATTTCAGCGGCAAGACGGTTGGTCCTGCGGAGGGTGAACTTGAATTCAAGTCCCTTTGTGGTGCTGAAGTCACCGTTTACGCGAACGTTATAGGCAGATGCCAGGTCGCCTTTCGGGCTTTCAACACGGTCCACTGTGACCAGACCTTTTTGGTTCTTATAGAAACCGGTGATGTCCAACGCCATATTGTAGCCAATCTGCCGTGAGAAACCAATTTCATACTGGGTTGTCTGGATGGGCTCAATACCGAACCCAACAGGGTTGGTATAGAAGTTACCACCACGGGCAATCTGCGTACGATAATCGTAGGCTGTGTACCATGTGGATTCAAGGTCCGGCAGCTGGGCAAATTTTCCGTAGTACCCGTATACTTTCATGACATCAGAGACCGGGAATGAAATACCAAGTCTAGGCTGGATGTAAGTATAAGGATCAACATCTTTCCATTCATCCAGGTTGATGTAACTGCTTGTTTCGTACACATCAAGGGAATCTGGATTTTCAAGTGTTTGCTCATCCGGATCCAGCTTATCAAAACGAATACCGGCATTTACAACAATATCATCAAACTCGATCTTGTCCTGGAAGTAGAAACCCAATTCTGTTGGGTTCTTTGCTCCGTCCATGTAGGTAACATCTTCGCCATCACCGTAGGTCTTTCTGTCGTCGATTTCTTTACCTTCAAGATCGTATCCAAATCCGTCTACGTATACCCGCTTCTTATCAACAGGTACCGCATCCCATGATCCGTAAGTTTCAATACCGTAAGTGGCAAGTCCATATGCTGGATCAGCGGAATAAATAATACCGCGAGGATTGATGCTCAATTCTCTCTGGGTGTATTTCCGATAATTAAACCCTGCTGTAATGGTATGGTTATCCATTGCCGTAACAAATGACCCATTAAAGGATGTTTGTGTCAAATTGAACTTATCATAGAAGTTCTGTGGCATGGTTCCGGGCCTGTCAAATGGAATACCATTAATTCTGTATTGTGACTTTTGTGAAAATCTGTCTTTGAATGGTGTCCATACAGAATCATGAATGCCTAATTCGGCCTGTACAGCTGTACTATCGAACCATTTCTGCCAATCTGTACCGAACCACTCATCATGGTCATCTTCACTGTAAGTGAGGTAACCAAAATCAACCTTGATCAAGGTGTTCTGAGAAAGATTGAAAGAAATTTCATTGGTTAGCAGGAATCTCTGCCGATCAATATAAGCTCGGCGCCCAGGCACAGAAATAGCCTCACCACCATTTCCTTCTGGACTAATAGACGTTCCATGATCGCTCATGTAACCCTGTATTCCACCATGGAGCCAGTCTTCCTCGCTTGTTTTCACTACCGAGAGATTGTAAATCAATGGTGCAAAATCAAATGTAAGGCTTGAAGTAAATGTGGTGAATTTTTCTTCTGCTTCCCGGTAGCCGGGCCATGTTACATCAACTGTATCCACACCATAAGTTGGGGCAGAAGGATCGCTGTCGTATCTGCCTTCAAAATTGAAGGATTCACCTACAGTTACAAACGGATCGCCCTGGTTGTTGGATTCAAAACCGGCGTAGAATTTTACGCGGTCGCCCAGAAGAGGACCGCTTACATTTGCCAGCATTACATTATGTCCAAAGGATTTAGTATTAAATCTGCTTTTACCAAGTCCGCCACCATCATTCTGGTAGGAAAAGCTTCCCTGCCAGTTACTGGTGCCTCTGCGAATCTGTCGTGTAATGATACCACTGTTAGCACCACCAACGGATGCATCGTATCCACCGACCTGAACCTGGATTTCCTCTGTGGCTTCCTGGGGTACGTAGACAAGATTTTCTCTGTCTGACATACCGGTTGTTGGGGATCCGTTCACAAAGAATGCCACCTCGTTGCTACGACCACCGCGAATATGAATATTGTCATCCTGGACAACAACACCTGGGATGGTTTCCACAAGATCGTTTAAGTTACGAATGGGAAGATTCTCAAGATCTTCTGCCGTAACCACATTAATACTGGATGTCTTATCGACCTGAATCAAGGGGCGCTCAGCCACAACTGTGACTTCCTGTCCCTCAATGGTTTCTTCCTCTAGAACCTGGTCCAGAGCAGTTGTTAAACCACTGGATACATTCAGATCCTGAACGATTGTAGTTGCATACCCGATATACTCGAACCTTACCGTATGTTTTCCGGCAGGAACGTTTAATATGGAGTATGCTCCATTTACGTCTGTTGCTGCACCATAGGTAGTACCAACGATCAATACGTTGGCTCCTGGTAACGGGTCACCATTCGGGCCGGTAACCACACCAGATATCTTACCATTGGATTGGGCAAACGTAAAAGAACTCAAGATCAGCATCATACTGATGATTCGTTTCATATTGTCCTCCGATGACTATATTTCGTAAATCTTTGAGAGTAGAATTAGGGACACCTCGGCCAAGGTGTCCTTTTGTAATGCTCTCTCCAAAGCTGGATAAAACAATCCCTTTGTGTGTTTTATATCCACGCTTGTTGGACAGAATATTAGATTAACATTAGCTGGATAGTCAAGAATTAATAATTTTTCCCTGAATGGGGGCAATTTTTGACTATATGGCCATATGAAGGCATATAAATTTTCTGTATTTGGAAAGCATAGATTCATCTTTAACTAATAATGTCGACCTGCTAATTTCCGCACCATGATTTCATTTTCTCCTAATAGATGGCGTCCTGTCTACCTGGTGCTCCTGTTTGGCCTCTGGCTTGCCCTGACAGGATACCTGTTCAAACAAAACTATATAGATCGATCCCGGGCGCACACCATTGCCTCTCTTGCCACGGGAATAAAAGATATTCCCAGTGACTCTGAGTGGATGAATATATTTCACAACGGGAAAAAAATTGGGTATTCCCTGTACTCCCTTTCAAATCTTGGAATCGATGGTTACGGCATTTCAAGCACATCCAAACTACGTCCCATCATCGCAGGCATTTATGCGGATATATCCATGTCCAATCGCATTACCGTGGATACGTTATTCCGACTACAGTCCTTTGATTTCCGTCTTGTGTCGGATCAGATTTCCACGCAGGTTGAGGGAATTCGTGAAAACACTGATTTACACCTAACCATCACCCAGGGGAAAGTAGAAACGAAGCAAACGCTTACTTTGCCTGAAGAGGTTTATACCTACCTGGGGCTCCAGCCCATGGTGGCCTGGCAGGGCATTAAACCCGGGGATCATATTCGTGTACCGTCCTTCGATCCAGTGTCCATGGATTTGGGCGAAATGGATATCATTCACGAAGGAAAAGAAACCATCACCATTGATGGGACAAAGCATAGATTAAATAAAATTCGCGTTGAATTCCGTGGAATACCCTCCATGTTCTGGCTGGATGACAATGGACTCACCTACAGAGAGCAATCCGTCCTTGGGTTGGTGATGGAAAGAACAACGCCTTCCCAGGCTCTGGTGTTTGATGATAAAGCCGTAGACCTTATCGATATGTATGCCATACCGGTTGATACGCCCATCAGAGATCGTGAAGCGGTGGAAGAACTGGTGGTTGAGATTGATGGTGTCGATCCGACCGCTCTCATTCCCATGACTTCTGAACGACAGACAATTATAAATCAAAATCCTTTACAATTACGATTGACCTCATCGGCCATTTCCCATGATGATGATCCCCTGGCTCCATACCTCGTTGCCACGCCGATTCTCCAGTGCTCACATCCTCGAATTCTAAACACCGCAAGGACCATCACTGAGGGTACTATTTCTTCAGAAGAAAAGGCTTATGCACTGACGGATTGGGTGTTTAATTATCTGGAAAAACAAAGCATCGTGAGTGTGGGTTCTGCCATCGATATCCTGGATGGAAAAGCTGGCGATTGCAGTGAGCACACTACCCTATACACGGCGCTGAGCCGGAGCCTTGGTATTCCAACCAAAATGAATATTGGCATTGTATACCTGCAGGGGCGGTATCTCTATCATGCATGGCCCTCTGTATATATACATGGAGAATGGCTGGATGTAGATCCAAGCCTCGGTCAACATCGGGCTGACGCGACCCATATTGCATTTATGGAAGGAGATTTCTCACAGGTGACGCAACTGGTTCCTATCCTTGGCAAAATAAATATTAAGATTCTTGAGCAACATTATCCTGAAAACCTATGATTGACATACAACACGTTTCGAAATCCTTTGGAGACCTTAAAGCCGTGGACAATGTGTCCCTGGAAATCCAATCTGGTGAATTGTTTAGCTTTCTTGGTCCAAACGGTGCTGGTAAAACCACCACCATTAAAATGCTTACAGGGCTCATGGTACCAGATTCGGGGACCATCCTTTTGAATGGCATCAATATTCTTGAAAATCCTGTGGAAGCAAAAAAGCTGGTGGGGTATATCCCTGACGCACCCTTTTTGTACAACAAGCTTACGGGAGTCGAATTCCTCACCGTCATTGGTAACCTGTATGAAATGGACCACGTGGACATTTCGAGGCAGATCGATATCTACCTTGATCGCATGGATATGGGGGACTGGTGCCACCAGCAGATCGAGGGGTATTCCCGAGGTATGAAGCAGCGGGTTGCCTTTGCAGGGGCCATGATGCATGAACCTGAAATACTGGTTATAGATGAACCCATGGTGGGGTTGGATCCTCGTACGGGTCGGGCCATGAAAAAACTGATGCGAGAAAAGGCGGATAATGGAACAGCTGTTTTTCTTTCTACACACAATTTAAATGTAGCAGAAGAGTTGTCTGATAGAATCGGCATTATTAATAAAGGTGCGGTTCTATCAGTTGGTACCATGGATGATATCAAACGCAACCCGGATGAATCCCTGGAAGAACTCTTCATCCAGCTTGTTGAAGAGACGATGGATGGGAACAGTAGAGACAACAAGCAGGGAGAATAATATACAACCCCCTAAATCCCCCTTTGATAAGGGGGGCTTTAATGGATGAAGATCATATATAATCCAAAATTAAAAGAGCGCGCACGACATCTCAGGAATAATTCAACCAAGTCTGAAGTGTTGTTGTGGAGTCAGCTCAAACTGAAGCAGTTAATGGGGTACCAGCTCAATCGACAAAGACCAATTGGTCATTATATTGTTGATTTCTATTGCCCCAGACTCAAATTAATTATTGAAATTGATGGTGATAGTCACCTGGATAAATCGGAGTATGATACAACGCGAGATCATTATTTTCAAGCAATTGGTTTTAATGTACTACATTTCTCCGATTATGAAGTTAAAGCAGGTTTAGAATCTGTTTTAGAAAGAATCGAGCAGTGGATCTACTCTTTCCAAACATCGGAACGTTGTCGTCCCCCTTTGCAAAAGGGGGAATCAGGGGGATTTAAAACATCTAAAAAGAGGGATGAGTTCTAGCATGTCCTCATTCTATCGCCTGTTTATCTCGTTGCGATCCCGTTCCTTTACCCGGGGATTAAAAACCAGTGTAAAAAAACGGTGGCTGGAAACGGTGGTGCCCCTATCCATTATGACAGGGATTCTGTTGGGTGGCTATAAGCTATTGTTTCTTGGCGCAACCTTCCTTCTCAATCAAGGAGAGATTGGTGTTTTGCTCCTGGATCGATTTTTCTACCTCGGATGGTCCATTATCTTCTACCTTCTGATTCTTTCCAATATCCTCACAGCCATGAGCACCCTGTATCGATCCCCTGAGGTCACATTTTTTATAACCAAACCTGTGACCTACAGGACCCTGTTTCGGACCAAGCTTGTAGAGAATATGATTTACAGTTCCTGGGCCATTCTCATGTTAGGGATTCCATTGAGCCTGGCTTATGGACAGGTGAAAGCCCTGTCGATTTCACAAATATCTTTGTTCCTCCCCGTGGGAATTCTGCCTTTCCTCTTAATTGCTGCCTCCATCGGTATGTCTATTATCATGATCGTGGTTCGGCTGTCAAAATATTTCCAGATGCGATCTATTTTCATTGCTCTTGGGATTCTCTTCTCTGGTTTATTCTATATCTATTTTCAATTCAGTCAACAGGAAACACTTCTGGTGGGGGTTCCTTCCAATTTCCGGGCCATCAGCCGTTACATGGGGAACCTGGCGTCCAATCCCTTTCCCTATATTCCCAGCTACTGGCTCAGCGAAATGATCATAGATCTTGGACAAAAAGACTGGGGCAGTTTATTTTATTTTGTGGGTCTGATGCTTACAAGTTCCCTGGTGGCCTATGAAGCAGCCGGGTGGATAGCATCCAGGAATTTCTATACATCTTTCCAGGTGATGGAGGGAACGAACACGCGAAAAAAACGATTGTCATTTCGAACCGTTTCCAGCAGCCGGGTGTTTTCACTGATCCCTGCCCAGTACCGTGCCCTTGTCATCAAGGATATACTTCAGTTTGTCCGTACACCTCAGCAGTGGATTCAATTTCTCATGTTTGGATTCTTCATCACGTTATACCTTGTTAATCTTGCGAGAGCAGATATCCAGATCGCGAGACTTGATCCATTCTGGCAAACCCTTATCTACCTCTTCAATTTCGGGTTTTCCGGGTTTACCCTCGCGGCGCTCACATCCCGTTTTGTATATCCCCTTATCAGTCTCGAAGGTCATGGATTATGGGTCATGCTTTCTTCTCCCATGCATCTGTCAAAACTGTTTCGGGTAAAATTCTGGATGTCTTTTCTTCTCTTTTTTACCCTGGCAGAGATTGTGGCTCTTGTGGGCAACTACTATTTAGGGCAGGATCCCATGGTCACCACCATCTCCACTATTTTCCTACTTTTTATGAGCATGGGCCTCGTGAGTTTATCCCTGGGGCTGGGTGCTGTTTTTCCACAATTCGATGAACAGAACCCCATGAGAATTACATCCAGTGCCGGCGGGATCATCACGGTTCTTGCGTCCCTTGTCTATGTGGCATTGATGGTGGGAGCCATGGTGTATGTCTTTCAGATTCTGATGGCGGAGGAGTGGACGTTCACCCTGATTTGGTTGTTAATGGTGGTTCTGGTATTAAATGTGGTGACGATATTTCTGCCATTGCGATGGGGAAGAAATGTCCTGCTTAGGACAAATCGTTAAGCCTTCCGTTTTGAACATGGAATCACTTTATTAATTTGTGTTACTTATTTTGAAAACAAAGGAGGCAATATGAAGTGCAATATGGGAAAAACAGACCGAATGCTGCGTATTGGTGTCGGTGTCATTATCCTGGCATTCCATTACATTCGATACGCTATGACAGGGCATTACAATCCCTGGTACAATCTTGCATGGCTCCCGGTTATCACCGGTCTTGTTAAATGGTGTCCAGTATACGTTCCATTTAAAATCAGTACATCAAAAGAAGACTAGACTTCTTAACCACGAAAGCGCGAAGGATAATTTGTTTTGAACTTCGTGTTTTCGTGGTTATTTCTTCTGCACATTTCCTCTAAATCGGTTTATAAGTCCCAACAATGAGGGAACTACTAAAACCGATGCAAGAAAACACATACCCACGCCGATAAACAGCGCAATCCCCATAGAACCCAATCCCCTGTAGGTGGCAAAGGTCAGGGACCCAAACCCCAGCATGGTGGTGAGGGATGTAAGGAAGATGGCGCGCCCGGTGGATGAAAAGACGGTTTTGTGTTTTGTCCATCCTTCAATTTTGTAGCGGTGCACGATATGAACCCCATCGTCAATTCCTATACCGATAATCAGCGGTACAGCCATAATATTCATCATGGTGAGCTGTAATCCCGATAGTTCCATGGTTCCCAGCATCCAGATGGCGCCGACAACAAGTGGAACAAGTGCAAGGGCTGCCCATTTGATCTTTCTGAAATCGAGGAGAAGTATGACGAAAATGACTGCAATGGCCAGGGCTGTGGCAATTTTCCCATCCTCTGCAAAAATGTCTATCAGTCGTTTGTATACGGGCGGTAAGCCCGTGGCCCTTGGACTGATATCCTCCAGCTCAGCGGTAAACTGATTCAAAAAGACATTATCCCAAACGTTGGCTTTAGGGAAAATCGTGATGAGGAATAATTCTCCAGATGCCCCTACGTACTGATTGCGAATGGATGTGGGAACTGTGTTCAGGGTCACCGGTTCCGGATTCGCCATACGAAGCCCCATACGCTTAAATGTTCGGGCAAAGTCACGTTGAAATTGCTCCAGGTAATTCCGCTCTTTATCCGTCAGGGTCTGCAACCTCGTAACGAGCTGTGAAAGCAGCCCCGTGTTTATGTCCACACTGGCTTCTGCCAGTGTTTCCTGCCACCCCATGACGGTTTCGTCTTCGTCTTCCGGAACAACACCTACCAATAAACCCGTCTTCAAGTAAACCTTATCCTGGTTCCCGATATTGGCCATATCCTGGATTTCCATGACATTCATTTCCAGACGAGCCATTTCCGAGACAAATTGCTCAAACTCACCAGGGGTCATTGTATTCCTGATTCTGGACCGTCTCAACCTGTCATGGATTTCTTCGACGTAGGTTTGTCGCACGGTCTGTTCTGTTTCTGACGGCAGGTAATCCACAATGGAGCGGACCATACCTGATGTTCGCATTTCCTTTGCTGCGTCAGTCAATTCCTGGGCTTCCTTCAATGTTCGTGCGGTGAAATAGGCATAATCGCCACTCATGTCCAGTTTCTCAATCATTTTATCCTGGAGGATAATGGACTCCAACCCTTCCGGCTCCATATTCAGGTAATTGTAATCCCAGGTGATGGTGGACCCTCTGTATCCAAGGAAAACCACCGCCGCCGCTAATACAATAATGGATACAATGGGAAATCGGGACAGGTTATTGGACATGACTCCAAGACGTTTATATGAAATATCTTTCAGGGATTTGTTTGCTGATTTTTTTCTGAAGGTTGCCACTGCTTTTTCTCGCAGGATAAGCAATGTCGGCAGTACCGTAAGGGCCGCAAACATCGTCATGATAATTCCAACGCCCAGCGTGATGCCAAATTCCTGATATCCTCGGGAACTGGACACCATCATGGACAGAAATGCAGCAGAGGTGGTAAATCCGCCGGTTAGGACACCAAGTCCGGACTTCTGCATAGTAATTCTCAGGGATTCATGAATATCCTTCCCCAGCGCACGCATTTCACTGTAGACCGCAATGATGTGAATAGAAAAATCAATGCCCAGCCCAACAAGGATAACCCCCATCATGGCTGTCATCATGTTCAGGGATCCTACGAAGAGATAGGATAACCCAAGTGCCCAGATGATACCGATGATCAACGTCATAATCGCCAGGATCGGGCTTACAATCATGCGGAAAGCAACGACAAACAGGATGAGTATGGCTACCAGCGCTATGGACGTGATGGTGAACGAATCTGTTTCCATGGCAACCATTTCATCTCGGGCTAGAGGAATTGCCCCTGCAAGTCCTGCCTGAACCCCATGTTCCGCGGCGATCCTTTTCACGATTCTCTCCGATGCATTGGTGGCAGCTGTATCACTTTCAATGTCCATCATGTCAAATGTCGGGATGATCTGCATAATGAGCATTTGCCGGTCCCAGCTTCTATAATATGTGTCCCCGAACAAAATGGCATTTGCTGCATTGGGACCAGCTTTTTCACCGTTTCCCGCCAGAACATTGTTCATGACTTCCGTGAATGTCTGGAGTCCGTCCATAAAGCGCAGGGCTCCCTGTTCTTGCTCCTGTCCCTCGATAGACCCGCCTCCGCTGCCTGTGTATTCCCTCTCGAATGAATCGTTCAGGTTCTGTAAAAAACCGCTGATATTTGGGTCAGTAAACAGTGACTTGTTGGTTTCCAGGTCCTCTGCTTTCATAAGCATGAGGGCATGATCAGCCAGTAAATCCTTCGGAAGCTTGTAATCCACTTTCTTCACATACTGCTTCAGCTGCTCTATTTCGCCGGCTGCCTCATCCGCAAAGAGAATCAGTTTTTCCGGATCTCCCTCAGCCACCACAATCATGGAGGCAGCACCGGCAAACTCATCCATGATGCGATCGAATTCCTCCACCATGGGGTCATCTTTTGGCATGAGATTTGTAAAATTTGTTTCCAGTTTCAGTTGTGACATCAGCCATCCGAAAAGTATGGTAACAATCACGATGGCAAGAACGGTTGTCCACGGTCGGTTTGAAATGGTTTTTGACAGGGATAAAAGCAGTCTATCTCTCATTGTTCTCTCTTTTTAATCAATTGTTTGTTTCTTTGATGACTATTCCCATGGATTTCATGGTTGTCATAAGATGTTCAGTATCAACAATATGCCCCATATAATGATAACCGGAAGTCGGTAGCATCTTGTTGATATATTGTATTAAGCAGGCCGCCACGGGAATAGCAGTGAACCAGTACCCGTCCTCGTGACTAAGCTGGACAGTCTTTTTCTCTGTGTCCGATTCTGCTTCCATTTGCAGTATGACTCTGTAAGGCGGAGTTGTAAATCTGCCCCAGGACCAAAACAGGAGTTTGCCGAATAACGATAATCCTTTTTGTGGGAACAGTTTTAATCCCAGGAATACAATTGGCATAATGATCATGTCAGAAAACCAGTGGGTACCAGCAATATAAAATCCTGTGTTTACAAGAGATGGTATCATTTTGGGAATTGCTTCCAGTTCCTCAAAGTACATGGGGGACATGGTCTTTTTTCCTAGCGGCTCTCCAAAGTCCATGGACTTGAAATCTCGCGTGGTCCACATGCTCCCGTTTTTCCACTGGCTGTTTTCATAGAACTTCATACTAAAATCCATCATTTCCCGGGCAAACTCATCCACAGTTGATTTTTCAATGGACAGGCTGTTCCAGTCCACATTCAGCACACCGCCAATGAAAGCTGATTTTAATCCAGGTAAGTGTCTTGCTGCATGTCGTATCATGGCCGACGGCAATCCCGGGTGATACCCTGCTTCTGTAATAACAAGGCTTTGTGAAGTCTCTATGGAGGACCTCATTGTTTCCAGTTTTCTCAAGCGGGAATTTGAATAATGGATATCCAGATAATCCTTTTTCAGGTCCAGGCAGGTCTGCACCACTTCGTCCGCAATATCTGCTGTACCTGATGCCACCACAACCATGTCCACAGATTCAATGTAATGTATCCGACTTTTCTCATGGTACACATCAACGGATCTGCCATCAAGGTCACGGTTGGGGAAATCTTTCTTCAGTCTTGTAACTGTCCTTTCAAGGATGTCTTCCTTGCGTGCCCCCACAACAACTCTGCAGGACGTATATTTAAGCAAAAGGGTGGCTAATTTCCGTCCCGTGTTTCCCGTCCCGCCTATGATTCCAATGGTTTTCATAATCGTCTTAGAAATGTGCCCTTAGCCGAATCCGGAATGCATCTTCCTGAAGCCCAAACTCCGATTGATCATCCCCAAGGGAAATGCTATAATACACGCTCAGGCTGACATCGTATTTCATGTCCCAGTCCAGTGTTGGGCTTATCATCCAGCTTTCGTCATCCAGATTGCCTATTGTGAAGCATCCCAGGGATATGTAATCCGTCAATCCGTGACGAACCATGGAAAAAATATAGTGTTGGTTCAGGCTGTGTGTCTCGCCGGAGAAGTATGTTGAGTAATCTCTAAACTCGGTGGTGCCTTTTTCTGCCCCAAGGCTGTTTGATAAATACTCTGCCAGGATATAGGTACCATTGGAAAATGTGTAATCCGTACCAAGAATGAACTCAAGATGGTCTACTGTGCGACTTGAGTGAGTTCCTTCTGACCATAGGCCCATATCTCCAATTTGTCCAACCAGCGCAAACCCGGCGTATTGTGCTTTTTCTCTTTCCATCGCCATATCCGCAAATCTCCAGTAGGGAATGAAATGATCTGTTTCGGTCCAGGATACGGATACATCAAATGCACTTATACCGGATTTTAACAGAACCATTTTTGTGGTCTTGTCCCAGTTTTCATCCGGAGCCAGCGCTATATCCAACAGGCCCCTGTAACCGAAGGGGATTTCCAATCTGTATGCCATGATTCCCGGTTGTTCGTATGTGGGATCCATTAGGCTTTTCTGGTTAAAAAAATCTGTGGGGTTCCACGCATACCCGGATCCCAGGCTAATGGGTTGGCGACCCACAGTGATATCAAACTTGGGGAAACTCATTCGGGCATAGAGATTATCCATGTACAGGGTGTCCTGAATCTCAAGGGGGAACTCTGTTACCCAGAGCGAGTCTGGTACTCCCGATGGCTGAAAAAGTGGTTTCCAGATTTCATCAGGCAAAAAATCAAATAGATCCCAGGTTGTTTTTCCATAATATTTCTGCACATTTACATTTCCAGCGATGGCAACATCATCACGCATGGACTCAAAGTTCATTCGCAATTTTGAATACCCAAAACCATAGGTTTCATCTTTGAAGCGCATCGCATCAAATTCCGTTTCAACATACCCGAAAAAGTCAACCTGGGCGAAGAGAAATCCAGATAGAAAAAAGAGCAGGAATCGTTTCATTTTTTCAGGTTCCTCTCTGTGAAAAATCCCTCTGGTGGAGTCCAGTCATAGGAAATATCCTTTGTTATCATCCTGGTCTCAGAGTTTTCAATATGGTTTTTCATTCGAACCATAAAGGCTGTGGGAAATGTATCCACTGTGCGAATGTCTTCCAGGTAAAGAGATTTCTCAACCTGGTCCTTTACGTTTATATAATCAATTTGGAGGGGGTAATAATCCGATGTGCGAACATAGAGCACCACTTTCGGATAGTCCGATGTGTTCCTGTCTGTTTCCTTGCCTTCCAGCTTCCAGCATTCAGCATTGTTTAACATGGTTTTCCCAGTATTTGTTACGGTGAAATCTTCTTTCCATGTTTCGTCTGATGACATATCATCAAAGGTGAAATCGCTTCCTTGAAGTTTTGCGTTAGATGTGAGTTTCCGTACCCGGCGGGTCCTGGGGAAGTAGGTCCAGATATTGTCTCCATCGTCCAGCATGAGAAAGGATTGTCCCTTCACGCTTGTTGGTTTCAAGTAGCGCATGAGCGCCTTTTCATTTTTATTCCCGCTGTACATTTCCAATAAATAGGTCCTGGTGCTCCCATTGCTTGATTGAACAACCTGCTCCATGGTCCCTTTACTGTTCTCCGGAGACATAATACTGATCATGCGATCAATAATGTCATCCCCGGAAGGTATTTGTGCCATCCCTGCGGAAAAAAGAAGGATGATGGTGATGACATGCTTCATAATAATATTCCCTTCATAAATGACTCCACCGCCTCATTCAGGAGAATAGAAAATTGTTCAGAGTCGTTCACAAAAATGTATTGCCAGATTATTCCATCGATAAACGCCAGGAAAAGCGTGGCAACGCCCGGCGCGTTCATTTCCCTGAATTCACCGTTTATCATGCCCTCGTTTAGAATGGATTCCACTTTTTCCCTGAAGCTTGCATACATACCAGAGAGGGTTTTATTGTCCCCGTGAAACAGGTGTCCTCTGGCGCCCTGAACCAGCAGCTCTGTCACAATGAGCAATTCATCGTTCATTTCCTGAAGGTGGTTCACACTGATGGTAAAAATGGAGCGAAGTTTTTGCTGTGCTGTTACCTGCTGTGACATAGCTTCATCCACGATGAGGAGGAGTCCGCCGGTTATATGTTCTTCAATAGCGAGGAACAGATCCTCTTTGCTGGAAAAGTATTCGTATACGGTGCCTTTCCCAATTCCAGCCTCTTTTGCTATATCAGCAATTTTTCCTTTTTCGAGCCCATCTCGAGCGAAAACTCGTATGGCCGCTTCTATGATAATGGCGTCTTTTTGCATAAGATTAGTGAAATATGACTGACCGGTCGGTCAGAATTTACAAAACCAGATCAATATCCTGAAAGAGATTTATTCTAACCGGCTACCACCCCCACTGCATGTCAAACAGCGGTATCCAGACTGGCAGCAACTGGATATGTGGTGGCATAATGTTCCACTGGGGTCCAAATGGATACTGCCCAAAAACAACCTTATAGCCAACCGTCAACGAAAATCGATCAGATTTATTCCAGACCACCAGTCCTTTATGCTCAAAACCAATGGTTTCGTTGCTGTTGGCCATGATGAACAGATCATCATCAACTATCAACAATAGTTTTTCTGAAAGTTGATATTGAATGTCCGCACCAATCCTCAGATAGAACCCGTTATAAAGGGCTGATAACCGCTGATAGATTAGAGGAAAATCAACGGTAGAACGATCGTCCAGCTCACCGAACGCCAACCCAATCCCCAGACCACTTTTTCCTGTAAGAAAAACATTATCGCTCAAGGGCCGTGTAACTCTTGCTTCATTGTAGGACAGGATGGCTGCTGGAAATTCGATTTCCGGTGATACAAGTCCACCCGTACCTTCCCTGGCGATGAAATTTAAAAGTGGTGTTGGATAGTAAAGACCGTGGACACTGGACCAGGTAGCATTGATTTGTTTTTTCCACACATGTTTTACTCGAACATTTGGCAGCTTTATCATGGCCAGAGGATGAATTGAAATTTCTGTGGTAGATGAAAAACCATACTTCACTGGCTGGAAAAGGCCCACCTCCCAGCGGCTCTCAGGGATAACATACGCCAGACCCTCGGACCAGTTCTGAGAGACATGCTGGGACAATCCAATAGTAATCATTACCATGCATATTGCCTTGCTCCTCATGGCGTCACCTCCCATCTGGCCGATACAGGAAGGTGATCGCTCAAAGCAGCAGCCTCCCAGTGAGTATGATCAGAACCAATTATCCAAGCACGGTTTGTCCACAGGTAATCCAATTTTCTGTCAAATCCCTGGGTGCTGGAATAATCGGGAGTGTGAGTAAAATAGGCTGACTCATTTGCCAGATAGTCTGATTCAGGAACAGCAGGCGTGAATTGATTATAGAGCACCTCTAATACCGTGGAGTCCTGATTAGCAAACCAACTACCCTCCTTGTGCTCTGGGTCGTCAGCTTCTCCGTGGAATGATTCCTCTTCGCACATATCCACAAGACAGTAATCTTTAACTGTGGCTTCAGGCGGAAGTGAATTCAAATCCCCGCCAGACACGAATGGTATTCCCGCATCATCCAGCCTTTCAAGAACATCCGTAAAGGATTGAATATGCTTTTGTTTGGTGTCATCAGTGGCGAATGCGGTGGCATGAACATTCACCGCAAAAACCGTCGTACCGCCAATATCTATCTCAGCTTCCAGGACATTCCTTCTGAGATAAAACATCTGAGTCAGGGCATCCTGATCACCCCTGAGTGGCAATTGATGGCGAACAGCGTCGACGATTTCCCATTTACTGAGAATGGCGTTCCCCATGTCCATTTTTCCAAGTCCGTCGCTGGGGATAAACTGGGATTGCCACGCAGAAGCGTAGGCTCCATAATTCAAATCTGTATGATCAAGTAGGTATTGCACCTCATCCATATAATTTGTGCGCTTGCTGCTCACATCAATCTCCTGGATCAGGAGAATGTCCGGGTCTGTTTCTTGAATATACTGGGCAATATTCGACAGGCTGGTTTCCAGCTCATCTTCAGTCAGCAGAACCCGATCCCCACAGGAGTCGCCAAACCATGGCAATCGCGCAGCGCCATAGCGAACATTCCAGGTCATCACATGAATCGTATCTTTTGGTTGAGCCGGTGTCTGATCTTCGGATTCATAATATACAGCATCTTCTTCATCAGGAAATTCAGTCACCAGCGGATCGCAGGAGGACAATAAAAACAGAAAAAAAGGAGCATACAAAAATAGACTTCTCATGAAACCCTCACCTTATCCCGTGAAAATAGAGAGGATTGATAACATATACCACTGAATGTTTTTAACTTTCATCCAGCCATATGAAATTCTATCCAATGCAATGAAGATATTCGAAAACCTACCCCTAAAGCCATACAACACATTTGGCGTTTCTGTCAATGGGAAGAAGCTATACCAAATTGAACGTTCGGATGATCTATCGTTGTTGTTAGATGATATTGATCATACTTCAGAAAAATACCTCATCCTGGGGGCGGGAAGTAATATTCTCTTCGCAGGGGATTATCCCGGCATGCTTCTTCATAATTCCATTTATGGTTTAGAGGTTTTAGATGAAACAGGCGACGACGTGTTTCTTCGTGTTGGTGGTGGCGTTGTCTGGAACGACCTGGTGAATTATTGCGTGGATCACTCGTGGCACGGTATTGAAAACCTTGCCTTGATTCCTGGCACGGTTGGAGCGGCGCCGGTCCAAAACATTGGCGCTTACGGTGTAGAGCTAAAGGACAGCTTCCATTCCCTAGAAGCGCTGAATCTTTCCACCGGGAAAACAGAAGAATTTGATGAGAATCGTTGCAATTATAGCTATCGTTCAAGCTTTTTTAAATCTCATAATAATTATCTAATTACGACGGTTACATTCCGCCTGTCAAAGCGACCTGAACTTGACACCTCCTATGGGGCCCTTGAGGAAACACTGCTCAAGCACCATATCCGACATCCTAAAGTTGGTGATGTGCGTGACGCTGTTGTATCCATACGCCAATCAAAGCTGCCTGACCATACTGTATTGGGAAATGCCGGTAGTTTTTTCAAAAACCCTCTGGTATCTGCAGACAGGGCAGATGAATTGAAATCCGAGTATTCAGGGCTACCCGTTTTTCCGGTTGACAATCGTCACATGAAGCTCTCTGCGGCCTGGCTTATTGATCGTTGCGGTTGGAAAGGAAAGCGGGTCGGCTCATGTGGTGTTTACGAAAAGCATGCGCTCATTCTTGTAAACCATGGCAACGCAACGGGGAAAGACATTCTTGATCTTTCTTGTGACATTCAACGGTCCGTTGAAGATCGTTTTGGGGTCCTGCTTGAGCCGGAAGTTCGAATCATAAAGGGGGAAGACTCTCATGCATAAATCCATCATATTGATTTCATTGTTACTGCTGACCGGGTGTGCCACGAAATCCCTGCAAATCCAGACCGATTTAGTTTCAAACCCTGGGTTTGATAATCACCAGAGCATTGAGCGACTATCGAAGGCTATTCAGATCCCCACTGTATCCTATTCTGACTCCGCCAAAACAGAAGCAGTTGCATTCAATGCCCTGTTTCGCTTCATGGAGGAATCTTTTCCCCTTGTCAATTCCCATCTCAAGTTGGATGTGGTTAATGAGTGGAGCCTGCTATACACCTGGGAAGGAACCAAACCAGACCTCAATCCCGTTGTTCTACTTGCACACACCGATGTTGTGCCGGCTGATACCACGTCCGCTTCACGCTGGAGGGTTCATCCGTTTGCCGGTCACGTTTCCAGGGATACTCTCTGGGGCCGTGGAACGGTGGATGACAAAGCCGGTGTGTTTGGAATACTGGAAGCTGTAGAATTTCTTTTGTCAAAAGACTATACTCCAGAACGGACTGTTTTTATTGCTATTGGACACGATGAGGAAATCGGTGGAATGAATGGTGCACGATTTCTTGCCCAGACGCTCAAGGATAAACATGTGACACCGGACCTTATTATGGATGAGGGTGGTGCAATTGTGGAAGAAGGTGTCCCCGGTGTGGATGTCCCTGTTGCCCTCATTGGTATTGCGGAAAAGGGCTACATGAGTCTGGAAATTTCCGCGGAGGGGTTGGGTGGGCACTCCAGTATGCCGCCAAAAGAAACGGCTGTCACGGTTGTGAGCAAAGCCGTTGCGGCTCTAAGCGACCATCCCATGAATGCATCCCTGGAGGGTCCCATCAAGGAAATGATGATTACGCTGGCTCCAGAAACATCTTTCCCCTTCAATTTCCTTTTTTCAAATCTCTGGGCTTTTGGTGGAATCATTGAGGGGCAGCTTGCCGCATCTTCAAAATCAAATGCGCTGATTCGCACCACCACTGCCCCCACCATGTTTTACGCGGGGACCAAGGACAATCAACTACCGCAGAAAGCGTCAGCCGTGGTGAATTTCAGGATCAAGCCGGGGGATACGGTTGATGGGATCATTTCCCACGTTAAGACAGCCATCAACGACCCGCGTGTCACTGTGAGACCTATAGGGGATTTTCCGACCTCACCATCAGACGTTAGTCATTATAAATCAGAACAATACGACGCAATTGCAAAAAGCGTTCGTCAGACGTTTCCCGATGTGATTGTGAGTCCGTATTTAACGGTGGGCGGAACTGACGCTAAGCACTATCAGGGCATGTGTGATCAGATCTATCGGTTTCTTCCTATCCAGTTTTCTCCGGCTCAGCTTGATGGGATGCACGGCGTTGATGAGCACATATCCTTTTTAGACTACGAGCGCGTGATTCTGTTCTATATTCAATTGATTCGTAATTCAACCGGACCTGAACGTCTCTGGTAAACGGTGAATGTTCTAATGCTAGAATAAGGAGAGATTATGAAGTTTACATTCAGCAAGTGTGTGGCCATTCGGGTCCCGGATTTACATCGGGGAAAGGCGTTCTATACCGATGTTATGGGAATGAAGGAAGATGAATTACCCGATGGATACGAGCTTACGCCGGGAGAAGGAAACCCCTATCTAATGGAATCTGACTCCTTGACGGGACCCGTTCTCGAATTCATTGTTGAGGATGTGGAGGCTGCCAGGAATCACCTTGTGAAACATGGCTGTACTGTGTTGACATGGAAAGGAGCCGGTGGCGATTGTTATATAAAAGATCCCAATGGTGTTGTATTCAATCTCTGGGAAAAATCTTAGGCTCAATTTCGTCCGTTTTAATACAGTTCCGACATTGCATATACCATGACAGCCAGGGATGCAATGCAACGATTGAATTCATCCCGATCAATGATCGTCATCATGTCCGCTTCCGTGTGATGATACCAGAAATAGGTTGACCCGTCTACCTGCAATCCCATGCCTGGAACACCCTGGGCCATAAGGGGACCAATATCGGCACCACCGCCACGTTCAAATATGGTTCCAGCACCAATTGGCTCCAATAGCTCAGCAATTTTCTTCGCCATTGTTCTCATTGAATCGGGACCGGTAAACCCGAATCCCCTTGGCGCGAACACACCACCATCTGTTTCGATGGCAAGGATATGATTTTCATCTTTATGTTCCTCAGCGTAGGCTTTTGCTCCCTGCAATCCGTTTTCCTCGTTGGTCCACAATACAACCCGAATGGTTCGCTTGGGAGTTAATCCCAGGGATTGAATCAGGCGCAACGCCTCCCAGGACGCTACACAACCGCTTGCATCATCCATGGCCCCCTGACCCACATCCCATGAATCAATGTGACCGCCAAGAACAATAATTTCATCCGGTTTTTCTGATCCTGGAATTTCCACAACTATATTGCGCGATTCAGCATCCGGGAGCATGTGTCCCCCCATGCTTAAATGAAGGATTGGTGATTGCCCGCGCTGGTCCATTCGATGGAGCATTTCTGCGGCTTCCACCGTGATGGCTGCATGGGGTATTTTTGGCACCGTGTCAGCATAGGCCATACCACCAGTATGTGGTGTGTTCAGTGATTTCGGTGTGACAGAACGGATAAGACTGGCGACGGCTCCATGCCTTGCGGCTTCAATGGCACCACGATATCTGTAGGTGACGGTTATTCCATAGGATGTGAAAGGCGCATCGAACACCACAATCTTCCCGGGCACGTCATCCCTGCGCAGTTCCAATTCATCAAAATCAGAGACCACTATTGCCTCTGCTGTGATTCCGCCATCAGGAGTCGAAACCGATCCGCCCAACCCCAGAATAGCCAGGTCATCCTCCCATGGATGCTTCAGCGTCAGGCTTTCTTGTCCTCGTTTCCAGTTCGGGACCATCACCGATTCACCATGGGCATTATCAAGGCCATCGGTTATCATTTCTGCTATGATCCAGTCGATAGCATCTTCCAGGGACTGAGACCCGCTAAATCGATGCCCAAACGTATCACAGAGATACGCAAGTCGCTCATAAGCCATGGTATCGCTTAGTGCATGCTCAATGATTGATCCCGTTTCTTCCAAAAAACTCGGGTGAAAGCCGCTGTTGGACGATGGCCTTGTGCCTGCGCAGGACAAAAAAAAGAAAAATAAAACAGAAATGACAGGTTTTCTCACGGTTACGATTCCTTTCAGGTTACAGGAAATTAACGCCCTGTGTACATGAATCAAATTTTTGTAATTTAAGACACCATGGTCCTTAATTTGGGAAAACAGAGACAGCTTTTTACATCGTTTATCACCGCGGTATTTCTTGTTCAATGGGTGGCTCAGACTGTACCACACCAAGAAAGTGTTTTGGTGGGTGGTGATGACATGTGTACATGCGGTTGCGGTCATACCGTTGAGGTCTGCGAGCAGAACCATGATAACTTGGGGATGACGAACTCAGGATGTTTCTGCAAGCACCAGACAAAAACGTCAACCCGAATTGTGGTCGTACCTCAAAAAACTTCTGATATTGACCTTGATGATAACTCACCGTTTTTCATCGTGGCTATCTCGAAGACCCCGGTGATTGATTTCATCGCCCCAATACCATCCTTCTCCCCGGATATTCCAATCCCGCCGCCAAAAACCTCCATCTGAATCTCACGCCGTTAACGGCAATACCAATCAGATAACATAAAGGAGGTAATATGAACGCAACCCTGCTCAGGGCTGTGGTTTTATTCATGGTGCTTGGCGCCTGTCTGTCTTCTCAGACTGTTACAGGAATCGTGACCAATGAGAATGATGAACCACTTGAAAATGCCCAGGTTTACTTGAAAGAATTGACCCATCATGATATAACGGATGAAAACGGTCGATATACATTAGCTGACCTGTCCCCCGGGAACCATACCCTTATTGTATCCTACATAGGGTATGCCCTTGTAAAGCAAACCGTTTCTGTGCAAGACAATCAGATCACCGAGGCGAACCTGTCACTGGACCCCCTGCCAGTCCGCATAGAAGAAATATTGGTTCAGGGCGATGATAATATGCGAAAATCCCACGAAATTGCCATGGATGCATCTAACCCGTCGCCGAAGGATATCGGGGAGTTTTTTAAGACAATACCCGGAGCATCCGCCATCAAGAAAGGCGGTTTTGCTCAGGATCCCGTGATTAGAGGAAACCAGAAAAATCAGCTAAATATCCAATTGGATGGTGGTGTCAAATGCTGGGGGGGGTGCCCTAATCGCATGGATCCACCAACGGCTCATTTTCAAGCTGAAGATCTTGAAAAGGTCGAAATAGTAACAGGTCCCTACAGTGTGAGATGGGGACAGACTTTCGGTGGAATAGTAAACTTGGTGATGAAGCGTCCGGGCTTCTCGAGTGCGTTTCATGTAGACGGCTCAATCAGCACCGGAATAGAGTCTAATAGTCATGGTAAGCGTGGTCGGCTTACCATGTCTGGTGGAAATAAATTGATGGATTTTTATCTGGGTGCTGGTAGAAAACAATACGGGGATTATACTGCGGGGAATGATTCTATTGTTGTTCCATCCTCTTTCTCTGTGGATGATTATTCTACAAAGATTGCTATCAATCCCTCTATCAACCATCGGTTTCAACTTTCTTATCGCTACTCTCGCGTTGCAGATGTTGACTTTCCTGCATTGCCAATGGATGCGCGTCTGGATGAAACAAAAATCACTTCCATGGATTACGCCGGGAAGGACCTGCTTGGTTTGATTTCAGCCGCCGGGAAAATCTATATGAGCACTGTCTATCATAAGATGGATAATGCAGACAGGCCCAATTTCATGATGGTTGAAGCAGAAACAATTGCTGACGCTATTACACGGGGCGGACGATTTGAAATAAGCGCCCCTGTCATGAATAGCGGAAAACTCTACTTTGGGATGGATGGGTATACTCACCAAAAGGAAGGAAACCGGACCCGATATGTAAAAACCAATCCCTGCAATACATCCATGCATCCCAATATCACTGTAACAGATCCCGTCTGGCAGAATTCACATCTAAGCAATGTTGGGTTTTTTACGGAACTGTTTTGGGCGCACTCTAAACGAGTGGCTGTTTCCGGTGGTGCACGATTTGATCGAGTGAAAGCCGAAATACGTGAACCCTCTGATTTGTTTGTCCAACGATATGGCGCTAAATCAGATTTCTCTGATGCTGGCATCAATTATTTTTCGACAGTCACCTATCAATACAATCAGCGTGGAAATGTGAAAGTTTCTTTTGGCGTCGGCAGCCGTCCCGCCGATATCACAGAGCGATTCGTGAACCATTTGCCCGTTGGGAAATCCGGTCACGAACATTTGGGAAACCCACTGCTTAAACCAGAGCGAAATAACCAGGTTGATTTTGCTCTAAGCCATCGACTCTCACCAAATCACTTTTTAAAGGCCAGTGTTTTTTATTCCCATTTATCGGATTATATCCTTGCGCGGGAGGACTCATCTCTGCAACGACTGTATTTGCCCTGCAGTCCGCCTGAACATGTAAAGGTTTTCGAAAATATTGATTCTGCCAGCAAGACAGGTGTGGATCTGCGGCTTCATGGATTTTTAACACGACATCTCACCTATGATGTAATATTGTCCCTCTTAAGGGGGCACAACAATGATATGAGCGAGCCGCTTCCTGAAATCTCGC
Source organism: uncultured bacterium (assembly GCA_964344305.1). GTDB lineage: Bacteria > Fidelibacterota > Marinisomatia > Marinisomatales > JABMOV01 > JABMOV01. The sequence goes on along the minus strand of CAYFMT010000001.1, from coordinate 105,316 downwards.
CTGCAACCCTTATGCTTGATCTGACATACAATCCGGGTCGTCATCCGTACTGGGTGTCGGGACAGGTAAAGCTCGTGGCCGGGCAGGATCGTATATCTACATCCTTTGGAGAAAACGAAACGCCGGGTTACAACCTTTTAAACCTGTCCTGTGGTTACACTTTCTTTGAGCGAATTCATCTCGTGATGGATGTGGCAAATGTCTTGAATGAAACCTATTATGATCATCTCAGCCGATCATTCGCCAAGAATTCAATGTATACGGGGTTACCGCTTTATGAGGCAGGAAGGAATGTAAAAGTACAGGTGGAAGTGGATTTCTAAAAAACCAGTCCAATAGAAATTCCAGCGGCCAGGCGAGATGCCTGGTTGTAGCGATATGGCATGACGTAGGGTAACATGCTCAGGGTCTTTTGTTCATCTTTGGCAAGAGACCCTGCTTTTTTCACATCCACAATTTTCCGCGTTAGATACACTCCGGCTCCATGTCCTGCCAGGGCAAGAATCATGGTGGCTGCCGGTTTTCTTGTGTCTGTTATGATGGCTGTACCAAATCCGAAAGCTGTTCCAGATGCCGACCCAAGGGCCATCATAATTGCCTGCCCCGCTGTAAAATCGTAGGGTGATATCCACCTGTCATAATACAGCAAACCACCGACGGCACCCACACAACCAAGGAACAGAAATCGATTTTCATCAAATTCTGCCTTGGACAAATCTTCCATTAGCGTCTGCAGCATCATGGTGTTGTTAAACCCAAACATGTATCCCTGGTACAGCATCAGGGCATCACCGAATGTGTATTGTTTACCCATGGTTAGTTTTTTTCCCACATAAAACCCCAGTGGATATCCTGCCAATAATTCAATGGCTGTTTGTTTTCGAACCCACTTTTCGAACTCCCTGTCTCTCTCTTCTGTTTCTTCGTGGGAATAGTTCTCAAATTCTTCATCCTCGCCATAATGCGGATCCGGAAATACATAATTTGTAAAAGAACGCATGGTCGCGCCACCAACCAGTGTCCATCCCATGAGTGCCCAGGCCTGGCCGTTGCTCGGTTCAAGTTTTTGGTATAGCCAGTCGCCACCCCAGATTCCCGCAGGAACAGACGCCATGAGAACCCAGGCCCAGGATTTTTTAATTACATTATACTCCTCTCCTGTCTGTGGATTGTATCTATCAAATTCACTGTTTAGTTCAAAGATGGTGTTTATTCCGAACCCATACCGCAATCCAATGATCCCGCCGTATCTCATCATGTGTGCCCGGGCGTGTGATATATTCATGTTTCTTGTATAGTTATAGGTAAGATAGAAAGATCCTCCTAGAGACAACATTTCTGTGCCCACATACCAGCGCCCGTCTTCCGCGTCCAACACAAAGGGGATGGCCCATCCATAGATGCCCGTTCCCAGAATCATGTTTTGAAGCACCAGGGGCCACCGACCTGACTGGTCAAGCTTGTTGTCAATCATCCCTAACCATTTCATTTCCAGCGTGGATGCGCTGTCCGGTGAAATGGACTGCGATTCTGCCAGCAGGAGCAAAAGGGCTCTTTCGTCCTTGTTTACGGTTCCGTCTTCCATGGCAGTGTCCCAGGCTCTTTTATAGACTGTGTCTTTCGGGTTTTGGGGTTTGCCAATTAATGCACAGAGAATTATAAGCCAAAAAAGATGTTGATAGGCTTTCATGATTTCCTCACTATACGATTGTGTTTTGTGAGTGGAACAATAAAACATTTTACCGAGGAATGTTCAAGACTTCAAGGCTGAACGTTGAATGACATGTTTAAGATTTCGTTCTAAATTGTCCTGTTGATTCGGTAATAATAATGCACACCATCTATACTAAAGCTCTTTTACTTCTCTGGAGTTTTATGTGGATTTTGCCTGGTCAGAATACGGACTCCACATTTGTATACAAGATGCGACCGATTACGGTCATCGCCGATCGATACTCTCGTACAACAGATGTCAGCAATGTGGTGGCGAAAATGCCCCTTGAAATCCGAACAACCCCTGTTCAGGTAGAAATTGTTACCCGTAAAGCCCTTGAAGAAAAACAGGCCAAAACCCTGAGCGATGCCTTGTCACAGCTTACCAGTATCAATGTTCAATCCAGTCTCGGAACATCAGATTATTTTATTATTCGCGGGTATAATTCCAATACCTCTGGATTAGTTCTTTACGATGGTGCGCCGGACCCAAATATAAGTCTTTTTGATTTTTTTGGGTTTGGGTTCCATAACATGTACAATGTGGATCAAGTGGAAGTTCTTTTGGGACCCGCCTCATTTCTATACGGTGGGAATTCACTTTCAGGCGCGATTAATCTTATTCATAAACAAGCAACCTTCACGCCTCACAAAAAAATGACTCTCTCCCACGGGTCCTACAGGTCCTACCTTGAAACCTTCGACTTAAATTTTGGAAAACGACACCAGCCTTTGGCTACACGTATCAACGGTATGTGGCAGGAATCCCGCACTTCGCGTCCACATACGTTTGTCCGATCCTATGGATTGAATCCTGCATTCCACTGGCAGATTAATTGGTACAGCTCCCTGAGCCTAACTGTTGAGTATCAGCACCAGGACGGTGTTCCAGATGTGGGCATTCCCTTTTTTCAAGATGAGGATGGGTGGCACCTGCCCTTAGAATTAAAGGGTCTTTCCTATCAGTCCAACAAGGATGAAATACAATACAACTCCTTGCGATTTAGGGCAGATTATTTTCGCAAAATATCTAAAACATCCCACATGAATAATAAGCTTTACATGAAAGCCCTGGATGGATTTTCGTATTTTACCATGCTTCGACTTCCAGAATATAATTCTATGGTAGGTCAGGTTACTGTGGGCAGGCATGTTTATGGTTTTTACGACAACATGACCCTGGTGGGCAATCAGTTCGATTATTATAAGTCTCTACACCTGTCGCGTATGTCTCACAGTATTATGACCGGGATTGAAACCCGGCTAATTCGCAGCCAAACCCGTCAAAAGTTCTTACCTTTGGACTGGGTATACTTATTCCATCCAGAGGATCCTGTTGCTGCAGACTCGCTCTTTCAAACGCGCTTGAATGCTCTCACAAATGAAACATCTCTAAATCTGGCTGGGTATTGTGTGGATTTTATCTCCCTGTTTTCTCGCGTTCAATTGTTCTTAGGGATGCGTCTGGATTATCTCTTCTTTTTTACCGATAGAACCAATTCGGAATTGCAAATCGTGGGACAGGTTCTCACAAGCACACCAACAGCCGTAGAGCGCGACGTTATAAAGCTAAGCCCCATGATGGGCGTTGTTTACAATGAGACCGATGATCTTTCCATTTACATCAACGCAAGCCGTGCTTTTGGTTCTGGAACACGTATTGTTGATGATCCAGAATTCAGCACCCAGTTTGAAGGCGGTGTCAAGTTTAGGGCACTCAACAACCGTATTCAATCAACCCTCTCGTTATATTCATTAAGGCGTGATAATATCAGTGTACCCTTAACTGGTCCGCTTCAAGGTAATATCTATACGTCCATCGGTGCTCAGGAAACTAGCGGGCTTGATATTTATGCGCACTATATATCCCCATCCGGTTGGTATGCCAGCGTCTCCACTTCATTCACCATATCAGCGATGGTTAGTTTCCGTGCTCTCACAGCCACCGAGGATGGAAAGACAACCATTTCTGACTTCTCAGGACACTCGCCTGTATTTACGCCTACGGAAATTCAACAGGTTTCTCTTCGTAAAGATTTTCCCTCTGGGGCGATGGTGGGCGCCGGATTCCGCCTTGTATCAGATCAGTACATCAATTATGAAAACACTCTTTGGGTTGAGGGTTATCAAACCAATTTCGTGTTGATTTCCTATCGCCACAATAACGCTGCGGTTCAAATCAATGCTGAAAAAATTCTATCAAACAATGTGTTCGCCCGAGGTCTTGGGCCTTTTACGGTTTTACCTGTTGCCCCATGGAAAATAACCGGTATGGTTCAGGTGGCACTTTAGGGATTGGTGGATAGATGGATACCAAAGAAATCAATAGATTCTTGAATATGTTGATGATTCGTCAATATCCTTGAGTGACCGTAACCGTCCGTTTCAATCATCTGAATATTTTTACTGTGTGTTGCAACATTTTTTGAATCTTTAAATGATGTGGTTTTATCTGTGATATCGTGGATGATCAACAGGGGATTTGTAATCTCCTGTATCAACAGAATGGGATCATCCTTCTCAATTGAATACCCAAATCGTTCTTCGTATGTGGATATAATGGAATGGAAAATCGATAGCGGGACACCGTACTTCTGAATTGACTCATCCAGTATTTTTTTCATGCGCAGCGCCGGGGCTTCCAGTATAACAGGCAGTCGGATGTTTTCCTTGTGCACTGCGTTTAAAATAGCAGCGGCACCAAATGAATGCCCAAACAATCCGGCGATATTTTCAAGCCCAATATGATGAATCATAGCCCGAACAGCATCTGTCATTTCAAAATAACTGGAGGTTTGACCTTCTGACTCTCCGTGTCCCGGTCCGTCGAATACGACTAATTTGTATCCATGCATTAATAGTTGATCATGTAGTGGTGCAAACCGACCTCCACGGCTTGCCCAACCATGAACAGCAAGGATGGCGGGTCCTTCACCATACGACCAACCCTGAATAGTCGTATTGTGGGAAATGACATTAAACGGTTCGCCCTTTTTCAAGAAATCAACTTCATCAACTCTCAGGTCGCGCGGGTTAGGCCTAAAAAAGGATTTACCAATAATGCTGATGGCCCGTTGCTTGTTCAATCGGTACAGCGCGCTTAAGTACATGTGGGTTATAAGCCGGGTGACAGGCGTTTTCCATGATGCCCGGGCTTTCGTTTTTACCAGTTTGTTTCGTGCCAATGGATCGTCCGATTTAAGATGTATAAACGTAAGTAGGGTGGATCAATCTATGTCTTCGAAGACACCCGTTTTCTTGTTCTTAATCACTTTGTCAAAATCAAAGTACCTGCCATTCATGGCAACATAAACGCCATGTGGCAGGGATTGAACAAATGCAAGCGCGCTACCAAAATTGAAGAGCCCATCAGAGCTGCCAAACTTATAAGGAATCATGGCGCCTGTGAGAATAATGGTTTTCTCCAGATTGCCTTCTGCAATGACTTTTGCCGTTTCTACCATGGTGTCTGTGCCATGAGTGATGACAATTTGATCAGCATGTGTCTTGCTGCAGTGTTTTAAAATAAGGTGTCTATCATCCTCTGTCATCTCGGCGCTGTCAATCAACATAAGTGTGCGGATCTCAACATCTACTCGCGATCGTCCCAGCTGAAGGATCTCATGCATGTGTGTGTCTTTAAAATAGAGTTTTCCATTGATTTCATCGTATTCTTTATCAAACGTACCGCCGGTGATAAAAATGCGGATTGGTTTTGTCTGTATCATATCTAGAGCAGTGTCTTTGCATTTTCCGGAGGCCGCCCCAGGACAGCCTTCTCACCCTTTACAACAATGGGTCTCTCAATCAGTTTTGGGTGTGTGGTCATAGCCGTATAGAGGGCTGCATCATTGTCCAGCTTGTCTTTTAGTCCGAGTTCTTTGAAGGCTGATTCGCCTTTTCGAATAAATTCTTTTGGACGCATATTGAGCCTTGCTGCCAGTGTTCTGAGCGTGGCTTCATCCGGTGGTGAATCAATGTATTTTACAATGGTTGGGTTTACACCCGATTCTTCAATTAACTGAAGGGTCTGTCGACTTTTGCTGCATCTTGGGTTGTGATATATTGTGATGTTGCTCATAGTAAATCCTTCTAAAATTGGTTGGAAAATTATCACATGTTCTGGGAAAGTGGTATTCCGTATTTTGTTGACCGGTTTTCCGTTTCAATGTTTACTTTTCTTTCCTTCTGGTGTAGTTTCTTTGGATATGGACATCTTTACTAAACCATCTCGTCTTATCCTGATTGCTTTTCTGTTAATGTCCAGCACCGCTTTTCCGTGCAGGATGTGGGCAGTTATCGCCGTTTCTGGTCATGGTTTACATTCGGAAAATGATTCTTCCAATCATTATATATACCATGAGATCGAGACCTTCAAGACACAGGGGTATGACTATGATGATGGGTGGTCTCTGGTGTTTTCAGACAGTACCATGATCGCATCAGAAAATAATACATTCCGTTCAGCATTGCCCCTCGTTGAAAGTGAATCCGTTTTCGATAGTTCCGTGGCGTTGGTGATGGATATACAAAGCGCCTCTAACATTGCAATGGGCCACACAAGGCTAAGTACTTCTGGGGCGTCCGGCATTCCAAACCCGCACCCCTTTATACGAGAGAAGGGGGACGTCACCTTCTGGTTTATGCATAATGGTACCTTAAGCAAAAATATGCTTATGTCACTTCTCACTGAAGATGGAGGTGACTCCAGCTGGGTATATTCTAATCCACCGCAAACATTCGGCGATGGGCCCTGGTATGGAACCGGCTGGAGTTCTGTGATAGATTCGGAGTTGCTTTTTATGTGGGTCTTGAAAAATATTGAAGAACAAAATTTCAACGTGTCAGACGGGCTCAACAATGCCCTTTCTGAACTAAACCTTGTAGAAAACAATCACGCGCCTAAAACATTTGTGCTGTCAGATGGAGAAAATCTTTACCTCTATGGTGGTTCAAATATGCTGTACTATACAGATGGTGCTGTTTTAGACGAAGCCCCATATAGTAATGTACCATCGTTCCACCGGGCTGTCATGTCGTATCCTCCAGAGGATGGACCTGCAAGTTCCTTGCTCTGGACGGCTCTTCAGGATAACGAACTTTTACAAATATCTCCAAGCGGGATTGATCCCCTGCCCCTAGATATTCTCAGGCCAAACGAAACCGTAACTGGGCCTTTCTCATATAATCTGCTTACAAGTTTCCCAAACCCGTTTAACTCTTCCACCAAAATTACTTTTTCTCTATTAACAGAATCTCATGTGGATATCACCATATACACTATATCGGGGAAACATGTGAAAACGCTTCTCTCAGAAAATCTTGGAGCAGGTGAACACACCGTTACCTGGGTTCCGAAAACTGTCTCAAGCGGAATCTATCTTTGCGTTTTAGAAAGCGGTGCGCGTGTCCACACAACCAAGATGTTGCTGGTGAAATAGTGTTCCATGGCTGGTTCTTGCGAGCTCAAGAATAATACATATTCTATCGCTAGAATACAGTATTAAACTTAATCAGGCCTCAGAAGGGATATCAGTAGTTGTGTCGCTTTCACTGAGCCATTGAGCGCTAACTCTTTTGCTTTGTTCGTTGGCCTCTTGATAAATAATTACAATATGTTATGGTGTTTTCTTGCCGACCGCCTCCAGGAGCAGGTTGGATAGCTATCATTATATATTCTATTGGTAGAATATATTTAAACGTCTTGGCTATTCCAGTGAAATGTCGAAGCTGTTTGGTGTCTCGCCGGTAATATACATTGTTTTGGTACCAATCTGTTTTCCATCAATAGCCATCCCCAGTGTTTCATTGCTGCCAGCAAAATCAACAGAAAGCGTTGCAAGTCCAGCTGCAAAGCTTCTTAGGTCCACATTCTCAACATTGTTTATTTCATTTTCCAGAAAGGCAACAATGGTTTTTCTATCCCGGTACGTCACGCCGTTGATACGCAATGTGATGGTTCTGGCGTTTGACTGTTCTAGAGACCATTTTCTCACAGACTCCACAACAAGGTAATGGCTTAGTTCTTCGGCTGCATTCCTCAAGGAATACATACCTGCTGTAATGGGATCTACGTGGGTGGCTTTTCCATGAAATGTTTCTTGTGCAAGAATCTGGGCGTTGTCTGCCCGGACGATTTGCGCAGATATGTTTCCCTGTCCAGAAAACCTTGATCCAAGAATTGGATTCGAAACAGCCACAGAGCGTGCATTGCCTATTACGATATATTCTGCACCGAATTCTGCTGCAAGAGCTCCCGCCTTTAGAGGGTCGTTTTCCAGCTCAGCAAGATTTATGTTCCTTTGCTGTAGAGCCTTTGTAATGGCGGGGCTCACAATATCAAATCCCCTTTCACCCATTATCTTACCAATTTCTGTCTCAGAAAAAATGGTAGTAGGGTCATCTACATTCTGCTCATTTATGAGTATAAGGAATCGAGGGTTGTCTAACCAATCCAGTAGGAGGTCCAGAGCCAGTTGGTCCTGCACCACTTCATCCAGAATATCCGTAACATCAGCAGTAATGCGAACAGTCCAGAGTCCGTCTGATCCCTGTTCAGAATATTCCTCCTTGAAAGATTTTACATAGCCATTTGATTTGCTTAGAATTCGGTCATTAGCAACCTGTGCATTTTTCACCAGGGTTTCGCTGGCAATAAGCACCCCCACTCCCTGCTCAACAGCATCACGCTTTGCTGATTCAAGTGCGGCGTTGTGTGTTGTACCAAAGCCTTCTGCCGTGACTGTCCGGGTCTGGGCTGTTAAACCAGCCCAGACCATAAGACAAAGCAGAAAAGGCTTAATAGATGACAACTTTGTGCTTATTATAGGTTGCATTGTAGTCACCAACCAGCTTTTTAAGGTGATCTCTTGAGTCATTGTAAAGTTTTACGTAACTCTTATAACCCCACCAGCTTACACCGGCCAAGCCGCCCGAAATGAGTGTCCCGAAGAAAATACCGCCGAAGCCGCCTTTTGCTGTCCCAATAAGAAATCCGCCTGTGTAGCAGGCCGCCACGGTAGTGAGCATGATTTTTCTATCAAGGCTGGCGCCGTCGACCGCCGCTTCAGCCCTCTGTATCTCATAAAGAGCGGCTCTTTCATCCTGTGAGCCGGCTGAATACACTTCTACCAGGTTATGGTACAGCCGTTGCGTCATGGCCAGGTTGGAAATATTATTTCCTCGTTGTCCAACTATGGCACTGAATGTCTCGCCGGAATCAATATCAATCATGGTGGCCTCAAGCATGATTTCGCCGTCCTTACCATTCACGTTGGTCAGGTTCACCAGGTAATCAAGCCCGGCCCACTTTCCTGCATCTAATGTGGTGGTTGCAACGCCTAGCTCCTGACGTGAAAATTCCTCCTGCATGGCCACCAGGCTGGCTGAATCTGTTTCTGCAACGAAAAAATCGGGTGAATTAGATAGAAAACCCTTTCATGTAATTTCGTTGCTCGTTCTTTGTTTTTTCTGAAATGGCTGGTACCAACTGAGGAAATCGCTCACGGAGTTTCTTTAACATGGCGTTTGGTTCTTCGGTGCGATCACCAAATTCGCCAACGCCTAAAACCGTTTCACCTTCGACTTTGGTGGTCATCCCAAACTCGTTCATGAGTCGTTCTCTTTCCATTGTCCCTGTCTGGGCAAAAAGGAAGGAGGCAAGTAGTCCAAATAAAATGAATCGTTTCATGGCGCCTCCTATATCTCTGTTGAATATCGGCTTCGATATTCTTCTTTTAACGTTTTTACTCGCTTGTCGATATCCTTCTTGATGTATACATCGCGCAGACCAAGATAGACAACAAAGGAGTACCCGTCGAAGGCCAGCACCTGTAAGTAGGTCTGGTTTAGCCAACCACCTATCAACTGGGTAAATCCAAGCATCCCCAGGGCGACAGCTGTGAATTTTTTTCCATTTGTTCTGCCTGCAGCTTCATTCTCAAGCTGGCGTATTTCGTACCGGAAGGTCCGTTCTTCTTCTTCGAGGAACAACACTGTAGACAGCTCTGATGCAACATCGTCTAACAGTGTATCGATTCTGTCAAATGCCGGTGGGTCCAGCAGCGGGTTCCTTGTCATGGGTAATACATCATTGTCTATGGCCCGACTGACAGTAATCACTTCCCGGGTTTCAAGGTTCACAACATACAGGTTCAGGATAAAGCATGCCTGCTGTGCAATCATATTGTCATTGGCTGTCCACACGCCAAACCCAAAATAATCCACTCCCTGAGCAAGCAGGTGACCCTGTTTGTCCTGGGGGAGGTTCAGGAGCCCAATAAGATCAGCCACAATGTCGCCATCTTCGTTGAGATCCATGTAATCATTAATAAGGTTTACGACATCCAGATCCTCACTTGATCTGACTTCCAGTCTGCCATATCCGTCGATGAGGTCGTTCAGCTTCGATTGGAATTCATGAGACCTGTCTGGAAGGGTCTCGATACGTGTTGTGTTTATGAAGTCGGCTAGGGCGATAACCGGTTTTTCCTGTGCCGTGGATGGGGCCAACATGATGACCAACACCAGAACGGACAGAAAAAGCGTGGGTTTCTTTTTCATTCTTTCTCTCCCTGGTTTTGCGGATGGAGCTCCGCAGGTTCCTTTTGGTTTATTATGAAATTGCAATTTCAATAATATTAAGAATATTAATAAAGAATCTATTTTTTCACCAGTGTTTTAATGTATAATCCCTGTTGGTGACACCGGGGGTTCAACAAGGAAAGAGGGCTGCCATGAATGTAAAACAAAAAAAACAACCTATCTGGGTCATATCATTTTTTATGATATCAATTGCTTCAAGCCAAATCGTCTATAAAGACTTCCCGGTTGATATTTCTTTGTATAGATCTGTTGGGCTGGGTGACAAACCATTCTCGTTTCATCATAAAACGTTAACCGGTTTTACGCCTCAGGTAACAAACATAAAGCAGGAGGAAACACCGTTGATTCACGAACTGGGTTACATTTTTGCACAACAGGTGGCTTTTGGTGGATTAAGTTATCTCGCCAGCCGAGACAGCGGGTATGGGCCATATATCTCTGGCGGGTTTGATGTGTTCATAGGCGCAGCGGGTGCCATGAGCATTATGGGGCAGGCGTCCCCAAAGATCCAGCTGGGCTATGCCGCTCTCACTGCCGGGTTCCTTGCTAAAACGGCTTACACATTTAAGCTTGGTGACAGCCACTCCATGAAAAAACGATTTTGGGTCAGCTATCTCGCTTACAATGCCCTGATATATTTTGGGTATTATCTTGACTCCTTATAATGGCGAAATGGTTCGCGGTTACAAACCCTACAAACCGGAGCCAAGAACATGCAGTATGCATTTATGTGCGCCAGAATAAAACACTTCACTTTTATTCCGTGATACGTCAGTACATAAAGCAAGCTTTTATACGGTTTTTTCCTCGATTGTATAATGCTCGATCCGTACAGGCTTTTCTTGTTCATTACCCAAAATCCTACTTGCACACAACGGGCTGGTTGGAAAGCAATCTTCTCAAGTACCCTTGCAAGCCCGACGGGACTCCATTGCCGTGGCTGAACTATCCAACCATTTCTTTTCTTGAAAGTAGGCTGAAAAACAATATGGTTCTTTTTGAGTTCGGCTGTGGATACAGCACCCGTTTCTTTTCAAAATATTTGCGGAGTGTTACGTCTGTGGAACATGACCGCAGTTGGTATTCTCGCATGAAGCCTGACCTGCCGGACAACGTGAACCTGCTTTTCGTACCTTATCACCCAAATGCAGATTACTGCCGGACGCCACAAACGGTTCGCAACTCTTTCGATGTAATATTGGTTGATGGTCGTGACCGTGTGAATTGTGTTAAACGCTCGTTCCATTCGCTTACAGACATCGGTGTCATTATTCTGGACGATTCGCAGCGTCGGGAATACGCTGAAGCATTCTCCTTTTTGGAAGACAGGCAATTCCGTCACATCACCTTTACAGGGCTAAGACCAACAGGTTTTCTGGAAGATTCTGCCACGATTTTTTACCGCGACGATAATTGTCTGGATATTTAATCCTCGGGAAATTCACCCGGTTCTCCTCTCAGATTTATTAGATACACAGCGCAAGGCGCTGTAATTTTCGGCTTTAATTGAGGACAAAATGAAACATCTCTATCCCATACTGTTAGTGAGTTTGTTTGCCTGCACTCAGGCACCAACCACCCAACCAGACCTTGCCCTGACCATTACCGAAGGAGAGATTCTCGATCATATCAAAACCTTATCTGACGATGGGTTTGAGGGACGATTTCCGGGAACATCCGGTTCAGACAAAGCCATTGACTATATAACCGGTGAGTATAAATCCGCGGGAATTGAACCTGCTGGTGTGTCCGGATATATGCAGTATTTTGATTTTGTTACCAGTGTAAACCTCGGTAAATACAACTCATTAAGCACAGAAGACATTGCGTTTTCTGTTGAAAAAGATTTTATTCCCCTGGCCTTTTCATCCAATGCTGCTGTGTCTTCGGGGCTTGTGTTTGCCGGATATGGTTTCTCCATAGATGAAGATAGCTTGTCCTGGGATGATTACAGTGGGGTGGATGTAGAAGGAAAATGGGTTTTGGTTCTGCGCGGTGATCCGGACCCGGATAATCCTCATTCAGAATACGCAAAATATTCAGCGCTGCGCAAAAAACTCTTAGTGGCACGAGACAAGGGGGCGGCAGGTGTTTTATTCGTTTCTCCCTATCAGGATCAGTTCGAGCCTGAAGAATTGTTTAAGCTGAGAGTCAATCATCGGTTTTCAAGTGCTGGCATCCCCGCATTACAGGTCACTCGGGCCACTGCAGACAGACTGCTGACCAAAACCAACAACGCTCTGGCTGACTTGCAAAAGAACATTGATGAAACCATGTCTCCGAACTCATTCGATGTTCAGGTTGTTTTGTCAGGAGAAGTGTCCCTTGAAACCAAATCTGTAGAAGTTCCCAATATCATTGGTGTTCTTCCTGGAAACGATCCTGCCCTAAAGGATGAATTTATTATTGTAGGCGCGCATTTTGATCACCTCGGTTACGGTGGCCCAGGCTCCGGTTCTCGACAGCCAGACACCGTCGCCATTCACAATGGTGCAGATGATAATGCCTCGGGGGTGGCTGGCGTTCTTGAGCTTGCAGAACGACTTTCTGCAAATCGTGATGCCTTGAAACGAAGCGTTCTCTTCATGTGTTATAACGCGGAAGAGGAGGGCCTGTTGGGTTCAAAGTTTTTCACTGCGAATCCTCTCGTTGACCTTGAAAAGGTGGCCTTGATGATTAACATGGATATGATTGGGCGCTACAATGAAAAGCTTGTCATCGGCGGCGTTGGAACCTCACCCGGTTTTGAAATGATGTTAAAAGAGTTTAACCGTTCGCATAACCTTGAAACAAGTTTCAGCAATGAGGGGTATGGTCCAAGCGATCACGCCAGTTTTTATATCGAGAATGTTCCTGTATTGTTTTTCTTCACAGGTACCCATGAAGACTATCACAAGCCCAGTGATGATTGGGATAAAATAAATACAGCAGGGGAGGTGGCTATAGTGAATTATGTTTATGATATAGCCTTGTACCTGAACCAGCTTGAAGAAAAACCAGTGTTTACAGAGGCGGGTCCAAAAGAGAGAGAGTCTTCACAAAGGAGATTTAAAGTAACGTTTGGTGTTATCCCTTCCTATGGCAGCTCTGCCGCCGGCATGGAAATTGATGGAACAAAAAAGGACGGGCCTGCAGAAAAAGCCGGAATGATGAAAGGCGATGTTATCATTGCAATCAATGGTGGCGAGATTAAGGATATTTATGATTACATGTACCGCCTGGCTGAGTTAAAAGCAGGTGAAGAGGTGTCCGTCACCATAACAAGAGGTGAAGAAACCCTGGAGCTCAAACTCCAGTTATAATTTAAAATAGGACCCCGGGATCTATTCCCGGGGTTCGTTTTCCATGTCGCGTATTTTCAGGATCAATCCTACAATAACCAGGGTAATGATCAATGAAAACACAAATAGTCCCTCTCTTCTAAACACCCAATTGTCTTTTGCTTTCATGGCTCCGACTATGGATGCTTCAACTTCCTTCAATCCTGGTTCCAGGGTTTTCTGTACTGTTTCAATACTAAACCCATGTGTGGCGGTCCTGGCCTGGACAAGCGCTCTGTGGGAACGCTCAAGGCTTTCATAATACTCGGAGATTTCCATGCCTTTTTGTTCAACATCGTTCAACAGGGAGTCTGCCCTGGATATCCTTGATTTGAAGGACGTGATCATTTCATAAAATGTATCCGACATCTGTCGTGCCTCACCATCGGGGTCATCTTCATGGCAGGATTGACACACAGACTGGGGGTCTTCCCACATTAAGAACTCATCCGTCGGCTTCAACACATCATGGTAGCCATGACACCCTTCACATTGACCGATATCTTCGTTCGCAAACTTGTCCTTCAGTGGCGACTCTTCAAAGAGGGTCTTGTTGTTAACATGGCATGTTCCGCAAATGTCTGATACATGTCCAACATCCGGTGGCGCCGCGCCGTGGTTACCGTGACAATCGTTGCATGCCGGTGATCCTGTATCCTGGTTTTTTAGCAGTGCGATGCCGTGCACACTTTTTGAGAATAGCTCGTATTGATTAACAGGTAAACCCGTCCCCGCCATGATTGCTCCATCGCTATGACATTCATTGCACGTACTGGGGAGGTTCAGGGCATATACGGTTGCACGTGGGTCTGATACTTCATACATCCCATGTACATCATGACAGCTTGTACAGGTAGCCACATTTTCGTTTCCGCTCTTTAACGCCATTCCATGACCGCTGGTCCAATACTGGGCTTTTTGATCCGTTTTTACAGAGGCGGAATACTGTCTCATGTAAGATGGGTCAGAGTGACACTTGCTGCAGACATCTATTTCATCGATTTTTGTCATTCCTTCAATAAAGGATTCTGAATCATACATGGCCTCGTCTTCATCGTCCCATGCTTCCGGGTCGCCACCATGACAACCGTCGCAGCTTATTCCTTTCTGCCAGTGAACATCGTTTTCAAAGCGGGTCATGACTGGCGTTTCCAGCTCTTCGTCTATTTCAAGGTGGCACTGGATACATGCATCGTGGTCCGGGTCCATTTCCCCAAATAATCCCTGCAATAAAAGCAGGGCTATGAAGCAGGTTGTGTGTCTTTTCATACCAGGTACCCCCACACGGTTAGAATAATCATGTAGGCAATAAGCGCTATGCCCAGCCATGACCAGATGGGTGATCGTTTCCCCTCTGCAGCTGGACGATCAAGCCAGGGCACCAAAAACCAAATTAGTCCGCCAACGGCAAACAGCATGATTCCAAACACTTCTCCTTCCATAAATAATACGTGTGCAGGAATCAGCTTTAAGGTCTGAAACATAAACATGAAATACCACTCAGGTCGGATCCCGGCCGGAGCTGCAGCCAGCGGATCGGCCTTATACCCAAGCTCCCAGGGGAAAATGACAGCCAGGAGGGCAATAATATTCAAGACCACCAGCCAGGCCACCAGGTCTCTAAGAGCAAAATTTGGAAAAAACGGAATACTCTTCCTCTTTGCAGGGTCGACCCTTTCAAGCTCCGGTGGTACACTCATGCCCTGGATCTGTACAAGCGCAAGATGGAGCCCAAGCAAAACAGTAAAGATTGCTGGCAAAACCGCAACATGAATACCGTAAAAGCGGGACAGGGTTGCGCTATTCACCTCATCGCCGGCACGCAATAACTTTAACATAAAATCGCCAACAATGGGCACCGCGCCAGCTATATCCGTCCCGACTTTCGTGGCAAAATAGGCCAGCTCATTCCAGGGAAGCAGGTACCCGGAAAAACCAAAAAACATGGCAAGGGCCAACAGTATAAACCCCGTGTACCATGTAAGCTCTCTGGGTTTTCGATACGCTTTTGAAAAATAAACTGTGAACATGTGAAGGAAAACAAACAGAATGAAGAGATTTGCCGACCAGGCGTGGACTTCTCGAATTAACCATCCAAACTCCACTTTGCTCACAATAAACTTCACGCTTTCAAATGCCGTGGCTGCTCCGGGTTGATAATAGAGCAATAAGAGTATTCCTGTGAGAACTTGAATGCCAAACAGAAAAAGGGAGACCCCGCCAAGATAATACCAGACGGTTCCATAAAATACCGGCACGTGCTTTTTCTTTGCAAAATGGATAGCAGATTCCAGATCTATGCGCTTGTTTAGCCATGTATATATAGCGCTCATGACACATCATCCTTTTTGACGATGATCTTATCGTCCTTAATCACAACGGGATACCTCGCAAGAGGGCGGGGTGGCGGGCCCGATATGTTTTTTCCCTGGGCATCATAAAACCCGTTGTGGCATGCGCACCATATTTGCTCTGTGTCAGATTTGAATTGAACGTTGCAGTCCAAATGTGTGCATGTTGCTTCCAGGGCCTTCACATCACCGTTTTTCTGGCGGAAGACCAGGATGGGTTTTTTTCCCATACGGATGATCTTCGACATTCCCTTTTGAAATTCAGACAGCAGCCCTGCGTTAACACTGCTCACGTTTGGCTGGGGAATGTTGGGTGGAATGATAAATCGGAAAATTGGATAAAACACACTTGAAATAAGAAGAAAAAATCCTGAGCCGAGAAAAATGTCGATGAATCTTCTGCGAGTAACGGATGGTTTTTTTTTCATGCTCGCCCCTTGGTTTCAATCGAAAGATTGATGCGATTCATTGAATCCACATCATATTTCACAATCCAATATAATTCAAATCACGTAATTATCCCAGAAGGTCTTGTATTGGTTGCTTTAGAAATCCTGTATTGGCTGTTTTTTATCCTTCAACGCCAGTTTTAATTTCCTTACGCAACCCAAGAATGGCTTTTACATAATTGTCAGAATGATTGTAGGCATAAATGGATTTCCAGTTTTTGGTGCTTTTCTGGAAATCCCCAGATGATGAATCATAGCCGTTTCTTTTCAAATAATTTGCAATGCTCCCTAACACATCTTCCCAGTGATAGGGGTCGCGGATACCGTCCCCGTTCTCATCCACAGCGTATGCCAGGAAGCTACTTGGAATAAATTGCCCAAAACCAAATGCTCCGGCATAGGATCCATGAATTTCATGAGGATCAAGACCGTCCTGTTCACACAATGTTAAAAACTTTACCAGTTCCTTTGTAGCCCATTTCTGTCGCTTGGGCATCATGGCGATTTGTGTATATAGAGCATTAAAAACTGTAAATGGGCCCTTGTGCTCGCCAAAGTTTGTTTCTACGCCGATAATGCTGATCAAAACATATTCATCTACCCCATATTCTTTAGAGATATTGTGAATTGTTTCTCTGTGTGTTTTGTGAAATTCAACCCCGCCGGAAATCCGCTTATCCGTAATAAACAGTTTTTTATACTCTTCCCACGGTTTTGCCTCATAGGGTTTTGCGAATTTCTCGACAATGATATCGTGAGTTTCAATTTTATCGCTGGCAAATGCCTTATCGACGTACTCCGTTGAGAGCGATCCTTCAGACTTGCTTAATACGTCCAGCTTAATAGTCTCTATACTTTTTTCTTGTTGGTCTTCGCCCGGCAAAAAAGCGATCCATAAGAGCAGGGGTAATGTGTGGTTTAGTTTCATGGTTCCTTTTTGGTTATTGGCAGGGAAATTAATAGTAATTTTGGTTGTGCGCATTATGATAACCCCGTTCCCCACCCTATGAAACATCCTCGACTGATTCTTGCTATCGGACTTCTTTCTGTCAGTACATCTTCTGTTTTTGCCAGATTGCTGCCTGAGGTTCATCCTGTAGTAATCGGCGCCTGGCGAATGCTTTTTGCCGCAGCCATCCTCTGGGGTTATACAGGTGTCCGCTCACGCGGAGCCCTTGACAGGAAGACCTACGGCCTTGTCTTTCTTGCGGGAATATTTCTGGGGTTGCATTTTGCCTGTTATTTTGGTGCGCTGAAATATACAACCGTCTCAGCCGCCACCTTTTTGTCTACAACGGCTCCAGCGTTTACCATTGTGATAGAGACGGTTTTCTTAAAGCGTCCCATAAAAAAGGCAATTCTCTACGGTGTGCTGGTGGCTTTTCTTGGGTCCATCATTGTACAGTTTTCACAGCCGTCCGGTTTCTCGCAGTACCTG
Organism: uncultured bacterium; assembly: GCA_964344305.1. Taxonomy (GTDB): domain Bacteria; phylum Fidelibacterota; class Marinisomatia; order Marinisomatales; family JABMOV01; genus JABMOV01. The sequence goes on along the minus strand of CAYFMT010000001.1, from coordinate 87,441 downwards.
ATTGGAAATTCCCTGGGGATCATGGCTTCCGTTTTTATGGCGGCCGTATTAATGCTTTCTGAGAAGATTCGGAAAACCGAGGATGCCTTCATCTTCACTCGTTCCATGTATCTTGTTGCAGGGAGTATGCTGGCGCTTGTGGCCCTCACTATTAACCAGCCGCTTGTTCAGTATAGCCGGTTAGATTTTACATGGTTGTTTCTTCTGGGTCTAATACCGACGGTCATGGGCCATACATCTTTTTATTATGCTATCCGATGGGTTTCTCCAACGGTGATTGCATCCATTCCCCTTGGAGAACCAATAATTGCATCTGTTCTTGTCTGGTTGCTCTTTGCAGAAACGCCTACTTTAGCCATTGTGGCAGGAGGACTGATCATTCTGATTGGATTGATTACCATTACCCGGCAGGCATCTTCTCCTACATAAATACAGGTTGTTCTATATAGTCAGCTGCCTTCCTGTGAAAGGTAACCCCGATTCTCCTGGGGAAGAAGATCTGCAATTTCTGTCATTATTCTATTGCCAATCTCAGTAAACGCTTTTTCTTTCTGATCTTTGTCGGGCGGTAAATGCAGGGGGCCAAATGGCTTCCCAATGGTTATCCTGACCCTTGGCCTAATTCCTCTGAATAACTGACTCCAGGCATTTTCGAGTCCAAGGATGCTAACGGGAACGATCTCTGAGTCTGTCATGGCGGACAGATACACAACGCCTTTTTTTGCCGGTCGTATTTCATTGGCAGTGGATGTCCCTTCTGGAAATATGCCCAGGATTTCTCCTTTAGACAGAGCTGATTTTGCCATTTTAATGGTGGAGGGCGCAAACCGTGTTCTATTGGTGGGAATGTAACCGTACAGCCATGGTGCCCACCACAGAAACCATTCAACAGCCTGGTCGCTGGCCATCATGAAGTTGATGGGGCGTCGGATTCCATAAATAATAAAGGCGGGATCCAATCGGCTGAAGTGGTTAATAGCAATGATGAATGGGCCCTTTTCCGGTAGATTTTCTCTTCCTCGAACAGTAATCCTTGTGGCTAGAGGGGCTATGAAGAGCATAATATAAGCAAGGAAATGGCGTATGATCTTCGGCCTGGGTTTGTATGTGTCTAATGGGGTGCGAGCCATAATGGGGAGAAAAATAAAGGTGAATCTAAAATAAAAAAAGTCCCGATAAGGTTACCGGGACTTTTCCTGATTACTGCGTTTTATGGTTAGAACGGCAAATCGTCGTCATCGTCAGCGGGCGGCTGTGTGCCTTCCCCTGATCCTGAGGATTTTCTGCCCAACATGGTAAATCGCTCGGCCACCACTTCCGTAGTATACCGTTTATTACCACTATTGTCTTCCCAGGAACGGGTTCTTAGTTTTCCATCCAGATAGATGAGTTGGCCTTTTTTCACGAATTCGTTTGCTGTCTCTGCCATTTTCCCAAATAGAACACATCGGTGCCACTCTGTCTTGTCTTCATAGTTACCATCAGCATTTTTCCATGATTCATTTGTGGCGAGGCTAAATGTTGTAACGGCATTCCCTGAGGCAGTGTAGCGACTTTCGGGATCGCTTCCTAAATGACCTACAAGAATGACTTTGTTTACACTTCCTTTTTGCATGATTTGCTCCTTATTACATGTTATTTGAACTTATATGATACATCCAATAGTACGGGTGAAAAGTTTTTGGTTCCAAATTGTTTCATAAAAAAACAGGGGCCCGAAGGCCCCTGTTCATTAAGACTGTCCGTCTGTTTTATTTCATCAGAATCAGTTTCTTCACCTTATGGAAGTTATCTGCCTTAATCTGATAGAAATACATGCCGGATGATACTGGTGCACCGTGTGCATTTGTACCATTCCAAACCACATTGTGGTAGCCGGGTTCATGCTGTGCGTTCACAAGCGTGCGAACCTTCTGACCCATGACATTGTACACCGTGATCTCTATATTGGAGATTTCAGGTACATCGTAGGCGATGTTCGTAACCGGGTTGAATGGGTTTGGATAGTTCTGATGCAATGCAAACACATCCGGGATAGCGGCTTCATCATCAAGGCCGAGGAATGCAGTAATGTCTACATACAGCGACCGTGGTCCGTTTGCGGACGGTGTGTCATCCATGCCATCAGAGGCCATAACGTCCCACTCGATATTGACACCTGTAAGTCCGCCAAGACTGATATCATCATACAGATCTGTATTGGATACCATTACAGCAAGCCCAGTTGTATCAAGGCTATGTGTAACTGTGAGCTCCTGAAGTACCCATGAAATATCATAGGTAATCATGCCGCCTTCTGGATCAGAGGATGGTGTCCATGCGAACAGCGTGGTTAAACCAACATTGTCCGGAGTCAACCATAATGTGTCTCCATCAAGGGGGCTCAACAGGTTAAAGGCTGTTGGTGGTGTGTTTTGCGGTGACGCCATAATATGATCTGATGTATCAGATTCAATCAGCATTGCACCGTTGGGGCCTGGTTTGTTCAGAACGGCTGATACGAAGTACTCATATTCCATTCCGACAGCCACATCCATATCAACAAACATCTGTTCCTCAACCAGTTCTCCGATCATCATGTCGTCTCTATAGACATTGTATGACAGAGCCGGGTATGATGGTGTACCACATACGCCCTGGCTGAAGTTGTAGATGGTTGGATAGAACACGCCTGCTGAATCCCAACCGCTGAATCCTGTTTCCTGGCCACCATCGTCACTTAATGGTGATGGAACAAATCCTGACGTAAGACTGCTGTTAATGGAGTCAGCAAACGTCATTGGTTGATACATGACCTTCAGGAAGTTGTCGCCAGTACTCATGAATTCAAACCCAGAGATATCCAGAGCCCAGCGCCATGCGCCTCCACCATCAGGTGAGAACATGTAATCAACGGTCTGGAAGATAGTGTCTACAGTCATACCTGTGAGGTCTGCTTCAGCAAGAGTAATCTTCATGGCTACTTCTTCGCCATTTACTGAGCACGTGCTTCTCTGGTATACATCAAAGAAGACGGAGTCAAGCGTCATTGGGCCTTCTGGGAAGGAGAACAATGATGATGGTCCGCTCAATGAATCATACCAGCTCCAGTAGTACCATGTAAATGGAGCGTGATTGAAACAGTCAACCCTGTTTATATCCTGGACAGCGTTTTCTGCAATTTCAGGTAGAGCCGAGGAAAGCTCGCTCACTTCTGGGAATTGCGGAGCCTGCTGCATTGGATCGTTCCAGGTAAGGGTAATATCTGTTGCAGTTGCTGATGCAGCCAGGTTCACCGGTGCAGGGAACGTCTCGAAGTGGACGTTATCCACACCTGCCCACCAGTCCCAACCACCGAGATCATCGTAGAGGAATCCTACGCGGACATGCTCATAACCTGCAAACTCAGACAGATCAACCCAGACGCTGTCTACCCACTCTGGGTAAGCTTCTGGCAGTGATTCTAACCAGAACCACTCATCATATCCGACCCTTGCAACCACTGCAAAATCAGTAGACAGGTCATTAAAGACATAGTCGAACCTCATGGCAATGCTGCTCAGGTCAGAGAAATCCATCCATGGTGAAAGCAGGATCGTTTGTGCTGGTACTCCTGAGCCAACGGCGTCGTCATCAATCCAGGCAAACTTTGTATGGTCTGCCGGAGAGTTTCCGCCGGTGTCTTCTGCTGATGTAGAGTCCTGAACAGTCCACTCAACAGCGCCCATATTGAAGTTGGTCCAACCGGCAGGTAAGCCGCCAAGGTCCACTTCAAAGTCGGTTCCAGCCATGTCATATGTCAGGTCTGTGACTTCACCGGCTGCTGCTTCAACCATATTGGATGGTACGCTTTCGCCTTCATCATAAACCGCTGTGACGAAGTAGTGATACGGCATGTAGTTTTCTACATACATATCTGTGAATGTGTTGTCTGTGGTGTTACCAATAAGCATGAAGCCCATATCTGGCATACCTTTGAACACGTTGTAGCTCTGGAAGTCGCGGCTTGAGCCGTTGTCGATTTCGTAACTCTTGGTCACTTTTGTGATGGTTGGCTCGAGAGCATTAACTCTTGGGTCGTTCTTAACGTTATTTGATTCATAACGCTCCATGGTGATGGAGTGTGTCTCAAGCGTTCTTGCTCCGCCCATAGGCGCATCCCATGATAGAGGAATTTGTCCATCCATGAAGCTGGTTGCCATGAGGTGCATCGGTTCTGGTAACGGTGATCCGCTTCCAGTAATCATGATGTCATCCACGGCCACACCAAACCCAAGGGAATCTGTGGCGCCGGAAACGGAACCATCTGCACTAAACAGGATGGCCAGTTCGACATCAGGTACACCTACCCAGGCTGATAGATCAGCATTGATTTCAACCCAGCCTTCGGTGTCTCCGGAAAGACCATTCACGAAGTTGCCGTCATTGTCAACATCGAAGTTCAGGTAGTAGTAAGTACCGCCATCTACAGAGGGTTGGTTTGCCAGAACGCGGACATTATCATATCCCTGCTCGCTCATGACCCAGAGTTTCATGGAGACGTGGGCCTGAAGATAGCTGGTGAGATCCATGTCTGTGTCTGTAAGGTTCATCCACCAGGAGAACTCATTGTCCACATAACCACCGGCTGCAGGAGTACAAACCAGGAAGGAGTCTCCGGTAGCAGGGGTAATGCTGATGGTTGTGTCTGGCGTGGTATAGCTAAAGCCACCGCTTACTTCAAACGGGTTTTCACCGCCAGTGTATGTCCAGCCCGGGTCGCTTCCTGCTTCAAATCCGTTGGAATACACTTCCATTGGAGATGTAGAAAGCAGGACAAAGTCCTGTGTGGTTGTAGCGGCAGAATCAAGGGTCACTGTGAAGTTGGCCGGTTGATAGCCGTCCATGTAAGCTGATACCACATATTGTCCCACAGGAATCATATCAAACGAATACATACCTGCTGCATCTGTGGAATCCATAAAGTCTGCAACCATGACTTCTGCGCCCTCAAGGGCTGCTCCCAGACCGTCTGTGACGGTACCGGCCAGAGCTCCCATCGGAGGTGCTGGTGAGACCAGAACTTCATCAAAGTTCAGGTATGTATAAGATCCGCCACTGTCTGGAGCGAAGGTAAAGGCTATATATTGATCACCAGTATCCGGTAGCAGAACTTCAAAGTATTCATATCCTGTTGGAATTGCCTTTGATGCGATTGGCATAAATGTCATTCCGTCTGTGGAGTAAGAAATATCCAGCGAATATCCTCGGCCAAATCCTTCAAACATCCAGAATGATACGACAGAAAGTTCTGGAACATTGATCATTGGGGTGATCAAGGTTTCATCGGCGTGATAGCTGTTGCTATACCCAATATAGGCAACCATATTACCGCTGCCATCCAGTCCATAATCATCATGGTACCATGTTTTATATTGATCTGGAATTTGATCTGCATCTTCATTGTTATCCAGAATTATCCAGCCTTCCATTGGTAGCACTTCAACGTCTCCGGTGTAAGGATCAAATCCTTCAAAGAAGAATCCGTCTATTCCAAAACCATAGAGTTCCACCGTGTCGGGGCTGGATTCTGCGTCGTGTGTAAACACAATACCGCCCATGTAATCCATTTCATCGCTTGGATCAAAGGTCACCTCGACAGAGTATGTTTCCAGGACGCCCACAGTAAATGAGGCCTCTGATGATGCAAATCCATCGCCATAGACTTCAACTGAAGATACGTTGAGGTCGGCTCCACCAATATTGGTTATATCAACATAGCCCATAGCAGGACCGGTTTCGGTTGTTACACCGCCGAAATCAAAGTAGTCCATGGATGAGTATGCTGCCGGTACATCGCCCACAGCAAAGTTGTAAACAATCCAATTGGTGTCGTCCGAGCTGGTTGGTCCTGAGCCTGATGCAATCACATTGCCTTCAGCATCTGTGATTTCAAATGTGGCTCCATCCCAGCCATCTCCCCAGCCGTCCATTGCCCAGAATGTATAGAATCCATCAGGCAGGCAAAGGCTTTCTGTAAAGGTAGAGTAGCTTCCCATGCATCCAAAGCAGGAAAGAAGGGTGTCGCCGGCTGCGTCCTGCACCATGAAGTTCTTTTCGCTTCCATAGGATGCGGCAACAACGGTAACTGTTGTGAAGTTTTCCCAGCATGGGTCGTCGGGGTGTCCACCCAGATTTGTGAAGTAATCCTGTGGATAAACCATCCACTCTGAGCTGGCGGAATCTGTACCCGCTGAAGCCGCCCAGTCGGTGTTCCCCATCATGATTTCAGCTTTACGTATTAACGTATAGTTTGCTGTAGCGGTAGTAACGCCTGCTACATCCCAACCGGAACCGGGATCGTTATCGGGGTCACCAATAATATCAATAAAGGTGGTGTCACCATCGGCAATCATTACAACTGCGCGGGCATCATCACCGTTGTGATGTACAACGCTTGGGTATCCAAGAACCTCATCTGCATTGGCCACATCAAAAAGGAGTGGATCGACGGCATCATTTAGAATGGTCCACACATCCCCTGGTGCCAGCATAGCGCCTACAGGAAATGCATGATAATACGCCCAACCGCCGCCGTTGACAGCCTGAGCAATCTGATAATTATCCAGGTACAGGGTATCAAGAGAAGAGTTAAACAGCTCGATAGCTTTATTGTTGCTGCTTCCTTCAATGTATTCAGAGAACATCAACCCTGTAGATGGTGGTTCAGGTGCAACGAAGAGAACTGCTTCACTGTCATATACAAGCTGAGGATCGCCATTGTATTCGAACAGGGATCCAATGGCACCATCGGCATCTTCAATACCCACGGTTGCTCCTACACCGTTATTGGCTGTGCTGGAAGACCCAACCACGTCCAGGTATTGGACGGTAATATTGTTGGTTCCTTCTTCAAGAATACATTCAAATGTATACAAATCTGTGTTTGAAGATGATCTGTAGAAATTGTGGAAAATAACCACAAACTGTCTGTTTGGTTCTACACCCACAGTTTTGTAATAAATGGCACCTTCGGGGTATGATGTGCCGCCGGCTTTCCAATCATCCCATAATGGCGCAATAATGTTGTTTGGAGCGCTGCTGTAAGGGATGGTATCGTTTGTCCAGTAGGAACTGGAATAGTCTGTATATGGTCCCATGCCAATCCAGCCATTTGTGGTGGCGGTGATTTCATTATACCAGTTGCCATAGAAATAGAAATCGAATGGCAATGGGATTGTACCTCTATAGTCGTCGCCACCTGCAATGCCTGAGTTGGTGGCATCTGTTGTATCAATCCATCCATAAACAGGACCTGCAGCATCAAAGCTGTTTACCCAGGAATAGCCAAAAGCATCCGGGCCGCCAGCTGTCGGTGCAGCGTCTCCGCCAAGGAGCACTGTGTCAGGTGAGCTTGGAGCATCAGATGTAATTACCAGTGCGCCCATAAAGTCTGTACGAGTTGGGGCCGAAGAGGTAAATGTAACCATTACATCCAGGTCTCCGTCTGGTGCTACTGCTCCAGATGTAGTGTCTACCGTAAAGGCTGCATCTGTGCTAACGATGTTAGAAATGTTGAGTGTTGCGCCGCCAGTGTTGGATATGGTTAAAACCTCATCAACAGAAAGCGTCGGTGGAACGACTCCAAAACCAAGGGAGTCTGCCGACAACACCAGCGCTGGATCTGTTGGTGTTTCTTCCACTAAAAAGTCGTCTAAATACCACTCGGACGCAAAATTGCCTATATATTGAAATGCAATATAAACACTCGACCCATTATAAGAAGAGAGATCATATGGCCCATTTTGAACCCATGTGTCTTCGGTTCCAATGGTATAGTTCAATGAGTCCCATGTTGCTGCACCCGGGTCTCCTGTTCCTGTATAATCGGAAGAAATAAGAACATTGTGTCCATCTGCCCAAGTTGAATAATTCACGTTGTCATAATAAGAAAAGCGCGGTGCTGTTGCACTACTAAGGTCAATAGCCGATGTAATTAACCAAACGGTGTTGTCTCCAGAATAGTCGTTAAAATATGCTGAGTAGCTACCAGTATTATATCGAGCGCTTGACTGGGCCCAAGAGTTTGTTCCAACTGCCTGATATTCAGTCCATCCGGTTGGAGGAACAGCTGTTTCAAACCCCTCAGTGAGATAGGTTGTTCTTGAAACACGCCTCAAGCTAGAGCCTTTGTGTCGATTAATTGCGTCTGGAATGAGGTTGTATTCCTTTGCGATATATCTTTCAGAAATACTAAGCGGTTCGCCATTCTCAATTTTTTGTTTTACGATGGCTGCTTGATCGAAGTCATCCTCAACACCAAACCCGTGTGGGCTATGTTGGGGTGCTGATTGTTCGACTCGGTTAATTGTTTCCTGAGGTGGAAGTGATGTGTCCGGGGCTTTTACAACCCCTTCCAACCTGCTTTGTTCGTGTATGTTTGCAGGTGTTCTGCTCTGATCTGCGGCCAGTATTGTGCCGGACCAAAACAGCGCTAACGTCAAGATAGCGATAGTAGCGCGTTTCATAGTGCCTCCTACTGTGGTTTTAAATGGTTTGCCCCCTAAGCCCGTGGGGCGTGTGGCAAAAAGTGCGGTCAATATACCTTTTTGAACGAAAGACAGTCAAGCGATTAATCACCAATATTGATGGGCATCACGATTTTCGTTGAAATTTTCCAAATTTACGCAGCTGAAACCAGTAATTGCTGTTTCAATAATGACAGTGTTTTTCCCGTTCTTTCATCGTTACCAGCTCTTTTTTCTACCACTTTGCACGCGTGGAGAACGGTTGTGTGATCCCTGCCACCAAAATGAAGCCCTATAGACGCAAGGGGGAGTTTTAATATTTCCCTCGCAAGGTAAATGGACATATGCCTTGCTTCAGCAATTTCCTTTTTTCGACTGGAACCAACAATGTCTTTTTCAGAAATCTTAGAAATTTCAGAGACTCTTTTTACAATATCCTCGACCGTCATTTCTGATACTAGTCGTTTGCCAATTCTTTCCTGAACCACCTTTTTTACGAGCTTCTGGTCTATCTCCTTGTTCGAGAGGGAGCTGTATGCCAATAATCGGATAATTGTGCTTTCCAAATCTCTGATACTTGTCTTGATGTGGGTAGCAATGAATTCAACAAGGTTGTAGGGAAGTTCCACACCGTTCTCGTCACTTTTTTCCATGAGAATAGCTACGCGCGTTTCGAAGGGTGGTGGTTGGATATCCACGGACAGGCCTGATTCAAATCGCGACAGCAGTCTGTCTATAAGTCCTTCAAGCTCGCCAGGGTACCTGTCTGCCGTTAACACGATCTGTTTTCCGCTCTGATAAAGCTCGTTGAATGTGTGGAAAAACTGTTCCTGAGTTTGCTCTTTTCCTTGAAAAAACTGAATGTCATCTATGAGCAATACGTCAGCCTTACGATATGTTTTTGCAAATTCTGTTGTTTTATTTTTCCGAATGCTCGAAATGAAGTCTCTTGTGAATGTTTCGCTCGCAGCCAGCACAACTCTTGCGTTCGGGTTGTCTGCCTTCACTTTGTTCCCAATGGCGTGAATCAGGTGTGTTTTCCCCAGTCCGACACCTCCATACACCACAAGGGGGTTAAATTTCTCATGACCCAGGTTTTCTGCTACTGTCATGGCTGCTGCTTTTGCAAACTGATTGTTTTTGCCTTCGATATAATTGCCAAATAAGTATTTCGTGTTCAGCGATGATTTTAACCCTTTCTGCGGAGGGGTATCGCTGAACCTTTCCTGAACATAAGGAACAGCGTCCTGGACGGATGTAGAAACTGTATATTTAATAGAAACATTGCTTTGTGCAATTTTCTTAACTGCATTGTCCAGCACCGGGTGATAGTGGCTTTTTAGCCATTCAAAGAAAAACTGATTTGGTACCTCAAGCACAAGCTCATCATCTGAAAGCGCTATGGCGGTTACAGGTTCGAACCATGTATTGAATGCATGATCCGGAAGGGAATTTTTTAATTGTTCTTTTGTTTTAATCCAAAGAGTTTCACACGTCATAGGTTGGTTTTTCCACAAGTTTTCCACAACAACAACTCTGTTTAATTTAGTTGCGTTTTCTAACGCCAGCCTAATTATTTTCGGGGTGTTGTCGAGGGGAATTGTGGATAAAATGTCTTAACATTTTTTGTTGGAGTCCTGTTCAATGTTAACTAGTTTTCCGGGCTAAATTTGGAGTAGATATGAAACGCACGTTTCAACCGAGCAATAGAAAACGCAAAAACAAGCATGGTTTTCGTACCCGTATGTCCTCTGTCGGGGGGCGTCGCGTACTGGCTCGCCGTCGGAAAAAAGGCCGCAAAGTTTTATCCGCTTAAGGCGTGAAAGCCCTGTGGCGTGTCTTACGTTTGATGGATGTTCTGTTGCGGAAAGCCGCTGCAGTCATCATTTTCGCCTATAAAAAACTTCTCTCTCCTGTTTTTGGCTCCTCCTGTCGGTTTCACCCGACATGCTCTTCTTACGCAGAAGAAGCCTTTGCGAAAAAACCTTTTTTTACCGCCCTTTATTTAACCACAAAACGAATTTCAAAATGCCACCCTTATCATGGCGGTGGATTTGACCCGGTGCCCTAATGGATAGAAACACAGTTATTGGAATGGTGCTTATAGCGCTGATAATCATCTTAACACCGTTTTATATGGAAAAGGTTGCGCCTATTCCTGAACAAGCGGACGAACCATCACCTGTTAATGTAGTAATACCTGACAATGTTGATTTGCCCTCACCAACAGGGGAGATGCCTTTAAAGGCAGAGACGCCAGTTTCCGAAACAGTCGCATCTGCCCAACCTCCTGAAAACATAGAAGAAACTCTCGTTCGTGTCGAGACTGATTTATTCGATGCCCTTGTGAGCAGCACAAATGGCGGTTCCATTGTTTCGTTTAAGTTAAGAGGGTATGAACTTCATGATTCCAGCTCTGTCAACCTTATCAACAAGGACAATGAGAACAATTTGCTCCTTCGGGGCAGAACCATTGATGGAGACTTCTTTGAGCTTGGGGGGCCATGGATGCCTCTTTCCAACCGAACAAAAGTATCGGTTGGCAATCAACCTGTTTCTCTCTCCTATGAAACGTCCCTGGGTGGATTCCCGGTAAAGAAAACGCTTACGTTTCATCCTGGCTCTTATCTAATCGATGTCGTTGTTGATATAGACGGTTCATCTTCTGTTTTGTCTCAGGGACAATACCGGTTAGAATGGAATGGTGGTCTGCCCATTACAGAGAAAAACGAGAAAGACGATTTGTTTTATTTTAAGGGATATGCCTATCAGGGTGGCGACCTCCAGGATCCCAAGCTGGACAAGGACGAGGCAGAAGCAGTAGAATATCGCGGTCAAACCGATTGGGTGGCCGTTCGCAACAAATATTTTGTTGCAGCCCTTATTCCGTCGTCACCGGCGCAGGGAGCGTCCGTGGGCGGCTTTTATGAAGACAAAACCCCGCTATACTCCGTATCTCTTAACCAGGCCGCTGTTCCTGGACAAAAAGTTTCGCTTTATCTTGGGCCCCTTGAATACAAGCGTATAAAAGCCCTGGGTGTTGATCTCGACAGGGTTATGACCCTTGGTTGGTCCTTTATTCGGCCTATCAGCCGTGGGGTTCTTCTCTTGTTAACGGCCTTGCACAATTACATACCCAACTATGGTGTTATTCTGGTTCTTTTCTCCATCCTGGTCAAAATTGTGGTGTACCCGCTGACCAAAAAAAGTTACCAATCCACTCGGAAGATGCAAGTAATCCAACCCCAGATTACCGCTCTTCGTGAAAAATATAAAAGCGACCCCCAGAAGCTGAACAAGGCCACCATGGAGCTTTACAAGGAGTCCGGCGTGAACCCCATGGGCGGTTGTTTGCCTTTGCTTCTGCAAATGCCCTTGCTTTTTGCTCTTTTTCAGGTGTTCCGATCAACTATCGAATTCCGCGGTGCACCCTTTATTCTGTGGATAACGGATTTGTCTGCCCCCGACACCCTTCTTGAAATCGGTGGGTTCCCCTTAAACATTCTACCCCTTCTTATGACGGCGACCATGCTCCTTCAGCAAACGATGATGCCCGCTCAGGCTGGCCAGCAAAAGACGATGATGTATGCTATGAACATCATGTTTCTATTCATCTTCTATAGGTTTCCGTCCGGGTTAAACCTTTACTATACCCTGTTTAATGTATTAACAATCCTCCAGCAGAAATACCTGACCCCGCACGACAGTGCTCCAGCTTCCGGTAGACTAGAGAGCAAAACCAAAATTCCTAAAAAGAAGAAATGAATCCCGACACAACCATTGTCGCCCCCGCCACCCCACACGGTTATGGCGGCATTGCTGTTGTGCGCCTGAGCGGAAAAGATTCCTGTAATATTCTATCTGGCCTCAGCAATAAAACACTGAGTGATCGAGTTGCAACCCATATAAGAATCAGCGATTTAAGTGGTGTTGATATCGACGATTGCGTTGTGACGTATTTTCGCAGTCCTGCCTCCTACACGGGTGAAGATGTGGTCGAGATATCCTGCCACGGGAATCCGTTAATCGTACAAAAAATAGTGTCGGTTTGCGTAGAGCTTGGTGCAAAGCCAGCAGAGCCGGGAGAGTTTACACGGCGAGCTTTTATCAATGGAAAGCTTGATCTCGTCCAGTCGGAGAGCGTCCAGGCCCTCATAGCATCGGAGTCGCTCGAAAGCGCAACATTAAATTTGAAATTGCTTAAGGGAGATCTATCGAAAAAGTTCGAATCCGTAAAGAACGCACTGGTTTCCGCTTTGTCCACTATCGAGTTTGAGCTGGATATTTCCGAGGAAGAATTGCAGCCCAACCTGAATTCAGATCTAATAAACGGGCTATCGAAACTTTCACACGACCTGGATCGGCTTAGTGATTCCTACCATGCGGGTCGATTATTAACATCCGGAGCCACCGTTGTGTTGCTTGGAAAACCTAACGCGGGGAAGTCAACTCTTTTGAATGCCCTTGTGGGGTACGAGCGCGCCATTACGCACGCCTCACCAGGAACCACGAGAGACCCGGTAGATGTGTCCATTTTTATAGACGGCGTAAGCATCAACCTTGTAGATACGGCAGGGATTCGCGATACAGCAGAATCTGTAGAGGCTGAGGGCGTTTCACGTTCCTATACTTACGCCCACCGCGCGGATTGCATACTTAACATCATTGATTCAACAGAAGCCTTTTCAGGCGTTAGTGTTGAAAACCCTTTCTATTCATTTAATTGTCCCGTTATTAATGTATACAACAAAATTGATGCTGTGAACAATAGATCGTTAGATGAGATAAAAAGAGGAGAACATGAAGGCGTTTTTGTGTCCGCCCTTAAAGGACGTGGACTGAACAGCTTAACGTCACGATTAAAGGATTTGCTGGGAATCCAACCCATTCTATCGTCAGAACTTGCGCTCACAACTGCAAGACAGTATGATGCGGTTATCTCATCGAGCGGATTTGTAAAAAACAGCCTTGACCTGCTTGAAAGCGCTTTGCCCTCTTATGAGCTTCTTTCTTTTGAGCTCCGTGAAGCCCTGTCATGCGTGGATGTACTGCTGGGAAAAACCACGCCAGACGATATTTTAAACTCCATTTTTAGTTCCTTTTGCGTTGGGAAGTAGTTTCACGTGAAACGGTCTGGGTTTGATGCGGTGATTGTTGGTGGGGGTCATGCCGGTGTAGAAGCAGTACACGCAGCCTGCACCCTTGGGCTTTCAGTTGCCCTCATAACGCAGGATAAGCGCGCCATCGCCCGCATGTCCTGCAATCCGGCCATCGGTGGGCTCGCAAAAGGTCAGATCGTGAGGGAAATTGATGTGTTGGGTGGTCTAATGCCGCGTGTGGCAGATGAGACCGGTATACAATTCAAGATGTTGAACAGGTCAAAAGGGCGGTCTGTTTGGTCGCCTCGCGCTCAAATTGACAAACGGAAATACGAACACGCTATTCAAGAGTATCTTTTTAAACAGGATCGGTTTATGGTCTTCGAAGAAGAGGCTGTTGATATAAAAACTGACGGAAACATGGTTTCTGGTGTTGTGCTTCGCGGTGGCACGAGCATCTCCTGTCGATCTATCGTCCTGACCTGTGGTACTTTTCTAAATGGCCTCATTCACATTGGCAACAGAAAAATTCGCGCGGGGCGCATGGGTGAATCCAGCGCAGATGGAATGACGGAGGCCCTGGTAGGCCGTGGATTTATAAGCGGGCGATTAAAAACAGGAACACCTCCCCGTCTTATGAAAGACTCTATCGATTTCGCAAAGACAGACAGCGTTTTAGGTGATGACAACCCTACGCCTTTTTCCTATCGAACGCGACATTTTTCGCCGGTGAACATTCCCTGTCATCAAACAAAAACAAATACAGTGTGCCATGAAATCATCGATAAGAACATTCACACGTCGCCCATGTTTTCTGGTGATGTATTTGGGACAGGTCCGCGCTATTGCCCGTCAATTGAAGATAAAATACACCGATTTAGGCATCATGATTCTCACACGCTTTTTTTAGAGCCAGAATGGGAAGGTTCTGATCAGATTTATGTCAACGGTTTCTCCACCAGCCTTCCGGAACATGTTCAGCTGAAATCGTTGCGTCAGGTCCCCGGACTAGAGAAGGTGTCTTTCTTTCGTCCCGGATACGCCATTGAGTATGACTTTTTTCCTCCATCTCAACACAAGGCGACGCTGGAATCCAAATGGGTCTCCGGACTGTTTTTTGCGGGACAAATTAACGGTACCAGCGGTTATGAGGAGGCGGCGGTACAAGGGTTAATTGCCGGAGCGAACGCAGCTAAATATGTGCAGGAAAAAGAGCCTCTACTTTTTGGTCGTGACAGTTCTTATGCCGGCGTGTTGATCGATGATCTTATTACCAAAGACACTAAAGAGCCTTACAGGATGTTTACTTCACGCGCTGAGTATCGGCTGCTGCTTCGGTTTTCCAATGCAGATAGTCGCCTTGTTTCGCTGGCTCATTCTGCCGGGCTGATTGATAATGAATACCATGACTTTATTCTAAAAAAGACGGACACGACCAACACCATTCTCTCTGCCCTTAATCGGTCAGTAGAACCATTTGAAATGAATGGTTATCTTGCAGATATTGGTGAGGTGGCAATCAAACAAAAAACCCCTGCGAAACTTTTATTAAAACGTCCCTCTGTTACCATTCAGGCGTTGCCCAAGCGTTTGTTTTCTCACATAGACCTTTCCTTCCTTGATGATGTTTTCATGGTAGAAGCATATTTAGAGGCTGAAACTGAAATCAAATACGAGGGGTATATTCAGAGACAGGTTCGACAGGTTGAACGCATGAAACACCAGGAGTCTTTTTCTATTCCTCTTGATCTTGATTATATGTCCATCTCCGGGCTTTCGTTAGAGGGACGGGAAAAGCTTGATTTAATTAGGCCCGAAACCCTCGGTCAGGCCATGAGAATTTCTGGTGTTTCTCCTGCAGACATCTCGGTTCTATCTGTCTTTTTAACGCGAGGGTTGTCGTGAGCGTTTCACGTGAAACGCTGTCTTTCGATGCCTTTTTAGGTCGGTTTGTCGACATTCTCCACAAAAACAATCTTTGGGATCTTCCCGTAACTCGGGGGCCTCAATCGTTTCTGGAATTATTTATTATTGCGAAATCTCGTGACTTTTCGCGGTTAGTTGTGCTTTGTGAATCGAACAACCTCTCAGAATCTCTATACAGGTCCTGTTACAATCTTTTGGGCTATAGTGTTACTTGGTTCCCAGAAAACCATCAGCACCCTGAAGATGTGGCAGGCTTTGATCTGGAAAAAGAGCGGTTTCAATCTGAATCCTTCAATGTTCTCAAAGAAGGGGAAGATCAGCTTCTCATTACATCTTTTCGTGGGGTAGAACAGCTTGTTTCTATTCCTGATAATAAGAAAAAAACAGGGTTTACAATTGTTCCCGGTTCTACAGTAAAAAAGAATCGGATTGTTGACAGTCTTGTAAGCTGGGGGTATGAACCTCAGGATCGCGTTGGGTTTCCAAAAACCTTTTCTTCGCGTGGGGGGATTTTAGATGTATTTCCCCTTTCTTCGGTTTACCCTGTTCGTATAGAGTTTTTTGGCGATACTGTTGAATCGGTGCGGTTATTTTCTCCGGTCTCACAACGCCGTGTCCAACCCCTGGAGCGCGTGGATATTCTTCCCCCTCCAGCAGATCCAGAAAGCGAGGACAAAATTCCCCTGTCCTCTCTTCTTGGTAACCATCTTGCCCTGACGGTTACCAAAGACAGTGATGCAGGACTTACACTTTCTACACAAGATATCAACACACCTGAAAAAAGTCATAATTGTAATAATAACATTATGTTGTGTGATGAATTTAGTTCCAGTGTGCTTGGATTACCCACAGAAAGTCGCTTTGTTTTTGTGCAGGATGAAAATCAAAAAATTCTGTTCGAAAAAAAATACTCCGGAGACGTTACTTTTGTTTTAGGACAGTTGGACACCGGGTTTTATGGAGAGTCGCTTGGATTCTGTTGTCTCTCAGGTTCTCAGCTTCTAAATCAAATATCCAGCACAAAATACCGTTGGTCGCTTGATGATTATAGTTACTCTCCACAGGAAACGGTTTCGTCCATACATGATATTTCCTGGGGAGACTACCTGGTCCATCAAGATTTTGGGATAGGCCGTTATCGTGGTCTGGAAAAGATAGAACAAAACAATGCACTGCAGGAGTGCATTAAAATTGAGTATGCAGATGGTGGTGTTGTCTATGTTCCGGTTCACAGGTTTGACCGTGTCCACAAGCTTATTTCCAGCGGGAAAAAAGAACCGGTCCTTTCATCTCTGGGTAGCAAGCGTTGGGCACACCAGGTGGCCCGGGTAAAAAAATCAACCGATGTCGTTATTCAAGATCTTGTAAATCTATACGCAAGTCGTAGCCGTCCAAGAGGCTTTACGTACGATAAAAACGACGATATCTATGATGCAGTGGTTGCTTCGTTTCCTTATGAAGAAACACCGGATCAGCTGAATGCCATAAACGATATTGTCCGCGACATGGAAAAAGACAAGCCGCTCGATCGTCTTGTTTGTGGTGATGTTGGTTTCGGAAAAACAGAGGTGGCCATACGTGCAACTGTAAAATCTGTGACCAGCGGCAAGAAAGTTCTTCTTCTGACACCCACCACCATTCTTGCAGATCAACATTTTATCTCTTTCTCCAGAAGGTTAGAACCTGTTGGCGTGCGTGTGGATCTGCTATCTCGATTTCGAAAAAAATCTGATCAGCTGAACATCCTTGAAAAAATGATGACAGGGGGGGTTGATGTAGTCATTGGTACTCATCGGCTACTGTCGTCGGATGTACACTTTCCTGGCCTTGGGCTACTCATTGTGGATGAAGAGCATCGGTTTGGTGTCAAACATAAAGAAACCTTGAAACAGCTAAAGGAAAAGGTGGACGTATTAACGCTGACAGCCACCCCCATTCCTCGCACACTACAGCAGTCCCTGGTAGGTGTCCGAGATATCAGTAAGATTATGACGCCCCCAAAGGCCCGAAAACCTATTCATACCTTTATTAAATTTCATAATTGGGACTTTCTTGAACGTGTTATGGCCTCCGAGCTTGGTCGTGGTGGACAGGTCTATTTTCTTCATAACGACATTAAATCCATGCCGTTTTATTATCAAGAAATTATCCGTCGTTTTCCTGAGACTTCTGTGGCGATTGCTCATGGTCAAATGAATAGCAAGCCCCTTGAAGAAACTGTTCTGTCCTTTTTTGATGGAAAAATCGATATCCTCCTGTGCACAACCATCATTGAATCCGGGTTGGATGTACCCAACGCCAACACCATTATCATTAATCAGGCCCATCGTTTTGGTCTCGCACAATTATATCAGATTCGTGGTCGCGTAGGGCGAAGTTATCGTCAAGCCTATTGCTACCTGGTTATACCTCAGGATTTTACCCTAAGTGAAGATGCCTATCTTCGGCTTAAAGCCATTGAACAATACACATCCCTGGGGTCTGGGTTTGATATCGCCATGAAGGACCTTGAGATTCGAGGAGCAGGAAATCTTTTTGGTTATAAACAAAGCGGAAATATTGCAGCTGTTGGGTTTGAAATGTATTGCCAGATACTAAAGGAAGCTGTAGACGATGTGTTTCGTTCCGATTCGCCAATGTTCTCTCCGGTAAAGGTTATCACTAGGGAGACAACATTGCTTGATGTGGACTATGTAGAACATATCCATGATCGGTTGTTTTTCTATAAGCGGCTGTCAGGTGCGTCCACCGTCGAAGAAGTATCCGATATCGAAGATGAGCTTGTGGATCGGTTTGGACCCGCCCCATCAGCAGCCCGTGCCCTTCTGGCAGTATCAAACCTCCGCGTCAGATATACTGGGTCGAGCGTAACGGATATACACCTGAACAAAACTCTTAAATTGTCTATTTCAGGTTGTGCGCCTTATAATTCCTTCGAAGAACTAATGAATGCTCTTTCCATTCTACCTGTTTTCAGTACTCACCCGTTTCGCTTTCAGCCGGCAAAAAAAGATTCATCGGTTCTTCTCATTGTCGAAACGGGGAACTTTCAGGTTTCGGTTGACGTAGCGACCACTTTGACTCAGGTGTTATCGCCTGGACATATGTAATTTGCTCCATGAAAAATATCCATCTTCTTTGTGTCATCCTTCTGGTTTCATGCTCAAGTCGTGAACAGTCAGAGCCAACTGTTGTGGCCAGGGTAAACCGTGCCGTGTTGACTCTGGAAGCTTACCAGGATCTGAAACAGGGTGCGGACCCGGAAATTTCCGATGCTCAGATAGTTTCTCAATGGATCCAGGATGAGTTGTTATATCAATCGGCTATCAACAATGATTTTCACAAGGATAAAACCCTGGTGTCCTCTGTGGATGCTTTCCGTAGAAAACTCCTTGGGGATATGTTCCTGGAGTCGGTGGTAAAGAATCTAAAACCCCTTTCAAATGGCCAGATTAAGAAATATTATGAGGAAAACAAATCCTCCTTTATTCGACTCGTAGATGAGGCGCGTATTTATCATTTCACCACAACCACAAAAAATGAAGCTCGTCAAATTGTACGAGCGCTGGAAAGAAAAACTTCCGGGGGTGAACTGAAATCCATGTTTATAGACTACAATGTCGGAGCCGATATTATTAAACGTGGGTTTTTGTTGCCGGAGCTTGACAACCTCATTTTCGAGAGTTCCTCGTCTGTACTTGGACCAAAAGAAATACAGGGTCGGTACCATGTGATAGAAGTTTTGGACCGATTCCCGGCAGGCTCCAGAATCAGCCTGGATGAAGCCTATGATGAAATTTATCAGAGACTCATCCAGAAACAGATCATTATTTCGTCAAAGTCTGTTCTGGACAGCCTATATATTCACAACGACATTCATACATTTCTGGAGAATACTAAACCATGACAAACCGTTTTCGTCTTACTCTTTCCCTGTTCATTTTTTCCCTGACTGCTGCTCAGGATTCACCGGCCTATGTTGATGGCGTCGCTGCCATTGTTGGTGACAATGTCATCTTAAAAAGTGACCTGGCTCAGATGGTTAACATGACAGCCATGAATCAAAACATTTACCCTCAGGATAATCCGGAACTGTTTAAGCGGCTTGAGTCGGAAATACTCCAATCCCTCGTTGACCAAAAGATCATTCTTGAGATGGCAGAGCTGGATTCCATTGAAGTGAAGGACAAAGAGGTTGATGCAGCCCTTGAACAACAGATACAGAATATGATGTCACGGGCGGGATCTGAAAAACGACTGGAAGAATTGCTGGGCCAATCCCTGAAAGAATACAGACGGGAAAGCTGGTTCGACGCACGAGACGCCCTCATCTCTGAAAAATATCAACAAACCATTATTGGCGACGTCTCAACCACTCGCGAAGATGTTCATGTTTTTTATGGAACCTATAAAGACAGCCTTCCCTTTGTGCCAACCATGGTCAAAATGAGGCACATTTTGATTCCTATCAAACCAAGTGAATCCAGCAGGACTTCCACCATTACCTTCCTTAATAAATTAAAAGGTCAGATACTTGAGGGCGCTGATTTTGGGGATCTTGCCAGGGAATATTCACAGGATCCCGGCACCAGAACCCGTGGAGGGGATCTCGGTTTTGTCAGAAGGGGCTCGCTGGTCCAGGAGTTTGAAGAAATGGCTTTTACCCTGCCTATTGGCAATATCAGTGACCCGGTGGAAACCATTTTTGGATATCATATTATACAACCTATGGAAAAACAGGGGGATAAGATCAGGGTTCGTCACATTTTGATTTCTCCTGAACTGACAGAGGAAGATGAATCCTCAACCTATTCATTTGCCTCAACTCTTTTGGATTCAGCCACATCTCTCAATGATTTTAAATCTCTTGTTTCAAGGCATTCCCAGGACGATCAAACCAAAAATATTGGTGGTGATCTTGGGTGGATTAACCCAAATGAGTATCCTATTCCGGAATTTTCACAGGTTATTCCACGCCTGGAGCTAAATACATGCAGTCCACCTGTAAAAACGTCATTTGGTTATCATTTACTGTGGATGGAATCCTTGAAGCCCGGTGGTCGTCCAACTCTGGAAACCCATTATTCGGAAATTGAGACGATGGCTCAAAACCACAAGAAAATGCTGAAATATGAAGAGTGGCTAAGTAAAATACGGTCTCGTTTCTTTGTGAAGGTTATGCACTAGTTTTCCACACTTATTATAGCTCCTTTATTTATCGCAACCATTTGATTCTTTAAAACTTTCCTACGACTCTTAACAGGGTTGTTCAGTCTGTGTTGATAACCATTTCCACAGCAGTGTTTTTTATGAGTTTTTCACATGAAAGTCATTAGACCTATGTGCATTAACCAAATACTTTTCACCGTAACCGGTATGTTTTTCACATGAAGTAATCCTTTAAGAATTGCTTCTATCCATTGAAATTAAATGCCTACGAAAACTTAAGTATATATGTATGAAGGTTTTTCCACATCCCTTATTAATATTCTATTTATTTATTTATCTATATGTACTAATAAAATACTATTCAAGTTGATTAATTTTCGTTTCTCAGATCACATCCCAAGTGTAACCTTGATAGCGAAGCCCCTTAAAAGCTGAATAACGGTGATTTTATTAAAAAAATAGCAAAAGGTGAGGGTGGGGCGAGAAACAGCGCTGGTGCGGCATTTATCCTCATAAAACCACTTGTGAAAACACCCCAAAAGAGGTAACATCGTTGGCATTTTTTATCAAAGAAATATTCAGGTCAAACAAAGGGTTTTATGAAACTGTCCACATCCAAAAATGAACTGCGGCTGGCGCTGCAAAAACTTTCAAAAGCCACCCCTACCCGATCCACATTACCTATTCTTGGTTGTGCTTTGTTCCAGGTGAACGAAGATGAAACCGTTTTACGGGCAACAGATCTGGAAATAACCATAGTGGTTCACCTCCCTGCAAGTATTGAAGAGACGGGGTCCGCGGCCATTCCGCTCCATACCCTGCTCGAAATCACCAACGAATTACCGGATAGCAGAATTACCATTGCTGTTAACGATCAGAACAAGGTTGAGTTGATTACAGAAACCGGGGTTTATGATCTCATGGGAAAATCGGCAGAAGAATTTCCAGCCGTGCCAGAGGTGGACAGTTCTAAAACGCTGGATATTGATTCAGCCACATTAAGAGATGTCTTTGAAAATACAAGCTTTGCTGTAAGTCACGATGATTTAAAACCGGCATTAACAGGTGTGTACCTGAAGTTTTTACCGGAAGCGCTGACGGCGGTTGCCACCGATGGACACAGGCTCGTGAGATACATCGTTAATGATTTCGAATCAGATGGATTTGAAGGTGAATTGATTGTGCCGAGAAAATTCATAAACCTGTTTTTATCCGCTGCCCCATCAGGCAAGAATGTCCATGTCTGGATAGGCGAAAATCACTTAACCGCATCCATAGGACAAGATCGTTTCTATACCAGGATTATTGATGAAATGTTTCCCAACTACGAAGGTGTGTTGCCTACAGATAACGATAAAACGCTCACAGTGGGCAGGGATGAATTTCTTGGAGCCGTCAGACGTGTGTCCATTTTTTCAAATAAATCTACAAACCAGATTGCCCTCTACCTTGACTCAGACGGCTCTTCCATATCTACCGAGGATCCCGAGAAAGCATCCAAAGCAAAAGAAGGGTTGTCCTGTGACTTTAACGGAGAATCCATCACCATTGGATATAACGCAACGTATTTGAAAGATATTATTTCACATATTCAAAACGACGGTGTGGTTGTAAAGCTCAAAACACCCATAAGTGCAGCATTGTTCTACCCGGAAAACCAGCCGGAAAACCGGGACATTACCATGTTGTTGATGCCCATCAGGTTAAACGACTAACGGGCCTGGATTACTTTAATTAATCCCATTTCTTCCTGCAGGATGTCCATTCAAGGAATTGAATTGAATTCTTTTCGCAATCACGAGAATATTCGTGTGGAGTTCTCCCCGGGCCTTAATGTGATCTGGGGTGAAAATGGGTCAGGTAAAACATCCATTCTTGAGGCCATTTATACCCTGTCTCTTGGGAGGAGCTTTCGAACATCTAAACGACAGCAGATGATCAAAAAAGACAAGGATCATTTCAGGATTCAAGGTCAATTCAGTTCTATGGAAATTCCCTCAACGGTATCCATGAGCCAGCTGACTGATGGACGAAGAAAAATCACGGTAAACAAAGAATCCCTGAAAAGCTTCAAAGAGCTTGTTGGTAAAAATCCTGTGGTGTTGTTGTCTCCAGAGGAACAAGTGATAACCACCGGGGTGCCATCAGAGCGGCGCAGGTTTTTTGATAAACTTTTTTCTGTTTCTTCTCACGAATACCTGTTGGAATTATCCGAGTACAACAAAATATTGAAGCAGCGAAATGCGGCTCTTTCTCAGGTACGGGAAAATCGTCAGCCAGCCAGCGTCATAGATCCGTGGAATGAACCCCTGGCAGAAAAAGCTGAAATTCTCTGGAACATGAGAAAAGAATTGTGGTCACTTTTTAGTAAACACCTTGAAGAGGTGGTGGAAAAACTTCAGGATGAAAATGTGGTGTTAGCCGGGCAATATTTACCGGAAAATCCAGCAACGAAAGACGATATTGTTCAGAGGTTTAAAGACCAGGAAAAAAGAGATATCATCCTTCAAAAAACAACATCCGGACCACACAAGGATGCATACGATTTCACGTTCAATGGTGAGAATATCAGGCAATTTGGATCCCAGGGAGAACACAAACTCTCTCTCATTCTCATAAAGCTGGCCGAATTCAGGTTCATGGAAGACACGAACGAAAACACCCCCATAATCCTGTTGGATGATGTGCTGGCGAAGCTGGACTTCAAGCGAAGCGAGTATGTCATGACCATGCTTGAAAAAAATGTGCAAACCATCATCACCACCACAAACATTGTTCATGTTGAATCCCATGGGTTTGATATAAATAACCCCAACAACATGCATCTTTATCTGGAACGACCATGCAGCAATTGAAAACGGCCATAAAAGACATGCTGAAAGAAGCAGGAATAGACAAGACCGTTTCGCAACAATCAGCCCTGTTTTTATGGGAAGAAATCGTGGGCGAAAAAATAGCAGAAAAAGCACGGGCAACCGATGTGAAGCATAACGTGCTCATGGTACAGGTTGATACGCCAACATGGAGGCAGGAGCTGCAGTTTCAGAAAAAAGATATTCTATTCAAACTAAACAAACGATTAGGATCGGGCACAATAAAGGACATTCGATTTTTATGACACAAAAGAACACAAATCAATATAGCGCTGAAAAAATTCAAGTACTCAAAGGGCTTGAAGCGGTACGAAAACGTCCCGCTATGTACATTGGCGACGTTGGAAAACGCGGTCTTCATCATCTCGTTTATGAGGTAGTGGATAATAGCGTTGATGAAGCACTGGCAGGACACTGCACAAAAATACAGGTATCCTTGAACAAGGACGATTCCATAACGGTGGAAGATAACGGTCGGGGAATCCCGGTGGATATCCATAAGGTGGAGAAAAAACCTGCCCTGGAGGTGGTTATGACGGTCCTCCATGCGGGTGGAAAATTTGATAAAGGAAGCTACAAGGTTTCCGGCGGTTTACATGGTGTAGGTGTCTCGGTAGTAAATGCCCTGTCAGCATCACTGGTTGCGGAAGTAAAACGCGATGGAAAAGTGTACAGACAACGGTATGAGCGCGGCGTCACCAAGTCAAAACTAGACGTGGTGGGCAAAGCCAAAAAAACCGGTACAAAAGTAACCTTTCTCCCAGACCCGGAGATGTTCAGCGTTACAAAAATCGAATACGATATTATTGCGGATCGATTAAGGGAACTGGCATACCTGAACAGCAACCTCGAAATCGTCATCCAGGATGACAGAACGGATGAAATCAGGGAGGAATCCTTCCGGTATAAAGGCGGGCTCAGCGATTTCGTGAAGTACCTGGATGAAAACAACCAGCCGCTTCATAATAAGGTTATTACCGTAAACAGAGAAGAGGGTGATGTGCCGGTGGATGTGGCATTTCGATATTCATCCAGTTATAACGACAATATCCTCACGTTTGTAAATAACATTAACACCATCGAAGGTGGAACCCACCTGTCCGGCTTCAGGTCAGCGTTGACCCGAAGTCTCAACAACTACGCCGCAAAAAACAACCTGATAAAAGCCAAGAAAACCGAAAATATTACCCTGACAGGTGAAGATTATAGAGAAGGTCTCACAGCCATTGTTTCCGTCAAGGTTTCAGAGCCACAGTTTGAAGGTCAAACCAAAACGAAGCTTGGCAATGGAGATGTAAAGGGCATTGTGGACGCCATTGTTTATGAAGGCATTCTTGAGTTTTTAGAACAAAACCCAACGGTGGGCAAACGCATAATCGAAAAAGCACTGTTGGCAGCACGAAGCCGAAACGCTGCAAGGAAAGCCCGGGAACTGATTCGAAGAAAAACGGCTTTGGGGAACACATCCCTGCCAGGAAAACTGGCAGACTGTTCCAACCGAGATCCGGCTCTTTGTGAGTTGTACCTGGTTGAGGGAGATTCTGCCGGTGGCTCTGCAAAGCAGGGAAGAGACAGACGGTTCCAGGCCATTCTACCTCTCAGGGGTAAGGTCATCAATGCCGAAAAAGCCCGTATTGATAAATTGTTGAATAACAATGAAATACAGTCAATTATCACCGCCCTTGGTGCCGGGTTTGGCGGGTCAGACGAAGAGGACACGCCAAAAGGTCCAACGGATTTTGATATAGAGAAACTCCGCTATCACAAGATTATCATCATGACAGATGCCGATGTGGATGGAAGCCACATTCGCACCCTCCTCTTGACATTTTTCTACCGAAAAATGCCCGAGCTGATTACCAACGGTTACATGTATATGGCAATGCCGCCCCTCTACAGAATCAAGCAGGGAAAAAAGGAAGTGTATGCCTATGACGACAACGAAAGGGAACTCTTGACCGAGAGACTCCGAAAGGAAAGCAAAAGCCAGAAAGTAGATTTTCAGAGGTACAAGGGACTAGGAGAAATGAACCCTGAACAGTTGTGGGCTACCACGATGGACCCAGACCGCAGAACTCTGGTGCAAGTGACCATTGATGATGCCATGGAAGCATCGAAAAACTTTCAGGACCTCATGGGAAGCGATGTAGAAGCCCGTAGAACATTTATTGAAACAAACGCCCGGTTTGTTGTAAACCTGGACATTTAAAAGAATACAAAATATGGATATTGCCAGAGAAAACACCATTAACAAAGATATTGTCGAAGAGCTTCGAGAAAGCTACTTGAATTATTCCATGTCCGTTATTGTGGCAAGGGCCTTGCCCGATGTACGCGACGGACTAAAACCGGTGCATCGCCGCATTCTCTATGGAATGAACGAACTGGGATCCGGATGGAATCGGCCCTACAAAAAATCAGCAAGAATTGTCGGTGATGTCCTGGGTAAATACCACCCTCACGGGGATTCCTCCGTCTACGATGCGCTTGTTCGAATGGCACAGGACTTTTCCATGAGATATGAACTGGTAGACGGCCAGGGCAACTTTGGGTCTGTGGACGGGGACCGTGCAGCTGCTATGCGGTACACCGAATCGCGCATGACAAGAATTGGGAATGAAATGCTCCGGGACCTGGACAAAGAAACCGTTGACTGGGTTCCAAATTTTGATGACACACTTACAGAACCATCCGTCCTGCCTACAGTTGTTCCGGCACTTTTGGTGAATGGATCAGAAGGTATTGCGGTGGGGATGGCAACGAAAATTCCACCCCACAACCTCACTGAGGTCATTGACGGTATGAATGCCCTCATCGACAACCCAGATATGAACGTAGAAGAATTGATGGAATATGTGAATGGTCCGGACTTTCCAACCGGCGCCATGATCATGGGGATAGATGGACTTAAACAGGCTTATGTAACGGGTCGCGGAAAAATAACGGTTCGAGCAAAAGCGTTTATTGAAACCACCAAGCAGGGAAAAGAATCCATCATCATTGATGAACTTCCTTACCAGGTAAACAAGGCAAACCTTATTGAAAAAGTTGCAGAACTGGTTCGGGACAAAAAAATCGAAGGCATTACAGATCTCAGGGATGAGTCGGACAAAGATGGGGTTCGTGTGGTGGTTGAAATCAAACGGGACGCCATACCTGATGTCATTTTAAATCAACTGTACGCCCACACCCAGCTTCAGGACACATTTGGGATTATCCTTCTTGCCCTGGACAATGGGGTGCCCAAAGTCATGTCACTGAAACACGTGATGCAATCGTTCATCGACTTTCGTCATGATGTGGTGGTGAGAAGAACCCAGTTCGAGCTGGCCCAGGCAGAAGCCAGGGCACACATCTTGGAAGGGTTGAAAATTGCACTGGACAATATTGATGAGGTTATTTCCATCATCCGCGGCAGCAAGGACCCGGTCCACGCAAAAGAAGGACTGATGAACTCCTTTGATCTCTCAGAAAAACAGGCTCAAGCCATTCTGGATATGCGTCTTCAGCGCCTCACGGGCCTGGAGGTTGAAAAGGTGGTGGAAGAATACAAAGAGATCATCAAGCTCATAGCCCAGCTGAAAGGGATTCTAGAAAGCCGCTCCCAGAGGATGGACATCATCAAGCGCGAACTACTAGAAGTGCGGGATCAGTACGGAGATGAAAGGCGCACAGAAATACTGCCCGTAGGGGCCAATTTTTCCATGGAAGATATTATCGCCCAGGAAGATATGGTCATCACCATCACTCACAACGGGTATATCAAACGTACAGCCGTAAATACGTACCGAAGCCAGCGAAGGGGCGGTCGGGGAATTCAGGGCGCTACCTCTAAAGATGAAGACTTCATTGAACATCTCTTTATTGCAAACACACATGACTATATGCTTTTCTTCACCGATCGCGGAAAATGCTACTGGCTAAAGGTTTATGACATTCCCCAGGGAGGTCGGGCAGCACGTGGCCGCGCTGTGGTAAACCTTATTGGTTGCGAAACGGGGGAAAAAGTCGAAGCATTCGTGAGTGTGAAAGAATTCACGGATGATCAATTCATCGTTATGGCAACGAGAAATGGTATTGTTAAGAAAACCGTTCTTTCCGCCTACGGAAACCCAAGAAAAGGCGGTATCTATGCCATTGAAATCCGCGAAGGTGACCAGTTGATTGAAGCGAGGATCACCGACGGGGATAATGATATTCTTCTGGGCACCCGGGACGGGAAATCCATTCGGTTTTCTGAAAAAGACATTCGCCCAAGTGGAAGAAAAACCATGGGCGTAAAGGGAATTACCCTCAGTTCATCGAGCGATGAGGTTGTGGGCATGCTTATTGTCAAGCGCGAAGGCACCATCCTTGTGGCCACACAAAAAGGGTTTGGAAAACGAACCGACGTCATTCAGTATCGTATCCAATCCCGCGGCGGTAAAGGTATCATGACCATGCGCACCACGGATAAAACAGGGAAAATGGTTTCTATTATGGAAGTGGTAGACGCAGACGATCTCATGATTATTACGGATAAAGGGGTGCTCATGAGACAATCCGTGGCGGACATTAGAACTATTGGACGAGTAACACAAGGAGTTCGATTGGTAAAGCTTGATGAAGGCGCCTCTATTTCATCTATCTCACGGGTCAGCAGCACAGACGAAGAAGACAGCAAAGAAGACTCCGAAGACAGTGAGGATTCTGCAGCACAAAAACCGTGTTAATTTATGATCTGAAAGTCGTTCAAGATCGTGTTCAAACCGCGATGCAGCGTTGTGGGAGACAGGGGGAGATAAACATAATTGCTGTCACAAAAACTCACCCATTCAGCACCATTGTAGATTGCTACAACGCTGGCATTCGATCCATTGGCGAAAACAGGATTCAGGAAGCGTTTGCAAAATTCCCCGAACTTCCCGCGCTGGAGGGGCTGGAAAAACGCATGATCGGACACCTCCAATCCAACAAGATTAACCGATGCCTTGATTTGTTTGATACGGTGGATACCGTTGACTCGCTTCGACTAGCAAAAAAAATTAGCCGACGCCTGGAAAACACTCAGCGAACACTCCCGGTTTTACTTGAAATAAACACAAGCGGAGAACAGGCAAAGAGCGGTTTCGACCCCGAGAACACAGAGGCTATGCTCGCCTGTATAGACGCGCCACAATTGCATGTACAGGGATTGATGACCGTTGGACCGCTGACATCAAACAGGGACGAAATCCGCCTGGCTTTTCAACGTCTGGCAGCCTTAAAAGAAAGCCTCAACCGACAGATTGACACCCCAAAAAAACTGACAGAACTTTCTATGGGAATGAGTGGGGATTATGAAATTGCTATCGAAGAAGGATCCACAATGATTCGTCTGGGAACAGCACTGCTCGGTAACCGAAAACCATACCCACCGACGTCATGAAAACGATGATATACATCATCAATTCAAAGCACTGGAATCTCCAAACCTCTGATGCAGACCACGTCGCAAATCACGGTTATGTAGAACGCGATGACCAATGTTGGTGTTGGCCGGTAAAATTAGACAAAGGCTACCCATCCCTAGAGGATCTTGATGAGCTTATGGAAAACCAGGGAACAAGCCATGTGCTAATTCTGGACAGGTGGAATGGCAGCAAAACCATATCTGTTATAGACCATGTCAACCGCTCCGGACAATCAATCCTTCGAGGAAAAACACCGTTTGGAAACAGGCCTCAGTTTCCAGATATATCCACCGTGTATTCACCTGTACCCGAATATGACACCGGTTATGTCGAGACAGTGGGACCGGAACGATTTTCTTCCACAGAAAACGAAACCAACACATCAGAGATTTGTGGCATAGTCGCCCCGGCATTTTCATACCTGGGAGCCACCGTGAAAACGCTATGTATACCACGCAAAAAAACAAAACAATTCAAACTGAAAGAATCAAAACAATGATGAACAAGCCATCTCGATTTACTGGAATTATTCTTCTAACTGTATTGGTGGGGTGTTACAATATTGGCGTCCAGACATTTGATTACCCACAGACCCGTCAGGACGATACGGTTGATGATTACCACGGAACCCTTGTGGCAGACCCGTACAGGTGGTTAGAGGATGACAACGCAGAAGAAACAGCTCGTTGGGTGGCTGCCCAGAATGAAATCACCCAGGCATACCTGAACGATATTCCTGTTCGAGATGAAATTAGGAGCCGATTGGAAACAGTCTGGAACTATCCAAAATATTCATCTCCATTTACAGAGGGCGGAAGATATTTCTTCTATAAGAATGACGGACTACAAAACCAATATGTGCTGTATATGCAGGAGTCATTAGAGTCGGAGCCAATTCTTCTTTTGGACCCAAATACATTTTCGGAGGATGGTACGGTTGCTCTATCCGGATTGTACTTTTCACAGGACGGAAGGTACATGGGATACAGCGTAAGCCAGGCCGGTTCGGACTGGAGAGAATTTTTTATTATGGATATGGAATCCATGGAAAAAACTAATGACCACATTCAATGGGTAAAGTTTTCAGGGATGGCCTGGGCAGAAGACGGTTTTTATTATACTCGATTTCCAAAACCTGCAGAAGGCGGTGAAAAATCATCACTGAATGAAGGTCAAAAGGTGTATTACCATAAACTGGGCACAAAACAGCAGGACGACAAACTTGTCTACGAGAACCCCGAAAACCCTAAAATCGGCAACTATATGAGCGTGACCGAGGATGAACGCTATGCGATTCTGTATGAGTATCTTGGGACCCATGGAACGGCCATGAAGCTGCTGGATCGCCAAAACCCTGAAACAGGATTCAAGGACATAATCACCAGTTTTGACTACGATCATTCCGTGATTGATAACGAGGGAGGCGCCCTTTTTCTTCTTACGAACCAGGATGCGCCACTTCAAAGGCTGGTAATGGTTGACCCGACACGACCAGAACCGGACAACTGGCAAACCATTATCCCGGAAAGCGAACACGCATTGCAAAGCGTCTCAGCCGTTGGTGGAAAGCTGGTTGCAAGATACCTGCAGGACGCCAGCACAAGAATCAAGGTCTTCAGTCGAACCGGGATATTCGAAAAAGAAATAACACTGCCTGGTATTGGATCCGCCAGTGGATTCGGCGGCAAAAAAGATCAGATGGAAACCTTCTACTCCTTCAGCTCTTTTTCACAGCCCTCGACGATTTACAGGTACGATTTTACCACGAATACATCCAAATTATTCCGAGAGTCCGAGGCAGACATAAACCCTGAAGAATTTGAAACAAAACAAGTGTTTTTTACCAGCAAGGACGGAACGCGGGTCCCCATGTTTATTGTGTACAAAAAAGGCGTAGAGAGAAACGGTAAAAACCCAACACTGCTGTATGCTTACGGTGGTTTTAACAGTAGCCGTACGCCGTACTTCAGTATCAGCAATATGGTCTTTATGGAAAGAGGTGGTATTTATGCCCTTGCAAATATTCGAGGTGGAGGCGAGTATGGTGAAAAATGGCACAAAGGAGGAATGCTGTTTAACAAACAAAATGTGTTTGATGACTTTATAGCCGCCGCAGAATTTCTCATTAAGGAGGGCTACACATCCGAAAAGAATCTGGCCATCCGCGGAGGCTCAAATGGTGGGCTCCTGGTTGGGGCGGTGGTAAATCAGCGACCGGACCTTTTTGCCGCTGCCATCCCTCAGGTAGGCGTAATGGATATGCTTCGATACCATAAGTTTACCATAGGATACGCCTGGGCCGTGGAATATGGTTCAAGCGAAGAGCCCGATCATTTCAAAAATCTATACGCATATTCACCTCTCCACAATATTCGCCAGGATGTGCCCTACCCCGCGATCCTTATCACCACAGCCGACCATGATGACCGAGTCGTTCCTGCCCACTCATTTAAATATGCAGCTGAACTTCAGAAGAAACAGGCCCGATTTGGACAACCGGCCCTCATTCGCATTGAAACAAAGGCGGGTCATGGAGCAGGCAAACCAACAAAAAAAGTCATCGAAGAACAGGCAGATATATGGTCCTTTGTTTTAACCAATACCGGGGGACAATAACGAAAAACAGATTAGAGTACCTTTAAAGTATAAATTTTATTAACTTTCCACAGACCTTGACCGGTTTGAACACAATAAGGCAGGCGGTTGAAAGTTTCCGGCGCCTTATTTAGCCACAACATGTTTTGGAGAGAGCATGAACGCACCAAGAATTCTCGTTGTTGAAGACGACCAGTCCAACAGAGAACTCATGTACCACTTTTTAACGGATTATAGCGTGGTATTTGCTGACACAGTAAAGGACGCCCTTAAACAGATAAAGCAATCAAATATAAAATGTGTTTTATTGGATATATCGTTACGCGACAATGAAGACGGATTAAAAATATCTAGATATATCAAGGATACAAAAGGGCTCAGGGATATCCCTGTAATAGCGACCACTGCCCACGCATTTACCTACCATAAGAAATTGTGCTTAGAGTCCGGTTGCGACGAATATCTTGCAAAACCGATTCAACGTACACGGCTTCTTGAGCTGGTACAGGCACACGTTCACAAAAACTGAGGTAAAATCTCGAACGATCTTATTGCGAAGCGAGCCTAAGAGCGATCTTCGCCCCTACCGCAACATTGTTTTTAGCAAGAGAAATGTTTGCAGCCAGGCTTTTACCATCGGTTTGGCGCACAATTTCCGACAAAAGAAATGGCGTAATTTCCTTTCCACGGATTCCTTGGCGGTTGCACTCCTCGATAGCCGCATCAACTATCCGATCTATAAGGCGTCTGGAAAGAGCATGACTTTCCGGCACAGGGTTGGCCACAAGTACCCCCTGCGACATCCCCAACCGCCTGTGAGTGTGAAAAAAATCTGATATTTCATCCAAAGAGTCAAAGCGAGTTGATATCGTTTCTCCAGAGGAGCGAGTATAGAAACCAGGGAACATGTCCGTTCCATAGCCAAGCACCGGCACCGAAGCAGATTCCAGCGCCTCAAGTGTTTTTGGTATGTCCAGAATTGATTTTGCGCCGGCGGAGACGACCAGGACAGGAAAACGACTGAGAGCATCAACATCCTGGGAAATATCAAGAGTCTGTTCAGCGCCCCGGTGAACCCCACCGATCCCGCCTGTTGAAAAAACGTGAATACCCACAACATGAGCAATTGCCATGGTGGCAGACACCGTGGTGGCGCCATGATACCCACGGGAAAGGACAAATGAAATATCTCTCAATGACGTCTTCAGCGCCGGGCCTTTACCAAGATGTTCTAATTGATCATTCGCCATTCCCACATGGACGATTCCATTCAATATGCCAATGGTTGCAGGGACAACCCCCAGCGACCGCGCCAGACCCTCCGCTTCAATGGCGAAAGCAATATTGTCCGGATAGGGCATTCCGTGGGAAAGAATCGTTGACTCCATTGCCAGCACCGGCCGATTGCTGTCAAAAGCCTCTTTCACTTCTGGGTGGAGACAAAGATAGTCTGTGGGAATAATCATGGGAGAAGTTATTGATGACCAAAAAAAATCCCGACACAATTGTGCCGGGATTCAACCGGGAGGCAATTAGGAGATAAGCTTTTATGAAATTGCCAGGAAACCGTATTCTTTTGTCAGTCGGCCGATAATTTCAAACAAATCCTCTTTTTGGATATCATCGGCAAAAATGGTTCTGTGCGGCAACACAGTTCCATCGAGCAGTTTCTTGTCCCGCGATTCTAAGAAATGTAATATCTCTTTCTCTGTCTGTGTAACATGTCTCATGGCTAATCTCATTTCTCTCTGCAATTATGATTACAAAGATCATGCCAGTTAAAAATCGTTGTCATTTTGCCCGGAACAAAGACATGGAGTTGTTTATATCTGTATCATTTTGATATGGGTGTATACAAAAAAAATGAACAATATCTCGACCAAATCACACCATTACCGCTAGATTCAGCGCCCCAAATTTTCAGACAGAAGAGAGATGAAACGATACACCATAGATGGCATAGAGCTTGAGCGTGTCTCAAAAAAGTACGAGGGTATTAGTGCGAGACAGGTCCTCTGTACCAATAAAAATGAAATCATTATAGTCATTGACCGCAAAAGCCGCATCAT
Organism: uncultured bacterium; assembly: GCA_964344305.1. GTDB lineage: Bacteria > Fidelibacterota > Marinisomatia > Marinisomatales > JABMOV01 > JABMOV01. Next base: position 53,792 of record CAYFMT010000001.1, on the reverse strand, counting down.
AATGAAGGATGGACACAATATAGCAAGAACGGCTTCCATCCTATTATCCCAAGGAGCGAAGAAAGTATCGATTGCCACAAACGCACCAGTCTGCAGTAAAACAACAATGTTTCTTAAAAAAAGAATGATTGAAAAGCGACAGCTTTCAGCCACATCAGCATGAAGACCTTCCCAAATCTCTTCCGCGCCGAAGATAAAAATATCTCGACGGAAATACTCGCCTTGGCTTTCCCCGTTATTATGAGCAACCTAAGCAGGACATTCATGAATCTTGCTGATGTAGCCATGGTTGGGCACCTTGGAGCAGCTTCTCTTGCCGCTACAGGGATGGGCGCTATGCTTGTCTGGGCTATTCTGAGTTTTGCTATAAGCCTACGAACAGCCACACAGACAGTGGCTTCAAGACGGTTGGGCCAGAAAAAATTCGAGGAATGCGGTGTGGCCATGCACAACGGTCATTTGCTGGCCCTGGTAATAGGGTTACCTGTCTCTTTAGCGGGATATGTTTACGCCCACAAACTGGTCCCCCTTTTTCTTGAAGACACTACGGTAATTCACCTGTGCAATGAGTACACATCTATTGCCTTTGCCAGTGTGATTTTTTCCATGATCGGGTTTGTCTATCAAGGATTTTATACCGGCGTAGAGCGAACGAAAATCCACATGAACGTTACCATAACGGCGAACATGCTGAATATTTATTTAAATGCTGGCTTGATTTATGGAAGAGATGGAGTGGCTCAGGCCCTGGAGTCATGGAACATGGGGTGGCTGGGGAATCTGTGGACACTGTTTCCATTTCCAGAACTGGGCGTGAAAGGGGCGGCTCTCGCCACCGTATCTGCATCAGTATGGATGGCTGCGCATTATTCTTTTTATCTGATCAAACCTGAGATTAGAAAACGATACCATGTGTTCACCTTTCGATTTGACAGGCAGATGCTCTGGAGACAGATCAAATTGGCCCTCCCCCAGGGATCACAGGAAATGATTGTCATGTTCGGATTTTCAACGTTCTATAAAGTTGTTGGGATGATAGGCGTGATCGAGCTGGCCGCGACCCAAGTCGTGTTTACCATCCTGCACGCATCGTTTATGCCTGCTATGGGATTTGGGCAGGGATGCGCGACCCTGGTAGGAAAATATCTCGGTGAAAAAAACCCGGTGTACGCGGAGAAAAGTATCACCGAAGCCCTCCGCTGGTCTGTCATCGTCATGGGGTCCATCGGTATCATCTTTTTGATCGTTCCACATAAAATATTACCCGTGTTTACACAGGATCCAGAAATCATCAGCGTTGGAATAATAGGGCTGCGCATTTTAGGATTGGTCCAGTTTGTGGACGCCTTTGGATTGACCCTTTGGTTTGCCCTGTCCGGCGCAGGCAACACAACCTACCCAGCCCTGGTGGAATCCATTCTTGTATGGGGATTCTTCTTGCCGGCAACATACTTTTTTGGCGTTGTTTTTGGGGCGGGGTTTGTGGGCGCATGGATATCATTTGCGGTGTATATTGTTCTTTTCGCCCTTGCAATGATTCGCAAGATAAAGCTGGGCGATTGGAAAGAAATAGAAGTATAACTTGTCCGCCACCATCCGTCTGGTTACAGTGCTCTGGGTTGTAACCAGAAGACGATGAGCGACGGCACCCACCGTTAACACAACAACCAAACTGAAAACACACAATCAAATTGGATATTCGCATCCTTTTTTATGTAATTTCTGGTCTGGTCTTTTTTACAGTTTTATAGATTAAACGAGGAGGACACGACCATGTCCAGAAAAATGGTTACGATTGACGGCAACGAAGCCGCCGCTTATATCGCTCATAAAACAAACGAAGTTATTGCCATTTACCCCATTACCCCTTCATCCCCCATGGGAGAACAGTCTGACCAGTGGTCAGCCATGGGCGAAAAAAATATCTGGGGTACAGTTCCATCTGTAATAGAAATGCAGAGTGAGGGCGGCGCTGCCGGTGCGGTACACGGTGCTCTACAAACCGGAGCTCTCACCACTACGTTCACAGCATCCCAGGGATTGCTTCTAATGATACCGAACATGTACAAAATTGCCGGTGAATTAACCCCTACCGTTTTCCATGTTTCTGCAAGAACCCTGGCCACTCATGCGCTGTCCATCTTTGGCGATCACAGCGATGTAATGTCCACGCGTTCCACCGGGTGGGCCCTTCTGGCATCCAACTCAGTTCAAGAGGTAATGGACTTTGCCCTCATTTCTCAGGCAGCCACATTGAAAAGCCGCATTCCATTTTTACACTTTTTTGATGGGTTTAGAACCTCGCACGAAGTCATGAAAATTGAGCAACTTTCCATAGGCGACATAAAAGCCATGATTCATGATGATCTGGTCTTTGCACACCGGAAACGCGGTTTGAACCCAAACGACCCTGTCCTGCGCGGAACCGCACAAAATCCAGACACATTTTTCCAATCCAGAGAAGCCTGCAACCCCTTTTACGATGCCACGGCAGAAACCGTCCAGGAAACCATGGATGAATTTGCACAACTGGTTGGACGACAATACCACCTGTTTGACTATGAAGGACACCCGGAGGCAGAAAGAATTATTATTTTAATGGGATCCGGCGCAGAGGCAGCGGATGAAACCGTTAAGCACCTTGTGGATCAGGGTGAAAAAGTTGGAATGATCAAGGTACGATTGTACCGTCCGTTTTCAATCGAACATTTCCTTAACGCTCTTCCAAAATCCACAAAGAAAATAGCTGTCCTTGACAGAACGAAGGAGCCGGGAGCTATTGGTGAGCCGCTTTACCAGGATGTTGTAACCGCCTTTGCAGAAAGCATTCAGGACGGATCGGCACCCTCAGTGGTTGGTGGTCGATATGGGCTATCGTCAAAAGAGTTTACACCGGGCATGATTAAGGGCGTCTTTGATGAACTTTCAAAAGAAACGCCCAAAAATCATTTCACCATTGGCATCCAGGATGATGTCACCAATACCAGCCTTGAGTTCGACTGGAACTATACCACAAAAGGTGACAACATTTTCCGAGGCATGTTCTTTGGTCTGGGAGCAGACGGTACGGTGGGCGCCAATAAAAACTCCATCAAGATCATTGGAGAAGAAACAGAAAACTACGCCCAGGGATACTTTGTCTATGACTCAAAGAAGTCGGGTAGCATGACCATCTCTCACCTGCGGTTCGGCGATGAGGACATTCAATCCACCTACCTGATTCGTCATGCACATTTTGTGGCGTGTCATAATTATGAATTCCTACACACCGTTGATATTCTTAAACATGTTGTTCCAGGTGGCACCTTCTTGTTAAACAGTCCTTTCTCCAAAGATGAGGTTTGGGGACAATTGCCAAGGAAAGTCCAAAAACAGATTTTGGACAAAAAAGTAAAACTGTACAATATAAACGCATTGAACGTGGCACAGGAAACGGGAATGGGCCGTCGCATCAACACGATCATGCAAACATGCTTCTTTGCAATCTCAGGTATTTTACCAAGAGAAGAGGCCATAGGAAAAATCAAGTATGCCATTGAGAAAACCTATGGGGCCAAAGGTGAAGAAGTTGTTAAGAAGAATTTCCATGCCGTTGATCAGACGCTGGCAAACCTTCATGAAATTGATGTGCCTGACATTGCAACCGGAACAGAAATAAACGGCAACCTGATTCCCGATCATGCCCCGGAGTTTGTAAAAAACGTCACGTCGGTTATGATTGCCGGGCTGGGCGATGATCTTCCTGTTAGCGCCATGCCAAAAGATGGCACATGGCCAACGGACACAACCCAATGGGAAAAACGAAACATATCAGCAGAAATTCCGGTGTGGAATGCCGACATTTGTATCCAGTGCAATAAATGTGCGCTGGTTTGTCCTCACGGTGTCATTCGGCCCAAGGTGTATGATGGCGGATTGCTGGACAATGCACCAGAATCATTTAAGTCTGTGAAGCCCAAAGGTAGAGAATGGGAAGACACGGATGTATACACGCTACAGGTTGCCCCGGAGGATTGTACGGGATGTGCCATCTGCGTTGAAGCCTGTCCCGTCAAGGACAAGTCAAATGTAAGCCGAAAAGCCATTAATATGGAATTTCAGCCGCCTTTACGGGAGTCTGAAAAGGCAAACTGGGAATTTTTCCTGGATCTTCCAGAGACGGATCGTTCGAAAGTGAAGCAGGGAACGGTAAAAGGTTCACAGATACTGGAACCATTGTTTGAATTCTCCGGCGCCTGTTCCGGTTGTGGAGAAACGCCGTATGTTAAACTTGCTTCACAGCTTTTTGGCGACAGAATGATCATTGCAAACGCCACAGGGTGTTCTTCAATCTATGGCGGAAACCTGCCAACAACCCCATGGGCGAAAAACCTGGAGGGTCGCGGCCCTACCTGGTCCAATTCTCTGTTCGAAGACAATGCAGAGTTTGGTCTTGGGTTCAGGCTCACCATCGATAAACACCGCGAACATGCCGTTGAGCTGGTTCAATCCCTGGAAAAGGAAATTGGGACCGACCTTGCAGGTGACATCATTGCAGCAGATCAGTTTGATGAACCGGGAATTTTTGAGCAACGCCAGCGGGTTGAAGACATGAATAAAGCCCTCAAGAACGTGAAATCACCTGAGGCAAAGCGCCTCCTGACAATTTCAGACAATCTGGTGAAGAAGAGTGTTTGGATAATGGGTGGTGATGGATGGGCCTACGACATTGGTTTTGGTGGGCTGGATCATGTTTTGGCTTCTGGTAAAGATGTGAATATCCTTGTGTTGGACACGGAAGTATACTCCAACACAGGCGGACAGGCATCCAAGGCGACGCCAATAGGCGCTGTTGCCAAGTTTGCTTCTTCCGGAAAAGAAATCGGCAAGAAGGATCTGGGCATGATAGCCATGAGTTATGGCAATGTATATGTTGCCAAGGTGGCCATGGGCGCCAGCGATGCACAAACAGTGAAAGCCTTCATGGAAGCAGAAGCATATCCTGGCGTTTCCATTATCATTGCCTACAGTCATTGTATTGCCCATGGAATCAATATGCAAAAGGGCATGGATCAACACAAGCTTGCTGTGGACAGTGGACACTGGCCACTCTTTAGGTATAACCCTGAATTGCAGGAAAAAGGCAAGAACCCGCTCTCGCTGGATTCAAAACCGCCCACACTGCATATCAAAGAATATATCTACAGGGAAAACAGGTTTAAGATGCTGACAAAAAGCATGCCCGATCGCGCAAAAGAACTTCTGGACAAAGCCGATGTGCACGCCAAGGATCAGTATGACTATTACCAAAAACTTGCCCGGCTAGAACCGGCACACAGCGCAGAGTAGGAGGCCCCAATGAAATTGAATACGACATATATGGGTATTGATCTTAAAAATCCTCTGGTGGTTTCTGCCTCTCCATTGTCACGAAATGTGGACACTGTAAAACAGCTTGAAGATGCAGGCGCCCCGGCGATAGTGATGTACTCTCTTTTTGAGGAAGAGGTTTACCACGAAGACAGCGAGCTGGAGCACTACCTAAGCCACGGCAGTAACAGTTTTGCAGAATCCTTATCCTATTTTCCAGATCATCACGATTTTACCGAAGGCCCGGAAGAATACCTGAAGCAGCTAAGAGCCCTGAAAGAAGCTGTGGATATTCCCATTATCGGCAGTCTAAATGGTGTTTCTGAAGGCGGCTGGATCGAAAAAGCACGACTCATGGAAGAAGCCGGCGCGAACGCTATTGAATTAAATGTGTATCACCTGCCAACGGATGTGGACGAAACAGGGGCACACGTTAAGCAGACACACCTGGACATTCTGTCTTCGGTAAAATCAAAAGTGAACATACCCGTGTCTGTGAAACTTGGGCATTATTTTAGCGCACTACCTTCCTTTGCCAGAAGAATGGAACAGGCAGGAGCAGACGCGCTGGTCATGTTCAACCGTTTTTATCAACCAGACATTGACCTGGAAAACCTTGAGGTTACCTCTCGTTTGCATTTAAGCACATCCGATGAAGTATTGCTGCCATTACGATGGATAGCGGTCCTGCGGGGGCAGGTAAACATGTCATTGGCAGCAACGTCAGGCGTACACGCGGCTGAGGATGTGTTGAAACTTACCATGGCCGGTGCCGATGTGACCATGATGGCATCATCGCTTCTCAAGTTCGGACCCGGACACATCAAAAAAATAACAGCAGATCTGGAAACATGGCTTGAAGAACACGAGTACGAGAGCCTGTCTCAAATGAGGGGATCCATGAGCATGCAAAACGTTCCGGACCCGGGCGCCTTTATGCGTGCAAATTATATTAAAATGCTTCAGGAATATCAGATCACAACATAGAACATTTAACAGTCCCGACATGAAACCGTCGGGACTGTGCTCGCGGACACCACAGCACAAAGAGGACAAAAAAGTCTTTTATTTATAACGTTTTACATCGAACAAAATACGATTTTTCTATCGTGCCCTCTTGGATTATTAGTAATTTTTCTGTTTAAAACTTTTCATAAAAACAATTTCCTTGTAGGGATTCTATGAATCAAAAACCATTTATACCGGACACGGATCCGGAAGAAACACGGGAATGGCTCGAGTCTATGCAATCTGTTCTGGAGTCAGGAGGAACAGAGAGAGCTCATTTTCTTATTGAAAAACTCACAGATCTTGCACGCAGGAATGGCGTTCGAATGCCTTACAGCGCCCACACGGCCTTTCAAAACACCATCCCGCCACACCAACAGGCGCCCTATCCCGGAAACAGAGAGATAGAGAGACGAATCAAGTCCCTTATCCGGTGGAACGCCATGGCAATGGTGGTTCGCGCCAACAAGGAAAGCCCCGGGATTGGTGGACACATTTCTACGTTTGCATCTTCAGCGACCCTGGTTGAAGTGGCACAAAATCATTTTCTCAGGGGGCACGACCACCCATCAGGCGGGGATCTTGTGTTTTTCCAGGGACATTCATCGCCGGGCATGTATGCACGGGCCTTTCTGGAGGGTCGTCTGGACGAAAAGAAACTTACCAACTTCCGACGTGAACGCGCCAAAGATGGCGGGCTTAGCTCCTACCCGCACCCGTACCTCATGCCGGATTTTTGGCAGTTCGCCACCGTATCCATGGGGCTTGGACCGCTCATGGCGATCTATCAGGCCCGGTTTATGCGATACATGAATGATAGAGGGTTTCTTGAAGACACAGATCGAAAGGTTTGGGCGTTTTTGGGTGATGGCGAAATGGACGAACCGGAATCCCTGGGAGCCATAACCCTGGCCTCAAGAGAGAAGCTGGATAACCTTATATTCGTGGTGAATTGCAACTTACAGAGGCTGGATGGACCTGTTCGAGGGAACAGCAAAGTCATTCAGGAGCTAGAAGGCGCTTTCCGCGGTGCGGGATGGAATGTCATCAAGGTGATCTGGGGCTCTGATTGGGATGCGCTTCTTGCAAAAGACAAATCAAGTAAGCTAGCGCAGCGAATGGAAGAAGTGGTAGATGGCGACCTCTTGAAATATGTTGTGGAGGGAGGGGCTTATATACGAGAGCATTTCTGGGGAAAAGACCCAGAGCTTGCCAAGATGGTAGAGCACTTAACAGACGATGAGTTGTGGAAGCTAAAGGTTGGCGGACATGACCCGGCAAAGGTCTATGCTGCTTACCACGAAGCAGTCAACCATAAGGACCAGCCTACCGTTATCCTTGCAAGAACCATCAAAGGATATGGTCTCGGTGAAGCTGGTGAAGGCAGAAACATTACCCATTCTCAGAAAAAACTGAATGAGGATGAGCTGCTTCAATTCCGATCACGGTTTGACATTCCATTTACTGATGAGATAACAAAAACAACCACATTTTATAGACCACCGGAAGACAGCGATGAAATCCAGTATCTGCTTGAAAGAAAAAAAGAGCTGGGCGGGTCTCTTCCTGCGAGAAAGCATGATATAGAACCGATTCCGGCGCCAGAGCTGTCGTTCTTTGATGAATTTATCACAGGCTCAGGCGACAGAGAGATTTCTACAACCATGGCATTTGTTCGCTGCCTGACCCTCCTGGCAAAGAACAAGGAGATTGGAAAGAAGATTGTTCCTATCATTCCGGATGAAGCAAGAACCTTTGGTATTGATCCCTTGTTCAGGCAGCTTGGTATATACAGCCATAATGGACAGATATATGACCCGGTAGATTCTGACCAGTTTCTCTACTACAAGGAAGCAGTAAATGGCCAGATTCTGGAAGAGGGCATTACTGAAGCAGGAGCCATTTCCTCGTTTATTGCCGCAGGGATGTCCTACAGCACACACGGCAAACACATGATCCCGTTTTATATCTATTATTCCATGTTTGGATTCCAGCGCGTGGGGGACTCCATCTGGGCGGCAGCGGATATGCGAACCCGGGGATTCCTTCTGGGGGCGACTGCAGGCAGAACAACGCTGGCCGGCGAAGGCCTTCAACATCAGGATGGGCATAGCCATCTTGCAGCGTCTGTGGTCCCGAACATCCGAGCCTACGACCCTGCATTTGCCTATGAAATGGCCGTTATCATCCAGGACGGCCTTGAAGCCATGATAGAAAAGGACGAGGATATCATCTACTATATCACACTGTACAATGAAAACTATACTCAGCCAGCCATGCCAGGCGGTATTGAAGAAAGCATCATACGCGGGATGTACAAACTTCGAGAGGGAGAGGTTAAACACAACCCCAGGGTCCAGCTCCTTGGCAGCGGTCCCATCTTAAATGAAGTCCTGGCCGCAGCAGAGATTCTAGAAAAAGAATGGAACGTAGACACCGATGTATGGAGCGTTACCAGTTTTAGCGAACTCAGGAAAGACGGGGAAGAGAAGAAAAGATGGAATATCCTTCATCCAGACGAAGAATACGAGATGCCGTACGTAACGAAATGTCTGGAATTTAATCGCGGTCCTGTCATTGCTGTCTCTGACTACGTAAAACTGGTGGCAGAACAGATAGCCCCGTTTGTGCAGCATAATTTCACCGCGCTTGGGACAGATGGTTTTGGAAGAAGCGAAGCTCGAAAGGAGCTTCGAGACTTTTTCGAAGTCAGCCGGGAGTATATCGTTCTCGCAGCATTGAACAGCCTGGCGGAAGAGGGCCAGATCGAACCAACCAGAGTAACCAAAGCAATGAAGACATATGGGTTGGATCCCGAAAAACCAAGCCCGTTAACAGTCTAGAAAGCAACCATCATGATTAAAGATATCATACTACCCGATTTGGGTGAAGGCATTGAATCTGTTGAAGTGAGTGAAGTCCTTGTGAAAGCCGGGGACACCATTAATACCGATGATTCCATTATCATACTGGAATCAGACAAAGCATCCATGGAAATACCTACCACAGATTCAGGAAAGGTGACAGATGTTTTGGTAAAGACCGGTGATGAAATTGGTCCAGGCGCGACGCTCATAAAGGTTGATACGGGCAATGAAGAAAAGGTAAACGAGGAACCAGCGCCAGAGGAGACGTCGGTAAAACAGGACCCGCCAACACCTGAAGAAGAACCAATAGAGAAGTCTGAACCAAGGCCACCTCAACAGGCACCAACAACACCAGGTAAAAAACCCCTTGCGAGTCCATCTGTCAGGCGATTCGCCAGGGAATTGGGCGCAAACCTTGCCCACATCGAGGGATCAGGAGCAAAAGGAAGGATCACAAAAGAAGACGTCCAAACCCATATCAAATCCATTCTTTCCAGCGGACCAACTGGTGCAACGTCAGCTCCAACCCTTCCCCCTGTTGATTTTTCTCAATGGGGAGAGATCGAGTCTGTGGCACTGTCAAAAATAAAGCGCATTACAGGAGAGAGACTTCAACAGGCATGGCAAACCATTCCGCACGTGACACAGTTTGATGAAGCGGACATAACAGACCTGGACATGTCTAGAAAATCCCTAAAAGCATTGAATGAAAACGAAAAAGTACGGATCACCTTCCTTCCGTTCTTAATGAAAGCATCGATCCAGGTGTTGAAGGAAATGCCCGAATTCAATGCATCGCTTGACCACACAGGCCAGCAACTCGTGTACAAAAAATATTACCATATCGGTGTTGCTGTGGATACGCCAAATGGACTGGTTGTTCCTGTCATTCACGATGTGGATAAAAAGGGATTTGCTGCCCTGTCTGAGGAGCTGGTCTATATAAGTAAAAAATCCCGGGAGAAAAAACTGCTTCCGGATGACATGAAAGGTGGCTGTTTTACCATCTCAAGCCTTGGTGGCATTAGCGGTACCGGTTTCACCCCTATTGTGAACCCACCGGAAGTAGCCATTCTTGGTGTTTCGCGTTCTAGGGTTACACCGGTGTATCAGGATGGTAATTTTGTTCCGCGGACAATTTTACCTTTCACCCTTTCATATGATCATCGGGTAATTGATGGGGCACAGGCAGCACGATTTACAAAACGGCTTGCTGAACTGCTATCAGATTATTCTCAATTGCAGGGATTGGAGTTAACCTGATGGCAAACGAGCACAAGGCGGAAATCGTTGTCATTGGAGCAGGACCCGGCGGATATGCAGCCGCATTCCGAGCGGCCGATCTTGGGAAGAAGGTCACGCTTGTTGATAAGGACCCGGATCTCGGTGGTGTCTGTTTGAACCGAGGCTGTATTCCATCAAAAGCATTGTTGCATATGGCGAAAGTCATTGATGAAGCAGCTACGTTGAAAAAACACGGTGTTGATTTTCAACCCCCAACCATCGAACTGGATGGCGTGAGATCGTTCAAAGAAAAAGTGGTGTCTCAGTTAAATCGTGGTATTGCCCAGATGGCAAAAGCCCGGAAAGTAAAAGTCTTACAGGGTGTAGCAACATTTTTCGATGAAAAAACAGTAACAGTCAAGATGGAAAAAGGCGAAGAACTTATTGCATTCGAACATGCCATTATTTCTACGGGTTCACGACCTGCCGTTATACCGGGCTTCCCCATGGATCACAAAAACGTATACACATCCACCGATGCCCTCAAACTGGAAAGCATACCAAAAAAACTGCTCGTTGTAGGGGGTGGATATATAGGCCTCGAAATGGGAACGGTATATCGTGCCCTTGGGTCTACAGTCACGGTGGTTGAGTTCATGCCGTCCATCCTTCCCGGTGCAGATTCGGACATGATAAAACCATTGTTCAGGAAGCTGAAAAAAGATTTTGCCAATATCCATTTATCGACAAAAGTAAGCGAAATTGTTCCGCAGGAAGATGACACCCTTACGGTCCACTTCGAGCAGGGCGAAAAAACATTTTCTGAATCCTATGATACTGTTCTGGTATCCGTTGGGCGAAAACCAAACACCGAAAACATTGGGCTGGAAAACATTGGGCTCTCAACCGATGCGAGGGGATTCATCCCGGTTAATGACAAGCGTCAGACAGGTCTCTCCCACATCTATGCTATCGGGGATGTAACGGGCGACCCCATGCTTGCTCATAAAGCCACACACGAAGGCAAAGTCGCAGCAGAGGTCATTGCTGGACTTCCAGCGGCATTTGACCCAATGGCCATCCCCGCTGTGATTTTCACAGATCCGGAGATCGCCTGGGCCGGGTACACAGAAACAGAAGCTTCAGAAAAGCAGATTCCATATGAAAAGGGAGAGTTTCCATGGGCCGCCAGCGGTCGATCTCTGGCCATAGGACGGAATGAAGGCAAAACCAAAATACTGTTTGATCCGGAGACAAAACGTACACTTGGTGTGGGTATTGTGGGTCCCAACGCAGGAGACCTTATAGGAGAAGGTGTTCTGGCCATTGAAATGGGAGCAGATGCAGAAGATATTGGATTATCAATCCATCCCCACCCGACACTGACTGAGACAATAGCAAATGCGGCAGAAGTATTTGAAGGCACAGTAACAGACCTTTACATTCCCGGAAGAAAGTGAATTATAACACCTTTAAGCGAGCGTTGGGAGTCTCCGTTTCAGGTGTGCCAATAACTATAGTTTTTTGGGGGCTGGCCCTGTTTCTGGATGCTGTTTTCTCCATTCCGAAAATGCATGTGGTTCCCTGGCTAAGGTGGGGATTGATCATCATGTTCTCTGCTGATCTGTTATACTTGTTTATTGGTAGCGTTTATCAGCTTAAAAAATCCCAGTGGGGAAAAACCTTATCATCTGAAGGTCCATACCAGTTTGTGAGACACCCCATTTACAGTGGTATTATTTATTCAGTGTCAGGTTTGCTGGCGGTCTTTCAACAGTCGTGGTCCCTGCTGGTGTCAGTTTTACCCCTGTCTATTTTCTGGTCCTGGCTTGTAGAGAAGGAAGAGCGGGCAATGGTAATGAAGTTTGGTAAGAAATATCGAGAATATATGGGCGTTACAGGGCAATTTTTCCCCACAGGTCGCGGCATGAAAGAAGCGGCGGAGAACGAAAAAAAGTAAAATTGAAAAGAGGCTCAACCATCGTTTGCCCAACCGGCATTTATCTCATGACCCGGGTTTATGATATTGCAAAAGGTGCGAATTGAGGTGAATTTCTCCCACGAAAAATTAACATAAAAGAGCTCTTTATTTTGGGACATCCAAAGCGAATTAATCCGGTCAATCACCGGACCGAGAGCATTTTAATTAACCAACGAGAAACAACATGAAAAACATTATGATTGCCCTTTTGGGTATTATGGTATTAACAGGTGGAATCATGGCAAAGACAAATGTTGAGGGTTTTGAATATGTGAAATCCTCCGGCGGAATTGATGAATACAAATTAACCTCCAACGGACTTACGGTGCTTTTAATGGAGGACCATTCTGCTCCTGTTGCCACATTTATGGTAACCTATCACGTGGGATCAAGAAATGAGGCTATTGGGTATACCGGCTCGACGCATCTGCTTGAACACCTCATGTTCAAGGGTTCAACGGAGTTTAACAAGGAAAAGGGGACACCCATCTGGACCGTTCTTCAAAATGTGGGCGCCCAAATCAATGCCACTACATGGATGGACAGAACCAATTATTTTGAATTGCTGCCCAGCGAACACCTGGAGCGGGCCATACGTATTGAAGCAGATAGGATGCGGAATGCATTCATTCGCGAAGAAGATCGCGAGTCAGAGATGACAGTGGTACGGAATGAATTTGAACGAGGTGAGAACGACCCATTCAGCGCTGTAGATAAAAACATCTGGGCAACGGCCTACCAGGCCCACCCTTATCATCACTCCACCATTGGATGGAAAGAAGATATCGAGAATGTATCCATTGAACGCTTGAAAGAATTCTACGACACATTTTACTGGCCCAATAACACCACTGTCACCATTATTGGGGATTTTAGCCAATCTGATGCACTGGAAATGATCAAAGAACATTTCGGAAAGCACAGCGCCAGCCCACATGATATACCGGAGATGTATACAAAAGAACCCAAGCAGGAAGGTCCGCGTCATGTGATCGTCAAGCGTTCTGGACAAAATGCTATTTTAGGCATTGCATTTAAAACACCGGAAGGCACACACGAGGATACATATCCAATTCAGATCATGTCCAACATTCTGGGCAATGGCAAGTCAAGCAGGCTGTACAAAAGTATTGTTGATAAAGGACTGGCAACCTCTCTCTTCATGTGGGATTTTCCGTTCCATGATAACGGATTATTTATTGCTTATGCGTTTCTCACGCCCGGGACAGACCCGGATGAAGTAGAAAGCATCATACTTGCTGAGCTGGAGAACCTGAAAGAAAATGGCGTAACCAAAGACGAAGTAGCAAGGGCTCAGGCTCAAATTAAAGCAGATGCCGCTTTCAGCAGAGACGGTTCTTATTCGGTAGCAAGCGAACTAAACGAATCAATTGCAATGGGAGACTGGACATATTATACAACATTTGTGGATCGTATAAATGATGTATCCCCAGAGGATGTCAAACGTGTGGCCAACACCTATCTGGTGGAAGACCAAAAAACCACAGGTGTATTCATCCCCGTTATGAATGACCATAGCAATGCCCAAGACGCCAATCAGAATGGTGCAAAAGCAGTTCATCAACCATTTAACTGGAGGCCAGAAAATGGATTGGCAGCGGGACCGCTCGGGTTTTCTGCTGGATCAATGGACATGGGCTCATCCATGGCAGACCAGATTAAAACATCCGAAGTTCTGGAAGGCTTAACTCTGATGACAATGGAAACACCAGTAAAGGATGTGGTAACCATCCGCGGAAGTTTTCTCGGTGGCGATGAATTTAGCCCGGAGTCTAATGCAAAAGTTGCTGATCTTACAGCAGCCATGCTGGATCAGGGAACGAAGGATCAGGATAAGTTCGCCATTAGCGAAAAGCTTGAATCTGTTGGTGCGGAACTGAGTTTTAGCAGCAGTGATTATTACGTAGGGTTCAGCATTCGCTGTCTGAAGGATGATGTCCCCATGGTCATCGATCTTCTCGCTGAACAGCTGAGAGAACCAGCCTTTAATGAAGAGGATCTAGAAACGACAAAAAAACGTTACATGGGTCAACTTCAACGAGCCAAAGAAAGCACACGGGGACAGGCATTTCGAGAGTTCATGCGCACCCTTTATCCTGAAGGCCATCCAAACAGGTCCCTGTCTGTTGATGAAGAAATTGCCATGGTAGAAAACATCACGGTGGAGGATCTTAAATCATTCCATTCTAAGAATTATGGCCTTGGAAACATGAAAGTTGTGGCTGTTGGAGATGTGGACGAAAAAGTCCTATCAAAGCACCTGAAAAAGCGGTTCAAGAAATGGCAAACATCACCGCTGACAAAAGAAATGACCGCAGTTAAAGCAAACCCGGCAACGTCTAAAACTGCGTATGTAACCCTCCAGGACAAAACCAGCACCGATACTTATTTTGGACAGGCCATTGGTATTGACAGGGAGCATCCGGATTATTTACCCATGTTCGTTGGTGTATATGTTCTGGGTGGAAACTTTTCTGCTCGCCTGATGCAGACGGTACGCGATGAACAGGGGTTGACTTATGGAGTGGGATCGTCTGTCAGGGGCGTAGACCATGGAAACGACGGATACTGGTACACATGGGGAACCTTTGCTCCATCACTTCTTTCACAGGGAAAAACGGCCACCATGGAACAAATTTCCAAATGGGTTGAAAGTGGTATTACCGAGGAAGAGCTGGCGGCAAAAAAGACGACTATTACAGGTTCCTATAAGGTCGGGCTTGCAACGACTAGAGGAAAAGCCGGTCAGATATTGACTAACGCCGAAAGAGGAAGGTCGATGGAATACTTGGACGAATACCCATCCAAGATCAATGCCATTACACTTGATCAAGTCAACAAGGCTATTTCCATGTATGTTAACCCGTCATCCATGGTGACTGTAACAGCAGGCACAATTGATGATTCTGGTAATCCAATCGAGAATTAGCCTCTCAAATCATACTGCTTTGCGGAAGGCTTTGCTTTCCGCAAAGCCCCTACCATGAGCACCATCCTCATTGCCGCAATTTCAACCGATGGATTCATAGCAAAGCACAGCCGGGACACCCTGTCATGGACCCGGGACAAACACCTGTTCAAGAAGCAAACTATGGGACATCGAGTGATTATGGGCTCCACCACAGCCAACATAATTGGACAAGACTTACCGGGTCGAGATGTGGTGATTGTGCACCGTCATGATTCTCCTGATGAATTGTTACCCAAGGGAGATCAACTCTGTTTTATAGCCGGAGGGTCCAGAACAAACACCTTCTTTTTGCCACACGTGACTCATATATATCTTACTATACACCCCATTCTTCTGGGCAGCGGATTACCACTTTTCTATGATCAAAAATCTCCACTCAACCTGTCACTACAGCACATAGAACCAGTTCCAAATGAACCCGGCTTATCCCAGTATCAATATATTGTTTTAGATAATTAGTATTCAGGCGGCGATTACCTGCATTTTTCATTAACCTGCGTCACGCAGTAATGACCGGGGCTGCGCAGATGTGTCATGTAATCCCGGGTTTACCTGGAGGCTACATAGAAAACTCATGGTGATAAAAAAACGCTGCAAACACAATTGCGCTTGCAGCGTCTCGCTAACACAGGAGAGAGTGTTATAGGAGAAATTATAACTCAGCAGGCGTAAGGTTTTCCTTCTCGATGTCCTTGAAATATTTATAGGTGCCGTGCTTTAATTCATCTGTGGCATCTTCATCACAAACCACCATTGATTTCGGGTGGAGCTGGAGAGCAGAGGCAGTCCACATGTGATTCACGCCCTCCTCTATCATTTTGTACAGCGCTCTGGCTTTTGTGTGTCCGTTAACAAGGAGGACAACTTCTTCGGATGATGTTACGGTTCCAACACCGACCGTGAGAGCCAGCTTTGGGACTTGATCAATATCGTTGTGAAAAAAGCGCGAATTTGCAATACGCGTGTCGTATGTAAGGGTTTTTATGCGGGTCTTTGAATAGAGAGATGAGCCGGGCTCATTGAATGCAATATGACCGTCAGGCCCAATGCCACCAAGGAATAGTTTTATACCGCCCAGGGATTTTATTTTTGCTTCGAACGCATCACATTCTGCCACAAGATCCTTTGCCTGCCCGTTCAGAATATTGATGTTTTCTTCGGGAATACCAATATGGTTAAATAGGTTTTCTCGCATAAAGGAATGGTAGCTCTCCGGGTGCCCCTCCTCAATGCCCACATACTCATCCATATTGAATGTGATGACATGCTGAAAGGATACCTTGTTTTCCAGCACAAGCGAAACAAGCTCTTTATAGGTTCCCATTGGAGAGGATCCCGTAGGAAGACCAAGCACGAAAGGATCATCTTTGGTGGGCCCGTAATCGTTGATGGTTTTTGCCACATAATGAGCTGTCCATTTGCTCAATTGATCATAGTCCGGTTGAATAATAAGCCTCATGGTTTCTCCCTGTTAGTAGTGATTAATTATGTTTATAACATTGTCGAACCTGGCATGGATAGCCGAACGCATCTCATCCAGCTGTTTTTTGAAAGAATTGGATTCAAAAGAACCTCTTACTGCGCTGAAATCATCATCTGAATGCCCGTCAATGCCGAACCCGGTTCGCACAGTACCTTCAAACTCTTTCGATGCGTCCATTTCAACCATATTCAGAAGTTTTATGGAGGAGGTTTTCCACTTTTCCAGCACGGTTATAAGGGCGTTTGAATCCTGCAGTGTATCGGCGTTAAAAACAGATTGAACATTGGAAATGACCCATGCCCACTCGTCGATCTCATAGGACCCGTGAACCTCGTTGATTCCCTCTAGTAGCGAGTAGAGATCACCAATTTCATTTGAGATCAATCTCTTGACCAGAGATTCAACTCGAGGTTTAGCGCAGAGCAACCCAGATATATCCACCCATTCAATATCACCGGCCACACTGTTTTCCGAGAGCGTGAATAGCTCTTGCATGGACGATGGACGCAAGGTCTCTATTCGCTTGACGATAGTGTCTCCAAAGTATTTTTCCAGAGCCATGCGATAGTATCGGCTGCACGTTTTCAACAGCAAACGTTTAATCGAAATACCATTGTAAGTAACATATTCCTGGCTTCGATCAGCATTTGAATACAGTTCCAGGAGGATATGTTGCCCTCGAATCATTTTTTGTGCAGTGTAGGGGGAAAGAACCTCAAAGCGGATTGCATCAAGTTTATCATTATTCGTTCTCCGGTCGCGTGTGGGCCATTTAAGCCCGTCACGAAGAGTACCCACGGTAAAGAAATTCATGCCCGGTACCAGCGAGGAGACACCTTTCTCTTCATTTACGTAGGAAAAGGGAAAATCAGCCGTATCAAAATTTGCATAATGCTTTCCCACGACGGCAGAAAAAGCGCCAACCCGGGATGGCCAAAGAAGATAAGAAGAGGACCCGGTTTTACATCCACGCTCAAGAATCCCCTGATGAACGGGACCCAGCTTGTACATGTGGTTGGATTGGTTTGTCCCGCTACCGGCATTAAAGAATGAGAACATCCCTGCGATAAGTAGTGTAGATCGGTGATGTGTGACAGTGTATGGCCCACCAAAAAGGGAACAGACCTCCGAGTGAAACCCTTCGGAGTTGGCAAACAACACAGAATTCTCTGCTGAAAACTGGTTTCCGATTTTTGTGCCTTCACCCACCAGGGTTCTTTTTAACAATGCCCCGCTGTCGACGTGAGCCCCCTTCTGAACAATGAAGTGATGAGCTATAACACCGTCACCAATATACGTGGGAGCAGAACTGGAGGAATCAACGGTTCCATTGGTTAAGCGCTGAACGCCTGACAGGGTAGCACAGGGACCGATCCTCACATCTGCAATGGATTGACAATGGAAAATACAGGTACGCTTCCCAACAAAACCTCGAGATGACTTTTGTTTTTGTGAATAATCATCCATAAGCTGATTAAGCGAAGTAATTAGGCGGTGATCATGGCGATACAGCGCCATTAGATAGGCTACCTGGGAACTGGTTTTATCGGAAAGCTTAATCTCGCGACCACCGCCCTCATTAAGGACATCAATGGGGGTTCCATTGCCAAAACTGCTTTCTCCCCCACAGGTGATTGAACCAATATTTTCAACGATGACATCCTCTTCAATATCCACATTAGAGATCCAGCCCTGAACATTGGATATATAACAACCGCCCCCGATGGTCACATTATGCAGGTTTGCATTGAATATTCCGGATTCACGTTGAATTCCATCGGTATGCCGCACCTTTCCGTTGAGCGCACCAAGTTTTATATCCCCGGAAAAAACGGTATTAACAATCTGAGTCGGATCACATTCTTTTGCAGCAAGTACCGTTTCCCACGACTGTGATCTGCAGCCGTTTTTCTTAAGGGCTTTAATGGTCTCAGATGACAGGGAGAAGAACTGATTCTCAGGCATACGAATTCCTATTTTGTAATAACCACTTTTAATTCATACTTATCTCCACGATACACACCCTCAAGATACTCAATGGGTTTATTGGTCATTGAAAACGTTGTACCATGGAGCTTTAAAACGGGACGTCCGGTGTCAATTTCCAGATGGGAGGCAACCCACTCGTCTGCAAGGTCCGGTTGAATGGTGTGATCTGCCCTTGAAAGTCGAATATGCAGTTTGTTTTCAATATAACTGTAAATGGAGGTGTCATCAGCCATGGGTGGATTTAAAAGGCCAGCACCGGTATTCATTGAAAGAAAAGATGTCTCGAGAGCAAAAGGAGTGTCTTCAACGTAACGAACACGCCGGATTCTAACCAACGGTTCTCCCGGGTCTTTTCCAAGACCGGAATACGCCATCTCATAAGAATCAAAAGATTCCACTTTTTTAATATCAAGGACCCGCGAATGGTTTCGATAGCCAAGTTTTGACATCTCTGAAGAAAAGCCTTCTAGCTTCAGGAGCATTTGCGTGTGTGGAACGGAATTCACAAAGGTTCCCTCGCCCCGACGAATGATGACAAATCCCTCTCGCATCAGCTCTTGAATTGCCTGCCGAACCGTCATTCGACTGATGCCAAAGGTTGAGGACAGCTCATTTTCGCTTGGGACCTGTTCACCGGGGGTCAGCTTGCCTGTATTGATGAGGTTTTTAATAATATCACGAAGCTGGATGTACAGGGGTATAAAGCTGCTTTTGTCAATAAAAGCGCCTTTTAATACAGGAGAAGAGGACATCTATTGCATTTCCTTGATAACGTTGTCAATAAACGAAACAGCATCCCCGACAGTTTTCACCGCCAGCGCTGCATCTTCGTCCATTTCAATATCAAACTCTTCTTCGAAGGAGGCAACCAGCTCAATGGATTGCATTGAATCTGCCCCAAGGTCTTCAACAAACCTGGAGTCGTTCTGAATGCGACTGGCGTCTATTTTTAATAAGTCAGCTACAACCGTTTTTATTCTTTCAAAAGTGCTCATTGTTTCCTCTGCTTGTTTTTTGTCAGTTGATAGGTGTCCCGGGCAATGGCCAGCTCCTCGTCCGTTGGAATAACAAAAATATTAATACTCGAGCTGGTTGCATGGATCGAACCCTCAACCCCAAGCATCCTTTCATTCTTTATTGGATCCAGTTCTATGCCAAGCGACCCCATTTCGGATAAAATTCGGGAACGCATTTCCACCCCATTTTCGCCTATGCCGCCTGTGAAGATGATTCCGTCCACACGATTCAATACAGCCATATAGGCACCAATGTATTTTTTTATGCGATAGGCAAAAAGGTCGAGCGCAAGCCTGGCCTTTTCATTTCCGCCAAGGGACTTTTCCTCAAGGTCTCGCACATCGTTTGATAAACCGGACACACCCAACAAACCAGATTCTTTGTTTAAAAGGCTGTCCAAGGCGTCCGTATCATATCCTTTTCTGTGGAGGAAAAAAAGTATTCCAGGATCAATGTCCCCGCTGCGAGTGCCCATCACAAGGCCCTCAAGGGGTGTGAGTCCCATGCTGGTATCCACTGAATGTCCGTTTAAAATGGCAGCCAGAGAGCTGCCATTCCCGAGATGACAGGATATCACATTAATGTCATACTTATCTCTTCCGAGCATTTTCGCGGCTCTTCTTGCTACAAATCGGTGTGATATGCCATGAAAGCCATAACGACGGATTTTATATTTAGTGTACAGACTTTCCGGTAATGCATAACGAAACGCTTTTTCCGGGAGTGTATGATGAAAGGCTGTATCGAAGCATGCGATCTGTGGAATTGCCCCAAGCATGAGAGAGGCCTGCTGAATTCCTGTCAGGTTGGGTGGGTTGTGCAAAGGAGCCAGCTCAAAAACAGATTCAATTCCTTTCTGAAGCGCGTCGTTGACTTCCATGGATCCGGTATAAGACTCGCCCCCATGAACCACGCGATGGCCGCAAGCGCCGACGTTTTCCAAAGAGTCAAGGGGGCCTTTCGCCGGGTCGATTAGCATAGATTTAATAATGGAAAAACCTGATGAATAATCCATAATTGGACCAGTAAAAGCCTGTTTCCCGTTTGTGCTCGAAAGGGAAGCGTGTGCATGCTTGCTTCCAACGCGCTGTATAGACCCGTCGGCCAGAATCACTTCATCGGGCATAGAAAACAGCTTAAACTTGATGGAAGAACTACCGCAATTGAAGACAAGGGTTTTCAATGTCTTACCCCATTGCCTGTACGGATGTAATAGCCGTGACGGCCACAAGATCATCTACGGTCGCCCCTCGGCTCATGTCGTTGACCGGCCGAGCGAAACCCTGAAGAATTGGGCCAATAGCGATGGCATTTGCCATACGTTGGACGAGTTTATACCCAATGTTTCCAGCATCAAGGTCTGGAAAAATCAGCACATTTGCTTTTCCTGCAACACCACTGTTCTCAGCCTTTTTTTCTGCAACGGAAGGAATAATCGCAGCATCGAGCTGGAGCTCGCCATCCATGGAAATCTCGGGAGCCATTTCCCGCGCAAGGGATAGGGCTTCAATGACTTTTTCGGCATCAGCGTGAGAGGCGGACCCCTTTGTTGAAAAAGAGAGAAAAGCGATTCTTGGCTCGATGCCTAGAAGTGTTTGGGCGTTTTTTCCCGAAGCGACGGCTATATCAGCCAATTGCCGGGCCGTGGGTTGAACATTGACAGCGGAGTCGGCAAAGATGAAAACAGTATTTTTCTTTCCAAGAAACTCGGGTATAACCATGATAAAAAAGCTGCTGGGGGTTGAAAGACCCGCCTGTAAACCAACGGTAAGTGAAGCAGATTGTATCACAAGGGATGTGGCTGTGGCGACACCAGCAACCATTCCGTCAGCGTGTCCTTCTCGCACCATCATACCACCAAAGGACAGAGGTTTTTTGACCAGCTTTAGGGCAACGGATTCACGCAACTCGCGATTATGAGAATAAGCACTGGCATAGGTTTCAAGGGAGGAACTGTTTCTGCTGTTTACAATCTCGAGCCCATCGAGAGAGATATTATTATTATCAGCGATAGTTGATATGGTATTATGATCGCCTATGAGGGTGGGGTGGGCAATTCCAAGCGCATGGGCTTTTCGGGCCGCTGTTAATACGCGAAGATCTGTTCCCTCCGGGTATACTATTCTTGCAGGAGTCTTTTGTGCTTTTATTATAAAGCTGTCCACAATCGTCATTGCCAGAATTTCTCCATTATTTATGTACAGACGTTAACATGTCTAGACAACCAGTATCAAGAAAATCCTTCACCTTTGCCAATTTTCAACAAGAGAGAAAAATATTTCTCCTTCCGAGACAAAACCAGTGAAATTCATCACAAACACCTATGGTCAGGAGAGTTAATTTCGACCTCTCCAATTCCAACAATCCCTTAATAAAGCCCTGTCGTTTCGCGAAAGGGCTTTCTTTTTTATCACCATTCACAATTGAACAATATCACCCGGACAGGTAAAAACAAAAAGAACTCAACAATGAGGTCTCATTAAATTTCATTGTGAAGTACAATCGCATAAAAAGAATCTTGCCCGGAATTATCATCAGCTTGTTGATGATTCAGGCGGCATATTCGTCCCGCGCCGACTCGTATATCTCAGGCGGAAAGCTTAGCGCCAACCAGAGCGCATATGATGTCGGCTTCTATGAGATTTACCTGAAAATTGATCCCTATCAGGAGTCTATTTCCGGATTTACGGATATATATTTTTCCATCTTGGATACAACTTTAAAGTCATTGGAACTTGATTTAATTGATCGATACAATGTTGAGAATGCCTGGATTGACGATCATGAGGCAAGGTTTAATCACAAAAACCACAAGCTTATGATTCAGTTGCCACCAGGGATAAAACCCAACCAATCCATTTGCGCACGCATTCAATATAGCGGTACACCCCCGGAAGCAAAAAACCCACCGTGGGATGGTGGGTTTAACTGGAGCCGCGATCGATATGGAAATCCCTGGGTTGGTGTTACATGTCAGGATGAAGGCGCAAAGATATGGTGGCCCTGTAAAGACCATCCCTCAGATGAGCCCGATAGTGTTTCTATGTACTTTACAGTTCCAGAGCCCCTTATGGCGGTGAGTAATGGCGTCCTGCAATGGACAAAAAAAGAATATCCTGGCTGGGTCACGTATCATTGGAAAACACATTACCCTACGAACAATTATAATGTCACAGTGAATATTGGTGCGTTCAATGAAGTAAAAAACATTTACCGTGGGACAAAGGATATGGAGATTGTTTATTACGTTCTTGAAGAAGGGATGGAAGGAGCAAAAGCGCTTGTAGACGAGTCAAATGACATGCTTCATTTTTTTGCAAAGCATTTTGGTGAATACCCGTATATCGATGAAAAGTTTGGTCTGGTTCAAACGGATTACCTTGGAATGGAACACCAAACAATCAACTCTTATGGCAATCACTACGTCAAGACACCACTGGGATATGATTTTTTATTGTTTCACGAAATGGCTCACGAATGGTGGGGGAATTATCTTACGGCACATGACTGGTCCGATTACTGGCTTCATGAGGGCACGGCAATATATGCAGAAGGCATGTATATTGAGGACCACTTTGGTCGGGATGAATACATGAAATTCTTCCCGCTTTCCGTTAAACCGAGAATTCAAAATGACAGCCCCATCGTCCCGGGAATTCACTCAACCACGGAAGATGTATCAACATCAGATACGTATTTCAAGGGGGCTTATATTCTGCACATGCTTCGCTACCTGATGGGGAAAGAAGCAATGGACACGCTATTGTTTACTCTTGTCCAGGGAGAGAAAAGCCTGCCACTAAATCATATAACAACGGACCACTTCATTAAAAAGGTGGAAGAGGTGTACCCAGACGATCTGCAATGGTTTTACGATCAGTATTTATACAGCAAGGACATTCCAACACTTAACATTAAAAAGAAAAATGAAGGTACAGTCACAACGGTCACTATTCACTGGGACGAAAAAGGCTTTAGGATGCCCGTCGAAATTGAATGGTTTGAACGAGACGTGCACAAAATGAAAAGGGTCGTTGTAACAGACGAACCAAAAGAATACCGCTTTGAAGGAGCGAAAGACATAGAATTAGATCCGCATCACTGGTTGCTCTTCAATCAGGAAACGGACACTAAAAACATCTGGCTGCTGGGAGGCGGGTTTGTTTCTTTTTTGCTTGTATTACTATTATTGATCTAAACTTATATGCCCATGGTAACGGCGTAATGCACAAGCCCAGCGGTATCATGGATATCCAGTTTGCTTTTTACATTTTCTCGATGCTTTTCAACCGTTCTAATGCTGATAGACAGGCTTTCACCAATATCCTTGGATGTATAGCCCTTGGCAATTAATCTCAACACTTCTTTCTCTCGTTCGGATAGTTCTTCCCGAATCAATCGTGTCGTCATGTAGGGGTCTTCCATGATCTCTGCCACCATGTTTCGAAGATCGGTAGAATAAAATGTTTCGCCGCCATACACAGTGTGAATGGCTTCACGGAGCTGGGCGGCAGCGGCAAATTTCAGCAGGTAACCATCGCATCCGGTGATGACGGATTGTCGGACATATTCCCGGTTGGGATACATGGACAGAATGATTTTTTTTACATCAGGAACCTCGTTGCTCAAGGCGCGGGCTAGGTGGATGCCGTTTAGCTTTGGCATGGATATATCCAGCAGGGCAACATCAGGGTTTAAAAAGGCAATCTGTTTGCGGGCGGATTCACCATTATCAGCCCACCCCACAACTTCAATATCATCATCAAGGGCCAACAGCGTCATGATGCCTTCACGGACAATGGTATGATCTTCGGTAATAAAAACTTTAATCATTCTACGACTAATAGATATTAAAACGTCGAAGAAAAGTTACCAGAACTTTTTTGCGAAAAAAAACATCAAAAAATACGTAGTTCTACGTATTGACGGTTTCAAACGTTGGCTATTAGTTTACCACCGTGTCTTGCTAAGTCAAGTGTGTCATATAAACGGAGAGTGATGTGTAGCGGTCCCGACACGAAAGTGTCGGGACTTTTTTTGTGCCCTCTTTGGTAATGGTAAAGAGTCTTGGTAATTTGCATGCTTAAATACATGACGATATGACGGACCAGTTTATAGAGTACGACCACCTGTTTACAAATCTGATTCCCAACGCGGTTTCGGGCATTAAAATATTCAGCAAGGAAGACAATTACCAGAAACCACAAGAGTATGATGATATTACCAATCTAGAGAATAAGATTTGGACAGGGTTATTCCAGAATCAGGAAAGGCAGCTTGACCAGTATGCTTCTCGCGAATATATCCTTGGCTTAAAAGCCCTGCCCATTCCCAGGGATAGATTTCCTTCTTTTGACGATATATCACCGTTAATACACAATTCAACGGGGTGGAAACTCCTTCCAGTTGCAGGATTCCTGGATGAAGAATTGTTTTTTCACTGCAACGCAAACAGACTGTTTCCCGTAACGGATATTATCCGACAATCTCCGAGATTTGAGGAAAAATACTCCGGGGCGTCCATCAAGAACGAAGAAGGATATACACCCGAGCCCGACATATTTCATGATGTACAGGGACATGTGCCCTTTCTGATGAACAGGGATTACGCACAATTTCTGGCGGATATGGGTGCATTGGGATACGAGTTGATATTGGATAAAAATGGCATGGGACCTGAACTAGTTGCACACAACTTGAAACGTCTTCAGAATTTTGCCTGGTGGACCTATGAGTTTGGCCTTGTAAAGAATAACGGAGACACGGATCGTTTTCGATGGAAACCGAATGATATAAAGTATGAGATTTATGGTGCAGGTATTATTTCTTCGTTTGATGAAACCCGCAATGTGGTACGATGCGCAAAAGGAGAATCAGACCGATCAGCATTTTTACCTTATGACATAGAAGAAATCGCCATGACCCGGTTTGATTACAGCGATATACAGGACCGTTACTACGTGGTGGAATCCATGGAGGAATTGTATCAATCCTTCTATGATCACATTGACCTGTTTCGATTTGATGGCAAGTATGCCTAAACGTCGCTTATCGTTTGCACTACCCATTCTTGTTGGTGTTTGGGCCTGTGTGTCCATTAAACCATCCTTGACCGACCTTGTAGAGACAAGGCCTGATTACGTTATCACTAAAAAAGACTCTATCCTTCAACAAGCCCAAAACAAACCGGAAATAATGAATAAGGTTATGACTGCCTATATTCGCGTGGCACAGGAATCCATTGACCTGCAAAACTATGAAGAAGCTGTTGGCTTGATGGATGAGGCCCTGTCTATTGACAAAACCAACAAGGATGTCCAATATACAAGGGCAATGGCCCTGGGATTAAAGCTTTTCAAAAAGGGAAGCCCCAACCAGCTATGGGACGCAATTGAGCAATTTAGCCGCGCATCCTACCTTAAGCCGGAGGATGCTGTCTCCATGTACTGGATGGCGAAGGGATACGCTAAAAAGGATGATGAAGATTTTTCGAATATTATTGAATTGTACACAAAAGCCATTGAACTGGGCTTGCCGGAGGCATTGAATACGGATGCTATTGCATCGCTGGAAAAAGCCCAGAAGGAAAAACAATTACTTGAATCATTTTGGAAATAGGAGATTTAATGAACGCCATCAAACAGCTTAAGAACGAACTGCGGACCATCGCCAATCTGCACGGGGCCGCATCTCTGTTGCACTGGGACCAGGAAACGTATATGCCTTCAGGAGGTGGAAGCGCGAGGGCGGAGCAGATTGCTCTTCTGGAATCGCTGGCCCATGAACGGTTTGTGGGTGAAGGAATAAAAGCACCTCTTGGTGAGGTAGTCAATCTTGAAACCGGAAAAGCATCAGCAGAGCTATCAGAAGAACAACAACGATTTGTTTTCGAAATTTGGAAAGATTATTTCAAGGCATCTGCCCTTCCTGGTGAGTACGTTGAGGAATTGTCGAAAACAACCTCCAAGGCTCAGCAAGTCTGGGCAGAGGCAAGGAAAAACAATGATTTTAATTCCTTTGCACCATGGCTTGAAAAAATCATTGCATTAAAAAAGAAAGAAATTGGATATCTGGGTAAAAAGGACACACCATACGACACGCTTTTGGACCAGTATGAACCGGGAATGACATCAGAAAAAGTGACGGAACTGTTTGATGACATGCGCAGCCGCCTCGTCCCCCTTGTACAAAAGATCAAGGATTCAAATGTGAACACGCATCAACAGATTCTCAAGAAGAAGTATGATGCTGACAGGCAGTGGTCCTTTGGATTATCCATCCTCAAGGATATAGGGTACAATATGGACCATGGTCGCCAGGATCGATCTGCGCACCCCTTTACCATTGATTTTCATCCCACGGATGTTCGAATTACAACTCGGATAGATGACCATGATTTTCTTTCCGGGTTTTCCAGCACGGTTCATGAAGGCGGCCATGCCCTTTACGAGCAGGGATTAGAACAGGAATGGTATGGAACGCCCTTTGGTCAAGCCATATCATTTGGGATCCATGAAAGTCAATCCAGGCTTTGGGAAAACCTTGTGGGATTAAGTCGTCCTTTCTGGGATCATTACTATCCAAAACTTCAGAAGGTATTCCCAGAAAACCTTGATGGGGTCTCAGTGGAGCGCTGGTACAGCGCCATTAACACCATCACGCCTTCATTGATACGTGTGGACGCAGATGAAGCAACTTACAATCTTCATATCATGCTTCGATTCGAACTGGAGAAAAACATCATTAATGATGGCGCACCGGTTGCCGAACTGCCTGAACTTTGGAACACTAAAATGGAAGAGTACCTGGGTATTCGACCTGACAAGGATGCCAATGGCGTGCTTCAAGATGTACACTGGTCTTTTGGTGGTTTCGGGTATTTCCCCACCTATGCCCTGGGCAACCTGTACAATGTGCCTATTATGAACCAGGCCTGCAAGGAGATGCCTGACCTGAATGACAACATCTCACAGGGAAACCTTTTGCCCCTGCGGGAATGGCTGAAAAATCGTGTACATAAAATTGGCCGCCGACAGACGGCTTCCGAACTCATAGTAAACCTTACAGGTGCCCCTCTGTCAGCGGGACCCTTTATGGATTATCTGGAAGAAAAATTCTCAGCCATATACAATCTGTAGTTCAAAGTACTACATCATATCTGCCTGTTATCTTGCGTTAAATACGTGTTTTACGCCCGATAACAGTGTGCGTTTTATCTCTTGACTGGTTAAAATTTTAACGGTAATATTTGATGTCTTGGTGTTTTGTTACGCCAAGAGCTGCAAATCCGAGGTAGTATAATGAAAATTGAGGCGCACATGAAAAGGCTTTCCATAGCTGTAATAGTGCTATGCGCCCTCTCTTCCTACGCGATCCCTGCTGATAATTACGACATTGAAGGTGTTGTATTGGACAATCAGGGTGAAAAAGTGGTGACAACCGTGTTGCTGCAAACGGAAGATGGCGTTGAGGTTCAACGAACCGAAACTAAGGGCCGTATGGGCATGGGCAAGGGCAAATTCAAGTTCAAGAAAGTTTTGCCCGGCGAATATGTAATTGATATTAATGCGGGACCATTGGGACATGCATCTGTTCCAATTTCCATTATAGCAGATGATGTTGAAGACCTGGAGCTTCACTTATCCACCGCACCAAAAACACCTGTTAAAAGCGCTACTGAACCTTTAGAGGTAAGTGATGCTGGTTCGCGCACTGGCGGTCAGGACCAATCCTACATCGTAAATGAACTCAGCTTTGAGATCAAGAAAATGGTGGCGGAAATCAAGCATTTGAATTCCGAAGTGGAAGACCTGAAGGCAATGAGCAAAATGTGGGTGAATCCGCTGGCAATTTATTCAAAGGAAATCATTCTGAAAAACGGCAGCACAGTGTTTGGAAAGATTGTGTACCAGGATGACAAAACCATGAAGGTTGAAACCCTTGTCGGTTACCTCATCATTGAGCGGGAAAATATTGTTCGTGTGGTGGACAATATTATCACTGAGGAACAACAAGAGTATATTCCTGAACAGATTCGTGACAGCTACTCGCCCCCTCCCATGCCGAAGCTTGCCCAACCCCAGTACACATCCGCAGATCCCATGGATCGTGCCGCATCAAAACAGTATTCTGCCAATTGTGTCCTGGTGGGTAATATCGCAGAGAAAAAAGATAAACAGGGTAACCTGATATTTACCGGTGAAATCAAAAACATTGGTGGTCGACGCGCTGACTTTGTGAAGATGGATTTTGTTTTCAGGAAGAACTGGTCCGGAGAAACAAAGACCCTCACATCCTTTGTTCGCGGTGCATACCATACGTTTGATTCCGGAATAACAACTGACGCATCACTATTGCCGGGCGCAGTAGGGACATTTGAACTATATGTTCCTCACTCTTTTGGCTCATTTATCGGTTATTCATACGTCATTGACTGGGAAGAATACGAATAAGCATTGAATTGATGGTCACTACTATGGTAAAGCGCCAATTCATACATATTATTCTGACGGGCACGCTTGTATCGGCGATTTTCGGGCAGGCGACAGACCCAGGTACCTATTCAGATATTTTCTTCCTGGATCTAGGAATCGTCATAGAACCAGCTACTGGAGATGAATCCTATTCAAGGCTTGTCAAGTCTACCTCGGACGAAGTTAAACTGAAGATAAAAAAAGTTGAAAGCGGTTCCGTGTATATGGCGGCCTCAAAGGAAATGCTGTCAGCCCTGCAGAGGATTCAGACACGAATGGATGAATTGGAAATATCTTTCCAAAATGAAATACATTCCCTCAAGGACGAAAATGCTGAGTTGAGGGGCATGCTGGCGGAATACACAAGGCCCCCGCTTCAAAAGCCCTCAAGACCCAGGCTGGATATTCCGGCTCTTGAAGAAGACCTTGCCATACTCAATGAGGTCAAGACCACATCAGAAATGCCAACAATGAAGACGGTCCCAAAAATGAAGGCACCAAAGAAAACGGAAAAGAAATCACAAAAGCCCGCCTTCAGCCCATCAACTTATATGGCGGGAGTCATGGCTTATCAGAAAGAAGATTATTCAACAGCGGTACAACAATTCCTTCAATTGGATCTTTCAAAAACCGATATACACACAGCGACAAATATCCTATACTGGATTGCCGATGCCCACCAGCAAATGGGTGACTACCAGACAGCCATCAATGTTCTGGATCAATTGTTAAGGATCCCAAAATCTGATCGCACAGATGATGCCCTTATTCAAAAGGGTCTACTGTATCGCAAAACAGGACAGGAAGAACTGGCGCTGGAATCCTTTTATACAGTTGTAAACGATTATCCCGATAGCGACTATATTCGTCTGGCTCAGCTGGAACTAAAAAAAGCGGAACTTATCCCATGAGAAAGAAACACCTCTTTTTAACCGTATTATTGATTTGTGGAATTGGAAACGCAGCCACGCGGGTAACGTATACACGCCCCGGGATGATGATGAAAATCCCCACCAGCCTTCCTGAACGAAGCCCATACCTCTTTCAGACAGGCTTTGGCATTGAAATGCACAATTTCAACCCAGTGAATACCGCAAAGGGAATCCGGTTTGAAGCAGAATTAGGTAAAAACTTTTTGATGGGGTTTTCATCGGCGATCGGTGGAGATACAACGCGTATTGCCAACCTGGAAACATCTCCAATGCAGGTGCCGGTTGAGTTTGGATTTCATATACAGCAACGGATATATTCCTACAATGATATTTCCGTTTCGGTTGGGTTACAGGATATTGTATTTGAAAACACAGCGGATGAGGGATTAAGTCTCGACCCAAAAGAATTATCATTTTTTGTTGTAGTTGGAAGTAAAAAGCCTCTTGGAAATTATTCCATGAGCACATTTCTTGGTTTTGGCAGCGGTGGGTTTGCTGCAGCCGACTCCAATGCAATTCCCGATTCCGCCGGTATTCGAGCCGGTGTGTTCGCGGGATTTCTATTAAACACCCCCTATTTTCAAAAATGGGGTGGTATGGACTTCGTGGGTGAATTCGATGGAACAGGCGTCAATGTGGGACTCCGCATCCCCCTTACCTCGGATTATCGCTTAAGCCTTGGGTTCACCCACATTGATAAATTACCCACATGGGGTTCCAGATACTGGAAAGGCCACCCCGGCGTAACGTTTGGATTGGATATGGCGGTTCCAAAAGCACCGTCTGGTGGCGGGACATCCGGTGGCCCATCCCCGCTGGTGGGAGACGACATGAAATTACCGGGGACAAATGAACGTTTTATGCACATGGACTCCACATTGCAGATGGCAGATTTCACTGTACACTCTCTTCGGGATTCCATGGACATGATGAACAATGAAATGCGGAACTTAATTATTCGACTATCGGCCATGGAACAGCATGCAAAATCCATGGAAGATTCCCTTATGAGCATGGTATTGAAATCCAATGTGTCAGAGAACAATATGAATGAAGCCATGCGACATTTATCCCGGTCCCTGAGGTATTTTTACTCCGGGGATTACCGGAAAGCTCTGCAGGAAGTGGAATCTGCTCTGGAGTTAAACCCAAACCTGGCGCTGGCATACGCGAGACGAGGGTCCATTTATTATAAACTGGGGGATATACAGAGGGCCACCATCGACTGGAACCTTGCATTAAGGCTGGATCCGGAATACGATGATGTGCGAAATATCTTAAAAGCATTGCACGAAAACAGGTTGAAATCAACCAGCATTCTTGAGGAATAACGGGAGCATTATATGGATCTAGCAACCATTATTGGAATTATACTTGGGCTTGGCTCAATTGTCGCAGGGATTTGGCTTGCTGCTGCAGCTGCAGGAGCCAGTATGGCAGGGTTTTTATCCACATCCAGTTTTGCCATTGTGTTTGGAGGAATGGTTGCATCCGTTTCAGTCGCGTTCCCGCTTTCTGAGGTGATGAAGCTGGGATCAGCCATGGGCGCTGTATTTAAGGGCAGCAAAACCAAACTGGGTGACTACGTGGATATGGCCGTTGGCGTCGCGGAAGTATCCAGAAAAGGGACCGCTGAACTGGAAAAAGAAATTCAGTCCATTCGAAACCCCTTCTTCAGGGATGGCGTCCAGATGGTTGTAGATGGTTATTCCATGGAAGAGTTAACGGATATTCTGAACACAAGAATTGATTACAGGGAAATCCGTGAAAAAAGCCAGGCGGATCTCTTTAAAACCATGGGCACCATGGCTCCGGCCTGGGGTATGATTGGAACGCTCATTGGTCTGGTGATTATGCTGGCGGGCTTTGGCGGCGATGAAGGCGGTGGAACCGATGCGTTGGGGTCCGGTATGTCGGCAGCGCTTATCACTACTTTTTATGGTGCTGTATTTGCCAACCTGTTCTTTCTTCCAATGGCAGCAAAATTGACCACAAGGATCACATTTACAAACACCATGCAGTCATTGCTGGTGGAAGCATCGCGGCTTGTGCACCAGAAGAAGCACCCGCTGATTGTAAGAGAAAAACTGAATTCATTCATCCCGCCAAAAGAATGGAAATCAGAAGCATAGGGTCACCATGGCACAGGACCTGAATCAGCTAAAAAAGAAATACATGCAAATCGGAAGGGACCAGGTAGAAGAGGGTCTACCGGGATGGTTCGGTACATTTGCAGACATGATGACATTGTTGTTTGCCTTCTTTGTGCTTCTGGCAGCCATTTCTACCATTGATCCAGTTAAGCTTCAGGAAATGGCAGATTCCATGGGTAAATCCGTGGGGAAAAAAGTCAAGAAGCAAAGTCAGGCTATGTCCCTGGCAGACATCAAAAAAGCAGTGGACAAAATGGTGAAGGAGATGCCCACGGACCCGCAAACAGGTGCCAAGCCCGTAGAAGTCACCACAAGTCCTAAAGGGGTCACGATTGGGATTTCATCTGACGTGAGTTTTAGATCCGGGTCAGCCGACTTAAAACCGGAAATTGTCCCCATTTTGCGCGGTTTTATTCCTACCATTAAGAATTCATATTTTATGGTGGCCATTGAGGGTCACACAGATTCGGACCCACTTCCGGAGCGATTCCATGATAAATTTCCAACAAACTGGGAATTGTCCGGGGCGCGGGCTGCCGCTGTTGTGCGACAGCTTATTGAAATGGGTATCGATCCCACAAGACTTCAATCTGTTGGGTATGCGGAGTATGTACCGCGGGATAGACCTACAGACAGGGTCATCACCTCAGAGTTAATTCGAAAATACAATTCCACCAAGGAATACAAGGATCGAAATCGGCGCGTTGAGATCACGTTTCTGGCGCCGGCAGGCTCAAGCGGTCTTACAGGCAAAGAATCTTCAACACCTAACACAAAAGCCAAAAAGAATTGATAGTGTTTATTTCAGAGTTAATTCGAAAATACAATTCCACCAAGGAATACAAGGATCGAAATCGGCGCGTTGAGATCACGTTTCTGGCGCCGGCAGGCTCAAGCGGTCTTACAGGCAAAGAATCTTCAACACCTAACACAAAAGCCAAAAAGAATTGATAGTGTTTATTAGGAGCGGTTATGAAAAACAGGGTTAAATATTCCATTACCATCTTCATGGCAGCGCTCATTGCGCTGAGCATTGGAATTGGACAGGAATCCACGTATCTCACGCAGAAGCTAATGGTCGAAAATGATCTGCGCAAACGCATCAAAGATGCATTATCCAAAATACTGGATCCATCCCAATTCGTGGTGGACATTAATGTCACGCTGGAGTTGAGCGATGCAGTTGAGGAGCAGGTGACGTATGGTCCCAGTGGATCATCCGCTTCAAAAACGGAAGCTGCTTTGGAAAAGCAGGTGGATGCTCTTTTGAGTGATGCTGGTACTGGCTCAGAATCCATGAGCGATGAAACCATGGTGGGTCTTCCCATTCCAGGTTTTGAATTTGAAATGGAATCGCAGGGATCGGATGTGGAATTCGAAGAGGATATGCCGGAAGAAATAGAGAAAAAAGATGCACCATCCGGTGGTGATTCCCCCAACATTGTTTCACGTACCGCTTCTGTGAAACGACCCTCAATGGCTCGAGTTGAGAAAATGGAAATCAGCGTCATCCTTCAGGAAGGGTTTGCCCCCGAATTGATTGAAAATGTCCGGCAAATTGTCATGGTAGCTTCCCGGTATAACCGCGCCAGGGGAGATGTATTGTCCATCATGACCGCCAGCTTTAAGGAACGCAGGGATGACAAAACCGCTGAACAGATTTTATTGAGAAACATTGCAGAAAAACTGGAAGTCCTGGAAAAAACACGTCGGGAAGAAGATGAAAGCCGAGAGGATGACTGGAAATCTGAACTGGAAGAATACAAGGAAGAAGAAGCCAAGCGACGGGAAGCGGATCGCGAATTCTTTGCCTCGCAACTGACAACACTGGAAAACGCTGCGAAAGAACGCTCCTATCGCAATGAACGGCGAGAGATTCTCAGGCAGGATTCCTTGAAGCTCCTGGCCTTGAATGCAGAAATAGATCAGCTGAAAGGGATGCTGGCCTCCAGCTCTGTACCCGATTCAGTGGCAACTGCTGCTGCTTCTACCGTTCGTCAGAAAGAAAGCGAAAAAGCATACCTGGATTCCATTATTGAAGAAAAAATTTCAGAAATGGATGCCGTTAAAGCCGATCTGGATAGATTACAAAATGATGCAGGTCTACCCACCTTTGTTATCATTCTATTGTCCGGTTTAGGGCTGCTTCTATTTATTCTGCTGGTAGGGTTGATGTTTATGGCATTACGTGGACAGAGACAGCCCATGTATCCACCGCCGTATCCATATCCCCCTCGCAGACCGAAAAAAAAAAGAAAGCCGCAACCGGTAGCTAAGGAAGAACCGGCCCCAGCAGCAGCGCCCCAACAGGTCCAGCAACCGGTACAACAGCAGGAACAGACACCGCCCCCACCATCGGTGAATGAAGATCCCGCAGTGTTGCAGAGCGAAATCGGGGATATTAGGAAATCCATCGTTTCCATGAGCGTGGGTCAGCCGGAAACCACCACAAGAATTGTTAAAGAGTGGATGCAGGAAGAAGCACCACCGCCCCCGGCCGAACCGGAAGAGGCACCAGAAGAGCCGGAAGAAGAGGATTCCAAGAAAAAGCGGAAAAAGAAATAGGGAGTTAAAAGATGATCACTGATTATACCCGTTTATCCGGATTGCAAAAGGTTGCCATCCTGTTTTCCGTTTTAGGTGAAAGCCTGGCCCTTACCCTTGTCACGGGACTGACAAAAACGGAAATAAGGAAAATCCGTGCTTCCATGAGGGACATGGAAAGCGTGTCATTTTCCGTTAAAAAACGTGTGGTTGAAGAATTCTATTTCAGCTTCGTGAGCGAAAAATTCCAGGCAGCTGATGACAAGGATGAGCCAAAACGTCCCTTTGAGTTTCTTGAAAAACTCACTGACGAACAACTGGTAGCCCTGCTGGCAGCTGAAGAACCCCGGGTGGTGGCCGTCATCATGGCCCAGGTTCCAGCAGAGCGCAGGATGAAGGTCATGGATCGCATGCAGCCGGAAGACAAGGGCCGTGTGCTTATTGAAATGGGAAACCTGAAAAATGTACCGCTGGAAGCCGTGGTAAATGTGGCTACGGACCTGAAGGAAAAATCCCATTTCCTGCCGCGCACCGTGGATTTCTCCCGAGGAGGAGGAAAGGATATTGCGGAAATTCTTGGAGAGATGTCCCCGGCCGATGAAGAAAAGTACCTGGAGGCTATCAACCGAGAAAGCCCTGAACTGGGAAAAGAAATTCAGAAATACCACCTGACATACGAAAACATTTTCGAATTATTCCCCGACAACCTTCTTCGGGACATCATGAATTCCGTGGAGCTTGATACAGTGGCCATGGCCATGAAAGGCATGGATGAACAGGTGGAGCAGCGTGTGCTGGAAAACCTGCCCCAGAAAAAGCAGGCCATGTATGAACCCGTGGAAGGAACCATAGCAAAACGCGAGGTTGACAATGCTCGAAAGGACATTGTGAAAATGGCCAGACAGATGGAAAAAGACGGTGCCTTCAAACTGGCAGATTTCATCGAAGGCGGTGACATGGTTGAATAAACCAGAAGACATCTGAAAAAATGAAAAACCCCGGCATGAATGTGTTGGGGTTTTTTGTTTAAGACAAGATTGAGACGAAGGAAAAGCCCCCCCCATAAGAGTTCAAAGATTATCCATTAGGTAGGCACATTTTGATTTCCATTTATTTTTTTCTTGATTAAAATCCGATTGATAAATTTGAGTTATAATAATTGAATGGATTATATTGAACAGGAATTATTTTTGGAAAAAACCAAAGCCATCCATGAGAGACTGGTTGATATAAATGGCAAATAAACAATCAGTTATAACACTGGATATCATTCGAGGATTTTTCTTTTTAATAATGTGTTTTCTGATATCTGCATGTCCAGACGATGAAATAGAGACCCCGGACAGGAATACAACCATCATACTTCAGCATGATCATACGGGAATCTTTTTTGTAAAGCTAAATGTTAGTGTTATCGATAGTACGGAGAACTGGACATTTTCTCTTTCAAGAAATGATTCCATTGTCAGAACGATTGTGTCTGATCGTCCGGATACAACAATCCAAGATCCCGGCTTGCAGCCTTTACACACGTACCGTTATAAAGCATATTGGATGGACGGAGCAACGCGAAGGGACTCCAGCGATGAAATTGTTGTCACTACAATGGATACCACGAGTCACAATGTCCACTGGGAAATCGATACGCTAGGGGTTTTTCCAAGTTATTTATATGGAATGGAAGTGGTTGATGAGAACAATATTTGGGTAGTGGGGTCTATTACAACCAATGAATATGATAGTTCGGCACAAACGGACTACACGAGATATAATGCAGCACATTGGGATGGGAGTGAATGGAATCCTCTAAAAATATTATCGGGCCACACACCCAACTATGATATAATATATATAAATGAAAACGATATTTGGGTTACTTCTGGAACACCAATTCATTGGGATGGGAGCGAATGGACATTATATCATCTGTGGAATATGGGCGTCTTATCGCAAAGCGATAGTGGTGTACGATACATGTGGAAAACAATTGACAATGAAATATATTTTATTGGAGATAATGGTATTATTGTTCACTACAACGGGTCTGGCTTCCAAAAAGTGTATACATCAACAAGCGCTGACCTATTAGATGTATGGGGAATATATAATCCTGAGGCCAATCAAGAAATCTTATATACTGGTGGACTCAAACAACCAAATGAAACAGTGATACTCAAAAATTCCGATGGAGATTGGGTTGAGTGGTTTTACAATCCCTATTCAGACTATATAAACTTTAACCCAAATGTTGTATCAGGACCAATTGTCAGTGTCTGGACTGAAGACCCTGATTTTTTGTACACAGTTACATATTGGGGATTATATTCTATAAAGGAAAGCAGGGTGAATGATTTTCAAAGAATACCAGATGTAAATGCCTGGGGAGGATATATCAACAAACTGAGAGGGACCGGATCAAACGACATATTTTTTGCAGGAGATGCAGGTGCTGTATGGCACTATAATGGATTTACACTTCACAAATATGAAGACTTGACTGGGAATAGAGTTCTTCGGGACATAGAAATTGAAGGCGAAAATATTTATATGTGTGGTCAGGACTATCAATCCCATCAGGCAATAGTGATTAGGGGAATTAGAAATTGAGTTAATTTGATTGAAAAGCCCCGTACAGCATTGTAGTAGAACGATGTACGGGGCGACGACTAACACAGACAGCTGATAATTGCTGGAGGTTAGCTGTTTGGAATTTAAGTCATTCTCCAGCACAGAAAAAAAGGAGAAAACGATGACCTATAAAATATCGATAATAATCTGTGCAATAATATCTGTGTTAATCTCACAGGATATATCTTTTACATACGATAACGATCCAATGAGCGGTATCACCAGTGAGCATTATCTCATTCTTGCTGATTGGGGAGCTGCTACTACAAACGATGTGACGATTGTTGTATCGAATCCCTCCGACTTCTGTCAGGATTTTAAACTGATCATTGATAGAAACATGTTTGATATGGATATCATGCTGGATGGTGCATCAATTCAATGTTCACAATACCGAATCGATATGAACAATGATGGTGTATGGGAGCAAAACTGGACCAATAGCATGACAAAGGAAATATCATTTGATTACGAAGAGCCGTCAAATGGCTACTTCCAAACGAAGCGGATAAAATTTGAAGGAGAATATTTCCAGGCAGGTTTTGGAGTCTTTACACTTATAAAATACACAGATATAAACGTGTATCGCACGCCTCGAAAATACTCACATTCACCCGGTGGAGATTATATCCTTCAGCTTAAAGACGAGAATCCAACCCAGAAGAAACCAATACTGTTAATAGAAGGATTTGATCCGATGAATGATAACCAACCAGCTGGGTACATTGGATTATCCCTTGATCTTATTAACGATTATCTATTCCCCAATAACTATGAAGTGTTTTTTCTCAATTTTGGGGAAGGTGGAGCAGATATGCGCACAAACGCTGATGTGGTATCATCTGCCATATCCACCATCCACAATCTCTGTCCTGAATACAATTTAGCGGTTGTAGGGCTTTCCATGGGTGGCGTCGTTACGCGGTATGCTCTAGCGGATATGGAGGAAAACGGGATTGATCACCATGTGGGAACCTTTATTTCCTACGACTCACCACAGCAGGGAGCACATGTCAATTTTAGTTTTCAGCAGGCCATCGAGTTGGCCCCGGAGGGTCAGCACGATGTTATAGATGGATTGAAATCGGTGTTGAACAGTACGGCAGCGAAACAATTATTAAGGAAAAATGCATTTGACACTATTGAGGGGAACGGTCATGGCGCCATGTTCAATGCATTCTATAGTGAATTGGATGGATTAAATGGTGATGGATACCCTGATAATTGCTACAATGTTGCCATTAGCAACGGAGGTTTGACGCTATCCTATCCTCAGGCTCAACTTGAAGAACCACTCTTTTCTATTTCAGGAGATTTGTTGGGACTAGACTATGAAAGCACAATATCCTCGGAACCAGAGGATATTCAGCCCGGCTCCCTAAACTCACTGGAGTTTCACTACTATATTGAACACTCACAGAATATTCTGTTTATCCCCGTTACCTGGGCCACAACCTCTATCGATATCAATTATGATCCTGTTTTCATTCCAACATTTTCAGCCCTTGACCTTTCAGATGAAGTATTTGATGAAATTGGAAATATTCTGGAATTAGGATCAACAAAGTTTGATCATATTGTACATCAGAATTCTTCATTCTATCATTCTGATATCACTCAACATTCCATTGATGAACTGTTCGAAATCCTTGAAGAAGGAGTTGTAGATGTCCAACTCAGCAATGAGTTTGAGGGGAACAATTTAGAGGGGACCACCCTGTCTATTCTAGGGCTGGTATCTGGCGTTCCAAGCGGCACAACGTTGTCCCTGCCCAACCATTCGACCCAAACAATAATGACTGATCATTATAAGTTACCAGGGATTCAAGCCCAACATCACAAATGGAATATCAATAACTATCAATTAAGAAATACTGTTTATGTAGAACATGGGATAGCGCACCAGATTGCTAACTTTAAGCAGTCTCTACGAATCCAAGTTCAGAATGAATATGATATAAATATCAAATTAAGAGACCCATGGTTTGTTATAAACGCAAACGATCCAAACCCAGAGAATTGGGTGCGATCAAATGGGTTTCTACCTATATCAGATTATATGGATTCCGATGAAAATATAGAGGTGTTTCTATTTGAAAACGACCAATTCCAGCCCAATCATCCCATCTACAAACTAAAGGCACCTGAATACCATGCTACAACAGAAGGCATTTTTACTTTTGACCGATGGGAAGGCTCAGGAGTGGACTTTGGCAATGGAATGGATGAACCAACAGCTCAACGAACAACAGATGTTGTTTTCCATCAGGAAGGTGCTACCATTACTGCCATCTACCAGACAGACCCAATTAATGAAATGGTCGATCAGACAATACCAATATATGAATCCCTGTCCATACCGGCCGGCGCTGACTACACATTTGGTTCTGGAACACAAATCCTGGTTTGGGATGGAGAATTAAAAATTAATGGGACAGCCGATCAACCCGTAAGGTTCCATTCTGCTGGCGAGACGGGCAGTGATCAGTTCGATGGAATCAGAGTGTATGATGCCTCTTTAGATGCAAGCTACTTTGTTCTAGAAGGGGCGATTACAGGGATTGATATATTTCGAATACTGGCTGATGTGAGGATAACAAACGCAACAATAGCTGCTTGTGAAACCGGTATTCTCGGACAGACTGTCGACACAGAGAGGTTGCATATAATGAATACTGCTTTTGTAGGATGTGCAACACCAATTGAGATTCCAGAGATAGGCAATGCACCGCCTCCCGACGGCGGCACACCAGACTATTTCTTTATTGATTACTGCGGTTTTGACAATTTTCCCACCGAGATCAATCTCAACGATTCCAACATTGACATTGGCAATAACAGCATGGTGAATGTTGAACAGGGCAATTATTCTCCATCCGCGACGAGCCCGTTAATCGATGCAGGAGCTCCCGATCTCGATGGAGATGGATTTGATTGGGAAACCGATCCCGACGACAGGGATCCAGATGGCACAAAAATAGATATTGGCGCTCTATACTATCACAAAACAACAGGTATTATTGAGGAGAGCCTTACATTGAATGGAAGTGCCCTGATTTCCGGCAACGTTCTGGTACCGGAGAGTGTATCAGTTACCATAGATGAGGGTACCCAAATTTATGCAGATGAGGATGCCAGGCTTACTGTAAGGGGAACCTTAAATGTAAATGGATCAGAAGAGAATGAACTGAATTTTACAACAACAACCCCCAATGTGTCCTGGAAAGGCGTTGTTGTGGATGGGGGTCAACTTAACTGGTTAAACGGTAACATTTCCGGTGTAACAAGTGGTCCCGCTATTTACCTGGCTGCAGGCAGTAACGGCACCATTAGACATAGTAGAATATTTGAAAATGGAATTGGAATAAAA
This sequence comes from uncultured bacterium, assembly GCA_964344305.1. GTDB lineage: Bacteria > Fidelibacterota > Marinisomatia > Marinisomatales > JABMOV01 > JABMOV01. The sequence goes on along the minus strand of CAYFMT010000001.1, from coordinate 12,782 downwards.
TTCTCAGGAACAGACAATTCAAGCTTTTGGATTGACAACAATGAGATATATAATAACACAGTTGGGGTTTTAGGGTGGTATTCAGATCCCCTCATTTCAGATAACCGCATATATTCAAATGAGTTTATAGGTGTAGGATTGTTTGATGGCTCAAATGCTGCATTAATTGGTAATCACATTTATGACAATGGACAAAACAGCAGTATCCATGATTCCGGGATTCTATCATTTGCCTCTTCCCCAAGATTGACAATGAATGTGGATGAAGATGAATCAGGCTATTTTGTAAACAACCGAATTTCTAATAATAATGGAAATGGTATGTACACGACCTTTTCCGGTACTCCAGAAATGGGCACTTACCATGTCCAGGCTGGGCAGATCTATGGGGGCTTTAACCACATCCATGGAAATGCCCTGTATGATATTTATCGAAATACAGCAGATGGACCACTTCAGGATGTCATGTATGCCCAGGTGAACTACTGGCATGAAGACCTCGATGATATAAATGGGCCCGGTGGAGAATCCATTTACGGGAACATTAGCACCGAACCCACTGCACCAAGCCTTTGGATTAACGGGATAGATCCAAACCCCTATAACAATCGATCTGAGAACCTTGTAAACGGTCTAAGGCAAGAGGAAATGGGAAACTATCAAGAAGCCATTGAATCCTATCAAATGTTTCTGGATGAAAGACCGGATAAATATTTTTTGCAGATTGCACTGAATGGACTGGATAGATGCTATTCCACGCTGGACTTAAAGGATCCATGGATGATAACGCTTGGTGAAGTAATTCAGGAGTTCACCGAAGAAGACCAAAAGGATATTGCAAGAAACTTCCTTATTTGGGAATACAAAAAACAGGAGCTGGATATGGAAGCAGTAGCCCTGGCAGAGGATCTGATTGAAAATGCAGCAGGATCAAATTTGGAAGAATACTACCTTTTTGAAATGGCGATGCTCATTGAAGACTCTGATGGCTCAATATTGTTGAGAGAATCTCCAGAGATGGCAGAAGCCAGATCAAAGGTGCAGTCATCAGAGAAAAGGTTAATGACTGAGTTTTCCAATACAAATTCTGCCATGCTGTACAGGCAGTTATTTTCAAAAGGAAAAGCAACAAAAGAGGATAATCTTCCCAATCAGTATGCACTATACCCAGCTTTCCCGAATCCATTCAATCCCGTCACGACCATTCAGTTTGATCTGCCTAAGGAAAGTCGCGTTACAATAACAGTGCTTGATATTCTTGGGAGAGAAATAATGACACTTATGAAAGGAAGCCAGATGGCAGCAGGATTGAATAGTGTTCAATGGAATGGTACAACCCAGCACGGATCTCGTGTAGCAAGCGGTGTTTATTTTATACAAATGCATGCCAGGGATAGCAAAGATGAAATAATGTATACTGCCAGGCAAAAAATAATGTTTCTGAAATAACGCCAATTCACAGCCGCCTCCAAAAGTCCCGATACAATGTGTCGGGACTTTTTTTGAAACACACAAATGAAAACCCTGTCTAAATTTTGTCCATGTTACAGGGTCCAGCATGATACCGAAAAACCAATCTGTTCACCCCCGGATCGAGCCCCTGACACCGGACCGTATATCCGACTATATTCATTTCTTTGAGAAGGTTGCTTTTGTTGATAATCCTGACTGGGCATCCTGCTATTGCTATTTTCCCCACGCACCCCATGAAACCTGTTCATGGAAAGAGCGGACTGGCGAGGAAAACCGGCGAGATTCAATCCAGTGTATCCAACAGGGAAAACTAACAGGATATCTTGCATATATGGATTCTACACCCATCGGGTGGTGCAATGCCGGGCTCCGCGCTAACGCGACCATCACACCGGATTACCCGGAGCCTGACGAAGACAAAATTGGATCAATCGCCTGTTTCATAATTGCCAGGGATTATCGACGAAAAGGGGTTGCCCGTGCCCTGCTGAATCGTGCCTGCAGGGATTTTTACAATATGGGACTTTTATTTGCAGAGGGATATCCCCTTGAAGAGATGTCAGGCGATGCTGCAAACCATTGGGGCCCATTGGAATTATATTTATCAGAAGGATTTCAAATCCATAAAAAAGAAGACGACATGATTACCGTCAGAAAACTACTCACCTAACACATTAGTCAGGGACACCATGAAAGACCAGCAAAAAAAGTTCCGCACAGTCATTGAACCGTTCATCATTAAATCGGTGGAACCCTTGCGCCTCACAACCAGAGAAGAACGAGAATCGATCCTTGACAGGGCTCACCACAATCTCTTCAAGATTCAATCCCAGGATGTGATCATTGATCTGTTAACAGACAGCGGAACCGGCGCCATGAGCTCAGAACAATGGGCGGCCATTATGCGAGGAGATGAATCTTATGCCGGTAGCCAGAGTTTTCAGCGCTTTGAGGCAGCCGTTCAGGATCTCATGGGATTCAAGAATGTCATACCGGCTCACCAGGGACGGGCCGCTGAACGTATCCTGTTCTCTGTCATGTGTAAGCCAGGTGATGTTGTGCCCAACAACACCCATTTTGATACCACACGGGCCAATGTTGAATTTCAAAAAGCGGAAGCCAGGGATATGGTGATTCCCGAAGGATTGGATCCTCAATCAACTCACCCATTCAAGGGCAATATGGATGTGGAAAAACTTGAAGAGTCCATTCAGTCCGTTGGAGTGGAAAAAATTCCACTGTGCATGCTCACCATAACCAACAACTCAGGAGGCGGCCAACCCGTATCCATGGAAAACGTGAAACAGGTAAAAGCAGTATTGGACAAATACGGAATACCGCTCTATTTCGATGCCGCAAGATTTGCAGAGAATGCCTACTTCATAAAACTTCGTGAACCAGGGTATGAAAACACACCAGTGAAGGACATTGTAAGGGAGATGATGGGCTATGCTGATGGATGTACCATGAGCGCGAAAAAGGACGGTATGGTGAACATTGGCGGGTTTCTCTGCACTAACAGCGATGTTCTGGCACAGCGGGAGAAAGATTTACTAATCCTTACGGAAGGATTTCCAACCTACGGGGGTCTCGCAGGCCGCGACCTGGATGCCATTGCGGTTGGGCTAAAGGAGGTTGTGGAAGAGGATTACCTGGAGTACCGTCTTGCAGAAGCACGATATCTTGGTGAACATCTGTCTGATATTGGCTATCCCATTGTTCAGCCACCAGGAGGGCATGCAGTTTATATAGATGCGAAAGCATTGCTACCCCATATATCGCCTCTTCAGTACCCGGGTCAGAGCCTGTCAGCTGCTCTTTATCTTGAAGGAGGAATTCGCACTGTGGAGATTGGGTCAGTCATGTTTGGAAAGGTGGACGAAGAAACGGGAGTTGAAACACCGGGAAATATGGAACTGGTTAGACTGGCATTACCAAGAAGAACCCACACGCAGAGCCATATTGATTATGTTATTGAGGTGTGCAGGGATGTGTACAACGGGCGAGAATCATTGAAAGGTTATCGCATTACAAAACAACCGAAATTCCTCCGGCATTTTTCAGCGGATTTTGCACTGATATAACATTTATTATATGGTAGAGACACGGTATGCCGTGTCTCTACCATATTGTATATAGATTAATTGTTCAGCGTTGCGTGTGCAGCGGCCAGTCGTGCAACAGGTACACGGAAGGGAGAACAGCTTACATAATCCAATCCTATCTGATGACAGAATTGAATAGAATCAGGGTCCCCGCCATGCTCACCGCAAATGCCCACTTTCAGTTTTTCGCGTACACTGCGTCCTTTTTCTGTTCCCATTTGGACCAGTTGACCAACACCAGTTGTGTCCAGGCTTTCAAAAGGATCATGCTCCAGGATTCCCTCCTCAAGATAATACGGTAGGAACCCACCTATATCATCTCGACTAAACCCGTAGGTTGTCTGAGTCAAGTCATTGGTGCCAAAGCTGAAAAATTCAGCATGTTCTGCGATTTGATCAGCCGTTAACGCTGCTCTTGGTAACTCGATCATGGTACCTACAAGGTAGTCAAACGTGATGGATTGTTCATCCATGACATCCTTCGCAACAGAGCGAACAACCCTCTCCTGGTTCCTGAACTCTGTATGAGTTCCAACAAGCGGAATCATGATTTCCGGATGGACGCTCTTTCCTTCTTTCGTCAGTTTAGCCGTTGCTTCGAAAATGGCCCGGGATTGCATTTCTGTGATTTCAGGATAGGCAACACCAAGGCGACATCCGCGATGGCCAAGCATGGGGTTGAACTCATGAAGATTAGCCATCCGAGAACGGATTACCTCAGGAGTAATCCCCAGTTCCTTGGCAAGCTCAGAAATCTGTTCATCAGTTTGAGGCATGAATTCATGGAGAGGTGGATCCAGGAATCGAACCGTTACGGGCAATCCTTCCATGGCATTCAGGATACCATAAAAATCATCCCGCTGGAATGGAAGAAGCTCCATGACAGCGTTACGACGTTCTTCTTTGGATCCAGCAAGGATCATTTTTCGAACAGCAAGAATACGTTCTGGATCAAAGAACATGTGTTCTGTTCTGCAAAGGCCAATTCCCTGCGCTCCAAATCCACGTGCCTGGGCAGCATCTTCAGGGCGGTCCGCATTGGTGCGCACTTTCAGGGTGCGAACCTCATCGGCCCAGGTCATAAGCTCAGCATATTCCCTGTTATGTTCCGGGTCAGCGTCCAGCAAAGGCAATTCACCGGCATAAACTTTACCAGCCGTACCATTCAGAGTAAAGAAATCACCCTCTTTGAATGATTGCCCGTCAACGGTCAGGATTTTCTTGTCCGAATCAATATGAATAGCACTGCAACCCACAATACAGCATTTACCCCAACCGCGGGCAACAAGAGCTGCATGACTAGTCATGCCACCTTTTGCAGTTAAAATAGCTGCGGCAGCGTGCATCCCATGAACATCTTCCGGGGATGTTTCCTCGCGAACCAGCACTACGGTTTTCCCATCTTTTGCCCATGCTTCTGCATCGTCAGCTGTGAAAACAATTTGTCCTTTTGCACCGCCAGGACCTGCAGGCAATCCCTTGGCAAGTACGGCTATAGATTTCTCTGAATCCGGATCCACCATGGGATGAAGCAACTCATCGAGCTGTGAAGGTTTTACGCGTAAAAGGGCTTCTTCTTTATTTATAAGACCTTCGTTGGCCATATCAACAGCAATCTTAATGGCTGCGGGTCCATTCCGTTTACCGGATCGGGTTTGCAACATCCAGAGACGACCCTCTTCGATGGTAAATTCCACATCCTGCATGTCGCGGTAATGGGTTTCAAGCTTTGTGCGATAACCATCAAGATCTGCGTACACTTCAGGAAGAAATTCTTCGAGACTGAGGCTGTCTTTGTTGTCATCTGTTTTTGTGGCAAGATTTAACGGGTTGGGTGTACGAGTACCGGCCACTACATCCTCGCCCTGTGCGTTCTGTAGCCATTCACCATAGAACAGGTTTTCACCCGTGGCAGGATTCCGAGTGAACGCCACTCCAGTTGCGGAATCTTCACCAGTATTTCCGAAGACCATGGTCTGGACATTCACGGCCGTTCCCCATTCCCCGGGGATGCCTTCAATACGCCTGTAGTTCACGGCGCGCTTTCCATTCCAGCTAGAGAAAACAGCTTTCACACCACCCCACAATTGATCATAGTGATCATCAGGGAATTCCTCACCAAGGACCGTCTTGATTTCATTCTTGAACGAATCTGAAATGGCTTTCCAGTCGTCTCCTGTCATGTCAACGTCTGATGTGTATCCATTGGATTCTTTGTATGAGTCAAGTATAGATTCTAGTCGTTGACGAATGCCTTTCCCATTTTCCGGCTCTACACCGGCAGCTTTCTCCATCACCACATCTGAATACATCATGATGAGACGACGGTATGCATCGTATACAAACCGAGGGTTGTTCGTTTTGGCAATAAATCCAGGGATGGTCTTGGATGTAAGACCAATATTCAGAACAGTTTCCATCATTCCAGGCATGGACATCCGAGCGCCGGACCTTACTGAGAACAGAAGCGGATTCTCGGGATCACCAAATTTTGTACCCATAATGGCCTCGTTCTGCAAGATTGCATCGTGCACCTGTCCTTCCAGTTCTTCTGGCAGGTTGCCATTATTTTCATAGTACAGGGTACAAACATCAGTCGTGATGGTGAATCCGGGGGGCACTGGTATACCAAGGCTGGTCATTTCTGCCAGGTTGGCACCCTTCCCACCCAATAGATTTTTCATGTCGGCACGACCATCAGCTTTGCCGTTGCCAAAGAAATACACATGTTTCATTTTGTTTTCCTCTTGATAAAAAATTAGCCTAAAATTTACAACACGGTTTGTTAGAATACCGATTGATTTTCATTCGCCTTAAATACAACAAGAGGAACCATACCAACGGGAAAAATAGGCAGTCACATCGGAGAGTCCAACTTAATAAAATGGAGAGCAGCGCATTGGAGACGCAGGGACTACCTTAAATTTTCAATCCTGTTATTTGTATAATTCTCTTTACTGGTAAAGAGATGCGTCAGTAATCTTATATACCATGACGTTAACAGACAGAATCCTTTCATCTATTCTCTCAAATACCAAACCCACCAGCGAAAGAAAAATCGGTATTGAAGTGGAATGCTTCTATTATAGGCGAAATGGAGAAAGATTACCGGTAAACAGTGGAGACTCCTTTTCTTCGGTAGAACTAAGAGATGCCATTGCTTCTGAATTTGATTCTCAAGGCAAGTCATGCACCCTGACCATTGAGCCCGGCGGACAACTGGAGTGGGCCTCCCCACCTCTATCATCCCTGTTTGAACTGGACGACGCTTTACAACACTACATGGAAGTATCCGATGAGATATGTGAAAAGGAAAACCTGTTCGCCATTGATTTTTCTGTAGAACCCATCTATTCACCCGACAAAATCGAACTTATTGATCTGGATAAATATCAATACATGCATAATCGGTTTCAATTTACCGGAGACACAGGTTCCTGGATGATGAGAAATACCACCAGTGTGCAGGTGAACCTGGATTATTCATCCCTGGAAGAGGCCGAAGAAATGGCATACGTAGCGGACTGCCTCACGCCAATGACGTCAATCATGTTTTCACACAGCCCATTTCAGAATGGAAAACCCGTGGATCGTGAAAATATACGCTACAAAATCTGGCAGAAAACCGATAATGAACGATGTGGACATCTTACTGATTTTGGTATTGTAGAGAAGAAGGGTCTTGTGGAGGCATACAGTAGACTTGTGCAAATGGTACCGGCTATTTTTGTGCGAGGCACTGATGAAACGGTATTGCCCTTTGACGGTCCAATTGGAAAGTGGTTGCATATACTAAATGATGCGGATCTCCTGTCAGATGAAAACATCCAACTGGCGCTCCATCAGCTGTTCCCCCATGTTCGGCTAAAGAAGATGCTGGAAATTCGAAACATGGATCGCCCTCCATTTGGATCAGAACTTGCATCAGTGGCGTTTTATGTAGGGTTGCTTTATTCGGAAACATCAAGAAAAAGAGCCTATGAACTTGTAAAGCAATGGACAGCAGATGAACGGGAACAGTTACAGCGTATTGCACAGCATGTGGGAATGGATGTGATGGGACCCAGCAGAAAAACAATACGCGAATGGATTGAAGAGTTCAGCAAACTATCTATCGACGGATTACATGAGCGTCAGGGAGACAGCGATCGATCTGAAGCCGTGTTTTTCGAACAATATCTGGATACCATGCTGAAGGGTGGTGTGCCCACGGCTCAGGTTCAGGACCAGTACTGGCAACGGGGAATTCCCGTCAAAGATTTTATTTTAGAAAGATACGCAGGATTGTTCTAATCATGACACCTATAGAGAAAACAACGCTAATCGAACACCCCTTTGGGCTCCTGGCCGTGCTGATCACCATACCGGCACTCATTTTTATTGCAGCGAATCACAGGCGGACAGAAAGAATTTTCAAAATAGTGCCCTCTCTGGTATTTGCCTATTTTATTCCATCCATCCTGTCTTCCATGAACATTATTCCTCAGAGCGCTCCGATCTATTCATCGATTAAAACATTCGTCCTGCCGGCAAGCTTGTTACTCCTGACGCTGGCTGTAGACATTGTGGGGATCATCCGCCTGGGGCCGAAAGCAGTTATCATGTTCCTGTCCGGTACGCTTGGTATTGTGATTGGTGGTCCCATCGCGCTGTTCCTGTTTCAATCCTATTTGCCACCGGATATATGGAAAGGGATGGCTGCACTGGCCGGATCATGGATAGGCGGCGGTGCAAACTTCATCGCCATCGGTAAGTCTGTTGGTACCACAGATGCTATGCTGGGTACCATGGTGATTGTGGATGTTCTGGCTGCGAACATTTGGACAGGCACTCTGCTATTCCTTGCCGGACGCTCCGACGCATTTGATGCCTGGCTAAAAGCGGACAACTCAGCCATTACTGAATTGAAAGACAAAGTGATCTCTTTCCAGGAAAAGGCAAACCGTGTTTCTTCTGTAACCGATTATATGGTCATCATGATGATTGGGTTTGGTGGTTCATGGCTGGCATATCTGGCGGGACAGGCATTACCCCCCATCGGACAGATTATATCTCACACGACATGGACGGTCATCATCGTTACAACAGTGGGCGTGGTGTTTTCATTTACAAAGATTAAAAATCTTGAAGGAGCAGGTGCTTCGAAAATTGGCACACTTCTGCTCTATTTACTTATTGGCGTCATTGGTGCCCACGCGGATTTAAAAGCTGTTATCGAATACCCCATGCTGTTTGCCATGGGCATTACATGGATCAGCGTACATGTGTTAATTATGTTTGGTGTAATGAAATGGATAAAGGCCCCCCTATTCTTCATGGCTGTAGGCAGTCAGGCCAATGTGGGAGGAGCTGCTTCTGCACCAATCGTCGCCGCAGCGTTTCATCCGGCCCTGGCTACAGTAGGCGTTATGCTGGGCATTGCGGGGTATGTCCTGGGAACATACGCAGCGCTTATCTGTGCACAACTTCTACAGATGATCGGATGACAAGGGTGATGGAAGATGGAGCATGGTTCATGGAAGAGAGAAGTGGGGGGATGGTGATTTGTGATGGATGAGAGATGAGAGGTATCAAACGATACTGGTTATATTTCATACACCGCGTTACTATCTCAATTCACAATTTCTACTTTTTACGATTTAGTTCGCAACCAATTATTGAAGCCAGATATAGGTTACGGCCCGGTTTTTCTTTCCAAGATCATAATCCCGGGGATGGTTGCACGCTGCGCGCATGTCCGCAGAATCCCGGTGAAACAGGTCATAATCTTCACCATGGATCACAGCCAGGAATCGTCCATGCTGGTAATCACACCACTCACGAACCGCGTTCCGCAGAGCACCCTTTCCATGCCCATGGATGATTTTTATGGCTCGGATCTGACCTTTAAATATGGCATCACTGACTTCTGTCTCAAGGATTGAGATGGCGGTGTCCACCGAGTGATTTCGGTGACCAATATCCAGAATTTTCATGAGTGACTTCATAAAAGGGGTGTGAGTTTAACGATGGAGCATCCTAACTTCTTTAAACTTTATTCACCACCAGAATGTCAAAACCAATCATAGGGATTAATCCATACTATTATGAGCGGGATGGTGCCATGTGGAATGGCACGAAAGAAAAATACTTCTCAGCCATTTACAAAGGTGGCGGAATCCCCATGACGCTGCATTATCCGGACGATGACTCTACCCTGCCTGAGATTGTGAAATCCATAGATGGCTTGCTTATGGTAGGAGGAGATGATATTCCCCCGGAGTGTTACCCAAGTGAGCACCCGGATCTGGTGGTAATACCAACCATGGCACCAGAAAGAGAGCGGTTCGACCGGGGCATAGTTCAAGAGACATTGAAGAACGGTAAACCGGTTCTGGCCATTTGTGTAGGGCTTCAGCATATCAATGTTATCCACGGCGGATCACTGTATGAGGATATTAACGCGCTGGTACCAAATCATGTTAATCATGGTGTATTCAACGGTGCGTGGGTTGAGCATACTGTTAACCTCACAGGCGACTCCCTTGTAGCTTCAATAATGGGAGAAACCACACCCTCGGTAGCAAGCACACATCATCAGGGTATTCGGGCGCTCGGCGAAGGATTGATTCCTACAGGATATGCCGATGATGGATTGATTGAATCTGTGGAAAGTGAATCATACCCCGATCTTCTCATAGCTGTACAATGGCACCCGGAACTACTAACAGAAAGACGGGAGCACCTGGCTCTTTTCCAGTGGCTGGTATCTACGTCAGGCAATAAAAAAGGAAAGTAAAATGAATCAAATTGTTCTGGGAAAAACAGGCGAAAAGGTGTCCAGGATCAGTTTAGGGACATGGTCATATGGCGGCGGCAACAAATCCGGTTCAACATCCGTTGGCTGGACAGGCCAGAAGGATGATGTTTCCAGAGAAGCACTTAAAAAAGCATGGGAGCTGGGTATCAATCACTGGGACACAGCAGATGTTTATGGAAATGGACGTTCAGAAGAGGTTATTGGTTCTGTGTGGGACAGTGTACCCCGAAAAGACATTTTTCTTGCCACAAAGGTCGGGTGGGACAAGGAAGGGTTGGAGACATTTTATCATCCAAGCATGATGAGACGACACATTGTGCGGTCGCTTAGAAATCTCAACGTGGATGTGATCGATCTCTACTATCTCCACCATTGCAATTTCGATACGCAGGCTTCATTTGAAATGGCGGTAGAACTCATGTATCGATTCAAGGATGAAGGAAAAATTCGTTTTATTGGCCTGTCGGACTGGGATTCGCATAAAATCATGAAATACATAGACGCTGTTAAGCCGGATGCTGTTCAGCCCTATCGAAATGTCCATGATGATATGTATACAACATCCGGTTTAAAGGAATATGTCAACAATCAGAATATAGGTGCCTGTTTTTTCTCTCCTATCAAGCAGGGGTTATTGACGGGTAAATATTTAAAGCCCACGACGTTTCCAGAAGGCGATTTTCGACAAAATGTACCGGAGTTTGGCGAACAGTCCTTTATTGATCGTATGCTAGAAAACAAATCCATGCTGGAAAACAGATTTGCTCACCATTCTGAACCGGTAATGCACGGCCTGGTAGATGCATTGTTTCCAGATTCTCCAACAGGATGTGTCCTGCTGGGACAACGAGACGCATCACAGGTACAAATCGCTTCTCTTCTTGGGGAGCCGCTGCCTCAGGAGGATGCGAACTTCGTCTTTGATTTGTATAGAAAACAATAATAGTGACCAGGAAGATATAACTTATTGCATCCAGACAAGCTTAACTTGTCTACCATACCTTGTTACAGTGCTCTGCGCTGTAGCATTAGTCAAATAATTTAGCTATGACGGGGAGTATCCCAGCCAGAAATTCATAAATATACTACAACCCCTCATCTTCATCGGGCTGCTTCAATGATCGGTAAGCCGGTTCCAGCTCCAGCCTTGATTTGACTGAACGACCGAACAATTTGTTACCCAGCCCATTGAAGAACACACGGATATCGCTACCACAATAAATTGCTGATGGTAGAATAAGAAGGGTAATCATGGTTCCAAAAATCAACCCGGCTGCAACCGATAGGGCCATGGGCACCAGCCACTGTCCCTGCTGACTCCTTTGAAGTATGAGAGGCGCAAGCCCAACAGAAGTGGTTATGGTGGTGAGGATAATAGGGCGAAAACGTGTTTTTCCTGCTTCCCATACAGCATCTTTTACCTTCATGCCCTTTTTTATGTAGTTGTTGTAGCGATCGATCAACACCACAGAATCATTGATAATAATTCCTGCCAGCGCGACAATCCCAAGGAAGGACAAAATGGAAACGGGGATCCCTTTCAAATAATGTCCAATCACAGCTCCGATGACACCAAGGGGGATTAGGGACATAATAAGAAGTGTCTGGAAATAGGATTTTAACAGAAACATCAGAATAGTAAAGATCGCCACTGCTGCCAGGGACATGGAATAGGTGATGGAGTTCATCATTTTTTGCATATACTCCTGTTGTCCACCGGCGCTTTTGCTTACTCCATCTACCTGGGATAATACTCGAGGGAGAATATCGGACTCAAGCTCACCCAGCACTACGGCCAGATTGTTTTTTTCATGATCGAAATTTGAAAAAACGCGAACAGATCTGTAGCCATTTTCATGCCGAATCTGTCTTAATCCCCGCTCAATTTTGTAAGTCGCCAATTCCTTAAAGGGCACGTAATCACCATTATGGGTCCTGATCTTCAGGTTTTCAATCTGGCTAATGGAAACGCGCTCATCTTTTGTAAACCGAACCCAGACACGCAGTTCATCCCGGCCTTTTTGCAGACGCATTACTTCCTGTCCGAAAAACCCCTGTCGAAGCTGAGTGGAGATATCCCTGAGCGTAAAACCAAGTGCTTTCGCCTGCGGTTTGAGCTCTATGATAAACTCATTATTACCAAGGGGCGTATCATCCTGAATATCCTTGATGCCGTCAATTTTCTCCAATTCTGCTTTTAGCAGGTCCTTTGCCCTTAGCAACTGGGAATAATCTGAGCTAAGAAGTTTGATGGAGATAGGCCGTCCACCAAAGGTGGCTGTCCCGATATCCACATTATCAGCCTCGGGAACCGATCCAATGTATTCGTTCAATTCTTCCATGAACTCATTTGTAAGTCTTTTAAATCTTTCGGACTTTTCATTTAAAAAGTTAAGGTGTACTTC